>JANNGS010000052.1:0-3478 GCA_031403995.1 Thermoanaerobaculia bacterium
AAGCTCGACATGGGCTCGGCGACGATGATGGCGATGGCCGCGGGGCGTCGGCGCCGACTACGGCATCTACTTCCTGTACCGGCTGCGCGAGGAGCGCGCGCACGCGGCAACGGACGCGCTCGCGCTGCACGACGCGCTCGAGACCTCGGGGCGCGCGGTGATCTTCGTCGCGGCCAGCATCGGGGCCGGCTTCGCAGCGCTCGGGCTGTTCTCGGACTTCTTCGGCCTGCGCCTGTTCGGCACCATGATGCCGCTCGCGATGGCGATCTCGTGCATCGCGGCGCTGTCGGTGATGCCGGTGCTGGTCCTGCGCACGCGCCCGACATTCATCTTCGGCGCGCAACCGGTCGTGCCGGCGGAGCCGGTGTTGACGTAGGACACGTTCAAGAGGCTCATCGCGGATTCGTGTGGGTGAATCCGAGGCCGCCAGGCCATGAAAGCCCTTGATGGGAGCGGGGTTTCAGCTGTTGGTGCGGGCTCCGAAACGTGCGATTCGTTTGCCATGGCTCCAGCGCGACAGCGGCGGCGACTCCTCGACACGTACCGCTTCCCGGGCTTCCACCCGCTCGACGTCGTCAGCGGCGTGTTTGGTGACTCGAAGTTGCGGGTCGTCACGCTCGTGCGGCGGGGGAAAAAACGGCCTGCGGCACCTGTGGCCGCGTCCAGCGACGCTGGTAGGACCAGCGGACGCGGCGCGTGCGCGATCTCTCGTGTGGCGATACCCGGGTCTTGCTCGAGTTCGACGTACGACGGGTTGCTTGCCGTACCTGCGGCAAGGTGAAGCAGGAGCGAATCCCTTTTCTCTCCGACAATCCCTTCCACACCAAGCGTTTCGCGTTTTCTGTCCCATGCTCCGTCCGGACTACGGCGATGCGCGAGATGCGGCGCGCCTGGAATGGGGAAAATTCTCGCGCCAAGTCGCAAAGTCGCCAAGGAGGGCAGACGTTCGCGGTCGAATTCCCGAACTTGGCGTCTCCGCGTCTTGGCGCAAGAATCTCCCCGACCCAAGCCCCCCCGCTGCACGACGTCACTCACCTGCCGAGGAAGGTCGAGCGTACGAACGGACCGAGCGGGCTGACGACCGTGATCGCGATCAACTTCACCACGAATGAAACAAGATCCGGGTCATCCAGCGCCGAGCGTACGGCCTACGCGACGAGGAGTACCTGCGGCTCAAGATCCTTACGACCATGCTGCCGCCGCTCTAGCTTGTCGAGTAGCCCCGGGGGATCGCTCCCCCGAGGCCCTCTCCAGATCCGGACAAGGAGATTTCCACCATCCGGCTCTTCCGTTGATGCGTCTTGCGATTTACGAACCCCAGATCTGGACTATGATCCGAGGTCGGGGAAAAGCGTAGCGCTCGAACAAAAGCTTGACTCGCTCTCCCCAAAGACGAGTCCGGTTGCTGCGGCGGCGCAGCCACTTCAGCCAGATATGCCTGACCTCCTCGACGAGTTGCAGCAGACTACGAAAGTTGCCACTGACACCGAAGTAGTTGAAGTGACCCCGTATTCGTCTCACGAGCGCGGCATGCTGCACCTTGACCGGCAGGTGCCGATAGCGTCGGCACCATGCCGCGATGGCCTGAATCGACCGTCGCAGGCGCTCGCTGCGGGTCTTGCAGCGCATCTCCCATCGCCCCGCCCGGGTTTGCGCCATGTACAGCGTGAACCCGAGGAAGTCGAAGGTCGCCGAACCTTTCCCGCTCTGCTGCGTCGCCGGCGGACGCCGGAACTCCAGCAACCGAGTCTTGTCCGGGTGCAGGGTCAATCCAAAGCGCTCGAGCCGCTTACCGAGCACATCCATCACACGCCGCGCGTCGTCCTGGCATTCGAAACCGATCACGAAGTCGTCCGCATACCGAACGAGGATAGCTTTCCCCCGCAGGCGCGGCTTGACCTCCAGCTCGAACCACCGGTCCAACGCGTAGTGCAGATAGATGTTCCCGATCATCGGCGAGAGCACCGACCCCTGGGCCGTGCCCAGCTCCGGCTCGGAGTACTCCGCGCCGTCGAGTACGCCCACATGCAAGCACTTGCCGATCAACCGCAGAAGCGATCCATCGGCTACCCGAGCCTGGATCATCTCCAGCAGCGCCTTGCGATTGACGCTGTCGAAGAAGGACTGAATGTCGGCCTCCAGAATCCAGCTCACCTCACCCCGGTACACGGCTCGGTTCAGGCCGCGCAGCGCATCGTGGGCGCTACGTCCGGGCCGAAAGCCATACGAGCAGGCAAGAAAGTCCCGCTCGTAGATCGCCTCCAGCACCTCGCGCACGGCGTCTTGGACAAGCTTGTCCTCGAACGCACTCACCCCGATCGGCCGCGTCTTGCCCTTCTCCTTGGGAATGTGAACACGCAGGATCGGCTGATGACGATAGCGCTTTGCCACCAGCCGAGCGTGCAGGTCGCGGAGATTGCGCTCCAGGTCCTGCCCGTACTGCCCCTTGGTGATCCCATCCACGCCCACCGCTGCATCCTTGCGTCTGCGGTGGTAGGCCCGCTCCAGAGCAGGCACATCGATCAGATGCGCCAGCGAGTGGAACCGCCCCTCGGGCTCTCTGCGCGCTCTATCCGCTACCTTTGAAAGTCCAGGTGACACGCTCTCCGACGTCAAGGCATCGGCCATGTTTCCCTCCCAAAGCTCACACCAACACGGGCCGCCTTTGCTCGGCCGGGTCCGGGCGCTAACCCCGTTCCCCGACGTCAAAGCTCGTACGCAGCCCTCCGACTCCCTCGTCTCCGTCGGCCGCGGCTTCGGTCGTCCCTTGCCCGCGGCCTACCTCGGCGCAGGTGCTTCTTCTTGACCGGCCGCGCGTGCACCCACAGACGCGCGGCGCGTGGGAGATTGGTCACCGGGTCCCCGTTGCTCCGGTTTTTCGTTCCGAGGAGAGATGAGGGCCTCCCAGGTGCCTGGGCCGTCCTCTTCCTGCGTGCCGTGGTCGAACACCCCGCCGGGTGTGATGCGCTCCTCGCCCGCTTTGCGGAACGATCACCGTGGCCTTCAGGAGCCACAACGCCCTGGGCACCCGACAATGTCATAGTTTTCGAGGCTGCTTGCCCCACGGCCCACACGCTCGCGCGCCTACGCTTCGCCGGTGTCGTTGCCGACACCGGCGCAAGGCTCGCTACCGACCCGGGCGGGCTCACCCCTGGTCGGGCGGGTTTCGCACCCGCTGGACGACAAACGGAATTTCATCGAGTCATCACATCCTCGACTCCCTTCCGACCAGCCGTGCCTGGTCGCACTATGGCGCCTACGATCACGATCCCGGGTCGTAGTCATACTCCCCCATGGTAGATCCTCGCTTCCGTTCGAGGTTGGGAGGAGCCGACCTGACCGATCTACCAGATCACCCTGAGCGGCATCGTCGAGCGCCGAGCGAAGCGCGTCATCCGCTCGTCCGTCGTCACCAGCGGCACCATCTCTTGTCGCGCCGTGGCGTAGATCAGACGGTCCGCAGGGTCCTTGTGAAATC
>JANNGS010000053.1:0-10740 GCA_031403995.1 Thermoanaerobaculia bacterium
GGTGGCATCGGGAACGCCCCATATTGTGCCGGATGTCCTCCGGCGTGTGCAGGGACCCACGGGCTCGTCGGCCGCGGGGGTCGTGGGTCACGGGCCTGGGCGTCCGGCCCCGCCTGCGCCGCCGGGGAAGCCGCCGTGACCATCGATGGGGCCGCCTCGGGCCGAACCGAGGCGAGGAACTCCTGCCGCAGATCGGGCCGCTCCTCGAAGCATCCGAGGTAGGTGCTGGTCACGGTGCGGCTGTGCTGCTTCTCGACGCCCCGCATCATCATGCAAAAGTGCATGGCCTCGATCACGACACCGACGCCCCGCGGGTGGATGTTCGAGGCGATGGCCTCGGCGACCTCGACGGTCAGGCGCTCTCGTGTCCCGCTTTCGAACGGACGCCTCGTCCACAGAATGACGCTGTGCGGATCGGGATCGCCCGAGGCGACCCCCTGAGGATAGAGATCCCGCCGCTCGTGCCAGCGGACACGCGATCCGTGGGCAGGTCCGACCCATGCCAGCGAAGCGCCCATTGCCGCTGCAGCTTTGAGAAAGGATCGGCGGCTGATCGTCATCGTCGCTCCCCGTCCAGGTTGCAGTGGATACGCATGGTAGCGCTCAGGGTTTTGTATCTTCGCCGCCGCCGCGGCCGCCGGTGAAAGCGATGGCGCGCGGCTCGATGTCGCGCTGGACGACTCCCGCCCCGTGAAGGCAGGCGACGACCTCGGTGACCTGGAGCATCACCGCGATCGGAATACCCCTAACCTGTCCATTCTTCATGAACATCGAGGGGACTTCCTGCCAGGTGAGTGAAATGGTGGACCAAATCACTCTGAGTTCGAACACCCCAGGAAGTTCGAACACCCTGATTTTCTGGCTTCGGGAAGTCGCGGCAATGAGGCAGGCGGCATGAGGTCGATGCCGTTCGAAGGCCTGTCTCCGGGTTCCGTACGCTCACCTCAGAAGCGCCCGGAAGGGCGCCTCGCCGGGGCCGGCGTCCCTCTCTGGTTTCCGCTGCAAGGCAGCGGAGCGGAGGGGTCCTATGGCTGGCAAGACCGCTTGGAAGTCCGCGACCCCGCAGCTCTCGTTGGTCCTCCCTGACGCCCCGGCGTCACAGTTTCATTCTACAGATGTTGAGATCAGATCCCGCAGATCCAGGCGCGCCCGTAGCCTGATCCGGCAGGCGCTTTCCCTCGACCAGGAGGACGCCTACGCCGCCGGCGAGATCGGTTTCCTGGCCCGGGCGCTGGTGCAGGCGACCCTCCCGCACAGCGACCCGAAGACCAACGAGTTCGTCCGGCGGAACGGACACTTCACCCTGTCCATCCTCGCCCCGAAGGGCGTCGGGCTGCCGTACGGCCGGTATCCACGCCTGGTCCTCGCCTACCTCACCACCGAGGCGGTGCGCCGCAAGAGCCCGGACATCGAGCTCGGCAGCCACTTCTCGCACTTCTGTGCCGCCCTCGGGATCCCGCCGACCACGGGACCGCGTGGGTCCCTGCCGCAGCTCCGCGACCAGCTCCAGCGTCTCTTCGCCTCGACCTACCAGTGCATCTTCCACGACGAGAGCCAGGGGGGTGACCTCCGGGGGCTGGCGACGGCTTTCTGATCGCCGAGAAGCGGGAGCTGTGGTGGGACCCGCGGCCGAGGAGGGGCGAGACGGCCTGGGGTTCCCACGTCGTCCTCTCGGACCGCTTCTATCGGGAGGCGACTGAGGCGCCGGTCCCGCTCGACCTGCGGGTCCTTCGGGCGCTCCGGTCGCCGTTCGAGATCGACATCTACGTTTGGCTGACCTGGCGCTTCTTCCGCCTGCGGAAGCCGGTCACCATCCCGTGGGCCTCGCTGGCTCTCCAGTTCGGGTGCGGCTACGCCAACCCCCGGCACTTCAAGAAGCGGTTCCTCGGCTACCTGCGGAGTGTCATCGACTACTACCCTGAGGTAAGGCTGGAGGACTCTTCCTCCGGCCTGCTCCTCAGGCCGTCGCCGACGCACATCGGACCGCGAGATGGAAGTTGAGCCCGCGACCGGAGTCCGGCGCCGGGCTTTACTTTGGAGAGAAAGTTCCTTAATGTCGGCACTTGAGACCAACAGCCGACGTATTGGACCATGCCCACCCATAGCCAGGTTGTTCTCGAACTTGCTCGCGAGGCCGGACTGATCCGCTCCAGGGATCTCGCGTCGCGGGGGATTCCGCGAGTGACCCTGACACGACTGGCACGAACCGGCCAGCTCGAGAGGATCGGTCGCGGCCTCTATTCTCTGCCGAGCCGAGATGTCACGGAGCACCAGGGCCTCGTCGAGACGGCGAAACGAATCCCCAACGGGATCGTGTGCCTTCTGTCGGCGCTCCGTTTTCACGGCCTCACCACGCAGGAGCCCTTCGAGGTCTGGCTGGCGATCGACCGCAAGGCGCGGCGACCGCACCAGGACCACCCGCCGCTCCGCATCGTCCGCTTCTCCGGACGCGCTCTCGTGGATGGGGTGGATGAGCACGAGCTCGAAGGGGTCAAGGTGCGAGTGACATCGCCAGCCCGAACGGTTGCCGACTGCTTCCGGTATCGCGCGAAGATCGGTCTCGACGTCGCGATCGAAGCGCTCCGCGACTACCGTCGAGCGGGAAACGGCAATGTGGACGAGCTTTGGGCTGCCGCCGAGGTCGTGCGCGTCCGGAGCGTTCTGCGACCGTATCTCGAGGCACTTGGATGACGGCCTCTCCGAACACCGCGGCCTCGGTCAAGCAACGCCTACTCAATCTGGCCAGGAAGCGGGGAGTCGAGTTCAATCAGCTGCTGACCTGGTACGGGATCGAAAGACTCCTCTTCCGGCTGTCACGCTCTAGCCACCAGGGGCACTTCGTCCTCAAGGGCGCGATGCTCTTTCACATCTGGCGTCAGGAACCGCATCGCCCGACCCGGGACGTGGATCTCCTCGGACGAGGATCGCCCGACGAAACGGCACTGGCCGCGATCTTCGGCGAAATCTGCGCAACAGAGGTCGAAGACGACGGAGTGGACTTTGTCGCCGACAGCGTGCGAGCCGAGGCCATTCGAGAAGGCAATGCGTACCGGGGAGTACGGGTCAAGTTGCTGGGGCGCCTGGGTGGGGCACGCATTCCCCTTCAGATCGACGTTGGCTTCGGAGATTCGATCGTTCCCGCGCCCGAGATGGTGGAGTTGCCCGCCCTGCTGGGCCATCCGGCACCTCGCCTGAGCGCCTATCGCCGCGAGACTGTCGTCGCCGAGAAGCTCCACGCCATCGTGGACCTCGGCTTCGCGAACACGCGCATGAAGGACTACTTCGACCTCTGGTTCCTGGCGGCGAATTTCTCCTTCGATGGCGCGACTCTCGTCGAAGCCATCACCGCGACCTTCAGTCGAAGGGGGACGCCGCTGCCGCAAACCCTGCCGACGGGATTGACCGGGGCCTTCGCAGGCGACGCCATGAAGCAATCCCAATGGAGTGGCTTCCTTGGTCGATCGAGCATGGAGACGAATCTCCTGCGGCTCAGCGAGGTTGTGGAGGAGATCGGTCGATTTCTCGCCGTGCCGCTGGAAGCCGCGCGGCGAGGGGAGATCTCGAAGATGCGCTGGACGGGCGGGGGTCCTTGGCGGGGCGACGGGGAGCTTTCAGGATGAAGCCTTCGCTGCGGCTCACGCAACTGTCGCGGAACGCACGGAAGTTAACTAAGAGTGAACATTCGTGCAGCCCTTGCGCACTCAGCTCGGGGTCGCCGGTTTACCGATTCCGTCGGTGAAAGGCGATTCTACCGGCGCCGCGCGACGCTCGATTCAACTTGGGTTTCGAGCATCGCGCCTCCAATTGAGACACTGAAGATTGCGACCTCGTCTCGTCAGGGCTCCACCACCAGCTCACAGCCGGTCGCATGAGTGAAAGGCGTAGACTGACCACCGAATCGGGGCAGCTCCACTTTGCCGACGTCGCGGACGTTGACCGTGCCAGCTACTCGGCAGTGCCCGCCACTGCGCCGCTCCGGACCCTGCGGGACTGCGTCGAGGCCAACGTTGCTCCAGGCCTGGTGCGCCAGGCGATCCTCCAATCGCGCCGGCGAGGTCTCATCACTCCCGAGAATGAAGCTCGACTGATGGCCGAGCTGGAGCGGTTGCCGGCGGTGAGAGAGGCTGATCTGAACGGAGGGGCCTGACAGACCGAGGTCGACAGTCGACTCGGAAGGAATCCCAGGATGGTCTCTTCCGAGTAGAATTCCGAGTCATGGATCTCACCGAGCTCCTCCGCCGCCCGGAGGGCAAGACGCTCGAGTTGAAGCGCGATCTCAGCTCGCCGTCCGGAGTTCTCAGAACACTCGTCGCCTTCGCCAACACGGCTGGCGGTGCTCTGCTGATCGGGGACGAGGATGGCACGCGGCCCGGTGCCGGTTCTCGTCGTTCGGTAAGACAGGTACACGCGGCGCGGCGGGAGAGACTCCCGGCCTTCGTCCTTCTCCGGGGTGAGGCTGGGGATGTTCCCCGTGGCGTGGACCCGCTGATTTGACGCACGGAAGGCTCGTCACCTAGCCCGCGCCCTGCGCGGAGGCGCGCAGCAGGCGGTCGCGGATTGCGTTCCATTCGGGCGTGTCCGGCGGTTCCTCGACCAGGATCGTCTGACAGCCGGCCCCGTCCAGCTCGCGCAACGCGCCGTAGAGGCGCCGCGCGTAGCCCTGCGGCTCGCGCGGCATCCGGAGCCATGAATCGACGCGTGGGTCCGAGCCCGAAAACGCCAGAACCGCGACGCTCGCCTTGCGCTCCGCGATTTCCGAACCGAGCGCGTGCGGCGGAACGAGCAGAACCGGGGTGTTGGGCGCGTAGTGCCGCGCCAAGCCGCCCGAATGGCGCGGTGAGAACGCTCCTTCGCCTTTGATGGCTCCGAGAACTGCCTCCAGATCGCTCCTCGATACGCTGCCTGGACGCAGCAATACCGGCTTGCCGCTCGACAGGTCCAGAATCGTGGACTCGATGCCGACTTCGCTCGAGCCGCCATCGAGGACGAGATCGACCTGGCCGGCAAGATCTTCCCGCACGTGGCACGCCGACGTCGGGCTCACGCGGCCGAAGACATTGGCCGAGGGGGCTGCCACGCCGCTGAAGCGGCGTCCATTCAGTTCGCCGCCGAATTCGCGCAGCAGTTCCAGCGCCACCGGATGCGAGGGCACGCGCAGGCCGACCGTGTCCTGGCCGCCGGTGATGCAATCGTGCGCCCTCGGCGAGCGCTTCAGGATCAGCGTCAGCGGACCCGGCCAGAATTGCGCCGCAAGCAGGTGCGCCGCATCTGGCACATCCCGCGCCCACTCGAACGCGCACTCGGCGTCGGCGAAGTGCGCGATCACCGGATGATCCACCGGCCGCCGCTTGGCGGCGTAGAGCCTCGCCACCGCTGTCACGCTGGCGGCGTCGGCACCCAGGCCGTAGACCGTTTCGGTGGGGAACGCGACCAGGCCTCCGGCGCGCAGGATCTGCACCGCGCGGCGGATCGCGGTGCTCAAAGCTTCAGGGGCGCGGCTTCGAGCACCGCCTCGGTCTGGTTGCGGCGGAACTCTTCCAGCTTGCCGGCGAGCGCGGGGTCCGCGAGCGCGAGCAGCGCGACGGCGAAGAGCGCGGCGTTGGCCGCGCCCGCCTCGCCGATCGCGAAGGTCGCGACCGGGATCCCCTTGGGCATCTGCACCGTGGACAGCAGCGAATCGAGCCCCTGCAGGTGTTTCGAGGGCATCGGCACGCCGAGCACCGGCAGCGTGGTGTGCGCCGCGATGACGCCGGCGAGGTGCGCCGCACCGCCCGCCGCCGCGATGATCGCCTTCATACCGTTGGCAGCGGCCGCCTCGGTCCAGGCAACGACCGCCTTTGGCGTGCGGTGCGCCGACATCGCTTTCGCTTCGTAGGCGACGCCGAATTCCTCCAGCACCCTCGCCGCCGCCTTCATCGTCTCCCAGTCGGAAGCCGAGCCAAGGACGATCCCGACCAGCGGCTTCATGAGAGCCTCCTTCCGGTGAGCTTTTCCAGCGCCTCGCGGTACTTGGCCGAGGTGCGCGCGATGACATCGGGCGGCAGCCTGGGCGCCGGGGGCGTCTTGTCCCAATCGAGCGTCTCGAGGTAATCGCGCACGAACTGCTTGTCGTAGGAGGGCGGCGAGATGCCGATTCGGTACTGGTCGGCCGGCCAGAAACGCGACGAGTCCGCGGTGAGGACTTCGTCGATCAATACGATTTCGTCTCGTTCATTCAAGCCGAATTCGAACTTCGTATCCGCGATGATGATGCCTTTGGTCGCGGCGAATTCCGCGGCTTCCTCGTAGAGCCGGATGCTGATGTCCTTCACCTTGGCGGCGATGTCCTTGCCGACGATCTCGCGCATGCGCGAGAACGAGATGTTCTCGTCGTGGCCGCTCTCCGCCTTGGTGGCCGGGGTGAAGATGGGCTCGGGCAGCTTCTGCGCCTGCTGCAGGCCTCTGTGCAGCTCGATGCCGCAGACGGCGCCGGTCTTCTGGTAGTCCTTCCAGCCCGAGCCGATGAGGTAGCCACGCACCACCGCCTCGATCGGCAGCGGCTTGAGCTTCTTCACCACGATGGCGCGGCCGCGCACCTGGGCCTTCTCCCGCTCGCCCTTGACCACGCTTTCCGGATCGATCCCGGTGAGGTGGTTCGGCACCACGGGGCCGAGCCGCTCGAACCAGAAGTCGGCCAGTTCGTTGAGCACCCGCCCCTTGTCGGGGATCGGGTCGGGCAGCACGACGTCGAACGCCGACAGGCGGTCGGAGACCACGATCAGCAGTCTGTCGTCGTTCACCGCGTAGATGTCGCGCACCTTGCCGCGCCCTATGCGGGGCAGGCTTCTCACGTCCGTTTCATACAAGGCCATCACGCTACCTCCCTTTCCAGATCGGCTTCCGTTTGCCCTGTGCCGCCAGACAGCCCCTGTGCGGCCGAAGATAAGACACCGCCTCCTGGCGCCCCGAGCGCTTGGCTCCTCATCCTCGGGCACTCGATGCACCGCGTGGAGAGGCGGAGGTTTCTGCGCACCCGGCGAGGCAGGCCCCGTCGACGAGATCCGCAAACTCCAGGAGCACGTAGAGATCAGTGACGGGTTCCAGTTCCTTGTCCACGCGGAAGGCGAGAATCGCGTTGTCGCGGATCTCCACATGGAAGTCCGGATGGGTCTCGAGGAAGCGGACGAGCTCCGGAACGAACAGGGCCTGGATGGCTGCGTCGTCCTGGCCGCGCAAGTGGTAGTGCTCCCGCAACTGCGGATGGGCCGCCAGGCTGATCTCGTGGTACTCGACCAAGTAGGTTTGGAGACAATGGTCTGGTTCGAGGACGCAGTTCGGAAGGCGCACCGACGGATCCTGCGAGGCGAACATGATCACGGTGTGGCGGTGCTCGGTATGGTCTATGGGAAGGACCGTATAGCTGTAGTCGCAGAGCCGAACGACGCAGCGCTTGTAGGGCCCGCTCACCGTGTTGCGTTCCTGGCGATTTGAGCCGCGGCGCAGAAAAGCGAACCCGTGTTCGTTGAGTGTACTGACGATCGCGGGCGAGAATCCCAGGCGGCGCCGGCGTGCGAACTTCTTCAGCTCCTGCTGACGGGTAGAGAGCATCAGGGTCTCTCGTCTCGCCACCGGGTCATGAATGCAGGCCGACAGCGAATGAGTCGAGAACCGATGGAAGGTCTCGAGCCCCCTGATCTGACACGCCCGCCCGTCTCGGAGCCGTTGCTCGCGGACATAGTGCAGGTGTTCCATCGTAGTGTGATCCACGATACGCGCGGCCCTGGTGAAGACGAACGTCAAGGTGGGTGCCGATGGCAGGGCGGCGACCGCGCGCTCGAGTGGGATCAGGTTGAAACACACGCTGGTGCCCAGGTAGACGTGGACAGACGGACCACCGCTGTCGTCGACGTGTGTCACGCGCATGATGGGGTTCGTGAAGAGCGCGCGGAGATTGGCCCACGCGAGGTGCAGCCAGTGCGAAGGCGAAAGCCGCCCACTCAGGACGAATCGCGCCGATGGCGTGACGAGGTAGACGAGCAGGAGGGCTTCCGCCAGCACGCCAACAATGATGCCGACGAGCAGGTCGGTGAACCACAAGGTGGTCGCCACCGTGATGGCAAATACCACCAACTGCTCGCGCCCGACCGCGAGCGTCGCTTTCCAAACGATGGGCTCGCACAGACGCCAGCCGACGTAGATCAGAATCGCCGCCAGGGTCGCGAGCGGGATCCGCTCGATCGCAGCGGTTCCCATCCACAGGAGGATCAGGAGAAAGACCGCATTGTAGGCATTGGCCCACAAGGTCCGGCCGCCCGCATCGATATTGGCGCGGCTCTTGATGCCCCCGGGAATGATCGTGAGGCCTCCCGCCAGGCTCGACAGCGTGTTGGAGATCCCCATTGCCAGCAAGGTCCGGTTCGGCTGAGACCGCCTCTGGAACGGGTCGATCTTGTCGACGGCGGCGATGGTCGCCAACGATTCGATACCGTCGATCAGGGTCAAGGTGACGACAATGGTCATCACGCCCCACCAGAGATCCTGCCGCTCCAGAACCTCGCCAAAGGCGGGAAGAGTGACAGCATCCCGGAAGAGGTTCTCCGGCATCGCAATCAAGTACTTGCCGTCGAGTCCCAACAGGCTGCCCAGAGCGATGCCGGAGAGGGCGGCAAACAGCGGTGGGGGGACGATTCGTAGTTGCCGCGGCCGGTAGTGGTTCAGGGAAAACATCAGAACGAGCGACACCAGCCCGACTCCCAGCACGACCGGGTCGAGCCCCGCGATTTGGCGCGGAAGTTCCGCGAGCGCCCCGGGAATCGTCTTACCTGGACCGCTCGAGCCCCCGAGGATGATCGGGATTTGCTTGACGATGATCATCAGCCCGATCGACGCCAGCATCCCTTGGACGACGGCAATCGGCAGCATGCGCGCGAACTCGCCCGCCCGGAACAGACACAGCACGATCTGCACTGCCCCGGTCAGGCAAATGGCGACGAGCAGCAACGGGTAGCCCACCGCCAGGTCGCCGTTGCCCAGAGTCAGCATGCCGGCCAGGAGGGCCGGCGCCAGACCGGCCGCCGGCCCGCTGATGGTCACATACGCGCCGCCGATGAAGGGAAAGATCAGACCCGCGATGATCGCTGACACCAGACCCGTGACTGGCGGTGCGCCAGACGCGATCGCGATCCCGAGTGAGAGCGGCAGAGAAACCAGCGCGACCTGCAACCCGGCCAGCAGGTCGTAGCGCCAGTGCTTCAGGCCGGCCAGACCATTTTGGGGTTTCTCGGCAGCGCGCTGCGTTGTCGTCACCGCCATGCGAGGGGCGCTCGCGTCCCCATCTTCGTCATCCCTCGGCCTCTTGAGCGCGGACGATTCCTCGCTCCCGGTCATCGACGAACCAGGTCCCACCGATGATCTTTGGATAGCGGTCCTGGAGCTCCCGCATGGTCGCCTTGATGGACTCGACGGCGTCAGAGGCAGCAAAGACCGGGAAGAACGTTTCCGTGGCGCTCGAGGACTGCGACGGGGAGATGGTGCCCGGGAGAAAATCGAGGATGGCGCGTCGGCGCTCCGCGGCGCTCCGCGCCGTGCGCAGGAGCGTGCCGTCGATCCAGCAAAGCGTCCACAACCCCGAGAGAGAGAACGAGTCTCGGATGCCCACGCCGGCTTCCCCCGGGCTGGCCTTGGATGCATCTCCAGGAGTATCGACCGACACGCTGGAACCGAGCTCTCGGTCGAGCCGGAGCCAAGCCGGCAGGCCGGCATCGAGCTCGCGCCGCAGCCCGATCCCGAGGACCTCGTCCGCCGGGCGAGGCTCTGCAGCGCATTGCCGCGGGTACACCAAGAACTCGCTGGCCATTTCGACAGCGGAGCGCACATCGCCCGCGCTTCGAATCAGGAGGAGCATGCTCATCGAAGGCCTCGTTCGACGAAATGCGGCGATAGATTCACGACTCATATGTCGCATATTATATAGCGCAAGTGGCGGACCGACCGCAAGAGGGAAAGACGCTGGAGGCGGAGGGAGCATTGCCGAGCGTAGTCGGTCGTGGTCTGCGATATCGACATCGGGTTTGGAGCACGCGTTTGCTGCGCTGCGCTTCCTCCAGTCCGCACCGCGGTACAGGCTTGAATCGCGCGGAGCGCCGTGAAATGCAAGGATGGTGCTTGCGCCTTCGGTGTTACTGATCGTCGGTACGGACACCGGTGTGGACAGGGCTGCGCGCTGGCTCGGGCACTGTGCCGACGAGGCCGCCGAGTCGTCGTCGTGAACCGGTCGAAACTGGATGTCCGGGGGCTACCGGCGGAGATGGAGGAGAGGAGTAGCGAGGGTACGATACGTCACATGTTGATGGCGCTGAAGGTTCGCGAGCCGAGCCGCCTCGAGGTTGTGGACGCCGTCCCCACCGCGCCGGAGCAGCCCGAGCCTCGACCGGCTCGAACGGCGCCGCCAGCGCCAGACTTCCGGGCTGTTCACGTCTCCTCTGCGTGCCACGCACGCGCGGCCCGGAAGTCACCTCGGGTCGCACACGGGAGGTTGCCCATTGGTTGAGGATCGCGTAACCCGCAAGGAGGCGGCCGCAAGGAAAGCCCCAGCAGCCCGGTCGCCGCAAGCTCCGGAGTCGGACTGGACGTTTCTCACCAACCACGCGCACGTCCTCCTGTGCATTGCGCGGGAGCCGGAGACGCGGATGCGCGATGTTGCTCAGCTCGTAGGCATCACGGAGCGCGCGGTCCAGCGCATCGTTGCCGACCTGGAAGAAG
>JANNGS010000054.1:0-24288 GCA_031403995.1 Thermoanaerobaculia bacterium
CAAGATCCAGGGCTACCGCGGCCTGGCAGCGCTCGATGGCCGAGCGCAAGCCCAGGCAGCCTGAAGTCATAGACTCATCAACAGGGAAGTGGGAGCGTTACGCCACGATCGACAATTTCCACGGGACTCGGGACACATCCAAAGCATGAACGCAGGCAGAAAGTAGAGTCGCGCTTCCGCGTCGAAAAAGTGCGGCGCGCCTGCATTCCTGCGGAGAAAGCGCGCCGACAGAGTTCGCCAATCCTTCCCGCGAAACCTCGCTCTCACTTCATTGCACTCGAGATGTCGTCCGCTGTCGTCGTAGACAACCCGTTCGGGCGCACTACCTTGAGGTCTGAGAAAGGCCCCTTCTATCTCCTTCTCTAGGTCACCCGCAAGGAGCCCGTCCTGCATCTAGAATCCCCCAGCAATCCCGCCGCCAGAACCCGTCAAGAGCTGGCGACAATTGTCGGCTGCCCTGCGGGAATCATTTGCGAATGTACGATGCCCCGAGTCGCCGCCATTGAAACATCTTTCGTTGACATTGTCCCGAGCACGCGCGCACCCGGCGTGCCTTCCGTAGTTCCAGAAATTCTGGAGCGGGGAGTTCGCCGGCGAGGCTCGATCTCAATACCCAGAAGCCTTCCGAACAGTGTAATCAGTTGCGAGCATACGACGCGCATGATCGGCCGTTTCGGTCGATCATGACTACGCAACCTCCCGTCCTACTCTTGTCGAGAAAGCTGAGTTCCATCACCGCAGTGCAGCCAGGAACAACCTCTCTCGGATTCTCCAAAGTCCGCGTATTCGTTGGGATTCCCATGTATGCCTCAACTTCCAACCGGGTCGTTCCGTCCTTCATTTCGCTGCACTTTCGGGCAAGCTCATAGAGCTCGTCTGAAACCGGCTTCGAGCAGCCTAGACTGGCCAGAGCGAGGCTCATGAGGATGGCTATCCAGCTCTCGAAGGATCGGAGCCGAAGATTGGTCCGCTGCGAAATGGACGCAGTTCCAAGGTTCACTGCCGGCAACTCGCGCGGGGGTGAGTAAGGTCGACCAATTTTGAGTAGAGACTAAACCTACTTCGCCTTGCGGTCATTTTGTCTACTTGGGCCTGACAGGCTGCATTGCAATCATCCCGGGATCCGAATGTGGAAGCCGAATTGTTGAAGTCATTTGCCAGATCCTGTAGGTCTTGCAGATCGTCCTGCAATCCCCACAAGGAGCCTCCTATGTGTCGACGCTCTTGGTTGCGAATCGACGACTCTGGAACATCGCAGTCATTCGAGCTCACGATGAAGATTCCAACCGGCACAAAGCGCAGCGAGGCTCTAAAGTCTCTGCCAGACGAACAATCGCAGCTGCAATTTGTCTGGGACCCTGTATAGGCGCAGCCCAGGGGTGTCGTTCCGCCGCATAGTCGCCTCACTTCTGAGTTGGGAAATGAGTCATAGAAGACCTCGTAAAGTCCCAAGGGGTCGACGAAGACTAGCGGGTTGGCGTTCGCATATGCGAACGGGCGAATGAGCCAGCGCCGCAGCGGGTCGGCGCTCGTGTATCTCCCGGTTTGCGGTTCATACCAGCGGTCAGTATTGCAGTTGAGTCGCACGTCTACTTGACGCACCCCCAGACCTGTCAAGGGCGATTCCAAATCCACGGACCGCACCAACTTGTCCCGGACTCGAAGCTCGTCGTTACTTTGCCTGTCGCGCTCACAACGAGGCATCGAAGCCGCTTGCCTGCGATCCCGGTGGGCGCAGAGAGGCTCAAAAGCTCTCCCCGTGGACTCCACGAGATTTGACCCAAGAGGCTCGCCTGCCAGAACTGGCGATTCAGGATGCGTCGGGCGATGTGATTCTCGTAGTCGTACACATAGAGATCGCCATCCTGTAGAAACGCGAGCTTCGACCCATCAGGTGAGAGCGAAGGGCCACTTCCTTCGGCCAAGCGGCTGAGACTGGCCGTTCGGCGGTCGAGGTCGAATAAGAAACCACCGGACTCGAGCACGACCCTCTCACCACGGTTGACCACCGAGAAACTGATTGCGGCAAGCTCTACTGGGTGAATGGAGCCTCTCCGCAGAGGCTTCGCGCTAAGGTCCACCGTCACCATCTGAACCGCGTTCGGATCTCCCGCTTGGCGTTCGAGCAGGAACGCGGTCTCTGACAGCGAGTCGACCGAGATGGCAAGTATCCCGGCGCACTCCACGCGCTCAATGGAAGAGTCAACCAGAGAAAGCGCAAGTAAGCAGGGATGCTCTTCGCCAGGCGAGCGACCAAGAACAAGCAGAGTGCTTTTCGAGACGGCCGCGGCAAAGATATCCCGCACGGAGCCTGCGAAGTTCCACTCGTTCATTACTTGAGTTGGCTCCGCAACGTCCACGATTACCAGGCGGTCGTAGCCCCGGAGCAAGATGCGACTGCCCACTGGACCACCCGGGCTACCACCCTCGCGGGTAGCTGGCGCGGAAACAGCCAGGATAGTTGCCAACGCCAAGGGCCCCAGCATCATCGCCCTACCAGCCGCCCGATCCTGCAGGTGGATCGTCGTTGATCCCCGGGGCGCTTCCTAGGCCATCAGGGACGCCACCCTTGCAGCACTTGCGAGCCAAGGTGCCAGCGAAAGTGTTGCTATTGGGCCCGAAGAGCGAGTACCCGCCGACCGGGTATGAGTCTGTTGCTTGCGAGAGGCAGGCATCTCGATTGGAGTCCTCACACTCAGGCTCGCAGCTCTCGCAGCGCCCTCCCGTGTCTCGAGGATCGTTCCTTCTGGGGACTCCGATCGACTGGCCGTTCCGGTCCTCGGGATAGAGACCGTACTTGGTGCCGCTATCGCCGATGACATAACAGTGTCGCTGCCTTGCAATCGTTCCAGCGAAAAAGTTGTCCAAGAGCCGGCAACAGACCTCTGCCGCGAGACCGAGCGGATCCAAGAAGCGAAGCGGGTTCGCGTTCGCGTAGAGGAAGGCATTGGACTCGGGATCCGGCCTGAGAACAAGCGGATCCGTTCTCGTGTACCTTCCCGTCTGCGGTTCAAACCAGCGGTGCACGTTGTAATAGATGTCCGCACCGATCGTGGTCTTGTCGAAGTAGGAGTCGTCCCACTGGCCGGGGAGTCTCAGGAAGATGCCTTTGGTCAGCATGTCGTTCGCGGTGCCTTCCTGCCAGTCGCGGCCGAACGGCTCGAGCCCGCCTTTCCAGAACTCCGCTCCGGCCTGGTTCAGGGCGAAGATCGGCGCTCCGAGGTGGTCGGTGGTGAGGTAGGTCGTAACTGCTGCCGCGGCGCCGACCTTCTTCCAGATCGCAACCGGCCGGTCGGCAAAGTAGAGGACGTTGTTGCGCTCGAGTGAGCCGCCCGCGCTCGGCAAGCGTCCAAGCGAGTGCAGGAGCCCTTGGCTGTTGTACGTTGCGGTGACCGAGCCTCCGCCGAGTTGAACCGCGGTGGCGAGAAATCCTCGGCCGTCATAGCTGTTCACCAACTGATTCCCGCCATTGCGGTTGACGTTGCCGAGTTGCCCGGCAGCGTCGAACGTGAAGTCGATGACGTTCGCGCCAGCTTGAATGGCGTCGAGGTAGCCGCCGGCATCGCTGGAGTAGGTTCGCAGCACAGGGCAAAACACACCCATCTCTTGGCAGACCGAGGTGAGTAACGCCGTCGAGCCCGTCGCAGAACTGTTCTGTTGGTAGGTGAAGTTCTGCACCAAACCGGTGTCCTGGTAGGTTCGATTCCCGATTCGATCGTAGGCATATGACCGGGGGCTAAACCAGGGGCCTGTTGCAGCCGCCAGATAGTACTGCCAATCTTGGTACAGGAAAGTCCGATCCTGATTGCTGATAGTGGTGTCGTCAATGGCGACGACGTTCCCTATTTTGTCCACCGTGTAGTCCCACGCCAGGAGTGCCGGACTGCCCGAGATCGCGATGCTCGTCGGCTGGTAGCGGAAGTCGTAGCCCCTCGATTCAGTTCGGTTCGTCGTGGTGTTGAAGACCAAGCTCGCGAGCGGGCCGTAAGCCTTGTAGGTCGGCGCAGGAGTGTTCTTCACCACGTAGACCGCCGCGGCGGCGCCCTCCTTCGACTGCAGGCTGATCGGCCGGTCCATCTTGTCGTAAGTGTAGATCGCTTGGAGGGCGCCCGGGTAGGTGATCGTCAACGGGTTTCCGTGCTTGTCGCGAGTGAAGGTAAGAGAGCCGTCTGTCGTGACCTCGTCGAAGCAGTTGTAGGAATAGGGGACCGTCGAAGCGTTGCGCGTAATCCCGGTGAGGCGCCCCACATCGCAGACCGGAGCCGGTGTAGAACCATAGGAATACGACGTATCGAGTGCGGTTCCTGGAGGATTCGCGAGTGTCACCCGATCCGCCGCATCGACTTCGCGAAGCGTAGTCACCCCTCGCCCGTCCGTCTCGCTCACCGTCTCGCCGTGCTCGTTGTAGATGTGGGTCGACGTACCCGACACCTCGGAGACCTGTCCGGTAAGGAGATCTCGGTCGGAATAGTCGTAGGTGGTCGAGGTACCGTTGGCGTCGACAAGTTCGATCAAGTGATCCTGCACGTCGTAGAAGTAGCTCGTCGTGACCACTCCTCCTTCGGCCCAGGGCCGGGTGACACTGGTCAAACGGTTGAGCTCGTCATAGGCGTACGCGGTCGAGGGCTGCAGCGGATAGGTCGCTCGGGGATGCAGAGGATCCCAGACTTGTGAGAGGTTCCCCCCACAGTCGTAGTCGTATTCCGTGATCGACTCTTCGGGCTTGCCAGGTGCCTGGATCGTCTTGTCGAGATGGCACATCGAGGAGTAAACGTACGAGGTCTCTGCCTCCGGCGTCCAAACCGTCGTGCCGCGGTCCAGCTTCTCGTTTGTACGGTGCCCGCCCTTGTCCAGCGCCCAGAGTCGGCGCTCGGCTATGTTCGTCGCAGACACGGTAAGACATGTGTTGAATGTGGGCGTCGTCACCGCCGTCCCGCGGCGGACCTCAGTTAGACGGCCTGCAAGGTCGTCGTAGAGATACTCCGTGCCCGCAAGCGTAGGCGACTTGACGCAGTAAAGATCACCCATTCTGTTGTACGTGTACGTGGTCGTTCGATCATCGGCGCTTGTGGCCGGGTCGCCGCGCGCGATCACTGACGTCACCCGGTTCAAAGCGTCGTAAGCGGTCTCGGTGACGGCCTGGTTGGGGTCTGTGACTCCGGTGCGGCGATTGTCGTTGTCGTAGGCGAAATGCCAAGTACCCACCAAGGGATCGGTGCGCGTGTCCGCGAGCATCCCGTTTCGCCCGGGGACGTCATACGTATAGGTGGTCTGGTCAGTCGCGCCATAGCCGGGAGGATCGACGGTGCCTACGCCGCCTGCTGCGTTGTAGCCCGCGTAGGCTGTTTGGAGGTTGAACAAGCCTCCGGGATAGGTACTCTCGTTTCCCACGATGGTGCGCGATTCGAGGTTCCCCGTCGCGGCGTTGTAGGTCATCGTCACAAGCCGGGAGGGGGTGTCGCCTACCGTTGTCGGGCCATCGATGCTGGTGACGAAGGCGGGGAAGTTCGCGTCATATTGCCATTCGGTTATGCGTGGCAGGTTGGGGTCACCGGTCGTCGTCGCGGCGTCGGTGCGCGATGCCCTACGCCCGTAAGCGTCGTAAGTGAAGTCGGTGCGTACACCGCGGCCGTCGGTCTCGGTCGCGACCAGCAGCGGATGCGTAGTGTCGTATGTAAACGTGGTGTCGGGCGACGAGCCGCAGGTCGGACAGGCTCCGTCGATGGAGAGCACCTTGACTCGAGTGCTCACGGTATCGCGCCCAAGCGTATAGATGCTCGTTCCGCCGAGCGGATCGATCACCGTCGCTTGCGTCGGGTTAGCGGGATCGTCGAAGGTCACCTCCCAGTTGTCTGCGCCGGCTGGGTCACCGAAGGTCGCCGCTCCGCGCCAGAAGCGTACCGCGTTGCCGAACGGGTCGTATTCCCACGCGGCTTCGATCCTCTCTGGCAGAGGGTTTCCGCCATTCCCCACGAGGATCTGGCGCGTCATGTACCCATAGTCGCTCTGGTACTCGAAGCGACGGAAGCGGTTGTCCGGCTGGTAGATGCGATAGAGGTCGTTCCCGGCCCATTGATAGAACCACGTACGCGTCGGCGAACCCCCGACGCCGGCAAGAACCACGGTTCCGAGCTTGCCATTGACGTCGTAAGTGAAGATCTCCGAGCGCCCGTCCGGGAAGGTGACGCCCTGGATCTTGTCGCCGGTATAGCTCGTCGCCTCCCAGGCGTTCCCGTTGCGATCTACCGTGCTTAGCCAGCGCCCGGCATTGGAGAAATACTGGACGGTCCCGTCGAGCCAGTGGAGCTGCCACGCGCCCGTGCCCGTGTCGTAGTAGAGCTTGCGGAATTCATCGCTCGGCGCGACGGTCGCATAGAGCAGAGATGCTCCTCCACCGGACGGATCCGAGAACTCGACGAAGTTCGCATTGCGCGTTATGAACCAGACGTGTTGGTAGTCAGGAGCGACCACGATGCGTTCGGCGAAGTCGTGGGACCAGCCGCGACCTAGATTTGCCTGCCACTCTACCGCGCCCGGAGTGCCCGTAGTTCCAGCGCCGCCTGCGGTGTAGCGCAAGGTCGTGCCCGCCTGACCCGCAGGCGCAGCCTGCGCTCCACCGCCGCCGATCGGCATACCCGTGCCGCCGGAGCCCCCTGCGCCACCGTTACTCGACGTCTTTGGGCTCGAAGGCGGTCCGTCCGCATTGCCGCCGCCAACCTTGCAGGAGCAACTGTCGCAAGGCGGTGGCGGATCGATCGGCTCGCACAGCTGGGCTGCTACCGCTGGACCTCCCAGCGTGACACTTGTCGTGGCGGAGGGATGCTGGCAGGTTGGGCCGTTGATGCACGCCGTCACCGTCACCTCGAAAGTTCGATTCGTCGTCTCCGGGTCGGCACAGCTGAAGCCACCGAGAGAAAGGAGGAGGGCGCCTTCGTCGACAATGAGCTCTATTCCAGGGCCACCTCCGCAGGTGGACATGTAGGTTGTGCCTTCGTAGACATCGATTCGGGGGCCACGCCCCGAGCTCTCGATGCTCTGCCGGTTGCCAGGGAAGAGCATGGGAACTCGAGCTTGTACGTTGCACGTACCTGAATGCGGGTCGCACCCTTCGAGGGTGGAATACTCTACGCCTCCGAACTCTGCTTTGTGGCAGTAGAAACCGACCCAAGGGTTTCCGCGGCACTCACAAGTACAGGCCGCGGGTATCGCAGCGTCGAAGAGGTTATCCGCAAACAAAGTAAGGGGAGCAGCAGGATCGAGCTGGCTGCAGTGAGCGAAGACTGAGGTCGAGCTGAGCAAAGCAAAGACGACCCACAAGATCATCCCAAGTCGCTTGTTCACGTTAGTCTCCCTATTAAGAGTTCAAGAATTGAAAACACATTCGTGGCGCGCAAGACGGCTACGGCGCTGGGAGTCGGCTGCGCCCGCCTGGCGCCCGTGAGAAGCAGGGGGCTGCCTCTCGAGTCGATCTTCTCCTTGGTACGGTCATCGCCATCATAAGTCGCTACCCTCGTCATCTGAGTAGACCCGCGACCCCGCCCTTTGGTAGACATCCGCGAAGAAGAAAGTTCTTCAGTCTCGCCAAACTCGTGAGGTATTCCACTGCCGCTACGTACAAGAGGCGAGATGCTCCTTCATGCTCGAAGTGCACGCCGAACGCTTGCATTGCCCGCGGATCCACCTCAACGCCTGGAGCCGCGGTTCCGTCGCATTGATTGCGACTTCCGAACCAGTTTTCTGGACTCTGAAGACGTCCTCCAGAACGCGCCTGCACGCTTCGACCTCGCGCGTGCCTATCCGAGACCCCGCAGCGGGGTTGTCGCTGGTATTGCGGCGCGAGTGCCTTCGAGTCCTTCAAACTTCCAAGCGCCCATCTCCCGCCCAATCAGGTGGTCCCAATCGGCCCCTGGTCAAGCTGTAATTCGGTCTCAAGAGCGGGCTCGCCACCCTTCGCTTGTGGCGAGATGCGGCCAACTTAGAAAGCGCCCCACGAATGGCACCTTCCTTCGCGCTGAATCGCCTGAGCCGAGAAGACCGTTGTGACCTCGCCTGAAACGCAGAGAGCTGATCTGACCTCCATCGAGGCTCTGCTGAAGGAGCTTGAACCGCGGTTTCGGAGCATCTCCTGCAGCTTTCACATCGCCGTTCCTGACGCCGAAGATGTTCTGCAGAACACGCTCGTGCGCTACATACACCTACGGCGCCCAGTCGAGCATCCTGGAGCCTGGTTGTCGATTGTCTTTCGGCGCGAATGCCTTCGGTTCCTCCGCGGACGCGCGCTCCGCCTCGAGCTGGCGGTCGATCCGGCGGAGATTGCAAACGCCAAAGCTCCTGTACCCCACCTGGCGCCTGAGGAGCGGATGTTTCTCACGGATGCTCTCGCGACGTTGCACACGAATCAGCGGAAGGTCCTATTGTGGCGCTATGCCATGGGAATGACCGAGGCGGAGGTCGCCGATGCGATCGGGTGCAAGCCTGTAAGCGCAAAGAAGACCCTTTCACGAGCACTCGAGGCCCTACGTCGGGCCGTTGCTAGCCCTCTTGCTTGTACAGTTCGTGCGCTCCCGGGCTTGGTGGGCAGAGATTTCGCTTGTGCCGCTCCTCACAAAGCTCCTCCCCCGAAGAGTCCGTGATCGCCCACGGCAGCAACGACCTACGGATCATGACGGACGACAGCAACGGCATTTTCCACAGCCAGATCGCAGGTGGTTGCGGTGAGCGCGCGCCACACTTCGAGCAGACGCGGGCGGTCTTGGCGCCCTCCTCGGCTGGGGACTCGTCGTAGAAGGAGAGAGCTGCCCGGGGTCGAGGAATCGTCGCGAGCCTGTGTGGCGGGCGCGCCGTAGCGATCGGCGCTGTCCCCTTCTCGCGCCGGAAGGCGGTCTTCCATGCAGAGGCCCGTCCTATGTGCAGCCGGATGAAGTTCGTCGTGCCGATGCTGGTGTCGCTATTGAGCGGTCCGCTCTTAGCCGCCGATGGCGACCTCGACCCGGGCTTCTGGAGCGATGGGCGCGTCGTTCTCACCGGCACCGGGGACTACGAAGTGAAAGCGGTGCTCGCGGCACCGGACGGCCGCGTCGTCGTTGCCGGAACCCACGATCCGGGGAACGGCGTTCTCGAGTGGTTCTGGTGGACGGTCGCCGGCTCGGGGAGCCCGCCGCCGAGCGTCTGCACCTTCGAGCCGCCGGGGGCGGCGACCCAGGGGCGCGCCGAGGCCGCAACCTTCGATACCTCGGGCCGGCTCCTCCTGGCCGGCTCGGCGCTCTCCGACTTCAACCGCCTGGCCATGGCGCGGTTCTCCTACCCCGACTGCGTGCTCGACGAGGGCTTCAACGTCGACGGCTATTGGAACGTCGACCTGCCCGGGGGGATCGAATCGTTGACCGCGATCGCCGTCCATCCGACGAACGGCCGGATCGCCGTTGGCGGTTTCCAGAAGGACGTCCTCAGCACCGAGTACGACATGGTCGTCGCCGTCGTCTCCGACTCCGGTTCGCTGTACTCCGGTTTCTCGGTGAATGGCTGGCTCACGCTCGACTTCGCCGACGCCGGATACGACGACTTCGTCGCCAGAGTCGCCTTCGACCATGCCGGGGGCCTGTTTGCCGTCGGCACGACCGACTATGCCGGCGACGGCACGGACGCCGACTGGGCGATCGCGAAGTTCGATAGCAGCGGCGCGCTCGATCCGGCTTTCGACGGCAACGGGATCCGGGCGATCGCTTTCGATCTCGGTGCCCCGGATTACCGCCTGGACACCCTCTTCGGCCTGGCGTTCGACGCGAGCAGCGGCAAGCTCCTGCTCGCCGGGGAGGCGCAGTCGACCGTCGGCTACAGTCTGGCGATCGCTCGTCTGCTGCCTTCGGGCGCGCTCGATCCGACCTTTTCTGACGACGGCAAGGTCGACCTCGCTTTCGGCAACGCCTCCTCTCCAGCGCGGGAGGTCGCCGTGGACGGTTTGGGAAGGACCCTCGTCGCCGGCTATCTCAAGTACCCCGGCGACGACGCGGACTTTTTCTCCATGCGCTACTCCGCGACCGGCGAGCCCGATCCGACCTTCGGCTTCGGCGGCCTGAGCCTCGTGTCTTTCGACGCCGGGCCAGACGACCATGACAACGACTATGGCTGGGACATGGCGATCCAGACGGGCCGGGTGGTCGTGGCCGGGGGAGTGGAAGTCAACGCTGCCGCCGACTACCGCGTCGGCCTCGCGCGGCTCGACGTCGAGCTCATTTTCGCCGACGGCTTCGCGAGCGGCGGAGTCAGCCTATGGTCGTCATCGACCGGAGCTCTCTGACCTCGGAGCGTCAGCCCTTCGGCGCGCCGAGCTGCACGAGCTCCTGGGCGCGGAACTCGCGAGCCTTTTCTTCCATGCCCGCGGCGGCCGCCTCCTCTTCCGACAGCCCCTTCTCCTCGGCGTACTCGCGCAGCTGCTGCGTGAGCTCCATGGAGCAGAAGTGGGGGCCGCACATCGAGCAGAAGTGGGCGCTCTTGGCGCCCTCCTGCGGCAGGGTCTCGTCATGGAAGGCGCGCGCCGTCTCGGGATCGAGGGAGAGGTTGAACTGGTCCTCCCAGCGAAACTCGAAGCGCGCCTTCGAGAGCGCGTCGTCGCGGTCCTGCGCCCCGGGCAGGCCCTTGGCGAGGTCGGCGGCGTGGGCGGCGATCTTGTAGGCGATGCAGCCTTGCTTGACGTCCTCCTTGTTCGGCAGGCCGAGATGCTCTTTCGGCGTCACGTAGCAGAGGAGCGCCGTGCCGTGCCAGGCGATCATCGCCGCGCCGATGGCGCTGGTGATGTGGTCGTAGCCCGGGGCGATGTCGGTCACCAGCGGTCCCAGGGTGTAGAACGGCGCCTCCTTGCAGATCCTCTGCTGGCGGTCGACGTTCTCCTTGACGAGGTGCATCGGCACGTGTCCGGGACCTTCGATCATCACCTGGCAGTCGTGCCGCCAGGCGACGTCGGTGAGCTCGCCCAGAGTGTCGAGCTCGGCGAACTGCGCGGCGTCGTTGGCGTCGGCGATCGAGCCCGGTCGCAGGCCGTCCCCCAACGAGAAGGAGACGTCGTAGCGCTTCATCAGCTCGCAGATCTCTTCGAAGTGGGTGTAGAGGAAGTTCTCCTTGTGGTGCGCGAGGCACCACTTGGCGAGGATCGAGCCGCCGCGCGAGACGATTCCGGTCAGGCGTTTTGCGGTGAGCGGGATGTACTTCAGGCGCACGCCGGCGTGGATGGTGAAGTAGTCGACCCCCTGCTCGCACTGCTCGCGCAGGGTCTCCATGTAGATCCCGATGGTGAGCTCTTCGACCTTGCCCTTGACCTTCTCGAGCGCCTGATAGATCGGCACCGTGCCGATCGGCACCGTCGAATGGCGGACGATCGCCTCGCGGGTCTGGTGAATCTCCTTCCCGGTCGAGAGGTCCATCACCGTGTCAGCGCCCCACTTCACCGCCCAGGTGAGCTTCTCGACCTCTTCTTCGATCCCCGAGGAGACCGCGGAGTTGCCGATGTTGGCGTTGATCTTGGTCTTGAAGGCTTTGCCGATCACCATTGGCTCGAGCTCGGTGTGGCGGATGTTGGCCGGGATGATGGCGCGCCCGAGGGCGACCTCGGAGCGGATCGACTCGGGGTCGATGCGCTCCTTCGCGGCGATGAAACGCATCTCTTCGGTGAGAACTCCCTGGCGGGCGTAGAAGAGCTGCGTCGGTGTGCCGTCCCCGGTGCGGCGCGCGACCCAGGGGGCGCGCGGCAGGGCTATTCCAAAACTGTTGGTGGTGGGTTCGTTCATTTCGCATTCCCTCCGCCGGTCTGAACCGGTTCAGGTTCCAAGGGTCTGATCTCAGCCCTTCCGCCGGCCCGAACGGCCGCGGAAGGACACCCCTCGCGATGGGGTGAGGATACGGCCCCAGGCACCCACGACGCCAGTCGCGAGAGTCCACGAGACCCGTGTAACACGGGTCTCGTGTTAAACTGCTTCGTATAGGGAGGTGCATCATGACCAGTCTCACGATTGCGGTCGACGAGGAGACCCTCAAGCGGGCGCGAGTCCGGGCGATCCAGGAAGGCACCTCGGTGAACGCCGTCCTGCGTGAGCGGCTCGATGAGTACGCAGGCTCGAATGAGGCCCGGCGCCGAGCTCTGCGCGAGCTCCTCGAATCCTCCGCGCGATCGACGATGCGGCTGGGCGGTCGCAGCTTCAAGCGCGAAGAGATCCATGACCGCCGCCGAGCCGGGTAAGAGCTTCTTCGACACCAACATTCTCGTCTATCTGTTCGCTCCCGACGCTCCAGAGAAGCGCTCGCGGGCGCGCGAGATCCTCGAGAGAGCCGCGACCGAGGCGGAGCTCGTGGTGAGTGTCCAGGTTCTTCAGGAGTTCTTCGTCACGGTGACTAGGCTTGCGATCGAGCCGCTCTCCTCGGAGGCTGCGGAAGAGGAGATTCGGCGCCTGTGCGCCTTCGAAGTCGTCCGCACGGACGAGAGGTTGGTCCTCGCGGGCATCCAACGCTCCCGGGCCTCGAAAATCTCGTTCTGGGATGCCCTGGTCGTCGAAGCGGCGCTGCGCGCGGGATGTACCACCCTCTTCACCGAGGATCTCCAAAACGGCTGGCAGATCGACGGCCGCCTGCGTGTGGTCAACCCGTTCGCTTGAGTCGCGCCGGAAGAAGCGAGTTCTACTCGACGAGCAAGCGGATGAAGCGGCGCTTGCCGACCTTGACCAGGTAAGCCGAATCGCGCCGCGCTAGCGCGGCATGGGGATCGCTCACGCGCGAGCCATCGACCGCGACGGCGCCCTGTTCCACCAGGCGCCGCGCCTCGTTCTTGGAGCCGACGACGCCCGCTCCAACCAACTGCTCTACCAGCAGCCCCCCTACCTTTACCGAGCTTTCTGAACCGGCTGCCGACAGCGCTCCGGAATCGGAAACAAAAAGAAACTCCGCAACTTCATCCGGCGCGCCGCCACTAGCGAAGACGCGCTCGAACTCGGCCTCGGCCTCTAGCGCCGCCGCTTCGCCGTGGAAGTCGGCGACGAGACGCCGGGCGAGCTCCTGCTTGACGAGCTTGGGGTGCAGGGCGCCGGAAGCGACGGCGCTCTGCTTCGCATCTATTTCGCCCTTCGGCAGGTCGGTGAGCAGGAGGAGCCAGTCCCACATCAGCGAGTCGGGGATCGACAGCGTCTTGCCGTAGACCTCTTTCGGCGAGTCTTCGACCGCGATCGCGTTGCCGAGCGACTTCGACATCTTCTCGTGCCCGTCGAGGCCGACGAGGAGCGGCACCGTCAGGCAGATCTGGGGCTCGAGTCCCTCTTCCTTCATGAGGTCACGGCCCACCAGGAGGTTGAAGATCTGGTCGTGTCCGCCGAGCTCGACGTCGCAGCCGAGCTCGGGAATCTTCGCCATCTCGACCGAGTCTTTCGCCTGGACGAGCGGATAAAGCAGCTCATGAAGCGAGATCGGCTGCTGCTCGCGGAAGCGGGTGCGGAAGTCGTCGCGCTCCATCATGCGCGCCAGCGTCCACTTGCCGGCGAGCCGGATCATCCCCTCGGCACCGAGCGGCGTCAGCCACTCGCCGTTGTAGCGGATGACCGTCGTCTCGCGGTCGAGCACCTTGAACACCTGGCGCTTGTAAGTCTCGGCGTTCGCCAGCACCTGCTCGCGGGTGAGCTGCGGGCGGGTCGCCTTCTTGCCCGTCGGATCGCCGATCATGCCGGTGAAGTCGCCGATCAGGAAGATCACCCGGTGGCCGAGCTGCTGGAAATGCCGCATCTTGCGCAGCAGCACGGTGTGGCCGAGATGCAGGTCGGGCGACGACGGGTCGAAGCCGGTCTTCACCGCCAGCGGTCTTCCGGTCTTCCGCGAGCGCTCGAGCTTGCGCGCGAGATCGGCCTCGGAGACGAGGTCCACCGCGCCCCGGCGGAGGAGCTCCATCTGTTCTTCGACCGGCGGGAATCCTAGTGTCATGAGACGGGAAAGTTTAGCAAACGGAAGATGGGGAAGATGTGGGACGCGGGGCAGCGCGCCTGTCGCTCAAGCGGTCCAGTGGGGGGCGGGAGGCGCGGGAAGGCCGGCCTCGGGCGAGAGCTCGACGCTGCCGAGAATGCGGGCGTCGCCGGCGAGCGACCAGTTCTTGAGCGCGGAGTCGACGGTCTGGCCGTCGACGGTCAGGACGAAGCCGCCGAGAGTGCTCGCCTGGAGCGGGAGCTTCGCGAGGTTGAGCTGCAGACCGACGGCGGTCGCCGCGAGGACTCCGGTACCGCAGGCGAGCGTCTCGGCTTCGACGCCGCGCTCGAAGCTGCGGATCTCCATCCGGTGGGGAGTCGGGAAGCGCACGAAGTCGACGTTGGTGCCGGCCGGCGCGAAGTCGGCGTGGGCGCGGAGCGCCGCGCCAAGTGCGGCGACAGGAGCCTGGGCCAGAGTCTCGGGCCAGACGAGGACGAGGTGCGGCACGCCGACGGTGACGAACCAGCCTTCGTGGCTCTTGCCGCCGATCTCGAGCACGCGGCGCCGGGGGAGCTCCTCGGGCGCTGGCAGCTGCAGCGCGATCTCGGTCGGCGCGACGGCCCGCGCCGCGAAAGTGCCGGCGTCGGTCGCGACCGGGAAGGACGCCTCGGTCCATCCTAGATGGAGGGCCAAGCGCGCCGCGCAGCGCGTCCCGTTGATGCACAGCGCGGCGGAGTTTCCGTCGGCGTTCCAATACCGCATGCGGACGCCGCCGGTCTCCGTCGGGTAAAGGGTGAAGAGGCCGTCGGCGCCGAAGGAAAGTCCGCGCGCGCACCACGAGCGGATCTCGTCGGCGGACGGTTCGCGCTCCGGGGCGGCGAGCGCCAGAAAATCGTTGCCGCCACCGGAGACCTTGAAGACCGTGCTCACGGCACTCGCGTCGCGACCGGCTCGCCAGGGGGGCCGAGGTTGCCAGAGCGGTCGATCGCCGCCACCCGGAAGCGGAAGGTGAAGCCGGAAGCGAGTCCGCGATCGGTGAACTCGAGGGCGGCGACAGGTTCGGAGTTCACGCGGTGGAACTCCGCATCCGGGTCGGAGCGTTCGATGACGTAGCCCGCGACATCGGGGTCAGGACTCGCCTGCCAGACGAGGCGGACCTCACCGACGCTGCCCAGCGCGGAGAGCTCCACCGGTGGCAGCGGCGCGAAACGATCCTGGTAGTCGATCTCGCGTTCGACCGAGAGGGCACTCTCCGCGAGCGGCTCGCGAGTGCCGATCGCCGTCAAGGCATAGATGTAGCGCCGGCCGTAGGTGACGCCGCCGTCGAGGGTGGCCGAAGCCGCGGCTTCGAGAGTGGCGATCGGTTCACCGTAGGAGGTTCGCGCGGCGTCGCGACGATAGAGGTTGTAACCGGAGCTCGAGCCTCCGCTGCCGGCCGAGGTCGCGACGCCGGCCTTCCACGACAGGTCGACGCCGTTCTTGGCGGCTGCGGCCGAAAATTCCATCGGTGGCGGCGGCGGCACGCGCGGCAGGAGCCCGGCCAGATTCGACCAGTCCGAGAGCTCGCCGCCGGCAGCATGGGTGCGAACGGCGAAGATGCGCGCCGGCAGGTCCGCCAAGAGCGGTTCGGGGAGCCGGAAGCGCACGCTGATCCGGTCGCCCGAGATGGCGCTCGCGAGCTCCGCGCCCGAGAGTGCGAGAAAAGGCTTGGCCGCCAGCGCGAACTCGCGGCGATCGGGCATTGCGAGCGCGCCGCCAGGGGCCGGAGAGACCGCAGGTGTCACCGGTGCCGCTGGGGTTGCGCCCGCCGTTGGCGCCGTGGTGGCGACAGGGCGATCGAGGACGAAGAGCGCCACTTCGTCGATGCCGGGCAGCGGCAGGCCGGCGACGGTCGACTTCGGATAGGCGAATTCAGCCACGACTTCGAGGCCGCGCTGCCGCACCTTGAGGTCGGTCGCCGCCTGCGGAATCGTGCGCGGCGCCGGCATCGGATCGCCCTTCTTGCCGCATCCGAGGCTCGGCACCCCGAGGGCGACGAGGGAAACTGGGAGGGCGAGAGCGGTGAACCGAAGCATGCCGCGAAGAAACGCGGAGGGACGAACCGGGAGGCTAGAGCACATAGCGGCTGAGATCCTGATTCTGAACGATGTCATCGAGAATCCTGCGCACGAAAGCGGCGTCGATCGCGAGCTCCATCCCGGCCATATCCGGGGCTTCGAAGGAGATCTCTTCGAGCAGGCGCTCGATCACCGTGGCGAGGCGCCGGGCGCCGATGTTCTCGGTCGACCGGTTGACCTCGACGGCGATGCGCGCGAGCTCGACGATGGCGTCCGCCTCGAACCGGATCGTGAGTCCCTCCGCGCCGAGCAACGCCGTGTACTGCTTGGTGAGCGCGGTCTCGGGCTCGGTCAGAATGCGCACGAAGTCGGCCTCGGTGAGCGGTTCAAGCTCGACGCGAATAGGGAACCGGCCCTGAAGCTCGGGAATCAGATCGGAGGGCTTGGCGACATGAAACGCGCCGGCGGCGATGAACAGGATGTGGTCGGTCTTCACCGGTCCGTACTTGGTCGCGACCGTGGTGCCCTCGACGACCGGCAGGAGATCGCGCTGCACGCCCTCGCGGGAGATATCGGGGCCGTGGCTCGAACCCTCCCGGCCGGCGATCTTGTCGATCTCGTCGAGGAAGACGATTCCGGTCTGCTCGACCCGCGTGCGGGCATCGCGCGCGAGCTGCTGGCGGTCGATCAGCTTTTCGGCCTCTTCGGCAAGCAGAGCCTCGCGCGCCTCGGCGACGGTGGCCTTCTGCCGGCGCCGGCGCGAGAACAGGCCGGGCATCATCTCCTTCAGATTGATGCCGATCTCTTCGACACCTTGCGGCGTGAACATCTCGAGCGACGGGGCCGCGCCGTCCTCCACTTCGATTTCGACGATGCGTCCGTCGAGGACGCCGGCGCGCAGCTTCTCGCGTAGCTTCTCGCGCGTCGAGTGGGTGTCCTCCGGGACCGGAGCGCCACCCGGGACGGCGCCGACGGCTGGAGACCCCGGCGTCGTCGAGGCCGCCGCCAGCGGAGCGTTGCCGATGGTGCCCAACGTGACGGCGCCCGACGGCGGCCCGGGCGGCAGCAGGAGGTCGAGCAGGCGTTCCTCGGCGCGCTCCGCGGCGGTCGCCGCGACGGCGTCGCGACGCTCCTCGCGGACGATGGCGACGCCGATCTCGGTGAGGTCGCGGACGATCGATTCGCAGTCACGACCGACATAGCCGACCTCGGTGAACTTGGAGGCCTCGACCTTGAGGAAAGGAGCCTTGGCGAGCTTGGCGAGGCGGCGGGCGATCTCGGTCTTGCCGACGCCGGTGGGCCCGATCATCAGGATGTTCTTGGGAACGATGTCGTCGGCGACCTCGCGCGGCAGCTGCTGGCGTCGCCAGCGGTTGCGCAGGGCGATCGCCACCGAGCGTTTGGCGGCGCGCTGTCCGACGACGTACTTGTCGAGCTCGGCGACGATCTGCCGCGGTGTCAGATTGTCGAGTGCGAGCTCCGGACGCTCGACTGGCGGACGCGGCACTCCGATAGGCGGAGCGGAGGTCACAGCTCCTCGAGGGTCAAGCGGTCGTTGGTGTAGATGCAGAGCTCGGCCGCGATGCCCATCGCCTCGCGGGCGATTTCGTTCGCCGAGAGGGCCGTGTGGCGCAGCAGGGCGCGCGCCGCGGAAAGGGCGAAGTTGCCTCCGGAGCCGATCCCCAGGAGGCCGTCTTCGTCGGGCTGCAGGAGATCGCCGGTGCCCGACACGAGGAAGCTCTTGTCGGCGTCAGCGACGATCATCACCGCCTCGAGCTGGCGCAGGACCCGGTCGGTCCGCCAGTCCTTGGCGAGCTCGACGACGGCGCGTTCGAGGTTCTGGTTGAATTCCTCGAGCTTCGACTCGAAGCGGGTGAAGAGCGCCAGGCCATCGGCGGCACCACCGGCAAAGCCGACCAGGACCTTGCCCTTGCCGGCGCGCTTGACCTTCGCAGCGCCCGACTTCATGACCGCGTTGCCGAGCGTCACCTGCCCGTCCGAGGCCATCGCCACGCGGCCGTTGCGTCGCACCAGGAGGACCGTCGTTGCGCGCATTCGGGACATCGAACAGTCATTGTATCAACCGGGGAGCGATGGGTCCGGCGGCGCCGTCGTTACGGCCTCCGAGAAGTAGACGCGAAAGTGGGTGCCAGAGCGCGGATGCGACTCGAGGGCGATGCCGGCGCGATGGGCGCGCAGAATTCCCAGAACCGAAGGCAGCCCCAGACCGCGTCCTCTCTCCTTGGTGGTGAAGAACGGCTCCCAGACCCGCTCCAGCGTTTCGGCGTCCATGCCGATTCCGTTGTCGATGATTTCGAGGACCACCGCCGGACCGGGTCGCATGCCGTCCCCGAGGAGGAGGGTTCCCAGGTCCGATGGCCGCAGATCGACGCGACGGGTCCGGACCTCCACCCGGGCGGGCGCCTCCCCGGAGACGGCACCCTCGGGCCTCTGCGGGCTCTCGCCGCTGGCGCCAATGGCGTCGTGGGCGTTCGAAAGCAGGTTCAGAATCACCTGGCGGAGTTGGCTCGAATCGCCGCTGATCGGCGGCAGGCGCGGCGCGAGGTCGAGGCGGGTGGGGGTGGAGAGCGTCGCGAGCGCGCGCAGAAGGTGCACGACGTCTTCCACCAGCGAGTTGAGGTCGATCGGGCGGGGTGCAATCTCGCCCCGGCCGGCGTACACGAGGAGCTGGCGCGCGAGCTCCGTGGCGCGGTCGGCCGCGGCGCTCACGGCGAGTGCGCGGTCGCGGAGCGGCGAATCCGGGGGCAGGCGGTCGAGCAGCAGCTCGATGTTCCCGACGATCGGTGTGAGGAGATTCGAGAAATCGTGCGCGATGCCTCCCGCCAGGAGGCCGAGGCTCTCCAGGCGTTCGGTGCGGTGCAGGAGCTCTGCGCTGCGCTTGCTCTCGGTGACATCCTGCGTCATGCCGAGGATCTGCTGAATGCGGCCCTTCGCGTCGCGCAGAAAAGGCGTGTTGTGCGAACGGAACCAGCGCCACTCGCCGTTGCGATGCCTCATTCGGAAGTCGACCGTCAACGAACTGCCGTCGACGAAACCCTTCCAACGAGCGTCGCGGTCGAGCGCCGCCGCCATGTCGTCCGGATGGCAGAGATTCTCGAACGGATAGGGTCCCAGCGCCGCAGCCTCGGCCGGAGAGTAGCCGAGCGCTGCCGGCACCGAGCGATTGATGTAGATGTCGCGCCCAAGATCGTAGTCGTAAATGAAGAGGAAATAGGGAGCGACCTCGGCAATCCGCGCCAGGCGCCGGCTCATCTCCTCGGCCTCGCTGCGCACCTGTTCCCGGTCGGTGACGTCGCCGAGGAAGGCGAGGACCGCCGGCCGCTCGTTCCACTGTACCGGCGTCGAATGGGCTTCGAGGACGACGATGCCACCGCTCGCCCGAAGGATCCGCGCCACCATGCTTCGTTCGGCGGAATCGCCGGCGAGGCGACGGTTGTACATCTCGAGGACGAAGCCCTGGTCGTCCGGGTGGATGAGCTCGAGAAACGGCTTGCCGATGAGAGCGGCGAGCGGGGTTTCGATGATCCGGGACGCGGCCGGGTTGGCCACTTTGAGGACGCCGTCCTGAACGATGATGATCGCCTCGTGGCTGTTGTCGAAGGCGACGCGATAGTGCGCAGCGGACGAGAACTCGGCTCCGGGCGCCGGCACTGGGTGCCCGCTTTCGGACGGTGGCCTGGAATCGTCCATTTCTGGTGCTCCTGTCGAGTTCGCTTCTAGCCTACTCGCAATTCGGGTGACCCGGGGGGCGCTCAGTGCGCGCGGCGAGGGTCGGCCGCACCCACAACCGTCCGGGCGCGCGGATGGGCGTCGCGATAGACGCTCTGCAGGCGCTCGATGTCGACGTGGGTGTAACGCTGAGTGGTCGAGAGCGAGCTGTGCCCCAGCAGCTCCTGGATGGACCGCAGGTCGGCGCCGCACTCGAGCAGGTGGGTGGCGAAAGTGTGCCGCAGGGTGTGGGGATGCACGCCGCTCGCCGTGGCGGTGGCGGCGACGTAGCGGTCGAGAATGCGACGCACCGAGCGGTCGGTCAGGCGGTCGCCGCGCAGGTTGACGAACAGCGGCTCGTCGGTCGCAGTGTCGCGGTAGTGGCGTCGGCGGCGGCCGGCGGCGGCCCGCTCACGCAGCGTCGTCCAGCCTCCGCGCCAGGCGCGCAGCGCCGCCTGCGCCGGTCGCCCGAAGGGCACCATACGCTCTTTGCCTCCCTTGCCGAGGGTGCGCAGGACGCGTTCCTTGAGCTCGAGGTCGCGCCAATCGAGACCGACCAGCTCGGCGACCCGCAAGCCGGTGGCGTAGAGCAGCTCGAGGATGGCGCGATCGCGCTGAGCCATCGGTTCGTCGCCCGCCGGAGCGGCGAGCAGCGCTTCGATCTCGCCCGGCCGCAGGTGGCGGGGCAGGAGTTGTGGCGCTTTCGGGGTGCGCACACGCTGCGCCGGATTGGCCGCGGCCTCGCCCACCCGGCAGGCCCAGCGAAAGAAGGTGCGCAGGGCCGAGAGGGCGCGCCCCTGGCTGCGTCGGCCGTGGTCCTTGGCGAGCGCGGCGAGGAACGAGCGCACGGCGACGACATCGATCGCGGCGAGCTCGATCGCCTCCGGCGGCGTGCTCCAGTAGTCGACGGAGAGGAAGTCGACGAAGCGCAGGAGATCGCCTTCGTAGGCGCGCACCGTATGCGGCGAAAGGGCGCGCTCGCCCTCGAGGTGAGCGAGAAAGCGGACGATCAGAGCCCGCACTGCGCCTTCCACTCCGAGAGCGCGCTGAGCGCGCGACTGGCGTAGGCCCCGCGCCTCTCGTCTTTGCGCGGCAGCGGCTCGAGCGGTGTGAACAGGCCATAGTGGATGTTGGAGGGCTGGAAGTGCTTGGGGTCGGACTCGGTCAGGTGCCGCGCCAGCGCGCCGAGCGCGGTCGTCGCTGGGAACACAGGGAAGGGAGGGGGTGGATCAGCCTCGCCGCCGGCCCGCCGCTCGAGCACCAGATAGAGCGCCACGGCGAGGCCGGTGGCCGCCGATTCGAGGTAGCCCTCGACGCCGGTGATCTGCCCGGCGAGGCGCAGACGCGGCGACTTCCCGACCCGGTAGTCGGCGCTGAGGTGGCTGGGCGAGTTGATGAAGGTGTTGCGGTGGATCTGCCCGAGGCGGATGAACTCGGCGTTCTCGAGCCCGGGGAGCATGCGGAAGACGCGTTGCTGATCCGGCCATTTCATCCGCGACTGAAACCCGACCAGGTTGAAGTGGCTCTTGGCGAGATTCTCCTGGCGCAGCTGCATCACCGCCCACGGGCGGCGGCCGTCGAGGCCGCGCAGACCCACCGGCTTCATCGGTCCGAAGCGCAGGGTCGCCTCGCCGCGTCGCGCGAGCTCTTCGATCGGCAGGCAGCCCTCGAAGAAAAGCGCCTTCTCGAAGTCGTGGAGCGGCAGGACCTCGGCGTCGAGGATCGCCTGGTGAAAGGCGGCGTACTGCTCCTTGTCGAGCCCCGAGTTGAGGTAGTCGTCGCCGGCGCCTTTGCCGTAGCGCGACATCCAGAAGAGCTTGGTCATGTCGAGCGATTCGCCGTCGACGATCGGCGCGATGGCGTCGTAGAAATAGAGGTAGTCGCTGCCCAGGAGCTCACCCAGCTCGGCGGCGAGCGCCGGCGAGGTGAGCGGTCCGGTGGCGAGCACGGTGTCGTGCCCGGCGGTGAGCGCGGCGAGGTCGGTGACCTCCTCGCGCCGGATCTCGAGCCCCGGAAGCTCTTCGAGCCGCGCCGAGACCGCTGCGGCGAAGCGGTCGCGATCGACCGCGAGGGCGCTCCCGGCCGGCACGGCGGCCTCCCGGGCGGTGGCGATGATCAGCGAGCCGAAGAGCTCCATCTCGCGTTTGAGGAGCCCCGCGGCATGCTCCGGGTCGTCGCTCCGGAGCGAGTTCGAGCACACCAGCTCGGCGAAGTCGCCGCTCTTGTGCGCCGGCGTCGGCCGCATCGGCCGCATCTCGTGCAGCACCACCGGCACTCCGCGCGTCGCGAGCTGATAGGCGCACTCGCTCCCGGCGAGGCCTCCACCGACGATATGCACGGGTCCGGACGTCGAGGACATGCGCGCATTGTACGTGGGGTGCTGTGGCGCGCGCAGGAAACGACACGATGCGGGCCCAGCGTCCGGCCAGGGGACATGATGCGCGCATAGAGAGCTTCGTGTCCCCTGAGGACAGCCGTTTACGCCTGTAGAGAAAAGGGGCGGGACTTCTCGGCCGCCCGGGGAGACCTCCAGTGGACCTCGCGCTCGCCGTGCCTCATTTCACCAAACGCCCGCGACTGGGCGAGACGCTGCGCTTCTTCGGCCTCCTCTCCGGCGCTGAGGTCGAGGGGGCGCTCGAACGTCAAGCCAACGACGGCGGTCGCTTGGGCACCTGCCTGCTCGACTCGGGTCTGGTCGACGAGGCGACGCTGCTCGCCGCGCTTGGCGCCCAGCTCAAGGTGGAGACCGTCGACGCTGCGACTCTGGCCGCGGTGCCGCAGTCGAACGCCGGGCTTCTGTCGGCGCGCGCGGCGCTCGTCGCCTGCGCCGTGCCGCTCGCCCGCAAGGGGCGCACGCTCGAGGTCGCGATGCTCGACCCCTGTTCGATGTCGCTCCTCGACGAGCTGGCAGCGGTGAGCCGGATGACGATCGTGCCGCGTCTCGCCCTCGAGGTGCGCCTCTCCGAGTGCCTGGAGCGGCTCTACGACCTCACAATCTCGGGTCGCCTCGCCCGCACCCGGGCGCGGATCGAACGCCGGAAGGCGCAGCAGGCGTCTTAGGGAGCCCCGTGCTCCAGGCGGAGACGGAGCCTACGCAGTGGTCTCTGTGCCTTCCGCCGCTTCGTACGGTGCGGTGTAGTCGCACTCTTCGTTCGGGCAGACGAGCTCGGTGCCGCGGCGCTTGGTGGTCTTCAGGGTGAGGAGGGCGTAGGCGCACTTGGGGCAGGGTTGGGCGACCGGCGGGTTCCACAGCGCGAACTTGCAGTCGGGGTAGCGGCTGCAGGAGTAAAAGATCTTGCCGCGGCGCGACTTCTTCTCCTGGATCGTCCCCTGCTTGCACTCGGGGCACTGCACGCCGGTGTCTTTCGGCGGCGGCGGCGGCGGTCCGGTCTTGCGGATGTTCTTGCACTCCGGATATCCGGTGCAGCCGAGGAAAGTGCCGAAGCGGCTGCGACGCATCGCCATCGGCTTGCCGCACTTCTCGCACGGCGGGATGGGCTCGGAAGGCTCCGCCGACGTTGCGGCTCCGCCAGCGGCTGCGCTCGCAGCGTTGAGATCGCGGGTGTAGTCGCAAGGCGGCTCGTTGCGGTAGGTGCTGCAGCCGAGGAAGGCGCCGTAGCGGCCGAAGCGCATCACCAGGTCGGCACCGCACTTCGGGCACTTCTCGTCCACCGGCACGCCGTCGCGCTTGACGTTGGGCATCTTGTCGGTGGCCGTCGCCAGATCCTTCGAGAAACGGCCGTCGAACTCCTCGACCGCCTGCTTCCAGGGCATCTTGCCCTCTTCGATGCGGTCGAGCTCCTCTTCGAGCTGGGCCGTGTAGCCCTCGTTCAGGATGTCGGCGAAGCCCTGCTGCAGCATGCTGTTGACCATCTTGCCGAGCGCCAGAGGGTTGAAGCGGCCCTCGAGCTTCTCGGCGTAGTCGCGCGTCGTCAGCGTCGACAGGATCGCGGCATAGGTCGAAGGCCGGCCGATGCCACTCTCTTCGAGCGCCTTGACCAGCGTCGCCTCGCTGAACTGCGCCGGCGGCTGAGTGAACTTCTGCTCCTTGTCGAGCTTCACCAGCGCGAGCGTCTCGCCCTTCTCGAGAGCGGGGAGAAGCCCGTCGGAATCGTCCTCGTCGTCGGCATCCCCCTTGAGCGCCGCGCGGCGCTCGGCGGCCTCTTCCTTGGCCTCCTGGTAGACGGCCAGGAAGCCGGCGCTCTTCATCACCTTGCCGGCGGCGCGCAGGGTATAGATGCCGTTGGCGATATCGACCTGGGTGACGTCGAAGACCGCCGGCAGCATCTGGCTGGCGACGAAGCGCTCCCAGATCAGGCGGTAGAGCTTGAGCTCCTCCGCTTCGAGATAGGGTGCGAGCTCCTCGGGCGGGAGATCGAGGTAGGTCGGGCGGATCGCTTCATGGGCGTCCTGCGCGCCCTTCTTCGAAGCATAGAAATTTGGCTTTGGCGGGAGCTTGTCGGCGCCGTAGGTCTTGGCGATCGTCTCGCGCACGGCGTCGATCGCCTCCGCCGCGACGCGCGTCGAATCGGTACGCATGTAGGTGATGAGACCGATCTGGCCGCGGTCGCCG
>JANNGS010000055.1:0-43660 GCA_031403995.1 Thermoanaerobaculia bacterium
TGCCTGGATCCAAGACGTTCCCCATGCGACGGAGGGAGCCACAAGCCCCTCCTCGCCGTCAACGTCTCGGTCCCTACGGCCTCAAAGAATGGCCGGTTTTGAGGTGTCCATTAATGGCCGGTTTTGGGTGTCCACCGAGGGTTCGCGAGAGTGGTAAGGCCCCGGACCTGTTGAGGGGTAAAGAGCGGATTCACTTGAAAGGAAGGAAGGGTGTTATACCGCCTGAGCTTTTCTCTCAAGATATCGTGATCTTCTAGACTCCAGTCTGCAACATAGTGAAAGTCGAGCAATTCATCGATTCGCTCAACGCCGAATGTGCGAACACAGTGCTCAAAGAATCTCGTACCAGGGTACGGTCTCGCCGGGAATACGGAGATGTCGTTTAGCCCCAACGCCCGGAGTCTCCTGAGGTAGAGCATGGTATCCACAACATCGTCGACTTCCTCTTGTGGGAATCCAACTATGAAATAGCCGCGAGTCTGAATACCCCGACTTGCAAAGCTGGGAAGAAGTGCGAGAGAACGTTCCTTGATCACTTTCGCGACGTACTTCTGCATTCGTCTGGAGCCGCTTTCAAACCCAAAGCTAAGCCGCCAGCAATGCGCGGCAGCGAGCGCTGCAACTCCAGCGTAGCCATGAACATCATTGAGTGTTCCTTGCCCCGACCACCGATTACCCGAGCCAACATTCAACGTACTGAACTCACCGAGGTTCGGCCAGAGCAAGAGATCGTCATCGTAGAAGTAGAACTGAGTTACTCCATAGCGGCTGTGTAAGCTCCGCATCTCTGCAATGACGTTCGATGCTGAACGATTGGCGAGACCCTTTCCGAGCAGGGTGCGAATGCTGCAAAAAGCGCAGTCATAAATGCAGCCTCTACTGCAAGAGATGTAGAGTTCGGGCGCAACACTCAAGTACTTGTCGACGTCAAGGAACGAATAGTCAGGGAACGGCAAGCCGTCGAGGTCCAAGAGTCGCGTCGAGTAGGTCTTGGCGCGGCACGCTCGAAAGTCTTCAAGAGTGTAAATGCCATCGACCCTCGGCATGGCCGGGAAGCTCTCCACTATCTTCAGAACTGTGGACTCGCCTTCACCGACCACGACGGCGTCGACACTCGGGGCGTGGGAAAACACGTCCTCCGGCATGCTCGTGGCATGCGGCCCGCCTACGATGAGGGCACAATTCGGAAGGTTGGACTTGATTGACGTTGCAAGGTCGAAGACTACGCGCCGATTAGGCGTCGTGATGCTGAGTCCAATCACGTTTGGCTGCAGTTCTTGAGAGATTCGCAGCACATCAGCCTTCGTGTAAGCATTGGCGTGGCAGTCGAGAATCTGAACGCTCCACTTGTGAGCCTTGAGGACCGTGGCGATATACAGAAGCCCCAAAGGGACTTTTGGGTCCGCGGAGTAGTCAGCCGAGTAAAACTCGTTCGGCGAGTTTATTAGAAGGCAATCCAGCATCGAGTCATTCCTCCGCCTACTGCGCCTAGGAGTCGGGTTTCGTCGCTCCGCCGACGACCTCTTGGCGGCACGCATTCCAAAACTCGGTCCACTGATTGTGGAAGAACGAATACCAGTATGGGTCGTCGGCGCGCGTAAGGCGAAACGTCGCGTTCCTCTCAGCCGTCTTGTGGTGGTAGATCTCCACGAAGCACTTCCCATGTTCTTGGTCCGGATCGATGAGAATCAGTCCGAAAGATGGAGGAAATGGAGCGAAGCCGAGGCTGAGCTGGCCACCATGTGGAGGCCTGGCCCCCGTGGCTTCGACCACCTGGACAACCGTCTTCAACCTTGTCGCCCAAAACTCTGCCGTTGTGGTACCCATGCTCCTTGCAGCCATCATCTCCATTAGTCCCGTGTTGGATGGGTCGAGAATGGCTAGGCGAACATCAGCACCCGCTTCTAGTCGTCTCGAGAACGCATCCATGAACTGTCGAGTCGTGCGCGCGAGGGTAAGTCCGCAAATGCAAATGTGATTCGCTGCAGAGAAGGAGTCCTCAAGTTCTCGCGGTTCAATGTTGCGACTAAAGAAACTTCCGGCCCTGGGGGCCTCCGCAAGTTGACTCCGGACAATCTCATTCGTATCAACAACGAGATCTTCCAGGCGCCGCATGCGACGGTTGCGATCCCAGAGCCCCGATATCGCCACGAGAGCAATCACCGCGAGAATCCAGGAAGCCAGCGTAGGTAAGTCGAAGGGCGATACCTGATGCCACAAGACGACCACTAGCGCGACCAGAAGTGTCGCCAAGTCGGCGATGTTGTCTAGCAGGAACGAAACCACCTTCTGCGCTCTCGGAGTAGGCGTACGAACCCCTTTCGAAGTTGCGTCTTGAAGTCGGTAATCAATCGACGGCGGCTGTGCGAACAGCTCGCGAAGCGCGACCGTTGAACCAGTCGCAACTCAGCTCCCGATTACCGCAAAAGGACCGGCGAAGGTTCTCGACAATCCTAGGCGAAAGAGGCCCGGGCAACCAATCTGTGACTCTGCAAAGGAGGGATGTAACCAGGCGACGCCTCGGCTACCCGCGAAACGTGACTCGCTGCCGACAGGTCGCCCGCGGTGAGGACGTCCCCCTCCGGCGCGCCGTTGGTCGCGAGAAGGACGACCGAGAAGAACTGATGCAGCAGGGAGAGGTCGGTCGGGAAGAGGATGACGCCGGGGAGCGGCGGCATCTCCTCCTCCTGGCAGCCCGAAGGATCGACGCAGCCGCCGGCTTGCGGGCCGTCGCGCGGTCGGAGGCGCAGGACGAACGGCGCCATCTGCGGCGCCCGGAAGCGCGCGCTGTCGCCGCCCAGCATGGTGACCCGCGGCATCCCGAGGTGCTCCTTCGGATACCAGTAGATGATCGGCACGTTGTAGTCGAAGGTGTTGCCTTCGACGCCGAAGCCGAAGGTGAAGTTGTAGGCGCGGGTCGAGGTGCCGTCGACGATGATGCCGTGGCTGCGGATCTCCTCGAGGGTGAGCGGGCGCGAGGTGACGCGGGTGATCAGGATCTGGGTGACGAGGACGGCGGCCGAGCGCGGCTCGGCGTAGGCGAGGAGCTCGCCGTCCTGGACGAGGCGGATGTTGTCGAGGCGGTACTGGCCCTTGAGGGAGAGCCGCGGGATGCGGAACGGCTCGTTGGGAACCGTCACGAGCTCGAGCGTGCCGGCGATCTCGGGGCCGGTGAAGTCGCCGACCACGCGCAAGTCGGCAGGCAGCACCCCCTGCGCGGCGTCATAGCCCTGCAGAGCGGTGTGGACGATCGTCGGCGTGTCGAACGGAACCGTCTGGCTCTCGGGAGAGATCGCGAGCGTCGTGCCGGCGATGAGGAGCGTCCCGTCGCCGAGAGTCCCCTGCGCGAGGCCGGGCCGGGGGAATCCGCCCAGCACCACGAACGCCAGGAGGAGCGCTGCGCGCGCGAACGTCATCGCACGCTCCCCTGCCCCTCTCCCGAAATCGGCCTTTGAACCGCCATCGTCGAGCGACGCCCTCCCGACACGAGACTTCAATACCTACAAAGACGCAAAGCCGTCGCGCAATCTGGCGGCAGGGGGCGCGACTTCGCGCCGGCCTGCCGACAGCCGCCACTTCCCCCCGGAAAGGCCTGACTGGCTTGACTCGCGGTCAACGTAGCACAGCGAAGAGGGTCGTCAAGCACGAGTCAAAGTGCGGGAGCGACGTCGGTTCGGGCCCTCGGATCATGCCCGCAGCTGGGAATTGTCCGGGGGAATCGCCTGGCACCCGGCCGGCTTCGAGCGCGGCGCGGCGGGAGGCTGGCTCCTCGTCCCTTGAGCGGCGCGGGTCCCACCTCGGGGCGGTCGATCGGCTAGACCGGAGCCGCTCGGCTAGTCCCGACCGCGGTCGGGCTCGGCGCTCTGCCGGGCCTTCCGCGAGCGCGCTCAGGGCTTCGACGCACTGCTGGTGACGGCCCGCCGGCACGCCCTGCGCCGTCGCCAGGATCGCCGCCACCTTGAGCTCTCTGACGAGGTGGCTGGCACCTGTCGCGGCACCTGTCGCGTGCGGCGACCTTCCTACGTTCTCAGGATAAGGAGGCGACCACCCATGCACCCAGACCGAATCCGTTCCTTAGTCCTTGTCCTCGGCATTCTCGTTCCCACTTCACCTCTGCTTGCCGCCGACGGCGATCTCGACACGTCGTTCTCCGTAGACGGCAAAACCACGCTCGCGTGGGGCTTCACGGCCGAAGCCACCTCCGTCGCCCCGCTCGATGACGGGTCGCTCCTCGTCGGTGGTTCCGCCAAGCCTGCGAGCACCGCTCCCTGGGACTTCGCGGTGGCCAAATATCTCGCCGACGGAACGCTGGACACGGATTGGGGCGTGAGCGGCAAGCGCAGCGTGACAGGGACCCACGCCGGCCCCACGGAGGAACGGCTGCTCGAAATCGTCGCCAACCCTTCCGGTAGCGCGGTGCTCCTCGGGACGACGGCGGCCCAAGGTCAAGAGACGTTTCGGCGCCCGTTCCTCGCTCGGCTGACCGCCGGCGGCGATCTGGATCCGACCTTCGGGGACGCCGGGACGGCGGTCGGTGACGACAACCCTTACCTCGTCAACACCTTCAGCGCCACCCGGCACTTGAACGGATACCTCTTCTTCGGCTGGTGCGACTGCTCCCAGATGGGCTGGGGTGGACTGTTCCTCTATCGCACCGGTTCCCTGGGGCATCCGGATACCCAGTTCGGCGAAAACGGTTGGCTCGGCTTCGAGACCGATTCCGCGGATCCGTTTCTCCCCGAAGCCGTCGCCGTTCAGCCGGATGGGAAGATCGTCGTGGCCTGGGTGCCCTACGCGGGTACCGTCGGCCTCTGGCGCTTCCTGCCCGACGGCACCCCCGACCCGGACTTCGGCACCGCCGGTCGCACGCAACATTTCGTGCCCGGTGTCTACTCGAAGCCGACCGATCTCGCCTTCGACGCGAACAGCGGCGCAATCTATGTGAGCTTCGGTCAGTTCTATTCGTGGGAAGCCCCGATCGGGACCCTTGCCCGCCTGGAGGTAGACGGTGACCTCGACACCTCCTTCGGCTTTCCGGACCTGACCCTGGAGGAGGGCTCCGACATCACGACGCTCGCGGTGACGACGGACGGCAAGATCGTCGCCGCCGGCCGGATCGACGCCAACGGCGACCAACCCGGCGGCTTCTTTCTCGCCCGCCTCCTGCCGTCGGGAGCTTTCGACAACAGTTTCGACGACAACGGTGTCAAGCGGGTCGAGTTCGATCTCGCCACGAATGGCGTCGACGCGGCGCGGGGTCTCGCGCTCTCCGGCGGCAAGCCGGTCGTCGTCGGCTACGCCACCCAGGCCGGCACGCAGCCGCCGACTTCGTTCGCGATCCTGCGGCTCGCCAACAGCCACATTTTCGGCGACGGCCTCGAAGTCGGCTCGACCTGGCAGTGGAGCCAGACGGTTCAACCGGCGCCGTGACCGCCGCCCGGCCGCGGCCGCGTGTGGGCTAGGTGCCAGTGCTCACGAGGTTGTTGACTCGGCTAGCTGGGGGTAGGTGTCCAAGAGCGGCATGGGGTCTGTGGCGATTGTAGTAGTGCAGCCAGTATGGCAGTGCTTCGCGGCGCTGGCTCGAGCTGATGTAGGGCTTGCCGTAGGCCCAGCTTCGCAGGCTCGTCTGGATAGAGCGCTCGGCCTTGCCGTTGGTGCGCGGGGTGTAGGGGCGAGTTCTCATTGGATGGCAATGCCTTTACGGCGGAAACCTGTGACGAGGGAGTGGGCAGCGCATACGCCCTCTGCCCTTGATCGTCGACTCGGCCGCCAGCCCTACCGTCGCGATAAGGGTCGAGACGGTGCCGCCAATCCGTTCGCTCTTGCCTCGAGGAGGTGTGGCGATGCGTGACTTCCCTCTTTGTTGGATCTCTCCGATCTGCCAATTTCTGGTCGCGGGCTTCCTCCTGGCCCCCTCGGTCGCGGTCCAGGCCGGGTCGCCGGCGCGGGAGGCGATCGAGCTCGGACTCGATCCCATCTTCAGCGACGATTTCGAATCCGGCGAGTGCTCCCTGTGGAGTGCCACCTCGAATCTCCGGGGCGCGCCCGATGGGGACGAGGACGACTTCGGCGACGAGAATCAATCCACTCCCTATTGTCAGTTGCCGGCCGGCTTCGCGGCCAACTTCACCGACTGCAACGACAACAATGCTGCGGTTCATCCGGGAGCGATCGAGCTCTGCAACGGCCTGAACGACGACTGCGATGACCTGACCGCTGACGGCAGCGGCGACCCGCAGACCGGGGTTTTGTGCGACGGCGTCGACTCCGACCTCTGCCTGGAGGGCGCGAATCTGTGCACAAACGGCCAGATCTTCTGCTCGGACAACACCGCCTCGACGATCGACCTCTGCAACGGCCAGGATGACGACTGCGATCCGGCCTCTGCGGATGGCAGCGAGGATCCGCAGAACGGCGTCGCCTGCGACAGCCCTGCAGACTCCGACCTGTGCGCCACCGGAACGATGAGCTGCCTGGCCGGCAGTCTGGACTGTTCGGACGATGCCGCCTCGACCGTCGACTTGTGCAATGGACAGGATGACGACTGCGATCCCAACTCCGTCGATGGCAGCGAGGATCCGCTGCTGGGAGCTGCCTGCGACGGCATGCAGGACACCGATAGCTGCCTGGAGGGCACGAACAGTTGCCCGGCCGGTGCTCTGGTTTGCTCGGACGCGACCGGCTCCACGGTCGAGCTCTGCGCCGGCGACGGCGCGGACGAAAACTGCGACGGCTCGGTCGACGAGGGGTTCATCCTGGATGACAATCCAGCTTGCCCGGGGCTCAATCTCGGAACGATCGAAGGCGACGGAAACTCGGAAGATATTGTCCGCATGGACTACAGCGAAGAGCGGTTCTACGTTTGGGTTCTCGACGTAGGTTCCTGCTTCCACGACTCTGTCGGCATTCGTGTCACCCTCGAGTCGCCGGCCGGAGTCGACTTCGATCTCTTTCTGCGATGCTTCGACTGTCCGGACTCGAATCCAGGGCGCAGCTCCACCGTTCGAGGACTCTCAGGGCACACGGATTTCGTCGTCCTCAGCTCCTACGAGGAGTGCGCTCAGGATGACTCGTTCTTCGCCCTGATCGAGGTGAGGCACTTCTCGAGCCTCCTCTGCGCCACCTGGGCGCTGACCATCGAGGGCAATATGGAGAGTGAGCAAGACCGCACTTGTGGGGGAAACACACTTTCGCCCGACAGCGAGGGATCGTTCCGCCCTCGCGACTGACGCAGAGGCTTTGACGATGCCGGGCTCTGGGAAATCGCCTGGCGCTTCGCCCGGGCATGCTCCGCGGGCTCGAAGTCAACCTTTCTTTCGCCTAGGTCGTAGATGGCACAGAGTGGCTTGCCATGCCGGGATCGCGGCGCTCGAGAGCCCTCGAATCAGGAGACTCGATGACCAGCAAGCGGTGGCTCGGTGTGCTCCTGGCCACGACCGTCGTGTCGGTGGCGGCCACCCTCTTCGCAGAGAGGGTTCTGGACGACGAAGCTACCGTGGAGGGAGCCCTGCCGGCCACCCTGCGGTCGACGGTCCTGGGCGAGGACCGAGAGTACTTCGTGCATCTGCCCGAAGGCTACGGGGCCGACACCGGTACTCGATACCCGGTCCTCTACGTCCTCGACGGGACGTCGCAATCCGGGCCTACCGCGGAGTCCGCCAGGCTCCTGGCCCGCATCGGAACGATTCCGCCGATGATCGTCGTCGGGGTCTCGAGTATCGACGGCGACACCAGAAACCGGGACTGCACACCACCAGAGATGCGGCTCGATACCGACGCGGCGACGGGAGCCATTGGAGCCATGGGCGCAGCGGACCGGTTCCTGAGTTTCCTCCAGTCCGAACTGATCGACCGTATCGACCGGGACTATCGAACTGCGCGGCCGCGCATGCTCGCAGGCTGGTCACGGGGTGGTCTGTTCGTCGTGTACTCTGAGCTCGTCGCTCCCTCGCTTTTCGACGCCAGGTTCGCTCATAGTCCGGCGCTCTGGCGCGAAGATGACCTGATCGTGACGCGCCTGCAAGAGGCGCTCGCGGCAGGAAAGCTGACACCTGGATTTCTCTACCTCAGCCTGGGTGACCAGGAGAACGACAAGATGACCGCGTCTTTCAGGCATGCCGCCACCGTTCTGGAACGCGACGCACCCGCGGCGTTCCGGTGGCGGGCAGATCTCAGTGCGGGCGGGCGGCACGACTCGAACCCACATCTCGCGACACCCGTAGGGCTCTGTGTGATGTTCAGGATCGATCAGCCCTGTCAGGGCAGCGGCATCCGCGCGGTGACCCGGCAAACTCCGGCCGCCACCGCTGGCAGCAGCGTCCCGAAAGCCGCCTGGCTCCGCTAGCAGCAGCACCGCCAGCATCCACGAACCTGCCGTTCACGATCCTCCAAGCGCAGCCGACCACTGTCCGCTCTCGCCGCTCTCGAAACCGTCGGCGAAAACCAGAGCGTTCTCGAGCCTCGCCAGGCCCGGGAGGAAGTCGGTACTCGCGCTCGCCTCCACGTCGCCCGCGACGACGACGCGACCGGCCTGAATCGCCAGCGCCCGGCCGTAGTCGTCCTGGTCCGGAGCCGGCCCGAAGTCGAAGGCGATCAGGCTCAGGCCGCCGAAGCCGAAGCTCGCGTCGAGCGCTCCGTTGGCGTCGAACCGCAGAGCGATGACGTCGGAATCGCCGGTCGGATAGTCGAGAAAGCCCGCGACGAGGAGACGTCCAAGGCCGTCCACCGCGGCATCTTCGAGGCGCGTGTGGGCGTCGCCGAACGAGAGGTCCACTTTCCCGTCGCCGGAGAAGGTTGTATCGAGCGCGCCGGAGGGAAGCAACCGCGCGATCGCCAGCCCATAGCCGTTCTGCGTCTGTGCCTCGCCGGCGAGCAGGAGGTTTCCAGTATTGGGGTCGCGCGCCAGCGCGAAGAGCCGGTCCTCGTCGGCGTTCGGACCGCCGAGATCGAAGGCGACGCGGCGGTATCCCGTGCCGCCCCCGAAAGCCGGGTCGAAGTCGCCTGCCGGAGTGAGCCGGGTGACGACCCAGTCCGCGTTCGGCCCAAAGAAGTACGTCTGGGGGACAAGGATGTTTCCGGCCTCGTCGAAGGCGATGTCGGTGACCGGGCGGCTGTTCTCCGCGGTGGGCTGCCCGTAGAACGAGGTCAGGCCATCCAGGTTGAAACTGTCGACCGGCTCGCCGTTGCCGTCGAGCAGACCGATGAGGGAGAAGGTATTGCCGGTGCCGTCCTGGACATAGCGGCCACCGAGAGCGATCTGGCCGGTCGCGAAGTCGACCGCGATCGCGGTCACGGCTTCGGTTCCGGAAGCGATGGCAAGGGTCCAGTACCCGTCGTCGTCGAAGCTCACGTCGAGGATGCAGTCGGGAAAGGAGAAGCGGGCGACCGCCATCTGCTCGGCGCCCAGAAACCCGCCCCAGCCCGCGACGAGCAGGCGTCCGGCGGAGTCGAACGCCGCCGCGGTCGCCTCTCCCAGACTGCCAGCGCCCGGCGGTGAGAAGTAACAGCCGGACCCGGACCCGGTATCGCCCACCGCCCGCCAGTACCATTCCCAGACGCCATCGCCCGGATCGTGGGTGCCGACGACGACGACGCGATCGTCCGGAGCGGCGACGACCGCGCTGATGCCGAAGGAACCGGTGCCGCCGAGCACGACTTTTCCGTCGCTCCAGAAGGTCGGGTCGAGATCACCGTCGGCGGCGGCGAGCGGTGCTGCCAGGAGAAGCAGAGAAATCGCTGCGGCGAGCTTCCGGGCGGGGATCATAGGGGGCCTCTACCATGGGAACCGCCATCGATCCGGGGAAGGGGACAAAGCGCCGACGAGAAAGAGCTCGAGCGGCTTCTCTGAGCACGAGTCGACGCTCGCTGACGACATCCTCGGCCTTCCCGTCTTCTTCGCCCAGCTCTGCGAGGTGCCAGCCAAGTTTCATCGGGAGCGCGAGAGGTACGGTGCGGTCGCCACGGCTTCGCCACGCGATCGGCCGTCCCGGTCCGCCCGACCGAGGTGGCAGCCGATTTCATCGGAACCGCGAGGAGTGCGGCAGCGGTCGACTCTGCAGCGCGGCTGGCCGCCCGAGCCCGTCGAGGTGGCGCCCGGGAATTCGGCTGGCACCTCTTTCGGCGCCTCTTTCGGGGCTCCTTGGCTGGCAGCTCGAGACTACAATGGCCGGCGAGGGGGATCCCCGATGCGCGCATCCCGAGCCGTTCTCTGCCTCTTTCTCGCCTTCTCCGGCCGGGGTGCGCTCGCCGACCGGCCGCGGTTCCTCTGGACGACCAACTCGAACGAAGGTACGGTCTCCAAACTCGATGCCGCGACGGGCGCGGAGGTCGCGCGTTACCCCTCGGTGAGTCACCACCCTGCGGTCGTGATCGACCACGTCGGACGCTCCTTTCCCACCTGGGGCGCCGCCAACAACCCGCAGAACGTGGCGCTCGATTTCTGGGGTAACGCCTGGGTGACCAACGTCGCTCCCGGCAATCAGCCGACGGCGACGAAGTTCTTCACCGACGAGCCCAACTGCCCCGACCGCAACGGCAACCTCCAGGTCGACACGTCGCGCGAGGTGAACGGGACCCCAGGCATTCAGACCGCCGACCCTCTCGAATTCATCGGCGAGTGGGACGAGTGCATTGCGATGACCGTGGTGGTGGGAGACCTCTCAGGCCAAGCGCGAGCCCTGGCGATCGATCGCGGGTTCCTTGCCGACGACGGCGGCAACGCCTGGATCGGGATCCACAATGAGCAGGCGTTCTACCAGATCGAAGGCGAAACCGGCGCCTTGGTCCAGCGCGTGCCTCCGGCCGGGGCGAGCGGCAACAGTCCGTTTTCGGCGGCGGTCGACGGGAACGGCATCCTCTGGGCGACCCACAGTTGCTGCGGCACTCCCCGCTTGTGGCGAATCGAAACGTTGACGGGTGCCCAGACGACGACCACGTCGCCGGGCGGCTTTACCTGCTACGGCTCGTACGGCATGACGATCGATCTCGAGGGCAAGATCTGGCTCGGCGGCTACCCTTGCGCGGCGGCGGCTGTCTACAACCCGTCCAACACGACCTGGACCGAGGCGCAGGTCCCTGCGCATGCGGGCTGGGGCGGGCTCGGGATCGGCCTCGACCGCGAAGGCAACGTCTGGATGGCGCTGGCGCAGGGGAGCTCGGGGCGCGTGGCCCGGTTCGACTCGGCGACCGTCGTCAGCACCGGTTCCTGGGACGTCCTGGGGAACGTCGCCTTCGGCGCCGCGGTCGGTCTGGACGGCGAGGTCTTCACCGTCAACGCCGGATCGAACAACGTGTCGCGCCTGCATCTCGACCCAGTGACTCGGGAGCCAGCGCCGCACCCGGTGACCGGCAACGTGGTCGATCTCTTTCCGGTCGGCGACGTCCTCGAGTCCAACGGCGACTTCACCGGTCTGGCGATGCATGCGGTGATTCGACCCTATCCGCCGGACCACGTCTTTTCTGATGGCTTTTACTCCGGCAGCACCAACGCCTGGTCCACAGCGTTACCGTAGGAAAGACAGGCACCTGGCGCGGTGCCAGGCGAGATGCCAATTCGGCTGGCACCTGCAGCGGGGCCGGGGCCGCGCGCCGGCTACGGCACCGTCGTCGACCAGCGGCTCGTGGTGCTGGTCTCGAAGCCGTCCAGGAAGATCGGAAGGTCGGTCGGAAGGACCACGAAGCCGGCGTCGATCGTCGAGTCGAGCACGTTGATGGTCACGGGGAAGGGCGCGGTCTCGCCGGACGCGGGATCGGCATCGCTGTCGACGGTATCGTCGCCCCCGACGTCGGGGCTCGTGAACCAGGCCGGCGGGGCCACGAAGCGAAGAACCCAGTTCCCTTCCTTGGGACGCAAGTGATATTCGCCGATGCCATCGGTCACCACCGTCCGCCGGAGGTTGAACGCGTCGTCATAGAGCTCGACCGTCACCCCGGCGATCCCGGGTTCCCCCACGTTCTGCAGCCCGTTGGCGTTGGCGTCGAAGAAGACCCTCCCCCGGAGCTCGCCGGTCACCAGGAAGCGCTGCCCCTGAATGCTGTGGGTGGACGTGTCGCCACCGCTCGAGCCCAAGCTCTGCCAGACCACCACGAAGTCCCCGTCGGCATCCAGCGCGACCGCGGGCGTGCTCTGGCCGTTGGTGGTGTAGTTGTCGCCGCTTTCGAAGTTGTCGACGAAGATCACGCGATTCCTCGCCGGACCTGATCGCTCAAAAAGCCGTCGTGCTTCAATGAGTGGTGAGGCCGCTCTCGAATGCTGATCGCCCTGGCCTCGGCGCGGTTTGGCGTGACCGCCCACGGCGAGGTCGGAAACTCCGTCATCGTGTGCTTCCACCGCCCCCACCTGGAATCGCAGGAAGGGGTTGACTCCGGCGACAGTCTGGAGCAGCTCTCAGCGGTCCATCACCGCGCGGATCTGGCGGGCCAGGGTGGCGACATCGAACGGTTTCTGCGGGAACTCAACGTTGCCGGGCACGACACCGCGCTCGGAGAGGATGTCGGCAGGGTAGCCGGACATGAAGAGCGCGCGCATCCGCGGGTCGTTCTCTCGCAGGCGCTCCGCCAGCTCGCGGCCGTTGAGCTCCGGCATGATGACGTCGGTCAGCAGGAGGTCGATGCTGGGGTGCTGGGGGGTGCTGCAACGACTCGACATGATCTTCTGGTTTCCAGCCACCCCGGCTGCCGGTCGGAGACCGGCGCTCCATCCCTTGACATGCCTGTGCTGCACGCGCAAACTCACCCCGCCAACTCCGCGCGGGGGCCCTATGGTCGCACGTTGGATCGCCCTGACTATCGTGCGCATGAAGAGAGCCGCATTCCTGGCCGCTGCTTTGTCTGCCTTCGTCGGGGCGACCCCCGCCTACGCCGCCTTCGAGCTGGTGCAGATCGAGCAGGTCGTCGCCGGAGTGGGTGGGCGCATCGACCAGCAAGCCGTCCAGCTCCGGATGCGCGCGGTCGGTCAGAACGAGATGGTGTTCGCCCGCATCCGCGCCTGGGACAACACCGGCTCGAACCCGGTCATGATCGTCGATTTCATGACCAACGTGGCGAACGGCAACCTCGGCGACCGCGTGCTGGTGGTGAGCTCGGCCTTCGCCGCCGCCTACGGGGCCGGGGATTTCGTGATGACGAACCCGATCCCCCCGTCCTACCTGGCCGCGGGGCGGTTGACCTTCGAGAACAACCTCGGCGTCGTCTACTGGTCCTTGAGCTGGGGAGGTTCCCTTTACACCGGCTCCAACACGGGCTCGATGCTCAACGACAGCGACGGCAACTTCGGACCGCCCTTCGGGTCGCGCCTACCGACTTCGACCGCTGCGGCCCTCGCCTTCACCGGTCCCGCGAGTGCCATGAGCACGAGCAACCTCGCGGACTACGCGATCACCGCCGGGGCCGCCACCTTCACCACCAACGGCGGCGTCCCGCGCCCGCTCCCGACCGAGGTCATCTTCGCGGAAGGCTTCGAATCCGGGCCTTCATGCGCCTTCTGCTGCGACAGCCCCGCCGACGGGGCCCTGGTCGACTTCGTGCCCGGGGCCGGCGTTCCGATCCGGGGCACCGCGATCGGACTGTCCGACCTGTACGTGAACGGCGCACCGGTGGCCGTCGCCGCTGACCAGACGTTCTTGGCCACGGTGACCGGCCGCCACGGCCTGAACTTCGTCGAGCTGTCGGCCACCGACGGCGCAGGGGCGACGCGCACCGGACTGTGCGCGTTCCTCGGCGCCGAGCGTTGGGTGGCGGAAGGGGCGCAGTTCAACGACGCCCTGCTGTTCCGCCTGGAGCAACCGGGCTGGCAGAAACTCATGACGGCGTACCCCAGGTGGTTCTCCGGCCCGAGCCTGCCCCAGAACCTCGACAGTTCCCTCGCCGTCAACATCGGGCATACCGTAATCGGAGACTGTGGCCCCTTCGGCACCTGCGCCGACATCCAGTACCTGAGCGTCTCCGCCGTGCTGCGGCCTCTCCCTCTCGGCGTCGTCATCTTGGTCATCGACGAGCAGACCTTGAACGTCGAGGTGAGGTACGACATCAGTTTGCGCTTGCGGGCCAGCGGCAGAGAGGGTGGTATTCCTCGCGGCCCCATCACAGGCAATGCTCTCTTCGCCAACACGCCCGTCTCGGTGAACGTCGACCTGGGCATCGACCCCGTCACCGGATTGCCCGTCGTCACCGGTGGCAACGTGGGCTTTGTGGACTTGAGCGCCGCCGATTGGAGTCAGTTCATCGTACTCGGCTCCACGATATTGCCTATGATTGTTACCTTCGTCGACACGGAACTATCTTCAAGCCTCGGAACCGAGGTACTCGGCGGCGCGGCCGGGCTCTTCGAAGGGCTGTTCGCCGGCATGGACGTTACGCTGCCCGCGGCTGGATTCCCGGTGGGGCGGCTGGACGGAACCGCCAACGTGACCGTCGCGCTCGGGCGCAGGCATTCGCTCTTCCTGCGAAACAATGGCTTGAGCCTCTGGACGGGCCTGCGCGTGACGGCCCCCCCGCCAGGCGCGACGGGCCGTGTCCCTATTCCCGGGTTCGGCAACCCGGACATCCCGTCCCGCCCAGGAGTAGACGCCTGGTCGGCCGTTCATGTCGGGGTCTTCAACCAGGTGCTCCAGGCCCTCTGGCGCGCGGGCCTGTTCGATGGGACGGTCGACGGCGCGATCCTGGATCCCGGCCTTCCGCCCGGCACCTCCCTGTCCGTCCAGCTCCGGACAATGCCGGTCGTCACCGGCTTCGCTCCCAGCGGCCTCGACGTCGGAGCCCTCGACCTCGTCGTCACCCACCCCGACCTTCCCCCCGGGCTGCACGTCGCCGTCGGCGCCCGGATCGGTGCCCAGGCCGCGCTCCTCGCCGGCGACCTCGTGTTCGACGGCATCGCGGCGGACGAGCTGCACGTCTCGACCGGAGCCGTGGCTCTCGACCCGGCGTCGCAGGCGACGCTGCAAGACCTCATCGAGAGGCTCCTGGTGAAGTTGGCCGACATCGCCCTGAACGACAGCTTGCCCGTCCTGCCCGAGGCCGTCTTCACGATCCCGCCCTCGCTGGGCCCCTACGGCCTGGTGGTGGGGAGCCGGCTCGTCTGCCCCCCGTATTCCGTCGGGATGGACACGAACCGCGTGATCTGGGACGGGCTAATGTGCCCACCTATCCCATGACAGGGCGTCGTCATCGCGCGGTGATGGTGCTGCCGGGTGCGGTGCCGGGTGCGGTGCCAGCCGATTTCCCGGGCGCGATTTCCTGGGGGTGAACACCGCCCTGCAGATGCGTTGACATGCTCAGCACATGTAACCATGCTGCTGACATGTCCGGCATGATCCAGATCCGCAATGTGCCCGAGGCGCTTCATCGCAAGCTCAAGGCCCGCGCGGCCGAAGCCGGCATGTCGCTCTCGGACTACCTGCTCGCCGATCTCCGGAAGGCCGCGGAGCGGCCGACTCCCGACGAGCTGCGAGAGCGGCTGCGGTCGCGGCCGGCGGTCACCCTCCCCGGGCCTGCGGCGCGAGCCGTGCGCGACGCGCGCGGCTCTCATGGATCGTCGTCGACGCCTCGGCGGCGGTCGAGCTACTGCTCGGGACCGCGCGGGGTGTCGCCGTCGCCGAGCGCATCTTCGACCCCGCCGAGACTCTGCACGCGCCCGAGCTGCTCGCCGCCCCCTGACGGAAGTCGGCCACTGAGAAACGGCTGGCACCTCGCGTCGGCACCTCGCGCCGGAAGGCATGGGGGTCCCGTTTCTCTCTTCGAAAAAAACTGTCCCCACCTATTTCTTCGCCCGTTTCGCGGCATGGCCGGTGCCGCGGGCAGGAGATCTTCGCCGCCGCTGGCCGCCATACTCACCCCTGGGCTCACGGAGCTCGGCATCGGATGGATGGTCCGAGACCGACTCTCCAAGGAGCGCGAGCCAGAGCGCGGGTTCGAGCGCCGGCACGGGCGAGCCTTCGAAGCCCGTGGCATCACGCGTAAGGATGGCTTCACAACCGGAGGCCTCCGCGGCGGCGGCGGTCACGGCGTCCTCGAAGTCGGCGAGCGCGAGAGCGATCGCCCGGCGAATCACCCCTTCGTCGACCGGAGCGATGACGAAAATCGTACACAGGTCGTCGATCGCCCGCCGCGCGCCGGCCTTGCCCAGAGCCTTCCCGACGAGATAGGCGACCGTCGTGACCGCATGCGCGGAGAGAAAGCCCTCGAAGCGCCCGGATTCGATTGCCGCCAGACAGGCCGTTGCGCTCCTTGCATGCGGCGCGCGCGCGAGCAGCACGTCGAGAACGACGTTGACGTCGACGAGCGCCCGCTTCAACGGTACTTCTCGTCGAGGTGCCCACGATAGGACTCGCGGTCTCCGCCTTTCCCGTGCAGCAATCCCGCGAGCCGCGCCGTCACCGGCGGAAGCCCCCCGACTCGAGCGTCGCCTCGCCTCGCGGCCGGGCGCGTGAGCGCCTCGAGATAGCGCTCCACCAGCGCCGAGATCGACGTTTCGCGACGGCGCGCAAACCGCTTCGCCCGTTCGACGACCGCCCCCTCCACGCTCAGCGTCAGTTTCGACATATACGTATTGTACTCGATCGATCGCACGTGCTTCAAGAAGCACGCGGCCCCGAGCGAGGTGGCAGCCGATTCTCATCCGGTGCGGGTTGAGGAGGTCGTCGTAGAGCTCGACCGTGATGCCCGGGATCCCGGATTCTCCTCCGCTCTGCAGCCCGCCCGCGTCGTCGTCGAAGAAGACTTTTCCATGGAGGTCGCCGGTCACCCGGAAACGCTGGCCCTGGATGCTGTAGCTCGAGGTATCGCCGGCGCTCGATCCGTTGCTCTGCCAGGCGACCACGAAGTCGCCGTCGGCGGCGAGCGCGGTGCCCCAGGGCTCCACCGGCCTGGCCTTCGGTGAGTCGCGCGCCGGGGCTGTAGTCCCCCTTTCAGTCGATTCGTCGAGAGTTGAGATGAACCGCTCTCCCGGAGACCGCCCATGCGCCGCTCGCTCTGTCTCGCCCTGCTCCTCGCCGCGACTCCGTCCTCGCCCACCTTTGCCGGCAACAACGACGGCCAACTCGACAACACCTTCGGCGGCAGCGGCAGCGTGACCTGGTACGACGGCGGAGCGGTCACGGTCGCCGACCTGGCGACGAGCTCGACCGGCGCCTACGCCGTGGGCACCATCACGCTGGTCGGCGAGGAGCCCGCGCTCCACTTCAAGGGCTTCAACCATGGCGGCGGCGAGCTCGACCAGGGCTGCGCGCAGACGAGCGGCACCCTGATCAACTTCGCCACCGAGTCGAACGGGCTCGCGGGTCTGATCGATTCGAGCGGCAACATCCTGGTCGGCGGCTGGGCCGCGTTTCTGGGCACCGAGACGACCCATCGCGCGCTGGTCTCGCGCTTCGACCTCTCGGGGCCGGGCTGCGTTCTCGACGACAGCTTCTCGGGCAACGGCTGGGCGATCTTCGACGACGAGACCTTCTGCGACACCGAGGACTGCGATGTCCTCGACCTGGTCGAGATTCGCCCAGCGACCGGCGCCGTGCTTGCACCGCGCATCATCGCCCTGGTGCGCTCCAAGCTGAACCTTCTCGCCGCGCCGCGTCTCTTCTTGCTCGCCCTCACCGGCTCAGGCGCGATCGACACCGGCTTCGACGGCAACGGCTGGACGGAAGTGACCGAGCCGGGAATCGGGGAAATCTACTCGCGGGCCTCGCTCGCGCTCGACGCCGTCGGGCGGATCTACGTCTTCGGGGCACGCTGGGACCCGGCGGGAACCGACGACGTCGACACCGTTCTGTTCCGGTTCCTTCCGAACGGCGCGCACGACGTGAGCTTCGGCAACACGGGCAACGGCGCCCAGCTCTACGGCGCGGGGTCGGACACCGAGGATGCTCTGCCCCGGGGCGTGGCGATCGACGCGGACGGATTCTCTGTCAGCGTCAGTCAAAAGGACGCCATCGAGTCGGTGATCGTCACGTACCGTAGCGAAACGGAAGGTGGCGGCGTACCGTTCAACCAGGTCGTCGCGGCGGTCGCGACTCAGGGCAACGGACGCGCCGTCGAGGTCGGCGAGCACAGCGATGGCGCCGACGGGTTCGAGCTCGGGCGCTACACAATCGGGCCGCAAGGAGAGCTCCAGACCGACGAAAGCTTTGGCGGCTTGGGCGGTGCCCACAACTACGATCTTGACCTCGGCGGCTCGAACAGCGAGACCGCCGCGGCAGTCGCGATCTGGAACGGACGCGCCCTGGTCGCCGGCACCGCCACGGCCACGATCGGTACCGCCGGCTTCCTGCTCCGCACCCGCAACGCCTACATCTTCGCCGACGGCTTCGAGCAAGGCACGGTGGCCTACTGGTCGAGCGCCGCCGGGCTCGACTTCCCCGATTGACGCCTGAACGAGCCGCATCGGGGATCGTCTTCCCCGGGCCGCCGCTCAGCCGGCGTCGATCAGCGCCAGGATCTCGCGAGCGTGGGCAAGGTAGGAAGCGCCTTCCGCACCCTTCGCCTCGAGCCCCGGGAGCATCCCTTGAAGCTCGGCTCGCGCCTCGCCTTTCCGCCCGAGCCCAACCAAAGCCCGGGCGCGGTTGATGCGCACGGCGAACACCAATACGTGGGCGTCTGGAATCATTCCGCGCCGCTCGGCGATCGCCTGCTCGAAGAGCGGCAGCGCCTCGGCGAAGCGCTCAGCTCGAAGCAGTACCTGACCCAGGCCAGCGCGGAGCTGAGTGGTGGCGAATCGATCGCGCCCCTGGTCACGAACGAGGAGCTCGCGGGCGTTGGCCTCGGCCTCGTCCAGCCGGTCGAGCTGGAGCAGGACCTGGGTCAGCAGGCCGCCGCTCGCGAGGCTCTCGGGATGCGCTGGCCCGAGGGCACGGGTGCGGATAGCGATCGCCTTGCGCACCTCGGTTTCGGCCTCGGCGGCGCGGCCGGTCTCGGTCAGCAGATCCGCGAGGTTGCTGTGCGGATAGGCGGCGCGCGGATCGTCCCCGGGCAGTGCCGTGTCGAGCACCGCCATGCTCTGGCGATAGGCGCTCTCGGCCTCCGGGGAACGCTCGAGCTCGTTCAACACCACGCCCAGATCGGAGAGCGCAATCGCGGTGCGCACGTCGCGCTCGCCCAAAACGTGGCGGTAGGTCGCGAGCCGGCGCTCGACCACCGCGAGCGTCGCCGCCGGGCCCTCGGCACCGAAGAGCACTTCCATGAGCGGTTCGCGCGCGTCGGCGGCGGCGAGACTCTCGGGCCCCTCGACCCGGTCGAGCACCGCAATCGCGTGCTCCAACCGCTCGCGTGCCGGAGCGAACTGACCCTGGTTCGCGAGCACCCAACCGAGCAGCCACTCGCTGTTCGCCGCCGACGACGATTCGGCACCCGAGAGCTCGGAGCGCAGAGCGAGCGCGCTCTCGGCGAGCTGGCGCGCGGCGTCGAGGTCGCCCAGCTTGCGGTAGAGACCGGCGAGCAGGTGCTGCATCTCCGCGCGCAGGTCGGGATCGGTGGCGAGCTCCTGCTCGACGCGCTGGGCGCCCTGATCGAGGAGGTTCTTCGCGCTCACCGTCTCGCCCCGCGCGCGCACCGGATCGGAGACTTCGAAGATCGAGGTGACAAACTGCCGCACGCGTTCCGCCCGCGCTGCTTCGCGCCGTGCGCCGGTCGCTTCGCGGTCGGCGCGCGCGGCCTGGAAGAGCGCCGCTGCGAGCCCCAGGACGAGCGCCACGACTGCGAGCGCCGACGCCGCCACCGCGCCTCTGTGCCGCCCGACGAATTTTCGCGCTCGGTAGAGGGTCGAGTCCGCGCGCGCCAGGACCGGCCGAGCCTCGAGATGCCGGCGCAGGTCGTCGGCCAGCGCCGCGACCGTCGGGTAGCGCCGTTCCGACTCGCGCGCGAGCGCCTTGAGGACGATCGTGTCGAGGTCCCCCGCGAGCATGCGCGCCAGCTTCCCGTCACCCGACTCGGCGGCGACCCGGCTCGGGCGGGTGACGCTGTCTTTTTGCAGCTCTTCCGCCAGGCCAGCGGCCGAGGTTGCGGTCCGGCGATGCGGCAGTCGCCCGGCGAGAAGCTCGTAGAGCAGCACGCCCAATGCGTAGACGTCCGTCGCCGTGGTCGCCGGTTCGCCCAGGATCTGCTCGGGCGCTGCGTAGGCCGGAGTCATCACCGAGGAGCCGGTCCTGGTCAGCTGGAGCTCCGTCCCCTCGCCGGCCGAGAGGAGCTTCGCGATCCCGAAGTCGAGGAGCTTCACCCGCCCGCTCGAGCTCTCGACCAGCACGTTCGACGGCTTCAGGTCGCGGTGGACGACCAGTTTCTGGTGCGCCGACTCGACCGCTTCGCACGCCTCGACGAGCAGCCGAAGCCGAGCCTCGACGCTCGCTCCCGAGCGCCGCGCGTGCTCTGTGATCGTCTCTCCCTCGACCAGCTCGAGCACCAGGAACGGCCGGCCGTCGTCGCTCTCGCCGCCATCGAGCAAGCGGGCGATGCCGGGATGGGTCAAGCGCGCGAGGATCTGCCGCTCGCGCAAGAAGCGCCGGACGATCTCGCGCGAGTCCATGCCGCGTTTCAAGAGCTTCAACGCCGATCGCTGTTCGTACCGCCCGTCCACACGCTCGGCGACGAAGACTTCGCCCATGCCGCCCTTGCCGAGCGGCGCCACGATCCGCCAGGCGCCGATGACGCGTCCGACCGCGGAGGCGGCTTCGGCGCCCTCGCTCGCGAGCCAGCCGCGCACCACCTCGGGCGCGAAATCGCCCGCCGGCCCGTCGAGAAACGAGCCCGCCGCGCGCTCGGCGCCGAAGAGCGACTCGACTTCGTGCGCCAGCTCGGCGTCGGTCTCGGCGAGCGCGCTGATCCGTGCCCCGCGCTCGCCCGTGTCGAGCTCCGAGAGCTCGAGGAACAACTCGCGCACGGCGCGGAAGCGGCCGCTCGACTCGCTCATCCTCCGGCCTGCTGTGCCTGGAGCTCGCGGAAGAGGAAGGCGCGGGCGAGGCGCCAGTTTCGCTTTACGGTGCGGTCGGAGACGCCCCAGAGCTCCGCGATCTCGTCCACCGAGAGGCCGGTGAAGAATCGCCACTCGACCAGCCGGCCGAGCTCGGGGTCGCTCGCTTCGAGCTTCTCGAGCGCACCGTCCAGGGCAACCAACTCCTCCGCGCGCGCGGGCAGCCCGAGCTCGAGCCCGTCGAGCGTCACCGGTGCCGCGCCGCCGCCGCGCTTGTCGCGCATCCGGCCCCTGGCGTGGTCGATGAGCACGTGCCGCATCGCTTGCGCGGTCAACGCGTAAAAGTGGGACCGATCGCGCGTCGTCCACTTGCCGCCCGCGAGCTTCAGGTACGCCTCGTGGACGAGCGCCGTGGTGCTGAGGGTCTCCGCCGGATTCGCTCGTCGAAGCTGCGCGCGCGCGATCTTCCGCAGCTCGCCGTAAACCACCTGGTAGAGCTGGCTCGACGCTTCGGCCTCGCCGCGCTCGACCGCGCGCAGGAGCGCGGTGATCTGGTCGGCGTCCTCACTTCCACCCGATCCCGGCGTTGCGCTCGGCATGGGTGGATCCTGCTACCCTTTCCGCGCCAAGTCGAGCGGGGTGCGGGCAGCAAGACCCCCGTTCCAACCGTGAGGGCGGATTCTCCTCCGCTCTGCAGCGCGCCCGCGTCGTCGTCGAAGAAGACCTTCCCGTGGAGGTCGCCGGTCACCCGGAAACGCTAGCCCTGGATGCTGTAGCTCGGTGAATCGCTGCTCACCTGCCAGAGTGCCACCCGGTTCCCAGTCCAAATCTCCGGGTCCACCGGGACTGGGAATGAGCGCCGGCGGTCGGCGCCCGCCGAAATGCCGAGAGGCTGGCTCAGCAAGTACCTACCTCAAATCACGAGACCTGCGAAGCGGCTGGCACCTCGCCAGCACCTCGCCAGCAGGCACCTCGCCAGCAGCTACGGCACGGCTGTCGACCAGCGACTGGTATTGCCGGTGAGGTCGAAGCCGTCCCAGAAGATCGACACCACGTTGGCGAAGCAGTAAAGGCGGCCGTTGTTGCCGCAGTTGGTGGTGCCTCTGGCGGTCCAGTTCTCGCCGAGAGCCCGCGACCGCGAGCCGAAGGTGACTACGCCGGAGGCAGCGCTCGTCCAGTCCTCGCAGTCGAAGCCGGAGGGCGTGCCGTTCGCGAGAGTCCCCGTCCACACGAAGTTCGAGAGGTTGGCATGGCCGCCGAGCTCGTCGACGTGGATGCTGTTGGTTGGCGCGCCTCCCAAGAGGCTCGCCTTCGAGCCTGCCACCGTGTAGCCGTCGACGCGGCGGAAGGGGCCGTTGGTCGTGATCCGGTCGCCCGCCGCAATCGCGCCGGTCGACAGCCAGGCGACGAACGTCTCCGCTGCGGGCAGAGCAGCCGCGCCGGCCAGGCTGCGGCAGATCGCGTCCCCCGCGGCGAGCCCCGTCGCACCACCGGCCGCGGGCCAGGACGAGAGGTCCGTACTGGCGTACACAGAGGTGGCGAAGACGATCGCCCCCGGCGACCACGCGATGTTCGAGACTTCGCTCGCTCCGGGTTCCAGACAGAGCAGACGCTTGATCTGATTGCACGGGTAGTTGTTCTCAGCCGTCCAGGCGGGCGCCGAGCCGTGGGCGTGCCCGGCGAGACCGTTTACCCCGGAGCTCGCCGAGGTCCAGTTCGAACAGCGGTTGGGATGAACCACACCGGCGTCGGTGGTTCCGGCCCACACGCCGCTCGTGTTGGTATCGGGCAGCGAAGTGCCGAACTCGCTGTAGGCGACGAGCCGGTGGATGATCCGACCCGTACCCGTCAACGTGTCCAGGTCGGGCGTCCAGGTCGACGCCAGCAGGTCCATCCGGTACCAGGGCCCGCCACCGGGGAGGACCTGACCGCCGCAGCTCGAGGCCTTGGTCCCGGTCAGTCCCTGCACGTGGCAGTAGGCGTCGGTCGCCGCGGTCGAGAGCCAGGCGCGGTAGGTGGCCGCGTTGGCTAAACCCGCCGCGGCCGCGCGCGCGCGGCAGATGTTGTCCCCCGCGGCCAGGCCCGCCTGCCCGCCGGCATCGGCCCACGAGGAGAGATTGGCGGTGCCGGTCACCGAGGTCACGAAGGCGCGCTTCCTGACGGCGAGAGCCGACTCCGGAACGGCCCAGCTCAAGACGGCGATCCATGCGACGACGGCCAGGAACATTGCGCGGTTCATGCCTCTCCCCCTCCCTCACCCGGTACGAGGTTTCGACTCGCCGCGGCGCGCCACCCGGCGGCGACCGATTCGCGGTCGCCGGACGAGTGACGGAGATCTGCCGGCGTCCCCGCGAAGCGGAGGACAGCGCGACGCGATCCTGAAAGTCCCTGATTGGCGTCAGATTACCATCGTCGTCGCTGCGCACCGCGGCGAGCTGGGATTGGGCCTCTGCAGCACAATCCTGAGAACCCACCCAGGGGTAGAAGCTAGCCGCTGAAGGTGCCAGCCGCTTTCCAAATGGCCGCTTTCCAAACGCTCGATCGCCCATAGCGACACGCGGCGAAAAAAGCGCTAGCAATGGAAAAGAGGCTTCAAGTTGCGGGGTGGCCGCTCTCCAACCCGCCAGGATTGCATCGGGAAGGTGCTCGCTCACGCGCACGGCGGTCAGCCGCGCGCCGCCCTACGGCACCGTCGCCGACCAGTGGCTCGTGTTGCTGGTTTCGAAGCCGTCCAAGAAGATCGGAAGGAAGAGCGGAAAGACCACAAAGCCGGCGTCGATCGTCGTGTCGCGCACGTTGATGATCACGGGGAAGAGCGCGGTCTCGCCGGACGCGGGATCGGCATCGCTGTCGACGGTATCGTCGCCCCCGACGTTGGGGCTCGTGAACCAGGCCGGCGGCGCCACGAAGCGGAGGAGCCAGCTCCCTTCCTTGCGACTTACGAAACGGCTGGCACCTCGTCTGGAGCTCCTTGGTGCGCCGGATGCCGAGACCGGATCCGAGCCGGAGCTCGCGGCCGAGGATCGACAGGCGCGTGGTCGCCGGCATCGCCACCCAGCAGGAAGAGCCTCTCGCCCGTGTCGAGGCGCTCCTCGACGCCCTCACCCGCTCCTCCGGCGACATCTCGTCGTCGCGGAGGTTGCCGGGGACACCGTGCCCGTGAAGCGGGCTCCGTGTCCCCGTCATTTCGCGTACCTCCGCGCCGCTGACTATGGAGCAGTCAAGCTCCACTCCGTCGTGCCGCCGCTCTCGAAGCCGTCGTCGAAGAGGAGCGGCGAGACCGCCCAGAGCTCTTGTCCCGCGCCGTCGTTGGCGGCGAAGTAGAGGAGGCTGCCACTGTCGATGAAGTGAGTCTCACCGATCCGGCTCCGGTTGCTGCGAGGATTCGACGATTCGGGCCCGGGATGGAGGTCGGCGACCCGCCGCGTGCGCGCCGCCGTGCCGTCGCTCACCCACAGCTCGCAGCCGGCGGCCTCGTCGCAGCCGGAGAACCAGAGGTCGTCGCCAACCACCGTGAGGTGCCTGGGATTGCCGCTGCCCGTGCCGGGCAGGAGGTCCTTGAAGACCTGCGTGCCGGCCGGCGAGCCGTCGCTCACCCAGAGCTCGCAACCGGCCGTCGCGTCGCAGGCGCGGAAGAAGAGCCGGCCGTCGAAGCTCACCAGGTCGTCGACTTGCGAGGTCGGAGCGCCCGGGAAGATATCCTTCACCAGCACCGTGGTCACCGCCGAGCCGCCGGTCTTCCAGAGCTCGCGGCCGTGGGTAGGCTCTTCGGCGGTGAAGAAGATCGTGCCGGCGGCGATCGTGAAGTCGAAGGGGCGGCTGTCCAAGACGCCGGGATTCAGGTTGCCGAGCGAAACCGGAACGTAGGAGATACCGGTGTCGACGATCATCCAGGGCTCGTCGCCCGCGGCGACGGTCTCGGCGGAGAGAAACAGGGCCAACCCCGAGGCGAGAAATGCGCCTGGGAATGACCCCGCGGGACCGGGCTCGAGATCGGCCACCTGGTCGGTGCCCGGCCCGGTGCCGTCCGACGTGTAGATCTCGTTGCCCTCGCCGGTCACGAACCCGCCATAGACGACGCCGTTGCCGAAGCTGCCGCTCGCAATGAGGCTGGACGCGCCGCCGGCGCCGGACCCGAGCTCGAGATCGACCACCATGTTGGTGTCGGTGTCGAAGCCGTTCGACTTCCAGAGCTCCCTTCCATGCGTGCCGTCGTCGGCGCTGAAGAAGAGCGTGCCGTCGGCGTCGACGAGGTCCGTCAGAGAGGAGCCGGTGTTGCCGGGACGGATGTCTTCGACGAGGATCGCGCTGGCAACGGTCTTCTTCCAGAGCTCGGTCCCCTCGGGGCCTGCGGCCGCGAAGAAGGTGCGGTTTCCGGAGACCGTGAACTGTTGGGGGTCGGAGTCCAGGCCGCCCGGAGCGATGTCGAGCATCAGGTCCGTCCCCGCTTCCGTGCCGTTGCTCTTCCAGGGCTCGCGGCCGTGAATCCCGTCGTCGGCGCCGAAGACGAGGGTGCCCGCCGAATCGGTGAGATCGTTCAGCGTGGTCGGCGTGGCATCGAGCGGCGTCGGGTCGAGCAGGAAGGAGGTCCCCGCTTCGGTGCCGTTGGTCCGCCAGAGCTCCCAGTCCAGGCCGACCCCGCGGGCCAACATAAGGACGGAGCTTCCGAGGATGCCGAAAGGGGACGGTGAGCCGTCGTCCGTGGGCCCGGGCAGAATGTCTTCGACGAGAAAAGTTCCGCCGGGAGTGCCGTCGGATCTCCAGAGCTCGGTGCCGTGAGCGCTGTCGAAGGCTCGAAAGAGGAGCACCGATCCGAGGGCTACGAACTCCTCGGGGAAACCGCTCTCCGGGCCGGCCTCGATGTCGAGGACCTGAGACGTCCCGGCGGCGGTGCCGTCGGTCTTCCAGAGCTCGGCGCCGGAGACGCCGTCGTCGAGATTGAGCAGGACGCTCGTTCCGAGGACCGCAAAGGCGTCGTCGTAGACATCGATCCCGGCGGCGCCGGCGCCGATCTCTTCGATCGGCACCGTTCCCGCCTCCAGTCCGTTCGACTTCCAGAGCTCAACGCCGGAGGCGCCGTCGTCGGCGGTGAAGATGAGCAGCGCGCCGAGGGCGATCAGATCCTCCGGATCGGAGCTGCCGGTGAGATGGATGTCTTTCACCTGTATCGTTCCGGGCTCCGTTCCGTTGGACTTCCAGAGCTCGTTGCCGTGGCTGCCGTCGTCGGCGGTGAAGAACAGTGTCGAGCCCACCGCCGTGAGGTCAAAGGGGAAACTACTCGTGGGGCCGAGGACGATGTCCTTCACCCGCACGGTTCCGGCTTCGGTGCCGTTGGACTTCCAGAGCTCGACCCCGGTGGCGCCGTCGTCGGCGGTGAAGAAGAGCGTGCTCCCCACCGCCACCAGCCCAGTCATGTTCGAGCCGGTGGTGCCGGGCCGGATGTCCTTGACGAGCACGGTCCCGACGGCGGTGCCGTCAGTCTTCCAGAGCTCTTGGCCGTTGGTCGGTTCGGAGCCGATGAAGAGCACCGATCCGCCGACAACCGTCAACTTGCTCGCGCCGCCGGACGTACCGGGGTTCAGATCGAGCAGCCGGAAGGTGCCGGCTGCGGTGCCGTCCGTGCTCCAGAGCTCGTTGCCCGCCGCCTCGTCCGGCGCGGTGAAGAGGGCGATCGCGCCGAGCTGCACGAAGTTGAAAGCGGAGTTGCCGGTCTCTCCCGGGCTCAGGTTCTTGAGCAGGGCGGTGCCGGCCGCCGTGCCGTTCGACTTCCAGAGCTGGACGGCGTCCTCGGTCGTGCGCAGCGGAAAGAGCAGGTTCGAACCCAGGACGACGCCAGGCCGGGCGTTCAAGTCGTCATTGTCCACCTCGGTCGTGTTGATGTCGGCGACGCGAAAGGCCTGAGCGGGGCCGACGGTCGGTGCTCCAAGCGTGAAGGCGACAACGAGGGCCAGCGAGAGCGGCGCGACCAACCGTCGAGAGTTTGGATTCAATGTGTCCTCCTTGGATTGGGGGAACGATAGGCGTCGGTCAGGTTCGCGAATACCCGCGCTGGATAGGTCCGGCTCCCTGACCTAAGTGAGGTGTGCCGAAGTCCGGGCGAGCTTTCAGGGGGCGGCCGAGCTCCAGGCTGTCGTGTCGCCGCTCTCGAAGCCGTCGTCGAAGAGGAAGGGCGAGACTGCCTAGAGCTCCGCACCGCTGCCGTCGTTGGCGCCGAGGATCGTCCCGTCGGTGCGCCAGAGCTCGGGGCCGGTCACACCGTCGTCGTCGAGACGGATCATCACCACGGAGCCGAGGACCGCGATTCCTTCCGTATCGTTGAAGAGGTCAATTCCGTTGGGCCCGGGAACGCTCTCCTCGATCGGCACGGTGCTGGCGAGGTGCTGGCACCCCACCCCCACCCCCACCACCCCCGGGCACCTCACCAGGCACCTCACCAGCAGCTGGCACCTCACCACCAGGCGCCGGCCAGGGGCTCTTGCATCCTATCTAGTGTTGTGGTTAGCTATAACACCAGAGCGGTAACGGGCGAGCGTCACGGGGCAGGAAGGGAGACGAGGGCGGTCTCGAAAAATCCATGGAGAGAGAATTCAATGACTCCCAGCCGATCTACCGGCAGATCCGCGACCGGGTCGTGGCGATGATCCTCGACGGCGTGCTCAAGGAAGGCGATCCTCTCCCTTCCGTTCGCCATGTCGCCGCCGAGTACCGGGTCAATCCGCTCACGGTTCTCAAGAGCTATCAACAACTGGTCGAAGAGCGCCTGGTCGAGAGCAAGCGCGGCCGGGGGATGTTCGTCAATGCCGGTGCGCGCCAGCTGCTGATGCGGGGCGAGCGCCAGAGGTTTCTCGACAAGCAATGGCCAGAGGTCTACGCCACCATCCAGCGCCTCGGCCTCACGCCGGAAGAGCTGCTGGAGGCGGCCGCACCCAGCCGCTCCCCGGATGCCGCAGAGAAGGAGTCGAAACCATGACCGTCATCGCAGCGCGCGGCCTGCGCAAGTCGTTCGGCACCACCATCGCGCTGGACGGCGTCGACCTGCGGGTCGAGGAGGGCCGCATCCTCGGCATCATCGGGCCCAACGGTGCGGGCAAGACCACCGCGCTCCACGCGATCCTCGGCCTCACCCGGTACCAGGGGGAGCTGAAGGTGCTGGGATTCGACCCCTGGACCGAGCGCGAGCGGCTGGTGAGCGATGTCTGCTTCATCGCCGATGTCGCCGTGCTGCCGCGCTGGATCAGGGTCTCGCAGGTGATCGACTACGTCGCCGGCGTGCATCCGCGATTCGATCGCGCGAAGGCAGAGGGCTTCCTGGCGAAGACCTCCATCCAGCGCGCCAGCAAGGTCAGGGAACTGTCGAAGGGCATGGTGACCCAGCTGCACCTCGCCCTGGTCATGGCCATCGACGCGCATCTGCTCGTGCTGGACGAGCCGACGCTCGGCCTCGACATCCTCTACCGCAAGCAGTTCTATGACTCGCTGCTGAACGACTACTTCGATCGCACCCGCACGATCGTGCTGACGACGCATCAGGTCGAGGAGATCCAGGATGTCCTCACCGACATCGTGTTCATCCAACGCGGCCGCGTCGTCCTCGACTGCAGCATGGAAGCGATCGAGTCCCGCTATCTGGAAGTAATGGTCCGCACCGAGAGCGTCGGCGCGGCCCGGGCGCTCCGTCCGCTCCACGAACGGCAGGTCTTCGGCCGCAACATCTTCCTCTTCGACCGCGCCGATCGCGCCGATCGTGATCGCCTCGCCGCACTGGGCGACGTCCGCACACCGAGCCTCGCCGACCTCTTCGTAGCCGTGATGGGCCAGGAGTTCGCAGCGGCCAAAGGAGTGCCCGCATGAATCCTCCGACGACCGTTCCACCGGACTCCACCTTCGAACCGCAGACCCAGGCGCCCGGGGAGCTGGCGGCGACTCGCCCGTTTTACTGGTCGGTGAGGCGCGAGCTGTGGGAGAACCGTTCCATCTACATCGCGCCCCTGGCCGTCACCGGCGTCGTTCTCTTCGCCTCGCTGATCAGCATGGTCGGCCTGCCGCGCAGAATGCAGAGCCTCCCGACGCTCGACGCGGCGGCGCAGCATGCGCTGGTGGTCAGGCCTTTCAGCATGGCGCCGGCGCCGATCATGTTCGCGACGCTTCTCGTCGGACTGTTCTACTCGCTGGATGCGCTCTACGGGGAGCGCCGCGATCGCAGCATCCTGTTCTGGAAGTCTCTGCCGGTTTCGGATCGCACCACCGTGCTCTCCAAGGCGAGCGTCCCGCTCGTAGTGCTGCCGCTCGTCGCCTTCGCGCTCAGCGTGGCGACGGTGTCCATCATGCTGCTCCTGAGCACGGTCGTCCTGCTGGTGAACGGCATGAACCCCGGAGCGTTGTGGTCCGAATACCGCTTCCTCCAGGAGCCGCTGATCATGCTGTACGGGCTGACCGTCCATGCCTTGTGGTTTGCGCCCGTCTACGCCGGGCTGCTGCTCGTCTCGGTCTGGGCACGCCGCACGCCCGTCCTCTGGGCAGCGCTACCACTCTTCGCCATTTCGGTCGTCGAGAAGCTCGCTTTCAACACTGCGCACTTCCCCGCCCTGCTCAAGTACCGGGTGACCGGCGCGATGGAGGAAGCGTTCCCGGTCTCTCCGGCGTCGGGCGACTTCGAAGGTCTCGATCAGCTCTCGCAACTCACGCCGGGGAGATTCCTGGGCAGCCCGGGTCTCTGGCTCGGCCTGGCGCTCGCCGCCGTATTCCTCGCTGCCGCGGTGCGGCTCCGCCGCGACCGGGAACCGATCTGAGCCGGGCAGGTTCAACCTCCGGTTCAACCCCCACTCTCGCGCAAGGAGAACGACGATGAGCACAGCTGTCTTGTCGGAACGGATCGCAGAGCACTCGCCGCGAAGGAAAGCCGGGATGCCCTTGGCAGGCCTGGGTTGGCCGACCCTGCAGCAATCTAAAGGAGAAACACCGATGCGCACAGCACTCCGAACCAGCGTCGTCTCCGTTCTTGCCGTCGCCGGCTGCCTGCTCCTGGTGCAGCCCTCGAATGCGGCAGAGGGAATCCCCGGGAATCTCGTCGACGTCCGCTGGCTGGAAAGGAATCTCGCCAGGGCCGACCTTCGGCTCCTCGACGCCTCCCCGACTCAGCTCTACGCGGCAAATCACATCCCCGGCGCCGTCAGCGTCGACCTCTACAGCTACGGTGTGAAGGAGAGACCGGTTGCCGAGACGCAGGAGCTCTTCCAGTCGTGGGGAGTCAGCCCGGGAGAGACGATCGTCCTCTACGACCAGGGCGGCTCGATGCTCGCGACCTGGCTCTTCTTCGCCCTCGAATCCCACGGCTTCCCCGCCCAGAACCTGCTCGTCCTGGACGGCGGGCTTGCCAAGTGGCAGGAGGCGGGACTCCCGGTCACGAAGGAGGCGACACCTGCCCCAACGAGGGGCTCGTTCCAGATCCAGGAACCTGCCGAAGAGGTCAAGGCGGAGCTGCCGGAGTTCCTGACCGCGTCCGGAGACACGGCCGGCAACGCCCTGGTGGAAGCGCTGGGGGCCGACTGGCATTTTGGCGAAGTCCTCAACTTCGATCGCGCCGGGCACATTCCCCATGCCATCCTGCTGCCGAGCGCCGACTTCTACCAGCCGGACAAGACGTTCAAATCGCCGCAGGAGATCCAGCGCATGGTGACCTATCTCGGCATCCGGCCGGAACAGGCGATCTACAGCCACTGCGGCGGCGGAGTGGCGGCCACGGTGCCCTACTTCGCGCTCAAGTTCCTGCTCGACTACCCCAGGGTCAAGGTCTACAGCGGGTCCCAGCTGGACTGGCTGAACGACGAAAGAGAGCTCCCTTACTGGACTTATGACGCTCCCTTTCTGATGCGCGACTCGAAGTGGCTGCAGTGGAAGGGCAGCCAACGGATCAGGACGTACCTCGGCGCGCAAGTCAGCATCCTGGATCTGCGCCCGGCGGACGCCTTCGAGCAGGGGCATCTGCCGTTCGCGCTCAACATCCCGGCGGAGTCGTTCAGAACTTATCTCGGCGATCTGAGCCAGCTCAGCCAGCCCGACCGGCTGGCGGAGATTCTCGGCGCGGCCGGCGTCGATGCGACCCACGAAGCCGTCATCGTCTCGGGCGCGGGGCTGACCAGGGATTCGGCCCTGGCGTTCGCGATGCTGGAGAAACTGGGACAGACGAAGGTCTCTGTGTTCATGGACTCGATGGAGAGATGGACCGAGCTCGGATTCCCGGTGACCAAGGATCCGACGGTCGTCGGCCCCAGGAAGCACTCCCGCGACCTGTCCATCCCGCCCACGGCTTATCCCGGGACACTTCGGACGGACGTGATCGTCGCGGACGCAAAGAGCACCCACGGGGTTTATCCGAAGGTCTTCATCGCTTCCGGCGAGAACGTCCCTGCGAAAGCTCAGGATGGCAAGGTCATCCATGTCCCGTATACGGATCTCCTGAATGCCGACGGCAGACCCAAGGCCGCGAAGGAGATCTGGAAGATCCTGGACAAGGCCGGGGTCCCACGCTATGCGGAGATCGTCTGCTTCGCCGACGATCCCGGCGACGCGGCGGCGAACTACTACATCCTCAAGCTGATGGGCTACCCGGACATCAAGGTGGCGGTGATCTAGCCCGAACCGCGCGACGAACGGACTCGGCGCTGGGGCGATCGCCCTCGAGCCCGTCGAGCTTGTGCGGGCCAAGCACTCTCGCAGCGGGAGAACGCAAATGAACATGACGTTGCTGGTACATATTCTCGCAGGGACCGTCGGCATCGGCTCGGGCTTCGTCGCGCTTTTCGCGGCCAAGGGGAACGGGCTGCATCGCAGGAGTGGGCGACTGTTCGTCTTCGCGATGCTCATCATGTGCCTGCTCGGCGGCCTGCTCGCAGCCCTGGCGGGAACATGGGCGGAGGTGAACATCCCCGCGGCCATCCTGACGGCCTATCTCGTGACCACCGCGCTCATCACCGTCCGGCCTCCCGCCGGGTGGCGGCGCTGGATGGACCTCACGCTCCTGCTGGTGGCGTTGGCGGTGGGCCTCTTCGCCCTCACGCTCGGGCTTCTCGCGATCGCCCAGGGTGGCAAGTGGCGGGGGATTCCGGCGTTCCCCTTCTTCATGTTCGCCGCCGTCGGCTTGTTGGGGAGCGTGGGGGATCTCCGCTGGTTGCGGCGGATGCGGCAGACGCGCGAGGCGCCCTCCTCGCCAGCAGCACCCTCGACGCAACGGGGCACGCTTCGAGGCGCGCCCCGCCTCGCCCGGCACCTCTGGCGGATGTGCTTCGCGCTGTACATTGCTGCGGCTTCGTTCTTTCTCGGTCAGGCGGACACGCTCCCGGAGGCGCTGCGTGAACCCGCGTTGCTCGCGGTTCCGGTACTGGTGCCGATCCTGGCCATCTTCTACTGGCTGTGGCGCGTCCGTGCGCAGCGGACCCAACCCGGAGCTCGTCGCGGCCGCTTGTCGGAAGCGATGGGACAGAGCTCGCGCTGCGAGGAACCCAGAGCCTCTTGAGCGGACGAGCCGCGAGGGTCGATGGGCCGGCGCGCTAGGAACCAAGGCCTCAATCCGCCGACTCCGGCGGCTCGAAGCCTCCCCTGGCAGCGTCGTACACGGGTGGCGTAGAGTCGTTCCCGACTCGGCTGCCGCTCGGCGACGGGGCCGGCCTCGCGGTCCGGCGGCGGCCGGCTCTCCGCGAGCTTGGGAGACCTTTCTGATGCGCTGCAGCAAATTCGAGAACGTCGTCCGAACCGCCGCCCTTGTCGTCGCGCTCGTCGCTTCCCCCGTTTGGGCGGGGCCGATCGAGATCTTCAGCGACGGCTTCGAAAGCCGCAACACTCTGGCGTGGAGCGCGGAGCAGCCGCCCCTCGCGGCGCCGACCGTTCATCGCCTGACCAACATCGACCTGCGCGACCCGCACGCCTACGTCGAGTTCATCGTCTGCATCGACATCACGGACAACGACCTCCCCGGGGTGCCCGGCAGCTCGGTCAACGCGCGTCTCGCGACCGCGATCGCCTCCGACGACGATGGCGACGGCTTTCTCGACTTCTCCTCGCTGCTCGCCTTCCGGCCGTACGACCCGCTCGCCACTGCGGAGCGGATCGATCTCGGATCTGGCGACTGTCCGCAGCCGTCGCCTCCTGCGTCGTGCGATTGGCGGATGCCTCCGGTGCCGCAGACGACCGACTACGAGGCGTTCGGCCTCGGCACCTGTCTCGAGCCGGTGGCGGGGACGACCACCGGCTACTCCCCGTCGATCGTGCCTCCGGTCGGCTCCTGTGTCGTGTCCTCGCCGACGACGCTCTATCTCTCGCTCCTCGGCGCGGAGGTCCCGGTGCTGTCGGCGCAGGTCGCCGCCGAGAGGTTCGGCGAACCACCCACCGAGCTGCGCGACGGACTCTGGATGGGCTTTCTGCGCGAGAGCGACGCCGACGCGATCCTGCTTCCGCTCACGATCCCGATCGTCGGTGGACTGCCGATCTCGATCCTCTTCCCCGGCGGCGCGGGCAACTGCGCCGGTCACGACGACCGCGACGACGGCCCGGGCGGCGAGAGCGGCTGGTGGCTCTACTTCAACTTCACCGCCGCGCCGGTGAGCTTCACCGGCAGGTAGGGGCGGTGTCGCCGCCCCGCGCTCCGACGAAGTCCGGCACATCGCTTCACCCCTCTCTCATGGCCGCTAAACTGCGCGAGATGCTAGTTTCTGCGTCGTGTGCAACTTGCAGTCGATCCCGGCGCGGCGCCCGGGCCGCGGCGTCGCCCTTCGCTTCTTCGCTTTCGCCCTGCTCGCCTCACCTCTGGCAGCGCTGTCGGAGAGCGACGAGCCGTCCAGTTCCCACCTGCGGGCGCCCCGAACCACGGCGGTTATCCGCATCGACGGCGTGCTCGACGAGGCCGCCTGGCAGGAGGGCGAAGTCGTCGCGCTGGCCTACGAGACCCAGCCCGGCGAGAACACTCCGGCGCCGATCGCGACCACCTGCCGCCTGCTCTACGACAGCGAGCGGCTCTATGTCGGCTGCAGCGCAGCGGATCCTCGTCCCGAAGAGATCCGCGCCCGCTTCACCGACCGCGACGAGGCTTACGACGGCGACTTCGTCGGCGTGCGGCTCGACCCCTTCTTCGACCGCCGGCGCTCCTTCGAGTTCTACGTCAACCCGCTCGGCGTCCAGATGGACCTCTTCCGCGACGACCTGGGGGCCGAGCGGCGGGGTGGGGATGACAACGAGGACACCTCGTGGGATGCGATCTGGGATTCGGCCGGCCGGATCACTGCCGACGGCTACCAGGTCGAGCTGGCGATTCCCTTCTCCTCGCTCCGCTTCCCGACTGGCGGCGCAGCGCAGACCTGGGGCATCGGATTCGCACGCGTGCAGCCTCGTCGCGATCGGCTGGAGCTCTCGAGCGAGCCTTTCGACCGCAACCGCAACTGCTCGGTCTGCCAGCTGTCGACGATCGCGGGCTTCGCGGGGATCTCCCCCGGCCGCCACCTCGAGCTCGATCCGACGCTGACGCTGCAGCAGGTCGCCAGACGCGAGGACGTCCCCGAAGGGCCGCTCGAAACGGGAGACATCGACGTCGAGCCCGGACTGACCGTGACCTGGGGCGTGACGCCCGACATCATCCTCTCGGGCACGGCGAATCCGGACTTCTCCCAGGTCGAGGCCGACGCGCTGGAGCTCGATGTCAACCAGCAGTTCGCGATCTTCTATCCCGAGCGCCGGCCGTTCTTTCTCGAAGGCGCGGACATCTTCACGACGCCGTTCCAGGTCGTCTTCACGCGCAATGTCGCCGACCCCGACTGGGGCGCCAAGGTCACCGGCAAACGGGGGCAGAGCGCCTTCGGCGCCTTCGTCGCCGAGGACTCTCGCACCGCGCTCCTCCTCCCGGGCAGCGAGCGCTCGCAGCTCGCCGAGCTCCCGGTCGGATCGACCGATGCCGTCGTCCGCTACCGGCGCGACCTGGGCATCAACTCCGCGCTCGGCGTCGTCGCGACGTCACGTGAAGGAGTCGGCTACTCCAACCAGGTCGCGGGAGTCGACGGCCTCTTCCGGCTCGGGGCGGTCGACTCGCTTCGTTTCCAGGCTCTCGGCTCGCGCACCGAGTACCCGGCGGAGATCGTCGAAGCCTACGACCAGCCTGCGGGGCAGCTGGAGGACCACGCGCTCTATTTCTCCTACAACCACGACTCGCGCGACTGGCGGCTCTCCGCCGCCTACGAGGACGTCGGCCGCGACTTTCGCGCCGACCTGGGCTTCCTCCCCCAGGTCGACCGGCGCTACGGGAAAGCCTTGGCCGAGCGCACCTGGTGGGCCGCTCCGGACGCCCGCTGGATCCGCTTCAGCCTGGGCGTCGACAGCGCGCGCACGGACGATCAGGAGGGAAACCCGCTCGAACGCCTGAACGAGCTCTGGTTCATCTTCCGCGGCCGGCGCGAGTCGACCTTTTTCACCCAGGTGGCCGACCGCGAGCGCACCATCGGCGGGATCGGTTTCGACGAGCTCTACGTCGAAGGGCAGGCGAGCATCCGACCCAGCGGTGCGCTCGAGCTCCATCTCGGCTGGAACGTCGGCGACGACGTCGACCTCGAGCAGCTGCGACCGGCCGAGCAGCTGACGCTCTCGCCCGGGCTCACCTGGGAGCCCGGACGCCACCTGCGGGCGGAGCTCGAGCATCGCACCCAGCGTCTCGAGGTCGACGAAGGGTGGCTCTTCACCGCCCAACTGACGGAGCTGCGTCTGGTCTGGCAGTTCAACCTGCGCAGCTTCGTCCGCGTCATCCTGCAGCACCGCGATCTCGCGCGCGACCCCGACCTCTACGAAACGGAGATCGACGCCACGAGCCGGCGGCTGTTCAGCCAGCTCCTCTACTCTTACCGCCTCAACCCGCAGACCGTCTTCTACTTGGGCTACTCCGACACCGAGCTCGAGACCGACCGTTTCGACGCCCTGCCCACCGATCGCACGCTGTTCGTCAAGCTCGGCTACGCCTGGCTGCCGTGAGCTGGAGGCCGCCTCCCCATCTGGCGGGGCGGCGTGGACTTTCGCGGTTTCTCGCTCGATCGATGTACAATATATATATTGTGCGGAATACGACAGGTATCACCCCGCTCCTCAAGCTCCCTTCAGGAGCCGACCGCACGGCTGGATTGGCTTCCTGGCTTCAGTCGCTCTACCCGCCGGGAGAACGGCGACCGATCCTGGTCGGCGGGGCCGCAGTCGAGCTGTATACCGGAGGCGCCTACACGACCGGCGATCTGGACTTCGTCGGATCCGTTCCGCCCGCAGTTGCGAAGTCGCTCTCGGCGGCCGGTTTCACCCGAGTGGGCCGGCATTGGGTCCACGAGCCAGCCAAGGTGTTCCTCGAGTTTCCGGGAACGGATCTCGAACCCTCGCCTGACCCAGTGGAACTCGACTTCGGCGGTCGCCGGGTGTCCATCATTCCGATCGAAGGCCTGCTCGCGGATCGCCTGGCGGCGTGGAAATTCTGGCGCTCGGAGGTCGACGCCGTGAACGCGCTCCTGCTGCTTCGATCCGCCTCGTTCCCTGCCGACTTGACCCTCGCACGACACCTCTGCTGCAGGCTCGAGGTCGACGACGAGCTCGAACGCCTCGTCGCCTGGAACGAACGACTCGCCGGGAAGGTGCCGAGCGAGCTCGAGATTCAGGAGTGGCTCGAGGCAGCCCGGGGGCCAGGGCGGCGATGACGACAAGAAAGAAGCCTCCGGGCCGCACCGCGCGCCCGTTGCCGCCGCTCCCTGCCGGGGCCTTGCGCTCGAAGCCGCGTAGCTATGAGGAATGGAGCACGCTCGCGCGCTGGGGAAAGCTCCCAGCCTGGGAACCGCTGCGCCCAGGTTTCCGGCTGCGGGCAGCCCGCGAAGCGGCCAAGGTCAACCAGGCGGAGCTCGCGGCGCGACTCGGCGTCACCCAGCAGGCCGTCGCTCAGGCTGAGCGGGCGACCTCCAACCCGACCGTCGGCTTCGTCGCCACCTGGGCGCAGGCACTGGAGATTTCTCTGACTTTCGAGCTCGGCAGAGAAACTGGTGACAGTTAACTGATTTCTGCCGCTGAGGTGCCGCTGAGGTGCCGGTGCCGCTGAGGTGCCGCGCCGCTGAGGTGCCGCTGAGGTGCTGCCGCTGAGGTGCCACCCGATTTCTGCCGCCGCCGCTGAGGTCCCGATTTCTGCTGCTGAGGTGCTGCTGCTGAGGTGCCACCCGATTTCCGCTGAGGTGCCACCCGATTTCTGCTCCGCTGAGGTGCCACCCGTTTTCTGCCGCTGAGGTGCCGCTGAGGTGCCACCCGATTTCTTGCTGGCAGATGTGGCACCCGATTCCCAAGCTCCTCCGGCCTTCGGCGCCAGATAGCCGAATCCGTTTCCGTCTTTCATCATGATGGCACGCAGATTACGCTACATACCCCCCGGAGGAGCCCTGGTCGAGATCACCTGTCGGACGATTCAGGGCCGCCTGCTCCTGCGCCCCTCGACGGGCCTGAACGACGTCATCCTGGGCGTGCTGGCTCGTGCCGCGCGCCTCTCGTCGCTTCTGGTACACGCCTACGCCTTCCTCTCCAACCACTATCACCTGCTCGTGCGAGTTGCCGATGCCCAGCAGCTCGCCGAGTTCATGAACTACTTGAACTCGAATCTCGCCCGGGAGGCCGGTCGCCTCGTGCGGTGGCGCGAAAAGTTCTGGGGCCGGCGCTACCAGGCGGTCCTCGTTTCCGACGAGGAAGAGGCTCAAGTGGGCCGGCTTTCGTACGTCCTGGCGCATGGCGTCAAGGAGGGGCTCGTCGCCTCGCCCTTCGAGTGGCCTGGAGTCCATTGTGCCCGCGCGCTGTCCGAAGGGACGACCGTCTCCGGTCGCTGGCATGACCGGACGCTAGAATCCCGGGCGCGGCGCAAGAGTGTTCCTCTCGATCCGCAGGACTTCGTCGAGCACGAGGAGCTCAGCCTCGCTCCGCTTCCTTGCTGGGAAGCGCTCCCGCCAGAGGAGTATCGAGCTCGAGTCCAGAAGCTGATCGAGGAGATCGAGGCGGAGGCTCTACTGCGGCAGGAGGAAACCGGAAAGCCACCGCTCGGGCGCGATGCCGTATGCCGGCAGAATCCCCATCACGAGCCGAACCGGATCAAGAAAGGCCCCGCACCGCTCGTGCATGCCGTGGCTCCGGCCGTACGTCGCGGCCTCCGCAGGGCCTACTTCGTTTTCCGCGAAGCCTACCGCTACGCAGCTCGCCGCCTGCGCGCGGGCGCGACGGACTTCGAGTTCCCCGCCGGCGCGTTTCCCCCGCCGCTCCCGGTCCGAGCCGCCGCCCGAGGCGGCTAGAAGCGACGGGAGCTTCAGTGCAATCCAACAGTCCGGGCGACCCAACGGTCGCCGTATCTGAAGTCTCGCAATCCGAGGGCGCCTCCACGCTCAGCTTTGAGGAATCCAGGCGCACGAAGGCGTTCTGGAACGCCGCCACCTGCTCGATCCCCCTGCTCGGCTGGAGTCAAGCTCAAGTAACCGCGTGAAACGCGAACTGGCGCCGTCGAGGAATCCGCCACCTCCCGCCTTCCATCCGCGATTCATCGGAAATCGGGTGGCACCTTTTCCGCAGACGAAGCCGTGCTGCGGCCGGCCCGGCGGCGTGAGCGAGGTGAGGTTGCCGTTCTCGTCGTAGTCGAACTGCACGATCCGGCTGTCCGGGAGCTTCTGCGTCCGCACCCGGCCGATCGAGTCGTAGGTGAACTCCACCTCGCGCGAGAGCGGATCGCGGATCTTCCACAGCAGGCCCTGCGGGTTGTAGGTGTAGAGCGTCTGCCGCGCGCCCTGGGTGACCGTCGAGAGGCGGCCCTGCGCGTCGTAGGCCGAGGCGACCGGAGCCACGCCCGGCGAGAGCGCCTCGCTCACCCGCCCGAAGAGATCGAACGTCGTCGTCCCCTGCCGGCCGAGCGGCGAAGTCGTCGTGAGCGTCCGCGCCGCGCGCGAGTAGAGCGACGTCGCCGTGCGGCCGTTCACGGTGACAGAGTCGGAGATCGACCTGCTGAGTGTCGCCTCCGCGACTTCCGAGGAAAGGGGAAGGGCCAGCGAGAGGAGAAGACCGAGATTCCAGCGAGACAACGCAATCAAGGCTCTGATCCCTCTATAGGCGCGCTTCAAGAAAGCAGGACCGTCCCGCGCTCAGTTGCAGGCCGCCGGCTGCCCCCAGCCGAGGTCCCAGAGGGCGGCGCGCGTGACCCGGAATTCGAGGTCCGCCTCGAGGTAATAGGGGCCCATGATCTGCGGCGGCGCGAGGGTCGTGCTGAAGTGGGTCATCGAGCTGCCGCTGATGCCGGTCGTCTCCGCGTACATCTCGACATTTCCGGCGGGCGTCCAGCCTGCAGTGAGAAGTCCGGTCACCGTCGCGATGCCGGGACCGCTCCACTCCAGCTCGGGCCCGGAGGTCATCGCCGCGAGGCGCTGGCTGTTGGACATGTCGGGGGAACTCGACGGGCTGGCGCCGAAGCGGACGAGGTGCGCCATCAGCACGTCGTCGTAGCCCAGGAGTTTCGCGCCGGTCACCCGGCTCACGCCGGTGACGAAGCCCAGCCCGTGGGCGATCTCGTGCAACGCTACGGGTAAGAACCAGATGTCGCTCGGCGATCCGACGTCGCCCAGTCCGTAGTCGAAGCCGTCGTTGCCGAAGACCGACGGGCCGTCGACGTTGGAATTGAACTGAATGTGGAGATCGAGCTCGCCGGGATCGAGGTCCATACCGGCGAGCTTGTCGGCAAGCGCGGAGGGGTACCAGGTTCCCGCCCGCGGCGCGCCACCGAAGTCGCGGAAGAACCCGTCGGGGCCACCTTTGCCGAGAGTGACCGGTGAGGAGCCGGCAATCGGATCGAAGCTCACCCCCACCTTGACCGGCACATCGCTGTCCAACTGCTGCGACCAAACCTGCAGCGCGAACTCCACCGCATTGAGCCGCGCCTGCCCGAGCGTCGTCGCCGCATTCCCCGACCGCGGCGTCCACGGCGCCGTGGAATTGAGCCCCTCGCCGGGGCCGTCCAGATTCACCACCTCGACCGTGAAGCCCGCCTCGGCGCGGCCCGAAAAAAGGCAGCTAACGAGAACGGCCAGCAGGCCGGAAGTCCACCGAGGTCCTCGCGCCCTCACGGTCGCACCTCTCCGCCGCCTGCAGATGCGATGCTCGGAATCTCCGCCTCGGCCGGCGCCCCCTCGCAAGAGAGCACCACCTTCCCGTCCCGCTCCTCCGCCAGGAGCGCGCTCCGCAGCCCGCCCCGCAGCCGCAACTTCACGCCGCCAGCGGGCACCGCAACGGCTTCCTCGCGCAAGCCGAGCGCCACAAGCTCCTCGACCGCCATTGCCCCTGGCGCTTCAGCCCCTACCTGCGCGGACATCTCCTTCACCCTCGCCGCCGACGGCGCCTCGAACCGCTTCGTCGCCTCGTTCCGGTAGGCCACGCTCGGCTCCGAGCCAGGAGCCGTCGGAACGGCGCCGGCGGTATCGGCGGTGTCGGCAGTATTGGCGGTGTTGGCGGTATTCGCCGCATCGGCGGCACCGGCCGCCAGAACCGTCATCAGAAGCAAACTCCCCAGAGTTCTCATTGCTCTCCCCTTCGGACTTCACTGCCCCGCCCAGTCATCGCAACATCCCTCCACTCCCCAGCGCCTGCCGCACAGCGGTCAGGTCCGTCACCCCTTGCCACTGCCCCAGAACGGCTCCCCCTTCGCCCACTACAGCAACCAGGGGAAGGGAAAACTCCTGACCGATCCGAATTCCGACCTCCTGCATCGCTTCCGAGAGCTCACCCGGCGCCCACCGCTCGATGGGCGTGGCCCCAAACGAGGCGCCGGACATCGACAGAAACTCCGGCAAGCGCGCCGCATCCGCCTCCAGCGTCGAATACGCCATCACAGCGGTGTCGCTCGAAAGACCATCCGTCAACTCGACAAAGGCGGGAAACATCCGCCGCGACCGCGGGCACTCGGTCGAGAAGAAGATGACCAGCGCCGGCGCCTGCCCGCCGATCTCCGAAGCGACCTGCTGCACCGTCGTCAGACCCGCTGCGTCGACGCCAGCGCTCTCGGATCCCGACGGCGTGCCGGATTCCGCCTCGGCAGAATCTCCCTCAACGACAGGGGCGCGATCGTTCGACCGAGCCGCGTGCGACTTGGATGATGAGCTTTCACCCTTGTCGGATCCCGCAGCTTCACTGACAGAACTCTCCGCACGCGAAGGACCCGCCACTTCCCCACCACCCATCGATCGCAGACCCCAGATCAACGCCGCCCCGCCGACGAACAAGAAGCCCCAGAACTTCACTGGACCTGACATTGGCAGCCTCCTAGTCCTCGATCTCGACTGAGAATCCCTTCGACTGCAGGAAGCGACCAATCTTCTGGGCCAGCTCATCCCGGTCAAAAGACTGCGCCGAGCTCGCTCCTTCGGTGCCGGCGCTCCGCCCAAGCATCGTCGACTTGTAGATCACTCGACTAGGATTGCCATCAACCATGTCGATCTGAAGGTCCACTACTAGTCCATCTTCCTCGTAACGATAGAAATCTCTACCGCGGCGAACCAAACGGGATCCGTCGCCCAGTCGCGAATGCCCGCTCGCCGACAGGTGCTGGCCCAACCACTTCAGAGTACTTCGCAGCTTCTTGAGCATTGGCGCATCCAGCATCGACAAATCCCTCTAAAGATTTCTCTGCTCCCGACACTCTGCAGCGGGGCCGCCGCTTCTCATTCAGATCGACGAAACGTAGCTAGCACCGCAAGGAGAAGCTCACCGTCCGACCGCAACTTCTCCCGAATCTCGGCGCCAGACCACTCGGGAGTTTCCCTTTTTCTACTAGCGACGCGTGGGAGCCCGCGACGCAAAGCCCAGGACTCCAGTGAATCGCGACCAACGACCTTAACTCCATCCTTTCCTGCCAACTTGCGCGAAAGTACCATCTCCGGGAGGGATCCCAGCTCGAAGTAGACCTCGACAAGAATGTCGGCGAACTCTGCCGAGATCTTCGTCTCTGGCGGGTTGCGTTCGACCACTGCTTCCGGATCTCCGCCCGCTCGCTGGGCATTTAGGAGCTGCGCCGCCAAGACCTCGACCATGCTCAGTGCTTCTGCTCCGGAGCCGTACACGCTTGTCATCCTCACTCCTATCTAGGGGGCCGCGATCCACTGGAACAGCGGGAATATCTCGCTTCCGGCTCGAATTTGACCCACTTGAGTGCGCTGCAGCCCTGCGGCCGCGAGCTCGGCGACTTCCATGTCGTAAAAGGGGCTCGCTCCGCGGCTCAAGTCTGGGCCAATGTCGTAGATTCCTCGTCCAGAGTCGACCTGTTCGCGAATCCACAACACATTCTCATAGAACATTCCCTGTGGATTCGTAGTGGACTTTCCAACACTAAAAGTTTCCGCGCCTATCTCTCGAGCGACCTTTCCAACTCGATCCATTCCACGTCCCACGATGACGGGTTTCGCTCCTCGAGCAACTGCCTTTGCTCCCACGCCGTAGCCCCCGCCTGGTGCCAGGGCACCTAGCAGCGCCCCTCCCACAGCCAAGGCCTTGGTGCCCCCACCAGCGCATGGATCCGCAAGCGTCATTACAGCATCGACGACGTCGTAGACCGACAAGCCGAGTTCGACGACGCCCCAAATCGCGGCGCCGACGGCAAGAACTACTGGGACGATGTTTCCGCTCGGATCGTTGAAGTTGACCGGGTCATTGACTGAATAGCCGTAAAGGTTGGAACTACCGCCCGTGAATCCGATCGGATCCTTCGCAGTCCATCGACCTGATTCGGCAATGTAGTCTCTTGCACCGAATCTCGTCAGCCCGGTTTGAATATCGTAGATTCCGCCTGCGAAGCCGAAGGGTTGGAAGCCGGGGTTGGTGTCGAGTTGGATTCTTCCGAAGGCGTCGTAGTCGATTCGCTGAGCGATGGTTCCCGTGGCGGCGTTGACGACGAGGCGGACGCTACCCAGGTGGTCGGTGAAGAGACGGTAGGTGACGCCGGCCTTCACCATGAAGTCGGGGACGTTGACTTTGGTGGCGTAGACGAATTGGCTGACGAGGTTGCCGCTGCCGTCGAGCTCGGCGGCGGGGGCGAGCTGGCTCTGGTAGAGGAAGCCCTGCACCAGGGTGCCGTTGACCTTCTTGCCCACTCGCCGGTTCGCGGCGTCGATGACGTAGTCGATCGTGATGCCGGTCGGCAGGAGGACCGTGCGGAGGTTCCCCAGGACGTCGTAGGAGTAGGTCGTGACGTCGGTGCCGTCGGTCTTTGTCGCCAGCTCGCCGTTCGCGGTGTAGGTGTAGGTCTTCGGGCCGTAGCTCAAGAGGCGGTCCTGGTCGTCGTAGACCGCCGTGCCGCTGCCCCAGCCGTCCGTCCAGGCGGTGCGGTTCGAGTTCGCGTCGTAGTCGTAGTCGGCGACCACCACGTTGTCGCGCTTCACCTGGTCGAGGCGACCGGCGGTGTCGTAGATGTACTCCCAGGCGTGCGTCACCCCTTCGACCGTCTCCGACTTCGTCGCGATCCGTCCGCCGTTGTCGCGCGCCGTGTCGAACGAATAGAGGTCCGATCCTCCATGCCGGGCGGTGTAGGTGTCGAGCTCGCCGAATCCGGTGTAGGTGAAGAGCTCCGTCGCTCCCGCGAGCGTCGTTCCGGAGAGGAAGCCGGTCGTCGTGCTGCGCGCCAGCGTCAGGGCTCCGGCCTGCGTCAACAGGCCATCCAGGTCGTAGCCGAAAGTGACCTCGTTGGCGTCGTTGATCTTCCGCGAGGTGAGCTCG
>JANNGS010000056.1:0-149732 GCA_031403995.1 Thermoanaerobaculia bacterium
GGCCGAGATTCTTCTCGAACCGCGCGCTGGTGTCGGAGAAGCTCGCCCCTTGGCGATGGTAGACGAAGACATCGTCGGCGACAACGCACCGCCACCCGGCGGCGCGGGCGCGGAGATGAAAGTCGGTCTCCTCGCAGTAGCCGCGGTCGAACGCCTCGTCGAAAACGCCGAGCGTCGCGATGAGCTCGCGCTTCACCAGCAGACAGAAACCGACGACCGTGGTGACATCAGGATAGATGCCGGGGGTGCGCTCGGCGACCCGGCGCGCGAAGGAGAAGACGTCTTCGCCGGGAGGAATTTTCACCGAGAGATTCACCGCGCTGTTCGAAAGCGGGCAACAGATGCCGATCGCCGGCTCGCGATCGAGCCGTTCGACCATGCGCTCGAGCGCCCCCGGGGTGAGCAGAGTGTCGCTGTTCAGCAGGCAGACATAGGGCGCGTCGGAGAACAGGAGACCACGGTTCGCCGTCTTCACGAAGCCGAGATTGATCGGGTTCTCGAGCAGCGTTATGCCCTCCTGCTCGCGCAGCCACTCGGTCGTACGCGCGTCGCTCGCGTCGTTGACCACGAGGATTCGCGCCCAGGCGGGAGCGAAGGCGCGCGCGGTGCGCAGGCAGTCGCGGGTCGCCCGCAGCGCATTGTGGACCGGGATGACGAGGTCGAGCTTGACGGTCATCTGCCCTGCAGGCGTGCCTTGAGCCGCCACCAGTGCGAAAGCAGGCGCCAGGAGGTCGAGTCGTAGATCTGCTGCAGGGTCGCGAGCAACGCGCCCTCGCGCTCGCCCGCGGCCTGAAGCTGGCGTGAAGCATCGCCGCGGAAGGCCCGGAGCTCCGCCTCGACCCGCGCGAGGTGCCGGGACTCGCGATCGAGCTCGGCGGCCAGGCGGGTCGCGAGCGCGCGCTCGGTGGCGAGCTCGGCGGTCAGCCGCTCCTCGACCGCGGCACGCTGGGAGCGCAGCAGCCAGGTCTCGTTCTGGAAGCTGTCGACGAGAGCCGTCTGCGAAGCGATGCTGTGGCGATGCCAGTGCTTCTCGAACAGCCTTCGGCGCGCCGCCTCGGCCTCGACTCCGTGCCACGGCGTCACTGTGGTGGCGTTCGATTGGTCGTCGCGCACGCGATAGGTGGCGGTGATCGCGGCGATGCGGTGGAAGCGCCCGCGCTCGGCGAGGCGGAGCATGAAGTCCCAGTCTTCGAGGATTTCGAAACTCTCGTCGTAGCGCAGGTCGGTCGCGGCGTGCATCAGGCCGATGAGCGAGATGTAGTTCGACGACAGCAGACGGTGGGGATCGAACGGATGGCCGTAGACCACCAGCCGGCGCCCCTCGTGGTAGCGGCCGTCCGCGCCGAGCGTCTGCTCGACCTGCTCAACGTCAGTGTAGGCGACGCGATAGGAGTCGCTCCCGGCGAGGAAGCGTGCCAGGGTCTCCAGGTGATCGGGCAGAAACAGGTCGTCGTCGTCGAGGTAGGCGATGAACTGCCCGCGCGCGGCGTCGAGCCCGGCGTTCAACGCCCGCCCTCGCCCGTGCGGCGGTGAGCGATGCAGGAGCGTGAGCCCGCCTTCTCCGGGCGCGGATCCCAGGACCGACTCGGTTGGCCGAGCGCCGCCGTCGGCGACCACCAGCGTCTCGAAGTTCCGGAACGTCTGCGCGCGCAGGCTGGCTAGCGCTTCGCACAGCAGCGCTGGCCGGTCGCGCGTCCTGACGACGACGGAAACGAGGGGCGAAATCATGACTGACAGGGACGCTAGCACGCCCGATGGCCCGATTCCGCCGGCGCTCAGCGGATCAGGCGGGGCTTCCTTCGCGGCGCAGCAGGACCAGCGTGCGATCGTCGGCGTAGGACACGCCGCGGACAAACCGTTCGAGCTCCCGGTCGAGGCCTTCGGCGAGCTCCTCGAGCGGCGCGTCGCGGCTGGCGACGACGAAAGCCTGCAGGCGCTCGATCCCGAACTCCTCGTCGTCGGGATCAACGGCCTCGACGATGCCGTCGGTGTAGAGGGCGAGCAGGTCGCCGGGGGCGAGGGTGCGCTCCTGCTGCGTGAAGCGCGCGTCCGCCAGCAGGCCGATCGGTGGACCGGTGGCGCCCAGCCGCTCGACGGTGCCGTCGGCGCGCACCAGGAGCGCCGGGTTGTGACCGGCATTGGTGAACCCGAGGCGGCCGGTGACGGCGCCGGCGACGTCGACCGAAATCAGCATGGCGGTCGCGTACTTGGCGAGCGGCGTGCGGCGATAGAGCAGGTTCGAAACCAGAGGCGCGATCTCGCCCGGGGCGAGGCCCGCTTCGACCGGGGCTGCGGCGAGGGCTTCGAGCGACGCCGTGAGCAGCGCCGCCCCCATGCCCTTGCCGGACACGTCGACGATCATTCCGAAGAGCTCGCTGCCGTCGCGGCGCAAGGTGGCGATGTAATAGTCCCCCGAGACGCCTCGCGACGGGACGCTTCCGCCGTGGAGCGCCCAGCCGGCGATCGCCGGCAGCTCGCGCGGCAGGAGGCCCACCTGGATGGCGCGCGCCAGCTTCATCTCCTCTTCGAGCCGCCGGCGCTCGGCCGACTCTTCGACCAGGGCGATGTTGCGAATGCGCAGCGCGGCGACCGAGGCGAGCGAGGTCAGGAGCTCGAGGTCGTCGGCGGTGAAGCTGCGCACATGGGCGCGCGAGTCGAGCGCGATCATGCCGAGCGGGCCCTGGTCGTCGAAGAGGGGGGCCGCGATCAGGCTGCGGATGCCGGACATCATCAGGCTGGCAGCATGCCCGAAGCGCTCGTCGGCGGCGATGTCGCAGACCAGTGCCGCCTGACGCTTCTCGATCACTTCCTCGTGCAGGGTGCGCGACAGGAGCGCCTCGGCGCGCGAGCCCGGAGCGCGCCGCGACGTGGCCCGGCGGTAGCGGCCAGGAGCGTCGCGCAGCACAATGACGCCCTCTTCCGGGCCGAGGGCCTTCCAGGCACTGTCGAGGATCAGCTCGAGGAGCTCAGGGAGAGCCATCGAGCGCCCGAGCGCGCGGTGGACCTCGTTCAGCATCTCAAGGCGTTCCGCGTGGCGCCGCAGTGCCTCGGTGTCGAGCTCGCCGGAGCGTCCGCCGGAGAGGAGGTCCGCGGCCTTCATGAACACCGAGGTCCCGGGGGCGGGTGGCGCCGTCGAAAGCGGCATGGCGCGCGGCGCGCCGCGATCGGCGATGCGCTCGACCACCAGCAGGCTCGTGCCAACGCTGATCTGATCGCCGGGAGAGAGCGCTTCGCGCACCGTCACGGTGTTCGCGTTGCGCCGCGTACCGGCGCGCGAGCCCAGGTCCTCGATCCACCAGGCGCCGGCCTCGCGCACCAGGCGCGCGTGGCGGCGCGACGCGGCGCGGTCGGCGAGCACGATGTCGCTCTCTTCGGCGCGGCCGACGAGGATCGCGTCCTGGTCGAACGTGCGCGTGGTGGCGCTCACGGGATCGCGAACGGCGAGGACGATCTGGGACATCGCGGCGCTCCTACTCCGGTTTCGGTCCAGGAGATTCCGGGTCCAGCCGCCGGCCACGCACCAGGCGATAGCTCGAGACGTCGAGACCGCCGGCTCCACTTGCACCGGTGCCGCTCGCGCCGGCGGAGCCTTCCCCGTCCAGGGTCAAGCGCCAGTCGTAGACCGGCGAGATCGTGCCGCGAAGTTGGGCCGTGATCTTCTCGGAGACGCCGCTCATCTCGTAGCGGACGGCGTCCTCTTCGCGATTCCACAGTGTGATCGACAGCACGCCGTTCGGGTCGTGCGCACCCTCGGCGAGAAAGACGCCGCGACACCCAGGCACCGCGCGCAGTGCCGGGATGACCTTCTCGCGGTAGATCGCGATGAAGTCGCGGAGGTGATCCGGATCGACGCGCAGCGACACGATGCGTACGAACGACGAGCTCTTGTTGCCGTCGAGAGTCTCGCCGCCGCTTTGGGCGTCCACGTTGTAGCCAGCGGAGGCGATCTCGCGCCGCGACGGATCCGAGGTTTCGAGCGGATCGGTCGCGAGCCGGATGCGCCATTCGGTGCGCTCGGACAGAAACGGCGTCGCCTCGCCCAGCAGGCGATGGTAGAGGCCTCCCTCCTCGTACTTGCGGGCGCTCTCGGCGGAATCCCAGATGGTCAGCGACTGGTGGGCCTCGCCGCCCCGCCAGGGCGCGAGGAGCCCCGCATAGAGGCAGCCGGGAGTCGTCTCGAGCGCCGGCATCACCCGTGCCTCGTAGAAACGGGTGAACGCGGCCTCTTCCGATTCGCGAACGCGCAGCCGAATGATCCGGAGAAACATCAGAGCGCCTCCCTCCTGCACCGGGCGTGAGGGAAGCGAGTCTAGCCGATCTGTCAGCCGCGAACCGGCCGTATCCCGGTTGTCAGCTGCCGCGGCGGAGCGAGCCGACCATCACCTCGAAAGCGGCGCGTTCGGCCTCGATCGTCGGCTTCGGGCCGGTGAACTTGAAGAACCAGTTGGCGTCGCCGCCCTGGGCGACGGCCCCGAGGAGAGCCCAGTTCTCCTTGGCCACCGCGGGAGCGCTGCTCATGGTGCCCGGGTTGTAGGTCCCGGTCGTTTCGACGAAGAGCGCCGGGATGCCGCGAATGTCGCCGGAGCGCGTCTTCAAAGCCGCCAGCGGATCGCCGCCGTCGGGCTGGCTGAACTGCATCGCCCAGCGTTGCGCGTTGTCGAGCGGCGGACCGCCCTGGTTGGGTCCGAAGTAGAAAACCACGAGCTCAGCGTCGCCCGCGGCGCCGCGAATCCGGTACTGCGCGCGGCGCATCGGGTTGGCCGGGGGCTCGGCGACCCAGGCCGCCGGCACGTCCCAGACCAGGCCGGCCGATCCGAGGCCGCCCTGGGGATCGACCGGCGGCAGCGCGATGCCACCGGCGTCGCCCATTCCTGCGCCCATGCCGCCAGACATTCCGCCAGCCATCCCGCCGGCCGGCGGATGGCCGGGCGGCAGCGCCACCGAAGGGTGTCCGGCCGGTAGCTCTCCCGCCGCCGTTGCGGGCGTAGCAGGGGCTGCGGGCTCGGCCGGCGCGGTTTGAGTTGCCGCCGGGACCTCCTGCGGGGCGCTCTGCACGTTGAGTTGCGGCTCTTTGCTGCAGGCCATCGTCGCGGTGGCTGCGGTCGCCACGATCGCTGCGGTCAGCACAGCCAGTCCGAAAGTTCTGTTCTTGAATTCCATGTCGAGGTACTCCTTCCCGCGGCGACGATAGCAACAGTCGGCGCTGCAACCGGCCACCCAAAGGGTCGGGGCGCCCACGTCCGGGCCGAGGCCGGCGTTCTTCTTGCGCGGAGCGGCGTTTTCCGGCGGGGGCACAGCCCGTCGGGGTGGCGAAAGTCCGCGCGGTTGATACCATGATGGCAGCATGTCCGGAAGCAAGCACGCCCTGGTCGCGAGTACCGTCGCGCTGTTTCTCTGCAGCCTCCTGTGGACGCCCCGCGGCCTCAGGGCGCAGGAGAGTTGCCAGAGCGCGCAGTGCCACCCGACCATCCTCCAGGGAACCGCCGTGCACGAGGCGGCCGAAAGCTGCGACACCTGCCACGAAGCGACGGCGACGCCGCATCCCCAGAAAGGGACGCCGACCTTCAAGCTCACCGACGCCGAGCCGGCGCTGTGCACGGGTTGCCACGATGGGCTCGCAGCGCGCGCCGAGGTCCATGCGCCGGTCGCCGACGGCAGCTGTACGACTTGTCATTCACCGCACGCCTCGAACACCGCCCACCTGCTGGTGAAGCCGCAGAAGGAGCTCTGCGCCGACTGCCACTCGGAGCCGGGAGCGGCGAAGTTCCCCCACGGTCCGGTCGAGGCCGGTGACTGCACCGCCTGCCATGCGCCGCACAGCTCCGACAGCAAGCCGCTTCTCGCCCGCACCGGCGATGCGCTCTGCGTCGATTGTCATTCCGACGTCGGCGACCTCGTTCGGGCGAAGAAGGTCAAGCATCCGGCGCTCGACGACGGCTGCACCTCCTGCCACCAGTCGCACGGCGGGGCGCAGCCGAAGCTCCTGGCCGAGGCCGGTCCGGCGCTCTGCTTCCAGTGCCACGAGGACGTCGCCGAGAAGGCCCAGAAAGCGCCGGTCGTGCACGCCGCGCTCGCCTCCGCGAAAGGCTGCGCCGCCTGCCACTCGCCGCACGCCGCCGATCAGAAGGGGCTCCTCCTGCAGAGCGAGAAGGAGATCTGTCTCGGCTGCCACGAGAAGATCGTGACGCCGGAGATGACGGTACTTCACGGCCCGATCCGCGACGGCTCCTGCTCCGCCTGCCACGAGCCACACGGCGGGACGCAGGCGAACCTCCTGATCGGTTCCTTCCCCGCGACCGCCTACGTGCCGTACACCGACACGGCATACGCGCTCTGCTTCACCTGCCACGAGCGGGATCTGCTCAAGTACCCCGACACCTCCTTCGCCACCGGCTTCCGCGACGGCGAGAGGAACCTCCACTTCCTGCACGTCAACAACCCGCAGAAGGGCAGGAGTTGCGCTCTCTGCCACAGCCTCCACGGCGGGACGAACGACGTCCTGATCGCCGAGAGCGTCACCTTCGGCAGCTGGAAACTACCGCTCAAGTTCGTCAAGAGCGAAGACGGCGGCTCGTGCGCCCCGGGCTGCCACCGCCCGGCGGTCTACGACCGCAAGAACCCCGGCAAGAAGCCGTAAACAACCAGCCCGCCTGCAGTTTCAGCGAACCTCGCCGATTTTCCGCTCGCGCCGCGATCCAGTGCGTTGGTGGGCGGGCCGTCACAGGCCTCTGCTCGGGGTCCTGTCTGGTCCGTATCCCATGGGGTCCTCGCGCTGAAGAGGCGCGCTCCGGGCCCCATGGGAGCCCTCGGCCCAGCCACCCCTCGTCGGGAGATCTAAGAGAAAAGCTCCGAGGCGGGCTCCGGCGCGCACGGCGTTGGGGGTTGCGAACACACCAGCCCTGGAGCCGGCCCCAAATCCCCGAGCGCCGGAGACCGCCGCCCACCTCCCACCGATGTCTGCAGGCAAGCCCGCGCGATGCTGCGAAGCGCCTGCTGCTGACTCAGGGATACGCCGTCTGGAGGTGGTTCACGCCGTGGCAGGAAAGGGTGCAGCTCCCCGACCGCGATCCGGTGTCCTTGAAGGTGGGGAGATCGGCGCCGGCCAACGGCGCGACGATGCGGGTGTCGAAGTTGATCAAGTGTGTGTGATCGCCGGTCGGCTGAAAAGCCTCGTTGCCGCCGGTCGCAACGCCGTGCGGGTCGTGGCAGGCCGAGCACGGTGCTCCGGCGGCGAGATGCCCGCTGTGGCCGCCCCCGGAAGGCGTCGTGCGGAAGGCGCGCGGGCCAAAACTCTGGTCGCCGAGGATGCTGGTGCGCTCATGGCAACGGTAGCAAAGCGCGTAGCTCTCGTAGCTCTCGACTGTCCCGTCGACGTTGTCGTAGCGCTCCGCGAGGATCGGCGGATAGTCGGACCCGTGCGGTCCGCGTGACCCGCCTTCGTCGTCGGCGTGGCAGGAGGTGCAGCCGATCCTGTCGGAGGGCGACATCCGTGGCGAAAGCGCCGACGGCAGGCTCGGAACGTCGACTCCGCGCCCCATCTCGACGACCGGATGGTACGACGGATTGTTCGAGTCGAAGTCGAGGCGCGTGTTGGTGCTCGCGACGACCCGCGGGATGAACTCGGCGTCGGGCGTGTTGTCGCCGTGGCAGCGGAAACAGATCTCGTATTCGTAGGTCGCGGTGGCGATCTCGGCGCCGTTCCTGTCGACGCCCAGCACCCCCTGAAGGGCACCCGAGACGTAGGGCAGCTCCGCCTCGAGATCGTTCGCCACATGCGGATTGTGGCAGTCGCTGCAGCCGACGCTCGTCAGGTCGGGACGTGATCCGGCTCCGAGGCCGCGCGCCAGCCCAGTCGGCAGGCTCGTCGACTCGGGGTGGCCGGAGAGCTTCTGCACCTGGCCCGCGATATCCGCCCGGCCAAACCTCCCGGCGGCTCCCATCCGGCCGGCACCTCCGACAGTGCCGGGCGCGGCGGTGGCATGCGGCGGCTCGGTGGGATCGGCGGCGTGGCAGCTGGTGCAGGTGAACGGCATCGCCGGATCGGAGGTGAAGTTCAGGAGCTGTTCGGTGGTCGGCGCAAAGTGCGGCGTATGACAGGCCTCGCAGCCCCACTCGCCGAGCTCGGTCCAGTTCGGCCAGTTCTTGGGCGGCCGCGGCAGAAGCCCCGCGACCGAGGCGGTCGACGTGGCGTGCGCCGAGCTCGCCCAGTCAGTCACCTGGTGGCAGGTGATGCAGAGCGCCGAGCCGCGGTTGTCCTTGACCAGAAACCTGCCGAAGTCGTTGCGATGCGGATCGTGGCAGGTCGAGCAGTGCAGCTCGTCGGCGCCGCCGAAGACGAGGTCGTCCGGCGGCAACGGCTGGAGCTCGAGGTTGGGCAGCGAGGCGTTGTAGGAGAACGAGACCGGATGGTGTCCCGAGAGGTCGAGACCGAAGTCCGAGAGGCTCCCGGGCGGGAGCGAGTCGGCGCCGGCCATGGCGATTCCGCCGGGCGGGTTGAGCACCGCCCCCATGGCGACCGTGCCGTCGTGACAGGAGAGGCAGAGCTTGGTCGGGCCGGAAGGCTGGGGGAGAACGCCGGCCCCGAGCGTCGGGCTCGCATAGACCGTGTAGACCTGCGGCTCGAGCTCGCGGTTCCACAGCGGCGAGTCGGGGGTGGCGTTGTGCGGTGTGTGGCAGAAGATGCAGATGCGGGTCTCGCCCTGGGCCTGGATCGGACCAGGACCGGTCACCGAAAGGTTGTGCTTGGTGTCCATCATCCCGCTCGCGCTCTGAGCCGAAAGGGTTGGGACTCCCGCGACTGCCGCCAGGCCGCAAGCGAGCAAGAAGACTGCGAGATGGCGCGAACGCCGTTCAGGAACCGCTGGCGACATAACCCTCCTGAATGCGGAAGACCTGCACTCGATGGTTGTAGGTATCGGCGACGTAGAGCTCGCCGCCCGGACTCACGAAGACCCCCGAGGGGAGCCAGAACTCGCCCGGCGCGGTTCCCCGGCGGCCGAGGGTGAGAAGGAAGCGCCCCTCGCGGTCGAAGAGCTGAACATTGTCGAAGATGCTGTCGGCGACGTAGAGCACGCCGTCGCGGTCGGCCGCCAGACCCTTGGGCATGGCGAGGTCGCCGGAGCCGTCGCCGTGCCGGCCGAAGACGCCGAGCGGCTTGCCGCTCTCGTCGAAGGCACTGATCCGGAAGTTGAGCGTGTCGGTGACAAAGAGCACGCCGGCTCCGGAGACCCCTCCGGCCACCGTGTGAAAGATATGGGTCGGAAAGTTGAAGCTCTCGACGCCCTCGCCGCGCCCACCGAAAGAGAGCTCGGGTGTGCCGTCGGTGTGCAGCCCGACGACCCGGTGCGCGAGGGTATCGACGACGTAGAGCAGCCGGCTCTGCGGACTGTAAGCGAGGCCGGTGGGGCGCTGCCAACGAGTCGCTCCCGCCGCGCGGCTGACCCAGAGGAGTTCACCCTGGGCGCCGAAACCGAAGACCTTGCCCGACGAGTCGGTGAGAAAGAGTTGCGAAGCATCGTCGAACGCCAGCGCGATCGGCGAGACGATCGGCTCCTCCGGGCTCCCGGTGAGGCGGACATAGCGCCCAGATTCTTCTGGGCGCTTTCCGGTTGCTCGCCCGGATTCCTCCGGGCGCTTTCCGGTTGCACGCCCATCCGGCAGGTAGAGGTGCACGCAGCGCCGGCCCATGTCGGCAACCGCAATCCGCCCGTCCGTCCCGACGGCGACCGCCACCGGCAACACGAAGGAGTTCAAGTCGGCGCTTTCCTTGCCGATCACAAAGGCGCGGAGAGAGCGCCCGGCGCTCGCCTTGGGAGTGAACCCGGTGAGCGAGCGGAGGTAGGTGAGCTTCGCCGGGTTGGGCGGGAACGGCCACTGGAGCGTCACCTGCGACGGCTCGACCCGCGGCGTGAAGGTGGCACTGCAAGCGGAAAGCACGGCGAGCAGAACAATGACGAGCGCGATGCCGGCGCCGGCGGCTCTCTCTCGGAAGATGCGGTTCATCACGGTCAGCCTAGAACAGGTCGCGGCGTAGCCGCAGGTAGAAGAGGCGGCGGGTGCGCTCGCTGATCGCGATGCCGCCGCCCTCCGCCTGGGAAGAGTAGATCGTGGCACCGGCGGATAGGTCGGTCCGCCCGATCCGCCAGGAGAGCGAGGCGTTGAGCGAATTGGCGCGGGAGTCGTAGAGATTGTGGGTCTCGGAGTAAGAGCCGCCGACCGAGAGCAGGAGTCTTCGCCGGAAGAGCTTCTGCTGGATATCGATCGAGGCGATGTCGGTGGTCTGGATCTCGGCCCGTCCAGAGGCGCCTGGCAAACGCGAACGCCCCTGGGGGTAGTCCCACCGGCGGTGCGAAGCGGAGGCATTGAGCCGGGTGGAACGCGAGAGCGCGCCGATGTAGCGCAGCTCGCCCAGCCACATCGTGTACGGACTGGTCTCCCACACGACATCCCGGTACTCCCCACGCGCCCGCAAGTCGCCGAATCGGCAGAGAAGGCCGGCGGTCGTCGTCGTCGAGTCCGGGACGGCGCCGGGATACAGGCCGGAGCGCACCTCGGACTCGACCGTCGAGTGGCTCGCGTAGGGTGTCAGCCGGTCTTCGAAGAGCGGCAGGCTGGCGCTCACGGTGCGATAGCGCGAGCCCAGCGCGAAGCCGCCGTCGGTGAGCGAGTAGGAGACCGCGAAGTCGTAGCTCCCCGGCAGGGCGAACTGGGGTGGCAGGGAGAGGACCTCGATCTCGAGCGCGTTGACCAGGCTCGAGACCAGGTAGTGCACTCCCTCTGCGAGCTGAACGCTCTCGAACGGGGAGACCGGAGAGCGCACGAGAAGGACGATCGAATCCGCTGCGACGTTCTCCTGCAGGAGGGCGAACGTGCCCGGGACGGCGAACGCCGGGTGGGATTCACTCACCACGTCGGTCCGGCCGGAGCTCTCGATGTCGCTGCGGCCGAAGCTCGCGCCCAGAAGGAGCCGGCCGCGCGGAATCGTCTTGTCGTAGGAGAACGAGAGCTGATGCGAGGTCGAGCCGCTGTCGCCGCTGATGGAGTCCTGCTCATTGCGGCTGAAGGTGTAGCTGCTGGTCAGGCTCTCGAAGAGTTGATGCGAGAAGAGCGCCTGCAGGTCGCGCGTCAGGTTCGAGAGCTCCTGGGGCTGACCAGGGCCGCCGTCCGGAAAGCGGTTGTCGCTCTGCCGTTGGCGGTAGTAGAGCTCGCCGCGAAAGTGCAGCGGCAGCTCGACGTTGAAGCGCTCCTCCCACACGAACTGGCGGCTCTCGAAGCGGCCCGACTGGCGATCGTCCTGCTCGACGTCGGTCTGGCTCAGGTTGGAGCTCAGGCGGTAGCGTCCGAGGGCGAGAAGGTTGCCGAGCTGCGCCTCGAGCGTTGTCCCCTGGAGACCGGTGCTGCGGTCGAAGCGCGACGGGTTGAACGTCGCCGTCACCGAAAGGAGGTCGTTGCCCTCGAACTGCCTGAAGTACTCGCCGTTCAAACCGAGCCGCTGCACACCGGAGCGGATCTCGCCCGAGGTGAGCGTCTCATCGCTGTAGCGCGCGTGCATGAAGTACGGCTTCTTGCGGTAGCGGAAGTCGGCGCCGTGGCTGGTGGCGACGCTGTTCTCGCGGGCGGCGAAGCGCTCGGTGAAGAGCGGCTCGTAGCGCCGAGAGAAAAGGTGCAGGTTGTACGCATGCTCGGGCAGGAGGTGGAGACTGAAGTCGTACTCGAAGCCGTCGTCCGGCCGCCACTCGTCCGACGGCACGAGCGAGGTGTCGTAGCGCTCCTGCGACACCACGCCGGTGACCGCGGCGCGGAAGAGCAGGAAGCGCGGGTGGTAGACATAGCCGTTCGAGAACAGGGTCAGCTTCTCCTTGAAGAAGGTGTCGGTCCAGCGGAAGGCGCTCTCGCCGTGGCGGTTGTCGTCCTCCTCCATGAGGCCGTTCACCTCGAGATAGGCGCCGTTGTCGAAGGTCCGCGGCAGGAAGTCGGTCCAGGCGGCAAGCGAAGCCCCCGGGTGGAGGAGAGCGAGAGCGCTGGCGCCCAGGAGGGCGGCCGGCAGAATGCGGAAGGGGGCGCGCACGCTCGTCGCTCGCCTCAGCGCAGCAGGAACTTGCGGTCGGACATATGGGCTTCGTGGCAGTCGGTGCAGTTGGCGGCGTCGCCCCCATGGCCGTTGTCCCCGGTGACACCTGCGACCCCGGCGCTCCCGCCGACCCCAGAGACAGGCGAAAGCGTCGTGCGGTCGTGGCACTTCAGGCAGAAGCCGTCCGATGCGGAAACCAGGAGGAAGCGATTGGCCGAGCGGTGGGGATCGTGGCAGACCATGCAGCCGCCCGAGGCGAGCGGGCCGTGCACGTAGGTTTCGGCCGCGCCGAGCTCGTGGCAGCGGATGCAGAGCTGCTCGGCCGGCACGATCAGGGCGTTGGTCCGCTGGGCGTCGTGACAGCTGTCGCACAGCTTGGCGGCATAGGGGCCGTGCTCTCCGGGTTGGACCAGTCGCCGGCCGACCGCCGCCTCGACCTCTGGAGTGGCCGAGACGACGGCTGCCGCCGGGTCGGGCACGCCATCGAAGAAGAAGCTCAGGACGCGATGGTGCTTGGCCGTGCTGCAGCCGACGGAGAGCGCCAACGCCGCGCCCAGTGCCACGGCGCTGATTGCCAGGACGGCGAGCTTCGTCCTCCCCCTCCCGGTGTCGAGGTGCGGGCGCTGCTTCATCCGCGGCGGCCCGGCGGGTGAAACCTCAGGGGGTCTCCGTCTTTTCGGGCGGCGCCTTCTCACTTTCCGATTGTTCGCTCTTCTGCTTCTCGAGCTCCATCTTCTCGATCTCTTTGCGCCGCCGCTCGTCGATCTGCTGGCGAAGCTCCTCCTCGGTCGGGTAGTGCTTGCCCTTCTCGTGTCCGAAGCCGTAGACGCTCACCTTGCGCTCGCCGAACTGGCTGGTGACCAGGACGAGGTATTCGATCTCGAACTCGGCCGCGGCGTAGTCGCGGAAGAGAGCGATGTTCTGCTCGTCGATCGCCACCTTCGCCGGCAGTAGGAGGCCGCCGGGTCCCAAACCGGCGTCGCCGAAGAACATCAGGAGGCGCCCCTCGGGGTTGAAGATCTGCACGTTGTTGAACGCCGCGTCGACCGCAAAGAGGCGGCCCTCGCGGTCGACCGCCGTCCCCTTCGGCCGGGCGAAGTGGCCCGGGCTATCTCCGACCTTGCCGATCATCGACTGGAAATGCCCATCGCGGTCGAACTTGACCACCTGGAAACGGCCGATGTCGGTGACATAGAGGTCACCCTTGCGATCGAAGGCGAGGTTGGTCGGCCGGTCGAGCCGCTCGGCCGGATCGCCCTGGTCGCCGATCGTCTTCAGCAACTCGCCGGAGAGTTTGTCGAAGACCTTGACCAGGCCGTTGGCGTTGTCGGCGACGTAGAGCCGGTCACCGAACGGCACGGCGTCGACCGGCTTCCAGGTTCCGGGCTCGCCGATCGCGCGCAGGTAGAGGTCGTCACGGTCGAAGATCACCACCTGGCCGCGCACCGGGTCGGTCACGTACTTGGTGCCGTCGGCCTCGATGCTGATGTTGACCGGCTGGGTGAGCTTTCCCGGACCGACCGCGCCGGCCATGGAAGAGAACAGCTTCTTCTTCAGGTCCAGGACGATCACCGTGGTGTTGGTGTCGCAGACGTAGATCTTGCCGTCGTGCATGGCGACGCCGTACGGCTTGTCGAGCTCGAGGTTGAGCTTCTCGCCGACCACGAAGCGATTGAAACCGGTCTGCTCTTCGATGTCCTTCAGGCCGTTGAAGGCGGTGAGGAACTGGAGGCGTGGAAGCGCCGGCGGCGGCGGGAAATAGACCGCCGGCTCGCGTTTTACCGGCTGTGTCGCGCAGGCCGAGGTCACGAGAGGAATTAGGGCGAGGAGCAGCAGAGGGGTGTTCGCCAGAACCGCAAACCGGCGTCTTCTGCGCGAAAGGTGCGACCGTGTCGTCATAGATCCATTCCTGGTGCCGGGGTCGAGGGGGGTGCAGTCCGGCACGAAGCGATCCTATGGCAGCGCCCTTTCCGCAGCTGCCACCCGCCGGTATGGGGGCCGATCCCGCTCGGGTGAGTCTACTCATGGGGCGTCGGTAGAACTCGGGGCACAAACAAAAGGGGCCCGGTTTCCCGGGCCCCAAGTTCGACAGCACTTGCCTGCAGCTTACGGCGTGATGTAGGCACCCTTCATGTGGCAGGTGAGACAGAGGCGGCTGGCGGCGTCGCTGCGCCAGAGGAGGCTCTCGCCGCCATTGCCGGTGTTGTGGACCGAGTGGCAGGAGGCGCACTCGAGCAGGTTGTTGCCGGCACCATAGAGGTGGTCGCGAATCGTCGAGGTCGGAGTCAGGTTCCGCGAGTCGGCGTTGGCGATCTCGGTGTCGATGGCCGCCACGGCGTCGTAGTCGAAGCCGATCGGATGGTGGTTCTGCATGTTGTTGTCGAGACCGACGGTGTAGCCGGGACCGATGAAGCCGCCGCCGCCGCTCTGCGAGGTCGTCGGCTGGGAGGTGTTGCCGTAGGAGTTCACCGCCACGCTGCCGTCATGGCAGCTCATGCAGAGGAGCGAAACGCTGCCCATCTCCATGCCGTTCTGGATCGCCTGCGAGGCCTTGGCACCGATCGACGGGGCGCCGGGGCCGTTCCAGTACATGCTGTAGGTGAAGTTGTCGGTGAGCTCGTGGTTCCACAGCGGCAGGTAGTCGAACGCATCCGGGGCCTGCGGTCCGCTGCCGCCCGTTGCGCCCAGGTTGAGCGGGCTCAGGCGATAGGTGTTGTGCGGTGCATGGCAGAAGATGCAGATGCGCTGGCCGGCGTCCGGCGGGATAGCCACGTAGTTCATGCCGTTGTGGACGGTGCCGAGATCGTGCACGGTGCCGTTGATGCCGGTGCCGGGCGCCGGGGCCGTTCCGATGTAGGCGCTGACGGAAGTGGCGAGACAGAGCCCGAGGACGAGGGCGAGCAAGACGGTTGCGATCTTTCTCATGGTGCCTCCAGTAGTTTCGTTGGTTCGCATGGTGTTCTCGTTTCAGATCATCGAAGAGGAGGGCAGGCGGCCGGAGCCGCCTGCCGACCTCGGGTCATTCATTGGGCCGACACAAAGTTGAGGCCCGACGCGCTCGGACCGACAACCGGGTTATAGAACTGACCGGGGAACGTCAAGCCGGCCTTGGTGACCGTCACGTTGTAGGTGCCCGGCTTCAAGGTGCCGACGGTGTAGTTGCCCAGCGAGTTGGTGTAGACGATGCGAACCGTGGCTGCGCCCTTCATGATCCTCACGGTGGCGCCGGAGACCGGTGCGCCGTTGAGCCGATTGACGCTGCCGGCGAGCGAGAAGTAGGCGAGAACCACCGGCGGGCATTGGCGAAGGTTCTTCTGCCCGATGGTGTCGTACGCCGTCTGCTTGATGGTGACGCTGGCGGCGTTGAGGTAGGTGCGGGTGAAGAGCGTGCCGATCAGCGAGTAGGGAGCCGTCGTGTCGATGACACTCGAGATCGCCCCGCCGTCGCCCCAGTTCACCGCCACCTGTCTGACACCGTTCGCGTCCGTCGAGCCGTCGGTCAGTGTCGCAACCCAGGTGTTCGGGTTGATGATGTCGACGCAGGCCGTGCCGCCGGCGACCGGAGGCGCGTCGGAGGTGAAGACCCGGACGTTCTTGAACTTCGAGGCCTCGCCGACGCCGTACTCGTGGACCGTCAGGGTGATCACGTAGGTGCCGGCGGCCGCGTAGGTGTGCGACGCGGTCACCCCGGAGCCGTTCGCCGTCGCATCGCCCCAACTCCAATCGAAGGCATCGCAGTTCGCGATGTCGCCGCTGCAGGTGGAGAACGAAGCGTTGACGTTGACCTGCAGACTGTTGCCCGGCGTGAGGGTGTAGGTGAAGGAGACGTACGGCTTGTCGTCGTGAATCCCCTTCGCCAGCACCGCCAGGTTCGCCTTGCTCATGTAGGCGGCGCCGCTCTTGACCGGGTTCTGCTCGACCACCGCGTTGGTGACCGTCTTGGTCGCATTGCCGGCGAGAGTGACGACGTTGCCCGCGACCGAGACGACGTAGGTCTCGAAGTCGTTGTCCAGCTTGGTCTGGCCATCGTCGTCATAGTACGGCGAGCCGGCGCCCTTAATCTCGATGCGTTGCTCACCTGCGAAGAGCGCTCCGTTCGGAACGGTCAGGAGCTTCGTCCCGCTGGTGATGCTGCCGGTGGTCACGACGTTCGTCAGGCCGCCGCCGTGGCACTTGCCGCAGGCGCCGTCGAGGTCGACCCAGACCGCGCTTGAGTAGTTGCCATCCGGGGCCGTGGTGGCATTCGTCGTGCCGGTCATCGCAGCCGTCGGCAGGGTCTTGTACAGCGGGTCGACGTTGATGCGGAAGAGATGCTCACCTGCCGGCATGTGGCAGCTGACGCAGGCTTCCATCGGATCGGTCGCCATCTCCTCCAGCGGAGTTCCGACTCCGCCGGGGTGGAGCATGGTGGACAGGTCCTTGGCATGGCATTCGGTGCACTCTTCACGGAACGGCAGGTCGCCGCTGACCGTGCTGTTGTGGACGTCGTGACAGCCGGTGCAGCCGTTGCCGGTATTGGCGGCCTCGCCCTCGGTCATGAAGTAGCTCTTGTACTCACCGGTCATCGCATAGTTGAACTTGCCGGTGGCGATCTGAGCAAAGGTACCCGTGAACTTGGCGTGCGGGCTGTTCAGGAACTGGTTGGCGTGCGGATGTGAAAGGAACGGCACCGTGCCGTGATAAGGACCGACCTTCAGGTTGCCCGCCGGGTTGGCGGCGTCGTACGGCAGACCGGCGCTGGCTTCCTGACGGTGGCAGTTCATGCACAGGTTCGTGATGATCTGGCCGCGCAGGGTATAGCTGCCGGTCCAATACCCGCCGGCGTCTTCGCAAGTGATGACGTCGGAGGCGGCTGCCCAGAGGCCTGCGGCCGTGGTGCAGAGCGCCTGCGTGGTGATCGGAGTCCAGGTCGCACCGTTCTCTTCGCAGTTGACGAAGTTAGTGAAGAGCGGATTGCTGCAGGTACCCTTGCTGCAGACACCGGGGACCGAGCAGGATGAGGTCGGAAGATTCCAGGTTCCCCCGCCACCCGTACAGGTTGTCGCTGTGCCGAAGTTGTTGTCGCTGCACGGGGTGAACCAGGTTCCTAACGGCACTCCAGGTGCCGGCGGCGCCGCGAAGAGTCCACCGGTCTCGCAGTTCGTCTTGGCGACGGCCGGGGTCGCGCCCTGACCGGCGATAATGCGCGAGTCGGTGCAGTAGCCGTAGTACCAGATGCCGGGGGGCGTGGCCGTTGCGCAGTTCGAGCTCGTGCAGCGCCCACCGGAGCAGGCCGAGCTCGGGGCTGAGCAGCCGGCCGGGAAGTCGGGGACGGTGAGGTTATTGCGATGGGTGGACATAGCGACCGGCGCGGTGTGCGGCGGCACTCCACCGTTCGTGGTGGTGTCGACGACCGAGGCATGGCAGCGCGAGCAGCTGATTCCAAAGACATCCCAGGAGGCCATCTTGTTGGGATCGCCGCTGACGTTGCTGCCCGTGTTGACCTGGCCGAAGACTGCGTTGCTCACGCCATCCCAGACGATGCTCTCGATGCCGCTGCCGCCGGGGCCCTGGTTGGAGCCGACAGGCGCCTGGGCGAGGAACGACTTGTGCGGCTCCTTGTCGATGCGTAGCGTAGCGTTGCTCGACCAGCCGGTGGTGTGGCAGCGCGCGCAGGTATAGCGGCCGGCCGTGCCCGGGCTGTGCGGAGTCGTGGTGGTATTCGGATCGTCAGCGTAGACGGCGCGCGGATAGGCAGAGAGCCAGTCGGCGTAGATCCAGTAGAGGTTCTTGTAGTTGGTGCCGACGGTCGGATCGAGGTCGATCTGGCCGGTCGCCCAGTTGAAGTCCTGGCCGGAGTCGGTGCCCGGGTAGGGATCCTTCGGTCCGAACTTGCCGCCGGCGTCGAAGCAGGCTTCGGAAGTGAGGTAGAGCAGCGGCAGGATGGAGCACTCGAGCGGCGGGCCGCCCCATTCCTGGCCCACGACCACCTTGCGCGACATGTTCTTGTGACCCATGAACAGGGTGTCTTCGGTGTCACGGACGCGCGGGCCGTTGTACTGCGTCTTGGTGTTGTGGCAGCGCAGGCACTGGTCGCCGGCGCTGGCGGAGGAAGCCGGGGCCGAGGTGAGTAGGGGAGGCTCGTAGGCATTGCCGTTGGGCATCAGCCAGGAGCCGGTGCAGCCGGCCTCGTAGGTACCGCCGTGCAGTGCGCAGACGACGCCGTTGCGATCGTCATCCGACATCACGATCGCGCACCTGCTGGTCGCCGCGTTCCAGAGGCGGTCACCCTTGCTTTCACAGGTGACCTGATCGACGATCGCGGAATGGCGGTCGTTGCAGAGGCTAGTGCCCGACCACGAGTAAGTCGGAGCGACGCAGCTCGCCTGAGCGATAACCAGACGCAGAGCGACGCAGAGCGATCGCGTGGTCTTCGTCGGGTCAGCCGGGCAAGTGCCCTGCGCCGGCAGATCCCAGCCGGCCTGGAACTTCACCGCTCCGTCGTCCAGGTAGACGGGGTTCTGGGCGCCGGCCATTGCTGGGCCGATCAGCATGATTGCTGTAAGAGCGAGCACCGTGCAGAGCGCGGTGTTCTCGAGAATCTTTTTCGCAAATTGGTTCATGTCTTTCGCTCCTCCTGCGAGTTCGTGGGTACTGGTGCGTTGCTTCACGGTCTCACTAAGAGCAAGGGCCGTGCCTTGTGAAGTCGGCGCTGGAGCAGCGTTCGGCGGCCGTTCCGAGTGGGGGCGGGACTCCCACCCCATTGGATGGCACGCTGCCTACCCGTGACCTGTCGTCGGCGAGCGACCGGCGTTCGGGTCGCGCCGCGCGTTGGCGAATCGAGGGCGCGTGCATCGGCCTTTGCGAGCGTCCTCGCCCGTGCGGGGCTGCGGACTTGCGGGGTGGGGAGCGTGGCTGCAGGCGCTTCGACCGCGCCCGCGAAGGCGCGCCCTCATCCGCAACACGGTTGGGTGAATTCCCCCAGCGCTGCGAGATTTTCCCCACCCACGCCAACGTGTAGGCGAAGCGGCGAAGAGGCGAAGTAGAATCCCGCCGTGCTCACTTCCAACACCTTCATTCGGCGACTTCCGTTCGCCGCCTTGCTGGCTCTTGTTTTCGTCGCCTGCGGGCGTGATTCGTCGACGCCGAAGCTCTCGGTGACGACGACGCCGGGCCCGGCAAGCGGTCCGGGCGCCATCGCCGATCTGAACGCGCCGCCGCACGTCGTCGCGTTCGATCCGCCGCTCGGCGCGATCAACGTCGATCCGGCGCGCACCACGCTCGCGGTGACGTTCGATCGTGCGATGGACCGCGAAGGCTGGGCTTGGGTGATCGAGGACAAGGCGACCGCGCCCGACATCGGCGAGTCGACCTGGGACGCCGCGGTGCGCACCAACTCCGCGCCGGTGAAGCTCGAGCCCGGAAAGACCTACGTCGTGTGGATCAACTCGCCGCAGTATTCGTACTTCAAGGACCCGCAGGGCAGGACCGCGACGCCGGTGCGCTGGAGCTTTACGACTCGCGCCGCTGCCGCTCCGGCGAAGCCGGGCAACTGACACCCGCCTCGCTTCGCGCGCGATCTCTGCAATCGCGGGACATCGCGAGCAGCGCTTCGAGCGCCGAGCGCAGCTCGGTGCGCGCCGCGGGCTTCTTGAGGAAGAACGCATAGCCATCGCCCGGCTCGAGGCCGAGCGCGCTGGCGTCGGCGTCGATGCACGACTCGTAGAGCACCGGAATCGGCGGCACGTGCGCGGCGCAGCGATGCTGGAAGTCGCGCCAGGGGAGACGCGCCGGCGGCAGGCTGACGACGGCGGCGTCGGGGGCGGCGGAAGAATCGGCGGCGAGAAGGGCCTCGGCCTCCTGCAGACTCTGCGCGGACGCGATCTCGAGTCCGTCGGGAAACTCGTGACGGACCAGCCACTGCAGAATCAAGCTCTGATCGACCACCAGCAGACGCACAGGTACACCCCTCGGCAGAGGTGCCTGTGCAATCGTCGTTCCAGAAGATGCCGCACTGCGGCGCGCCGGTGAGGGCCCGGCGACTAATCGGCGGGCGTTTCGCTGAACTTCTTCAACCGGTAGCGCAGCTGGTCGCGGGTCACGCCGAGGAGCTCCGCGGCGCGCGTCTGGTTGTCGCCGGCGGCGCGCATCGCGCGCGCCACCATCTCGCGCTCCATCTCCTCGAGCGCCACGACGCCCTCGGGCATCCCCGAGGTCGCCGATCCCGCCAACGCAGTCGACGAGGCCCCCGGCGCGCCCGGAGCCTCCGGTCCCCAGTCGAGGATCAGCGAGCGCGGGGAGATCTGCGCCCCGCGCTCGAGCACCATGGCGCGCTCGACGACGTTCCGGAGCTCGCGCACGTTTCCCGGCCAGGGGTAGGCGAGGAGGCGATTTTCGGACTCGCGGTCGAAGCCGTCGAAGCGCCGGCCGAGCTTGGGCTGCAGGGTGGCGAGGAAATGCCGCGCGAGCGGCAGGATGTCCTCCGCCCGCTCGCGCACCGGCACGACGTAGATCGGGAAGACGTTCAGGCGATAGAAGAGGTCGTTGCGGAAGCTCTTGTCGCGCACCATCCCCTGCAGGTCGCGGTTGGTGAGCGCGATCACCCGCACGTCAGCGGTGATCTCACGCGTCCCGCCGACCCGCCGGAAGCGCCGCTCCTCGAGGAAGTGCAGCAGCTTTGCCTGCAGGTCGAGGCGGAGCTCGCCGATCTCGTCGAGCACGACCGTTCCCCCTTCGGCGAGCTCGCAGACGCCGCGCTTGGTGCTCTTGGCGTCGGTGAAGGCGCCCTTCTCGTGACCGAAGAGCTCGCTCTCGAGGAGGTTCTCCGGAATCGTCGCGCAGGAGACCTCGATGAACGGCCGCGCGCGGCGCGGCGACGCCGCGTGGATGTAGCGCGCCACAACGTTCTTGCCCGAGCCGCTCTCGCCCTGGATCAGGATGCTCGCCACTTCCGAGGTCGCGACCTGCTCGGCGGTGTCGATCACCTCGCGGAATTTCGGCGAGTCGGCGATGACGGTCTGGGAGAGGTGGCGCTCGCGGCTCTGCTTCGACGCCTGGGCCTCGAGCTGGTCGCCGCGCACCGCCAGCGAGCGGTGCACCAGCGCGACCAGCTCGGCCTGGTCGACCGGCTTGGAGAGAAAGTCGAGCGCGCCGAGCTTCATCGCGCGCACCGCTTCGCCGACCTGCCCGAGCGCGGTCATCACGATGACCACGCTGCCTTCGAGGCGCTCGCGGTTGGTCTCGTAGAAGTCGAGGCCGTGGCCGTCGGGCAGCCCGAGATCGAGCAGGACAACGTCGGGCTGACGGCTTTCGAGGTGAGCGGCCGCGGAGGCGAGATCGGGCGCCGCGAGCACCGTATGGCCGGCGCGCTTCAGCTGCTGCTCGAGCGCCCAGCGCAGGAGCTTTTCATCTTCGACGAGCAGAATCAGGGCCATCGTTCAGTGCGCCTTCTCTTCAGAGTCAGGCGCGGGGGCGGAGCTCGCGGGCTGGCCATCGCCGACCCCCGCCCGCCCGGGTCCTTGCGGCCCCGCCTGAAGAATGATCAGGAAAGAGGTGCCCTTGCCGGGCTCCGAGGTCACTTCGATGCGGCCGCCGTGCTGCTCGACCAGACTCTTCGAGATCGCGAGACCCAGTCCGGTGCCGGTGAACTTGGTGGTGAAGAACGGCTCGAAAACGCTCGCCAGCTGCTCGGGGAGGATCCCCGGACCGTTGTCCTCGACCGCGATGACGACCGCCGCCTCGGCGGGAAAGCCGCTCGCCCGTACCGTGATCCGACCGCCCTGCTCCTGCATCGCTTCGATCGCTTCGGCGGCGTTCTGGATCAGGTTGACCAGGACCTGGCGGATCTTCGCCGGATCGATCTCGAGCGCGGGCAGCCCGACGGCCGCTGCGGTCACGAGCTCGACGCGCTGACGGCGCAGCGACGGGCGCAGGAACTCGGAGGTTTCGTCGAGAAGCCTGGCCAGATCGGTCCGCGCCAGCCTGAGCGGCGCCGGGCGCCCCGATTCGAGCAGGCGATAGAGGATGGTGTTGACGCGCCGGAGCTCCCCGAGCATCTCCTCGTAGATGTGCACGGTCTCGGCGTCGCCGCAGTCGTCGCGCAGCACCTCGAGCGCGCCCTGGATGCCGGCGAGCGGGTTCTTGATCTCGTGCGCAAGACCGGCCGCGAGCTGCCCGAGGCTCGCGAGCTGGTCGACGTGGGCGAGACGGACCGCGACGTCGGCCTCGCGCTGGCGCTGCCGGGTGAGCAGCGCGCGCAACCCGCGATGGACCTCGGCGGCGACCGGATCGAGCGGCAGTGCCGCGCTCGAGATGAGCCCGGAAGCGTCTCCCGAGGCAGTGGCGCGCAGCTCCTCTTCGAGCCGCGCGGCCGACCGGCGCACCGTGTACTGGACGAAGATCGCCACCCCGGCGATGAGCGCCAGCCAGGCGCCGAGGAGCCAGCCGATCCGCCAGCGCATGATGGTGCGGATCTCCTGCAGCGGTTCGGTGAAGTCGAGGCGCATCGCGGCGGCGCCCCGTGTCGAGCCCGCCTCGTGACAGCGGGAGCACGAAACTCCGGCGTCGAGCCGCACGAGGCCGCGCACCCACTGGCGGGACTGGGCGTCGGTTTCGATCCAGGTCTCGCTGCGCGCGCTCTCGTCGGCGAGGAACTCGCGCACCCGCTCCTGCTCAGCGCGGTCAAGCGACAGATTCTGCGCACCGAGCGGCGTGCCGTCCCGGCGATAGAGGCGCAGTCCGATCGGATGATTCACCGCCAGGGTGCGGTCGAAGGTGTGCGGATTGCGTCCGTCCGCCTCGGCGGGAGAGAGCAGTGGCATGGCGCGCACCGCTTCGTCGAGCTGGAAGCGCGCGGCGGTCGACGCGGCCTGGGTGTAGGCGCGCTCGAGGAGCGCGAACGTGCCGAAGTAGAGCGCCGCGAAGGCGGCGAGATGGATCGGCACGAGGAGGCCCCAGAACCGCACCCTGGAGGGTGCCAGGGCCAGGCGCGCGAACGGCCGGGCGCTGGCGCGCCGGGTGAGAACGGGGTTGGAGGCCTGGGAAGGGACGGGGGACATCGGCCTGCACTATACCGAGCCTCGGCGCGGCGCAGCCCACTCTGCGGCTCCAGGCCGGTGCACTTTCCGCCCTTCCGCCCCTCCGCCCCTCCGCCCCTCCCATCACAGAGGTTCGGCCCTGCACCCCGGGGTGGGGGCGATCCAGCGGCCGGTGCGAGATCATCGCGGCGGGGGGGGACCGGTTCCTCGGGCTCCCAGGGGAGAACGCCATGAAACTCTGGATCGAGCGACTCGGTTCGCTCAAGCTGACCGTTGTGCTTCTGCTGGTGGTGGGGGTCGTCCTCGCCGTCGGCACGATCTTCGAATCGCTGCGCGGCGCCGAGGCGGCGCGCGCGGTCTACTACGCACCCTGGTTCTTCGCGCTCGAGGGACTGTTCGGACTGAACCTCCTCGCGGCGCTCATCGTCCGCTGGCCGCGCAACCGCTGGCGGATCGGTTTTGCCCTGACTCACGGCGCGATGCTCCTCATCCTCGTCGGGGCGATGATGACCGTGATGTTCAAGGTCGAGGGCCGGCTGCCGATCTGGGAGGGGCAGTCCTCGGACGTCGTCTTCCAGGGCGACAAGGAGGGCGACCTGCCGCCGCTCACCCTGCCGTTCAAGGTCCGGCTCGATGCGTTCGAGATCGACACCTACCAGGGCACCCAGCGCCCGGCGATGTTCCGCAGCCGCGTGGTGGTGGAGGAGGCTGGCTCCGAGCGCCCGGGGGTGATCGAAATGAACAAGCCGCTCTCGCACGGCGGTTACACCTTCTTCCAGTCGAGCTATCAGATCCAGGGTGGGCGCGAGATGACGATTCTCTCGGTCGCCAAAGACCCGGGACAGACCGTTGTCTTCATCGGCTACACGCTGCTCGTCATCGGCATGATCGTCGTCTTCTTCACCCGCCTCGCGCAGCAGCGCATGAACGACGCGCTGCTGGCGGAGGCCGCAACCAAGACGGCCGGCAAGCCGGGTAACGGCAAACTCGCCGGTGCCGCCGGGGCCACCGGAGCCAGCATCCTGCTGCTCGTCGGCCTGACGACGGGACTCCTGGTCGCGCCCGCACCGGCTGATGCCGCCCTGGTGCCGGAGCCGGCGCAGGTCGAGGCGCTCGCCGCCGTGCCGGTGCAGTTCGACGGCCGCACGATGCCGTTCGACACCCAGGCGCGCAACGTCGTCTGGACGGTCACAAAGAAGCGCTGCTGGCCCGGCGTCCCGCCGGTCGCCATGGTCGCCGGCTGGGTGATCGATCCGCAGGGCTGGCAGAACGAGCCGATCGTGCGCCTGCGCGCCGACGTCGCCGCGCTCGCCGGCCTGCCGTCCGCTACCAGGTACGCCTCGTTCCGCGACCTGGTCTCGCGGCCGGCGTTGATCGAAGCGCTGCGCGCCGCCGAGGAGCGCGCCCGCCGCGAGGAGAAGGGACCGAAGCTCGACGAGCACCTGGTCGAGCTCTCGGATCGCCTCACCACCCTCTCGGCCTATTTCCGCGGCGAGATGCTGCGCCTCGAGCCGGCCGCCGACCCGAACGCCGCCTGGGGCGCCATCCGGCCGCCCTCCGCGGCGGCGCTGCTCGCCGCCGCCGAACAGATCCGCGGCCGCGCCCCGGCGCATTACCCGACCCGCGAGCAGATGGCGCGCGAGCTGCGTTACACCCGTTCGGACACCACCCAGCTCGCCTGGTGGCTGCTGGTCCCGGCGGCGCTCGCGGCCGGTTTCACGCTCACCCGCGACCAGAGGCTCCTCCTCTGGATCGCCCGCGTCGGCATCCTCGCCGGCTTTGCGGTGATGACCTGGGGAATCGCCCAGCGCTGGCAGGTGGCGGGGCGCATCCCGGCGTCGAACATGTACGAGTCGATGCTCTTCCTCGCCTGGGGGGTCGGACTCTTCGCGGTCCTCTCGCTCGCGCTCAAGAACCGCATCCTGATCTTCAACTCGGCGGCGATGTCGGCGCTCGCCATGCTGCTGGTCGATCGTCTGCCGATGGACCCGTTCATCCACCCGATGCAGCCGGTGCTCGCGGGCACGCCGTGGCTCGCGATCCACGTCCCGATCATCATGGTGAGCTACGCGACGCTGGCGATCGTGACGTTCTTCGCCCATGTCGTGGTCGGCGTCGAGATCTTCGCCCCCCACCGCCGCGAGATGGCCCGGCGCTGGAGCCAGCTCGCCTACTGGTACATCCACGTCGGCTCGATCCTGCTCATCGCCGGCATCCTCACCGGTTCGATCTGGGCCGCCTCGTCGTGGGGCCGCTACTGGGGCTGGGATCCGAAGGAGGTCTGGTCGCTGGTGGCGTTCCTCGCCTACATGGCGATTCTCCACGCCCGCTTCGACAAGCAGATCGAGGACTTCGGCGTCGCCGTCGGCGCGATCGCCGCCTTCTGGATGATCCTGATGACCTACCTCGGGGTGAACTACGTCCTTGCCGCGGGGCTCCACTCCTACGGCTTCGGGAGCTCCAACCTGGTGACGATCATGGCGGTCATCGCCGGGATCGAGATCCTCTTCATCGGCGCCGGTTGGTTGGCGGTACGGCGGCGCCTGGGGGCGGCGATCTGAATGCACGGCGGCGCCTGCGCGCCGCCTGAGGCGGTTCCCCCCCGCTAGCCGGACGAGGCTGCGACGACGACTTCGCGCGTCGCGGCCTCCGGTTCGGCGAAGGCGAGGAGGGCGTCGCCCTCCGCTTCGAGCGCGCGCAGATCTCTCTTCAGCACCTTGCCGAACGGCGCGAGGGTCAGCGTCGCCGTCTTCTTCCTGCGCTCGACCTTGAAGGTCCCGGCGACGAAGCCGTCGACGAGGAAGGTGGCGGGGATCTGGAGGTTTTTCGTCACCAGGCGTGGGCGGTGCTCGTCGGCGACGATGCGGCTGCGGTCGTCGTGGCCGAGCACGAGGTTGTCGTACTCGGGCAGGAAGCGCACCGGCGCCGGCGTCGCCTCTTCCGGGCGCGGCGCGCCGGGAAGATCGAAGAGCTCCCGCCCGCGCCCGTCGCGGAAGGTCGCGAGCTCGCCGCGCAACGCCGCAAAGGTGGCGCGCAGGCCGCCAATGCCGGACCAGTTCTGGGCGTCGGTGATGCTCGCCGGCCCGAACGCCGCGAGATAGCGCCGCACCAGCGCCGGCAGTCCGTCGCTTCCGATCGGGATCGCCCGCCCCAGCCAGTCCTCGGCGAGCGCGAAGCCGGCGGCGGCGGGAAATCCCCAGGCCGAACCGTCGGGCACCTGGACGAGCGGCAGGTGGGTGCGCACGGCGTAGCCCATGGCGCGTTCGTCGGCGACCGGAAAGCGCGCCGCGAGATGGGCGCGCGCGGCATCGAACGTCGCCGGAGCGGAGCCGAAGAAGGCGCGCGCCGCAGCCAGAAGCTCCTCCATGTCGAAGCTCTCGACCCGGTTGCGCAGGATGCTCTGCATGCCGCGCGAGAGCATCGGCTGCAACGCGCCGCGGAAGGCGAGGAGGTCGTTGGCGGTGAGCAGGTGGAGCGTGCCGCGCCAGGCGGTCGCGCGCACCACCCGGCGCTCGCCGAGCGCCGTGGCGAGCGCTTGGCGATCGAATCCGGCCAGCCGACTCCAAAGTCCGATGAAGGGGGGCCGCGGAATCTGCGCCTGCATGCCGAAGAGCCGCGCGACCGCGCCCTCTACCGGCACCGCCGCGCGCTCGAGCAGCATCTGGCGCGCGAGCGTCGCCCGGTTGAGCGCCCGCAGCGAGAGCTCCGGCTGCGGCGCTCGCGGCCCGGGACTCACGGGACGGCGATCGACCAGGCGCCGGTGGTGCCGGTGGCGAAGCCGTCGGCGAAGATCAGGTTGCTGGTACAGCTGCCCGGGATCTGGGCATGGGTGAGCGCGATGTCGTCGACGTACCAGCCTTCACCTGTTTGCGAACCGTCGGTGCCGTAGCGCCAGCCGAGGCGGATGCTCTGGCCGTGATAGGCCGAGAGATCGATCGTGCGCTGTTGCCAGGTGGCGAGCTGGGCGGCGCTCGAGAACGCCGGGGTGCCGTTGGCGAGCGCCGGGCAGCTATTTCCGTCGTGAACGATCTGGTTGGGATAGCCCGGTGGATCCGGCGTGAGGCGGGTCCAGCTGGTGCCGCCGTTGGTCGACACCTCGACGATGCCGCCGTCCCAGCCGGCTTCCATGTCCCAGATCGTCCAGAAGGAGAGCTCCGAGCTCTGCGCCGCGGTGAGAGTCACCGGCATCTCGAGCGTGATGCAGGTGTTGTTCGCCTGGATCGAATAGAAACTGCGCGTGCCGGTGCGCTTGCGGGCCGACGTCAGGTGCCAGCCGGCGTGCTCGGGTGCGAGCGGCTCGAGGCCGGCGAGGAGATCCGGCTCGCCCGAGGTCAAGGTGTCGAGCGGCGGATCGCCGGGCTCGGCTCCGGTCGCGAACGTCCCGTCTTGCGATGGTCCGGTAGCGGTCGCGCCGAGATGCACGATGTTCGCATCCTCGTTGCCGCTCGCAGCATCGACCGCGCGCACGACGTAATAGCTTGGAGTCAGCGCCGGCGCACCGGCATCGGAGTAGGCGAGTCCCGAGACCCCCTGCGCGATGCGGTTGCCGGCTGCGGGGACGAAGCTGTCGGTGGCGCCGCGATAGACCGAGTAGGTCGCCGGGCCGCCGCAGTAGACCGTGCCCGCCGGCCAGGCGAGGTCGATCGCGCAGGTAGCCGTTCCCTGATTCGTCGCGCTGGCGATGCCGGCAAAGGCGGGCGGCGCGGTGCAGCTGCCGGAGGTCGAGGCTTCGACGCACCCAGAAGACGCTGAGCCGCAGATGCCGGTCGCGTCGCGCTCCTGAATGCGGTAGCCGTAGGTAACGACACCGGACGCGGAGAGGTCGTCGTAGCTCGGCGAGGTCAAGCCGCTGGCGATCGTCTCGAAGTTCCCGCTGCAGCCACCGAGCGCACGCTGGACCTTGAAGGTCGCGCCGACGGCGCCGCTACCGGTCCAATCCAGGTCGATCCGGTGGTCGCCGTTCGCCAGCGCGACGAGGCCGGCCGGGGCCACCGGCGCGGTGCACAGGTTCGTCGGATGCAGGATGAAAAGGCCCTGCTCCATATGGGAGACGGGGATGTTGCCGCTGGCGAAGAACGGATAGTTGTTCCAGGTGCCGCTGAACTCAGCGTCGTTGTTGGCCGGGAAGAGGTCGAAGTAGCCGACCTCGGTGAGCTGCGCCTGCGAGAGATCGGTGAGCGCGAGGATCCGGAGACCTGAGCTGTAGTTCGATTGGAACACGAAGTTGGCGCGCACGTAGAGATTGTGATCGATCGCTGGCGTGGCGTGGCTGAAATAGCCATTGGCACCGGCGAGAACGAGATTGTCGAGATCGAGAGCGTCGAAGATGTAGGTGCGTGTCGGCGTGACGCCGTCCTCGTCGAGCTCGTCGTTGAGCAGGATGTAGCGGTGGTCGTCGGTGAACCAGGCCTGGTGGCTGTAGCCGCTGCTGTTGTAGTGCAGACTGTCGATCCGCACCGGCGCGGCGTGGTTGGTCACATCGAGGATATCGAGATTGTGCGCCGAGCCGCGTGCGGCGAGGCAGATCTCGTGACCGGTGTAGGTGGAGTCGGGGCCGTGGTAGACGAAGCACTGGTTCTCGTGGATGTAACCGCCGTCGTCGTAGCAGGCGACGAACTGCGGGCTCGTCGGGTTGGCCAGATTCACGATGTGCAGGCCCGTGTTGCAGGTGTTGCTGCCCACCAGGTAGGCGTAACCGGTCTCTTGGGTGATCGAAATCGTGTGTGTGTTCGTGACGCCGGCGTAGTGGGCCGTCTCGGTGAACGTCACCGGTGGAGTGACGACGTCGCGCAGTTGGGTCAGGTCGAAGATCTGCATGCCGTGCGCCCCGCCTACATCGACCACGATGTAGGCGTAGTTCTGGTACTCGCGAACGTCGCGCCAGAGCGAGACGATGCCGTTGTGGCTCGGTAGCTTGCCGGCATAAATTGGATTCTCGGGATCGGTGATGTCGATGAAGGCGGTGCCGTTGTTGAGCCCCAGGAGTACCCACTCGTGCTCGGTCAAGGGATCGGTCCAACCCCAGAGACTGTTCGTCTTCACGGACTCGCCGGCGTCGGTGCCGAAGAGGGTGTGGCTCATGAACTCCATCTGATCGACGTTGCTGCACGGATAGATCCCGCCGGAAGTGCCGCCCACGCACGGCTGGAGGTGTTCGGGAACCAGAGGCGCTGGCTCGGCCCTTGCCCGTGCGAGCTCGGCGGAGACCTGCGCGAGGTAGGCCGCATCCGCCGCGGGCGGCTCGTCGGCGGAAAGCGTGCGGGGAGGCGCGGCGAGCAGGAGCAACCCAAGACAAAAGGCGAGCGCGAAGAGTGAATTCCGGTTTTGCATCTCGGGGAGTCTCCGGCGGTAGCGTGCGGTTTGAGAGGGGGCGAGGCTAGCAGAACGTCGCCCAGGCCGGAATGCCCGGGTCCACACCCGCCCGGAGGCCTCCTCCCTGAGGACCCCGGGCGCGGTTATGCTGGCCGTATGCGGCCGTCCCTCGTCCTCGGCATCGAGACCAGTTGTGACGACACCGCCTGCGCGGTGGTCGACAGCGAGGGGCGGGTGCTCGCTTCGGTCGTCTCGAGCCAGCTCGCGGTGCACCGTCCCTACGGCGGCGTCGTGCCCGAGCTCGCCTCCCGCGAGCAGCTCGCCAACTGGCCGGCGGTGTACGAGGAGACGCTGGCCCGCGCCGGGGTCGCGATCGACGACATCGGCGCGATCGCCGCCACCGCGGGACCGGGGCTCATCGGCTCGCTTCTCGTCGGGCTGTCGCTCGGGCGGGCGATGGCCTGGTCGCGCGGGCTGCCGTTCTTTGCCGTGCATCATCTCGAGGGGCACCTCTACTCGCCCTGGCTCACCACCGACGGCAGCCCGGCGGCGCCCTTTCCCGAGCGCTTCGTCGGGCTCGTCGTCTCGGGCGGGCACACCAGCCTCTACGACGTCGTGCCGGGGAGTGCAAGCGCGGTGACGCTCCTCGCCGAGACCCGCGACGACGCCTTTGGCGAGGCGTTCGACAAGTTCGGCAAGCGCCTGGGCCTGCCCTATCCGCAGGGGCCGCTGCTCGATCGGCTGGCGGAGCGCGGCGACGCCGCCGCCGCGGCGCCGGTGGCCCGCCTGGCCGGCACGGCGGAGCTCTTCTTCTCCTATTCGGGCTTGAAGACGCAGGCGGTTCACGCGCTCGAGAAGCTCGAGGTGGCGGGTCTTCGCATGCCGCCGATCGACCTCCTCGGGGAGGGGGCGGAAGCTGCGGCCCTCGCCGCGATCCCCCAGCCGTTCCTCGACCTCGCCGCCGGCTTCCGCGACTCGGCGGTGCGCCAGATCCTCGACCGCCTCACCCGTCTCCACCGGCGCGCGCCGTTCGCCGACCTCGCTGTCTCGGGCGGTGCGGCGGCGAACCGGCTGCTGCGCCGGCGGCTGCCGGAGTGGGCGGCCGAGCGTGAAGTGGGGTTGCACCTCGTGCCGCTGGTCTACTCCGGCGACAACGCGGCGATGATCGCCTTCGCCGCCGTCGCCCGGCTGGAACGCGGCGAGCAGGACGATCCGATCGCGGCGGAGGCGGCGAGCCGATTGCCGCTCGGCGCATGAAGCGCTGGCACCTCGCGGACCTGCTCTGGCTGCCGCTGAACGCTCTGCAACTGTTGGCGACGATCGTCTGGTCGGCGTTCTGGATCAGCGTCGCGCTCGTCGTGGCGCTGGTCGGCCGCAAGCGCGAGCCGGCGCTCTGGCTGGCGCGCCATGTCTGGGCGCCCGGCATGATCGCCATCGGGCTGTCGCGTCTCGAGGTCACCGGGCGCCAGCGCGTCGACTTTCGGCGCTCCTGCTTCTTCGTCGCCAACCACCAGTCCTGGCTCGATATCCCGGTCCTCTTCGCCGCCGTGCCGGCGCCGCTCCACTTTCTCGCCAAGCAGGAGCTCGCGCGGGTGCCGTTCCTCGGCTGGTATATCGCCGCCATGGGGATGGTCTTCGTCGATCGTAGCGACCGCCGGAAGGCGGTCGCCAGCGTTGACCGGGCGAGCGCACTCCTCGCCGCGGGCGGCAGTCTGGTCTCCTTCCCCGAAGGATCCCGCGCCGCTCCGGATCAGTTCGGCCGCTTCAAGAGCGGCGGCTTCGCGGCCGTCCTCGATTCCGCCGGGCGCGCCGTCGACGTCGTGCCGGTGGCGATCGTCGGGGCGGGACGGATCCTGCCGCGGGACGGCTTCCGGGTGCGGCCGGGAAGGGTCGAGGTGCGCTTCGGCGAGCCGATTCCGGTGACCGGCCTCGCTCACCAGGATCGCGCGCAGCTCGCCCGGCGCGCCGAGGAGGCGGTGGCCACCCTGCTCGGCATTCCGACTGCGTCGCGTGCGACAGCACCCAAGGGAGAGAGCGGTCTAAGATCGGCGCCGGCCAAAGGAGAGATCCGATGAAGGTTGTTCCCCGCCGCTCCGGAGTCAGTGCGCTCCTCCTGTTGGCCGGGCTTGCGGTGCTCGCCCCGGAGGAGCTCGGCGCGGAAGATTTCCCCCCGCGCTTCCGCGAAGCGGTCGCCGCCTTCCTGGCCGGCAACTACAAGGAGTGCCAGATTGCCTTCGGGCGGGCCGCCGCCGAGGCGCCGCGCGCCGGGCTCGCGGCGCGTGCCGCCTATGGCGCCGCCTGCTGCGCGGCGCAGCGCCGCGACGTCGACGGCGGCTTCGAGGCTCTCGGTCTCGCGCTCGCAAACGGTTTCCGCGATCTCGAGCGGGCGCTCACCGACCCGCGTCTCGAGACCCTGCGCAGCGATGGGCGCTGGCTGCACTTCGTCACGCTCACCGAGGAACGCCAGCAGGCGCATCAGAAGACGCTCGACCCGGATCTCCTCCGGCTCTTCCTCGAGCAGCGCCAGGAACGCGGCACGCCGCCCGCCGCCGAGGCGACCGCGGCGCTGGTCGAGCGCGCCGCCGGCCGCCGCCGCGCGGCGTCGGCGCGCGTCGAGGGCGGCGGCGTGAAGAAGCCGGAAGACGCCTTTCACGCCGCCGCCGTGCTGGTCGAAAGCGACCGCCTGGCTGAGGTCGAGAGGGCCTCCGGGTTGGCGCGACAGGCGCGGGCGGGCGATCCTGACCTGCTCGCCGCCCGCCCCCTGGTCGCGACGGGCGTCGATCGCGAACTGATGCTCGCCGGCAAGCCGCAGAAGTTCGGCACCCAACTGGTCGAGGTCGACGGCGAGTGGAAGGTCTACGATGTCGATCCGGCGACGACCGACGCCGAGCGCGCGGAGTGGGGTCTGCCGCCGCTCGCCGAGGCGCATGCCCGCGCGGCGGAGCTCCGCCGCACGCCTCCGGCCCCGGCCCCACCGGCTGCCCCGCAGCCCAAGCCCTAGCCCGGCTCGTTCCCTCGTTCGACTACACAACTGTGTAGAAAGCGCTCGCGCCGAGGGACCATCCGCAAGAGCCCGGCAGGCTCTGGGCCCGCTCGGGCAGCGCCTTGGGTGTTGGCATCTCTCTTGCGCATGCAGACGGTGTCCGTCGAACCGTCCACCTTGAAGTCAGCCCGACGCGAGGAGAACCTGAACCGTGACCAACTCAGAGAAGCGCCCCTGCAGCCTGTGCGGCAACGTCTACGACAAGGCGTTCACTGTCGTGCTGGACGACCACCAGTACGTGTTCGATAGCTTCGAGTGTGCCATCCAGCTGCTGGCCCCGACCTGCGCCCACTGCACCTGCCGGATCATCGGTCACGGACTCGAGGCGGATGGCGTCATGTACTGCTGCGCGCATTGTGCGGAGCACAAGGGCGAGGCGCGATTGCGGGATCGGGCCTGACGCTGCACGCGAAGATTGAGTAGGGAGGGGACCCCGCTCCGCTTCATCGTCGGAGCGGGGCCCTTGCTTCTTGCGGCGAAACTTCTTGCGGCGAGCCCGGGCTGGCCAGACTAAATTTCGGGGACGTCCATGTCGAGCGCCGTGGCGAGATCGATCGCGTGCTCCTGCTCGTCCATGAGAATCTCGCGCAGATGCTCGGCGATGGCGAACTCGCCGAGCGCCTCGCACTGGCGGACCCGCTCACGGTAATTGCGAATGGTCTCGATCTCGCTGTCGAGATCGAAGCGCAGCATCTGCTTGGGGTCGTCCGAAGTGCGCACGGGCTTTACCTGGTTCGTCGGCATGCCGCCCAGGTAGTCGACCTGTTTGGCGATGACGAGCGCGTGTTGGAGCTCCTCGCCGGCGTGCACCTCGAGCTCCTGGGCGATCGCCATGAAGGCGGCGCCCTTGATCGCCTGCGAATAGATGACATAGGCGACGATCGCTTGATACTCGCGCGCCAGGTCTTCGTTCAACAGCGCGATGAGACGGGCGCGAGTCACAACATCGGAACCCACGGAACTCGCGCGAGCTGCCTTCGATGCATACTTCTTGGCAGGCATGAGGTTCTCTCGACTCCTGCTCAAGCCGGGACGCGCAGGACGATGTCGAAGCCCTCGCTCGAGGCGAGCTCGTCACCGAGGAAGATCTCGACCTTGTAGTTGCCCACGCTCCAGCCGGAGGTATTGGGCGCCTTGAAGACCAGAAATGCCGCGCCCGCGACGACGCTCTGGATCTCGTCGGAGATGCGAACCCCATCCGGACCGAGCCAGACGGCCTTGATCTTGGAGCTCGAGCCGACGTCGCCCACAGCGATCGAGGCGTAAATCGTCTCGCCGGCGTGGAGGTTGTCGACGTTCTCGGCGACCTTGCCATCGCTGCCGAGAGCGCTGCCGATGCGGAGATCCGAGATCCGCGCCATCGCGGTCGCCGGAGTGATGTCGCTCGGCGCGGCCGAGCCGGGGCGCTCGGTTTCGCTCACCGAGGGCGTGGTCTTGTCCATGTTCCGCTCGGCGCGCTTCGGCTCGTTCGAGCAGCCGGCGAAAAGCACCGCGGCCAGGGTACAGCCGGTCACGAAGGTGGTCAGCTTGTGCATGATTCGTTCTCCTTGGAAGGTCTCCACCGCGAATGCAGTGCAGGACGAAGTCTGTGAGGAGCACGGCCCATGCCAGCATTTGGGGGTAGAGAACGCGCGAGAAACCGGTTCCAGGGGAGGTTCTGCTCCGCGATTTGAAGAAAACGCCACACCTGCCGAGCCCGGAACGGGCGCGACGCAGCCATCCCCACGCCGCGACGCTGCGCCGCCGCGAGGGGAAGGATCAGGCCGGGTTCATGGGCGGGCGGATCTAGCTCCAGCGGAAAAGCTTGAGCGCGCCGGCGAAGCCGATCACGCCCCAGCCGGCGAGAATCGCCAGCTCGGGTGCCTGCGAGAGGAGCGTTGCACCTTCGAGCATCACGGCGCGCAGCGCGTCGTTCAACGCCGTCAGCGGCAGCGCCTGAATGAACGGCTGGAGCGCCGCGGGGAAGCGCTCGTTCGAGAAGAAGACGCCGGAGAAGATCCACATCGGAAACATGACGAAGTTCATCAGTCCCGAGACCCCCTCGATCGTGCGCGGACGCGCGGCGACGAGGAGCCCCAGACCGACGAACGAAAGTGCGCCGAGGACGCAGACGACGGCGACCGCGGCCACCGGCCCGCGCAGTGGCACGTCGAGAACCAGGACCGCGAAGCCGAGCAGAATCGCCACCTCGAGGGCGAGGAAGACCAGGCGCGCCAGGACCTGCGCCGCGAGGAGCTGCCAGCGTCGCATCGGCGAGGCGATGAAGAGCTTGAGGAGCTTGCCGGCGCGCTGCTGGACGAGCGAGAAGCCGATCGCCCACATGCCGGTGCCCATGAGGTTCATGCCCAGGAGGCCGGGAACCAGGAAGTCGATGTAACGCGCGCCGCGCTCGGTCATCTCGAGGACCTGCGGCGTGAAGAGGTCGGCCCGGCCGGCGGCCAGCTCGAGGGCCTGGTCGACCTCGAGCCGCGCCAGTCGACTGTCGGGCCGGGTGGGATCGAACCAGTAGGTCGGCGGCTCGGTTCCGAGAACCACGAGCGCGAGGCGTCCGGTGGCGAGCGCGTGCTCCGCCTCGGGCCGGGTGAGGATCTGCGGCGCGAGCGTCGGGCTCGCTTCGAGAGCCGCGAGCCGCGCCTCGGCGAGCGGACTCTCCTCGAGTCCGACCGGCAACGGATCGGGCGGACGATTGCGGAAAGCCACCCCGAGGGCGATCGCCAGCAGCACCGGGAAGAGAAAGACCCAGAAAATCGCCTCGGGCTCACGCAGGAACTCGCGCAACCGCGCGAGAGTGAGTTGAACGAGCGGCGAGGAGAGCGGCCCGCGCGCGTGCCAGGTGTTCATGCGCCGCCCCCGGCGCTCCTTCCGGACCCATTGGGCAGAGAGCTGCCTTCGAGGGTTCGTCCGGTGAGGGCGATGAAGAGGTCTTCGAGCGTCGCGTGGTGGGTGGCCAGTCGGCGCGCCTCGATGCCTGCCGCGGCGAGCCGGGCGAGGAGCGGCGGCACCACCCGGTGGACCGCGCGCACCGTGAGGCGAACGGTGGCGCCGTCGCGTCGTACCGCTTCGACCTCCGGCAGGCCGGCGAGGATCTCGGCGGGGATTTCGCGCTCGGTCTCGAGCTCGATGACGTGCTCGGCGCCGAGCGAAGCAACGAGCGCCGCCGGGGCGCCCTCCGCCAGGATCCTGCCGCGATCGACGATGGCGACCCGGTCGCAGAGCCGCGCCGCCTCTTCCATGTAGTGCGTGGTGAGCAGGACCGTCCGCCCGCGCTCCTTCAGGCGCGCGACGATCTCCCAGATCTGCCGGCGCGAGGCCGGATCGAGCCCGGTGGTCGGTTCGTCGAGGAACAGCACCTCCGGGTCGCCGACCAACGCGCAGGCGAGCGACAGGCGCTGTTTCTGGCCGCCCGAGAGCTCGCGCACGAACGCCCGCCGCTTCTCCTCGAGGCCGACGAGGGCGAGCGCCGCCGTCGGCTCGAGACCGTCACGGTAGAAGCTGCGGAAGAGCTCGGCGAGCTCGATGACCCGGAGCTTCTCGGGGAAGCGTGTCTCCTGGAGCTGGACGCCGAGGCGGGCCCGCAGCGCCTGGCCGTCCCCGTGCCAGCGCTGGCCCAGCACTTCGAGGTGGCCGCCGTCCGGAGAGAGCAGTCCCTCGAAGAGCTCGACCGTCGTCGTCTTGCCGGCGCCGTTGGGGCCGAGGAGGCCGAAGCACTCGCCGGCCTGCACCTCGAGGTCGAGGCCGTCGACCGCCACGAGGTCGCCGTAGCGCTTGACCAGGCCGCGGCAGGAGAGCGCCGGAGCGGGGACGGAATCGGAGGTCACCGCGGGTCGGGTCCGCATCGCTGGAAGTCTAGCCGACGCCGGACCCAGCGGCTCGAACTGATAGGCTCTTCGACCCAGCGGCACCGCTTCCAAGCCCTTGCCGCCGGTCCCATACCCGATGCCTCCGGCCTCCCACATCCGCAATTTCTCGATCATCGCCCACATCGACCACGGCAAGTCGACCCTCGCCGACCGCATCCTCGAGCGCACCGGCGCGGTGACCCAGCGCGAGATGCACGCCCAGCTGCTCGACGACATGGATCTCGAGCGCGAGCGCGGCATCACCATCAAGGCGCGCGCCGTGCGGCTCGACTACAAGGCCAAGGACGGCGAAACCTACGTCTTCAACCTGATCGACACCCCCGGGCACGTCGACTTCTCCTACGAAGTCTCGCGCTCGCTCGCCGCCTGCGAAGGGGCGCTGCTGATCGTCGACGCGGCGCAGGGGGTCGAGGCGCAGACCCTCGCCAACGCCTATCTCGCCGTCAACGGCGGTCTCGACCTTCTGCCGGTGATCAACAAGATCGACCTGCCCTCGGCCGACATCGACCGGGCGAAGGAGCAGATCGAGCAGGTCATCGGCATCGACGCCTCGAACGCCGTGCTGACCTCGGCGAAGACCGGCATCGGCATCGATGAGCTCCTCGAGCGCATCGTGACCGACATCCCGCCGCCGATCGGGGATCCCGATGCGCCGTTGAAGGCGCTGCTCTTCGACTCCTGGTACGACACCTACCGCGGCGTCGCCTGCTTCATCCGGGTCATCGACGGCACGCTCAAACGCGGCGACAAGATCAAGTTCGTCGCCGCCGGAAGGGTATACACCGTCGAAGAGCTCGGCACCTACCACCCCAAGCCGCGCGAGGTGCAGGAGCTCTCGGTCGGCGAGGTCGGCTACGTCTACGCCAACATCCGCGACCTCATCCAGGCGAAGATCGGCGACACCGTCACCCATCCCGACCGCCCGACGCTCGACCCCTGCCCGGGTTTCATGGAAGTGAAGCCGATGGTCTTCGCCGGCCTATTCCCGGTGGTCTCCGAGGACTACGAGGATCTGCGCGACGCGGTCGACAAGCTGCGCCTGAACGACGCCTCGTTCACCTTCGAGCCCGAGAGCTCGACGGCGCTGGGCTTCGGTTTCCGCTGCGGCTTCCTCGGCCTCCTGCACATGGAGATCATCCAGGAGCGCCTCGAGCGCGAGTTCAACCTCGCGCTCATCACCACAGCGCCGGGCGTGCGCTATCGCGTCAACATCTCGAACGGCACCCGGATCGAGATCTCGAGCCCGGCGCAGCTGCCGGATCTCTCGCGTGTCGAGTCGATCGAGGAGCCCTACATCAAGGCGACGATGGTCACCCGCGACGAGTACGTCGGCGGCATCCTCGCGCTGTCGCAGGACCGGCGCGGCATCCAGCGCAGCCTCCAGTACGTCTCCTCGGACCGCGTCCTCATCGAGTACGACTTTCCGCTCGCCGAGGTCATCCACGACTTTTACGACAAGCTGAAGTCGGTGTCGCGCGGCTACGCCTCGTTCGACTACGAGCTCGCCGACTACCGCGAAGGCGACGTCGTCAAGCTCGACGTGCTGATCAACACCGAGCCGGTCGACGCCCTGTCGATCATGGTCCACCGCCAGAAGGCGCATCCCAAGGGCAAGGCCCTGGTCGACAAGATGAAGGAGCTCATCCCGCGCCAGCTCTTCGAGGTCATCCTGCAGGCGGCGATCGGCTCGAAGATCGTCGCGCGCTCGACCGTGAAAGCCCTGCGCAAGGACGTCCTCGCCAAGTGCTACGGCGGCGACATCAGCCGCAAGAGGAAGCTCCTCGAGAAGCAGAAAGAGGGCAAGAAGCGGATGAAATCGGTCGGCAACGTCGAGATCCCGCAAGAGGCCTTCCTGGCGGTTCTCAAGGTCGAGGGCTGAAAGCTCGAGAAGCTCGCGGTCGGCCCGCGCTCAGGAGTAGAATTGGCCCGTGGCTGAACGTCCGATGGCGGTACGGAAGACGACGCACCGGGAGGCTGACGACGCTACCCGGGACGCCGAGTTCTGGTCCCGGGTGCCTCCGGTCGAGCGCTTTCTCCGTGTTTTCCAGTTGAGCCAGGAGGCCTATGCCCTCGTCGGCAAGCTCCCTTCCGATCCCGCCGGACGCCCTCGATCTGCTGCGCGCGTTTTGCGCCCGTGATGTCCGGTTTCTGGTCGTCGGAGCGCATGCGCTCGGCTACTGGGCGCAACCGCGGGCGACGGGAGATTTCGATCTCTTCGTGGAGCCGACGGCGGAGAACGCTGCACGAGTTTTCGACGCCCTGCAGGATTTCGGCGCTCCCCTCTTCGATTTGACCGAAGCCGATCTCACCATCCCGGGTGTCGTCTTTCAGATGGGTGTGCCGCCCTATCGCATCGATCTCGCGACCGAGCTCACCGGCATCTCCTTCGCTGAGGCCTGGGAAGAGCATGCGGTGGTTTCGCATTCCGGTCTCGAGCTGCCTTTCATCGGCCGCGCCGCGATGATCCGGAACAAGCGCGCCACCGGTCGCCCCAAGGACCTCCTCGATCTCCAGCTCATGGGCGAGGAGTAGGGCGGCGTCGAGTCGGCTACGATCCACGATGCGAAGCCGCAGGAGAAGACGATGAGCACCAGCGAGCAGACGGCAACGGTCAAGGTTGCCGACGAGGTCGAGAAGAAGAGCGTCGCCGCCGGCAGGGCGACCGAGGTGCAGGTGCTCGTCGGGCCCGGCGACGGGGCGCCCAACTTCGCGCTGCGGCGCTTCATCATGGGCGCTGGCGGCGGCATGCCGCTGCACACCAATCTGGTCGAGCACGAGCAGTACGTGCTCGCCGGCCGGGCGCGGATGACGGTCGGCGACGCGGTGCACGAGGTCGCGGCCGGAAACACGCTCTACATCCCGGCCGGGATGCCGCACTCCTACACCGTCCTCGAGGCGCCGTTCGAGTTTCTCTGCATCGTTCCGAACAGCCCGGACAAGATCGAGATCCTCGAACCTTCTTGCTGAAGCCCGTCGCGTTTCTCGCGCTGGTGACGGTCGCCGGCTGGGCGACTTCCTGCCGGGCCCCCACGCCGGTGCCGTTGGAGCGCGTGCCGCTCGCGGGGTTCGCGGCAGCGCTGCGGACGATGGCGGAGAACGGTGTCCTCGACCCGGGTGAGCCGGCGTCTCGGACGGCGCTCGGCGAGGGTTGGGGCCCGGCGGAGCGGAGTGCCGCGACCCGATTCAGCTGGGGGGCCGGTCCGCTGTCGCGCCTGAGCTTCGAGCTCGTCGCGGCACGCGATCTCGAGCTGCGGCTGCGCGGCTGGTCGTACCCGTTCGCCGGGGGCGGCGAGCAGCGCGTGAGGCTGGCGGTGAACGGCGAGCCGGTCGGCGAGGCGGCCGTCGGGCCTACAGCCACGGAGCTGCGCTTCTCCGTCGAGGCCTCCCGTGTGCAGGCCGGCGAGAACATCCTGGAGCTGCGCTACGCGCGCTGGAACGACCGCCCGGGCGAGGCGCCCTGGGCGGTGGCCTGGGACCGGGTGCGGATCGTCGCGGCCGCGCCGGCAGGTGGCGGTGGCCGCCCGGCCACCGCAGCGCCGGGCCCGCCGCGGATCGACGAGACCGCGGGGACGATCGAGGTCCCTGCGGGGACGGCGCTCGCCGGCACGTTCGAGCTTGCCGCCGGCAGCCGGCTCGCCTGGGAGCGGTTCGAACGGCGCGGCGACGCCCGCCTCGAGCTCGCCGTCGCGATCGGCGAGGAGGCGGAGCGCCGCAGCTTCTGGACCGGCGGCGCAGGCGACCTCCAGCTCACCGATTTCGCTCGACCTCCGGGGCTGGTCTCGTTCGCGCTGCGCGCCGTCGGTACGAACGGCGCGGTCACGCTCACTGGGGTGCACCTGCTCCGGCCGGCGAGCGACCCGGAGCCAGCGCGGCAAGACGCGCCATTGGAGCCATTGGAGCCAGCGGAACCAGTGATCTCGGCGCTGCCGGGCAGTCGGCGACCGAACCTCATCGTCTACCTCATCGACACGCTGCGCGCCGACCACCTGGGCTGCTACGGCTACGTGCTGCCGACCTCGCCGCGCAGCGATCGCTTTGCCGCCGGGTCGACGCTCTTCCGGAACGGCCGCGCGCAGAGCTCGTGGACCAAGCCGGCGGTAGCGTCGGTCCTCACCGGGCTCTATCCGGTCGCCCACGGCGCGGAGCTGCGCCAGCAGCGCATCCACGAGAGCGTCGAAACGCTCGCCGAGCGCCTGCAGACGGGCGGTTACGAGACCGCGCTCTTCACCACCAACGCCAACATCACGGCGCGCTTCGGTTTCGCGCAGGGCTTCGAGACCTTTCGCTTCCTCAAGCACCGCAAGGGGCGCAAGCACGAGCACTACGACGCCGCGGAGATGAACGTCGAGATCTTCGCCTGGCTCGCCGAGCGCGAGCGCCGGAAGCCCACCCGCCCGCTCTTCCTGTTCGTCCACACTCTCGACCCGCACGACCCCTACCGCCCGCGCGAGGAGTATCGCCGGAAGTTCGCCGCGGCGGTCGACGTGGAGGCCGCCTGCTGCGCGCGCTCGAACGAGCTCGCCGCCCTCACCGGCAGCGCCGCCGAGCAGCGGGCGGCCGACGCCGTGGCGCTCTACGACGCCGAGATCGCGCAGAACGACGCCGCCTTCGGCGACTTCCTCGACGAGCTCGCGCGCCGCGGACTCGCCGCGTCGAGCGCCGTGCTGCTCACCGCCGACCATGGTGAGGAGTTTCTCGACCACGGCGGCTGGAAACACGGTTTCACGCTCTACGAGGAGATGCTGCGCATTCCGTTCGTCCTGCGGTTGCCGGCCGGGGTCGCCGCCGGCCGGACGGTCGCGGCGCCGGTCGACCAGGTCGACATCGCGCCGACGCTGCTCGCGCTCGCCGGCTTGCCGCCTTCGTCCGAGCTCCCGGGGCGCGATGTCCGGATCCTGCTCGACGACGCGCCCTCGCTCTCGTCGCGCTCGCCGCTCCCGCCAGCCCTTCCGACGCACCTCTCCTTCGCCTGGCTGGCGCGCCCGGGGGGGCGCTGGGTCTCTGGGGTGGGCGGTTCGTCGAAGCTCGTGCGACAGAGCGAAGCGGAGCCGCTCCTGCGCCCGGGTCGCGAGCTCTACGATCTGGTCCGCGATCCGCGGGAGCGCACGAGCCTCTTCGACCCGGCGCAGCCACCGCCCGAGAGGGTGCGCTGGCTCGAAGGCGGGCTCGCCTCCGCTCTCGCCCGGTTCGGCCCGCGCGCGCCGGCGGAGGAGGCCGAGATCGATCCCGAGCTCGACCGCAGCCTGCGGGCGCTCGGCTACCTCTGACGGGAGGATCGGCCGGCTCAGGCCTTGACGGTGAAGCCGCGCGCGACCAGCAGCGGGCGCAGCACCTCGCGGCGGTCGCCTTGGATCTCGACGCAGCCCTCTCCGACCGTACCTCCCGTGCCGCAGGCGCGTTTGAGGTGGCCGGCCAGCTCGCGCAGGAAGTCGCTGTTCCTCGGCAGGCCGTCGATGACGGTGACGCTCTTGCCGCCGCGCCCCGACTTCTCGAGCCGCAACCGGGCGACGATCTTCTCCGGCACCGGCTGCTCGAGGTTCGCGGCGCAGCGGCAGTCCGACTTTGGCCAGCCGCAGCGCGGGCAGACCTTGCCGGAGTCGGTGGAGTAGACCAGCCTGTCCGGCGGTGTGCGACTCACGATGCGGCCGATTCGAAGGCTGGCTGGAAGCTCGTCAGTTCTTGAGGTGCTGGGCGAAAAAGGCGGTCGTCTTCTCCCAGGCGTCGGTCGCCGGACCGGCGAGGTAGCGGTTGCCGGTCGGATTGGCGAAGGCATGGTCGGCCTCGGGGTAGACGACGATTCTGACGTTCTTGCCCAGCGTTACCAGTTCGTGCTCCATCTGGCGCACGCCGTCGACCGGAATCCCCTGATCTTTGCCACCGAACAGGCCGAGGAGCGGCGCCTTCAGGGCGGACAGGGCTTTGGGATCGCTCTGGGTGCGGCCGTAGTACATCACCGCCGCGTCGATACCGTCGGGAATCCCGAGCGCCGTCTCGAGCGCCCAGCCGCCGCCGAAGCACCAGCCGACGACACCGACCTTCGTCGCCTTGCCCTGGTTCGTGAGATAGGCGTGCGCCTGCCGCAGGTTCTCGAGCAGGCGGGCCGGCTTCTGCATGGCGCCCTGCATCGCCGCCATCGCCTCTTCGGAGGTGGTCGCGATCTTCCCTTCATAGAGATCGACCGCGAGAACCAGATAGCCCTCGCCGGCGAAGCGCCGGGCCATGGCGCGGATGTTGTCGTTCAGGCCCCACCACTCCTGGATGACGATGAGCGCCGGCAGCGGCTTGCCGCCGGTGGCCCCCTCTGCCGGCCGCGCGAGGTAGCCCTTGACCGCGACACCGGCGAGGGTGGCGTAGGTGACCTCTTCGGCGGCGACCGCCTGCGCCGGCGCGGGGACCGTCCCTGGACTGGCGGTCGCGGTGTCGTGCTGGTGCTCGCGCGCCATCTTCTCGGCGTGCGCGGCGTCGCTCGCGGCGCCGGCGGCGCTGCCAGCGGGCTGGGCGGTCTGCGCGGCGGCGGTCAGGGTGAAAACCGTGGCGAGCACGGCGGCGGCGGTGGCGGCGGTGAGGTTCGGGCGCATCGCGACTCTCCTCTCGGTTGCGAGAACCGGAGCCTATCGAAAGCCGTACAATCCCGTGTCTTGAAAGTCCGCACCGCTCTGCTCGCCATGCTTCTCCTCGATCTGGCCGTCGGCGCGACCTGGTTCGCCGGGCGCTACGGCAGCGGCAAACCCGACGCGCTGCGCCTTTTCCTCGTCTGGGCGCTGCCGGGCCTCGTCTTTCTCTGCGGCCTGCTGACGCAGGAAAAGAAGAAGCGGCGAGCGGGCCCGGGCGAGCTGCCGCCCCGACTCCGTCTGCCGGGAATTCCGCTGGCGGCGCTGCCACCGGCGAAACCCGTTCTTCCGACGCTGTCATTGCCTGCCGCAGCCCCCGCCGCGGGCAACGTGGCGCTCTCGCCGCCGGCGCCTGGCGCACGCGGGTCGAGCGGGCTCCGATTGCTGCCTTGGATCGGGGTGGCGATCGCCGTCGATCTGGCGCCGATCGGCATCGGCCATCGCCTCGGCTGGTTGACCTTCACCTACGGCGATCAACAGCTCGCCGCGACGCGCGCGACGACCGCACTCTGGGCGTTGCCGCTCCTCGTCGTCCTCGCGATCCGCTTCTACGAGCGCGTGCTCCGCGGGCAGCTCTATCGCAGCGCCGAGGAGAGCTGGGGAACCCGCGCCGCCTGGACGCTCACGCTGCTCTGCGGCACCGCGCTCGCGTTGCCGACGATCGCGCCGGGCTTCTCCTGGAGCGAGCCCGCCTTCGTCGCCGCGGCCCTGGTGACCGCGCTGGCGCGCGAGATCTCGTGCACGGTGCTCTATCGCGCCTCCGGGTTGGCGGCGGCAGGGCTCCTGCGTGGCGTGCTCACCTTCGTCGACTTCTATCTCATCGCCGACTGGCTGGCGCCGGTCTTCCCCAGCGCCAACTACGTCACCAGCGGCGACAGCTTCTATCTCCTGCGCGCCGCCTCGCCGCTGGTCGCGGCGCTGCTCCTGGTGCGTTTCCTCCCGGCTCGCGCCCCGGTCCTCCAGGTACCGGCCCCGGCGTCCGCACCAGCGTCCACCGCATGACGAACGCGCCGCGTCCGCGCTGGATCGTCGCCACGGTCTTCGCCCTGGTGGTGATGATCACCTGGACGCTGGTGGCAAAGTACCTCGCGCCGCTCCTCTTCGACCTCGCCCTGGCGTTGCACGGCGAAGGCGGCGAAGGCGGCGACGCCGGCGGCGGCGGCAGAAGCGCGGCGCTCACCGGGTCGGGAGTGATGTGGGACCTCTGGCCGCTGACCCACCTCGCGCTCGCGGTCGGCCTCTGGCGCCGCCACCGGCTCGTCTGGATCTACGGCGTGACTCTGGCGCTCGCCGAGTCGGCGGTCGTCCTGACGAAGTTCTTTTTCTTCCTGCGCGCCCCGGAGTGGACCTTCTGGAAGCTCCTCTGGTTCACCAACAAGGTCTATGTTCTGCTGTTCTTCGTCTGTCTGCTCTACGTCCTGCTCGGCCCCGGCAGGCGCGATCTCGGCGAGCGGCCGGATCCGAGTGGCGAGGGGCGCCGGGAGGGATGGGCATGATGGAAGACGCAGCGCCCAAGGGCAAGCTCTCTCGCCGCACCCTGCTCGCCGCCGCGGCGGTCGCCGGCGGCACGGCGGTGGTCGGCGGTCTCGCCTCGAGCCAGGGCGGACCGCCGACGCCGCCACCGCTGGCGATGCGCTATCGCACGCTCGGCCGCACGGGACTCAAGGTGTCGGAGATCGGCTTCGGCGGCTACCCGATCGACGACCCGGACGTCCTCGTCTACGCCCTCGAGCGCGGCATCAACTACGTCGACACCGCGCACTGCTACCGCGGCGGCGCGTCGGAGCGGGCGATCGGTCCGGCGCTCAAGGGGCGCCGCGACAAGTTCGTCCTGACAACCAAGTGGTGTCCGCATCACATCGGCAAGCCGGCGACGAAGCAGGTCTTTCTCGACATGCTCGACGAGAGCCTGCGGCGTCTCGACACCGACTACGTCGACATTCTGCTCAACCACGAGGTCGGCCGGCACTCCGACGGCAGCGGTGTCGAGCGCCTGAAGAACCCCGAGATGCTCGAAGCCTGGGAGGTCGCGAAGAGGTCCGGCAAGGCGCGCTTCCTCGGCGCCTCGGGGCACGACGGCGACCTGCCGCAGGTGATGGGCCACGCCATCGACTCGGGGCTCTTCGATGTCCTCCTGTGCCGCTACAGCTTTCTCGACTACCCCGAGCAGCAGAAGCTCATCGACTGCGCGGCGGCCGCCGGCGTCGGCTTCATCGCCATGAAGACGCTCGCCGGGGCGAAAGGCGCCGACCTCGACCGCTTTCGCGACCGCCAGACGAGCTTCAAGCAGGCGGCGCTCAAGTGGGTGCTGGCGAATCCGAACCTCTCGAACCTGATCATCTCGATCTCGAGCCGCAAGCAGGTCGACGAATACGTCGCGGCCTCTGGAAGCCCGATCGCCGCGGCCGATCTCGCGCTCCTCGACGAATACCAGGCGCGCTTCTCGAACGAGGTCTGCCGCTTCTGCAACGCCTGCGAGCCGGCCTGCCCGGACGACGTGCGGATCGCCGACATCCTGCGCTTCGCGATGTATTTCCACGACTACGGCCAGGAGAGCCGCGGCGCCGAGTCGTACGCCAGGCTCGTCGCCGCCGAACGCGCCGCCCACTGCAGCCACTGCGCCGGCTTCTGTGAAGCCGCCTGTGACTACGACCTGCCGGTGAAATCGCTTCTGATCCAGGCCGACGCCGCGCTCTCGCTGCGCGGCGGGAGGAAAGCCTGATCCGTCTTCGGCACAGCCCTTGCTATGTGGACTCGTAGGCTCGCGAGACCTGAGGCGCTGGAAGAGTCCGAACATTTCGAGGTGAGGTCGATGTCGATCATCCTGAGACGCCTGGCCGTGCGCCCTGCGCTGGCCTGCCTCGCTCTCCTGGTTGCAGCTGCGTCCGCGCCGGCCCGGGCGCAGGAGCCCGCGGCCTCCCCGGAGTCGTTCGCCGAACGGGTCGAGGTCGAGGTCGTCAGCGTCGACGTCATCGTGACCGACCGCAACGGGGGACGGGTCGTGGAACTTGGAAGGGGCGATTTCGAGCTCCTCGTCGACGGCCGTCCGGTCGCCATCGAGTACTTCGCCGCCCCGCGGCTTTCGTCGGCGCCGACCGCGGCATCCGCCATCGCAGCGCAGGAGATCTCGACGCTGCCGGCCGCACCGGTGTCGGGGCCCGCGCCGATCGCCCTGACCAACCTGATTCTCTACGTCGACCAGACCGCGCTCGAGAATCGCGCCCGCTTCGAGACGCTCCGGGAGCTGCGCGAGTTCCTGCACGCCAGGCCCGCCGGCGAGGATCGCGTCATGATCGCGGCGTTCGAACAGAACCTGCGCGTCTTCCTGCTGCCGACCACCGACCCGGCCCGCATCGCGCAGGCGCTCGACGAGCTCGAAGCCACGCCATCCCTCGCCAGGCTCGGCAGCGGCGAGAAGCGTCAGTTGGAACAGGATATTCGCGCCTTTGGCCGCAACCGCATGCGCCTGAGCGGCGAAATGGCAGCCCCTCGCGGGGCCCGGATGCAGCAGTCCGAGATCGTGAGACTCGAAAACGAGATCACGAACTGGGCCGAGCAGCAGATCGACCGCGAGCGGCGTTCGATCGTGGCGCTGGAGCGGTTGGTCGGAGCCCTGGCGACAGCGCAGGGCCGCAAGGCGGTCGTCCTCGCAACCGCCGGGATCCAGGCCTTCCCGGCGCAGGGGCTCTTTGCCGCCCTCGACCAGCAGCGCCAGGTCGTCACCTCCAGCGACGCCAGCCGGGCACCGACGCTCCAGCTGCGCGGGCAGGAGTTGATCGGCGAGTTCGAGCAGATGGTCCACGCCGCGCAGAACGCCAGGGTGGCCTTCTACACCATCTCGCCCGTGATCCAGCCCCCGGCCGAGAACAGCGCCGAGTTCGGCAGCGCCGGACCGGGCGCCGCGCGGCCGCTGCCGCGCGACATGAGCGTGGTCGAGGCCGCTTCGAGCATCCTGCGGTTGTCTGGCGCCACCGGCGGCGCCTCCTACAACATCGGGACCGACCTCGACCGCCGACTCGAGGCCGTCACGGCGGATATCGACGCCGCTTACTCGCTTGGCTTCTCGACCAACGCGTCGGCAGGCGAAAAGGACCACAAGATCGAGGTGAGGACGCGGCGGGCGGACCTGGCGGTGCGCCACCGCGAGAGCTTCAAGCGGCATTCGGCGCCCGAGCGGGCGGAGTCGGCGCTCGCCGCGGCGGTGACCTTCGGTCAGGCGGAGAATCCGCTCGAGATCACCCTCAGTCTCGGCGCCGGCGAGTCCGACGGCAAGAAGAAGGGCGGCCAGATCGTGCCGTTCGCGGTCGGCATTCCGTTGCGTCTCCTGTCGCTCGTTCCGGCCGGCGACGTGCGCAGCGGCAAGGTCTCGGTGCGGGTGGCGATCCAGGACGCGCGCGGAAGGCTGCTCGAGGGCGGCGTGGCCGAGGTACCGATCGTCGTCCCCGAGGATCAGATGGCGAAGGCGATGGTCTCCTCCTGGTACCACCGCGCCGAAATGCGTCTCGCGCCGGGCCTGCAGCGCGTCGCGGTCGTGGTGCTCGACGAGATCTCGGGCGTGCAGTCGACGGCGTTCGTGGAAGTCGAGGTCCCGGAAGCGAACTGATCACTCGGTCTTCTCGCCCGACCTCCACCCGAGCAACTGGAAGTAGAGATTCTCCAGGCGGTCGGCCATGCGCTCGGCCGACCAATCGGCGGCGACCCGCGGCCCCTCCGCGGCGAGGCGGGCGCGCAGGAGCGGATCGCGGAGAACCTCTACGCACTTGGCGGCGAAGTCGACCAGGTCGTCTTCGGCGACCAGTGCGCCGCGCCGCTCGAGCAGGAGGTCGCGGGTGCCCATCTCGGCGAGCGCGACGACCGGCACCCCCAGCGCCATCGCTTCGAGCAGGACCAGTCCCTGGGTCTCGGTCTTCGAGGTGAAGACGAAAGCGTCGCCAGCGCGGTAGCAGCCGGTGAGCTCGCGCTCACGGTCGAGGTAGCCGAGCCAGAGAAGATGGCGCCCGAGGCCCATCTCGACGGCGCGGCGCTCGAGCTCGGCTTTGGCCGGCCCCTCGCCGGCGACGACGAGCAGCGCCTCCGGCAGCTCCCGCACGACGCGTTCGAACGCGCGCAGCAGGAAGAGCAGGTTCTTCTCGTGCCCGATGCGCCCGATGTGGACCAGCACCGGCCTGTCGGCGGCGATGCCGCGGCGGGCGCGGAAGGCGGCGCCGTCGCCCCCGCCCAGGGACTCGCGCCGGATGCCGGTCGGCAGAACGGTCATCGGCGTCGCGACGCCGTAAGCTGCGAGGGCGTCGCGCATCGCCGTCGACGGCACCACCATGTGGTCGAGTTCGCGCGCCGCGCGGCGCGTCAGGCGCCGGGCGAGGCTGCGGCAGAGACTCTTCGGCAGGAACGGCACGTAGTGCTCGAAGTAGTGCTCGAAATAGGTGTGGTAGGTCTCGACCACCGGCACGCCGTGACGGCGCGCCAGATCGACTCCGGCGCGGTGGGCCGAGAACGGCGTCTGAACGTGGATCAGATCGAACCGCGGGCAATCCGGCCCGGCGGCGCGAAAGCGACGCGCCGGCACCCAACGATCCTCGGGATCGAACGGAACGCGCCGGCCGCGCAGCCGGACGATGCGCGAGTCGGCCTCGCTCTCGCCGTGGCCGCGGGCGTAGCTGGGGCAGACGAGGGACACGTTGACGCCGCGCCGGTCGAGCTCGCCGCGGAAGGTCGCGATCGAGGTCGACACCCCGTTGACGCGCGGGAAGTAGACGTCCGAGAGATAGAGAACGGACAGGCGGGATCGCTCCGCGGCGTTCCCGTCTGAAGCCGGGGGCGTCGCGGGGGCGATCGACGGGGCGGAGGGCGAGTCGAGGATCAGGAGGAGGGATCAGAGGAAGGCGAGGGTGGAGACTGCGAGGAGCGCTCCGACGGCGGCACCTGCCGCGACATCGGTCGGGTAGTGCAGGCCGAGAACGACCCGCGACAGCGCGACCGCCAGGGTGAAGGGCACGAGAATCCAGGCCAGAAAGCCGTAGGTCGCGAGCACCACGATCGAGAAGGCGACGGCGTGCAAGGTGTGGCCGGAGGGAAAGCTGTAGCGGTCGAGTGGCGCCGCACCGAGAAGGACCCCGGCGTTGGCGCTGAACGGGCGGGACCTGCCGGTGGCTATCTTGAGCGCCTTCGACACCAGCGCGGCGGCGATGCCGACGGCGGCCATGCGGCGGACCGTAGGAAGCGCCGTCGCGCCCAGGACGAGCGGCAGGAGGCCGGCGAGCGCGAACCAGAAGAGGCCGTCGCCGGCCTTCGACACGCCGCGGAAGAACGCGAGCGCACCCCACCGACGCTGCGTCTGCGACAGGCGCAGGCAGAGCCCGAGCTCGAGCTCCTGCAGGCGGACGAGGGACGGGGCGAGGCGCATCGCGATCGGCGCTCCTAAGACGGCAAGGAAAGGATCGCCGACGGCGGTGTCCAGGACGTTGCAGCGGGGTGACGAAGCGCCGACTTCTCGGTGCCCTACTCCTTCTCGAGCAGCGGCTCGAAGCGGCTCTTGTCCGAGGCCTTCATGTAGGCATCGCGCGGCGTGACGAGCTTCTTCGCGACCAGGTCGAGGAGCGCATCGTCGAGCAACTGCATGCCGTCATTGCGCCCGGACTGCATCAGGTTGACCAGCATCGGAATGCTGCCCTCGCGGATCAGGTTGGGCAGCGCCTGGGTCTTCAAGAGGATCTCGTGCACAGCCACCCGCCCGCCGCCGGCCCTGGGCAGCAGCAGCTGCGCCACGATCGCCGCCAGGGAGTCGGCGAGCGACATGCGGGCCTGCGGCTGCTCGTCGGCCGGGAAGACGTCGATCAGGCGGTCGATCGTCTTCGACGCGCTGTTGGTGTGCAGCGTCCCGAAGACCAGCACCCCCATCTCGGCCGCCTTCAGCGCCAGCGAGATCGTCTCGAGATCGCGCATCTCGCCGACCAGGACGACATCGGCGTCCTGCCGGATGGCCGAGCGCAGGGCGGCCGCGAAGCTCACCGTGTCGAGGCCGACCTCGCGTTGCGAGAAGATCGAGCGCTGGTTCTGGTGCACGAACTCGACCGGCTCCTCGATCGTGACGATGTGGCGCGCCGAGCTCCGGTTGATGCGATCGATGATCGCGGCGAGGGTCGTCGACTTGCCCGACCCGGTCGGACCGGTCACCAGGACCAGGCCGCTCCTGAGCTCGGCGAGGCGGCCAAGGACCGGCGGGAGGCCGAGCTCCTCGAGGGTCGCGATCTTCTCCGGGATGGTGCGGAAGACCGCCGAGGGTCCGCGCTCCTGGCGCAGGTAGTTGCCGCGGAAGCGCGCCACGCCCGGCACGGCGAGCGCGAAGTCGAGATCGCCGGAGGTCTGGAATTCCTGCCATTGCGCGCCGGAGACGCCCTCGACGAGGAGCGCCGCGAGGGCCTCGGGCGAGAGCTCGCTGCCGCCGGGGAGCGGCACGAGCGCGCCGTGCAGGCGGACGCGCGGGGCGAGCCCCGAGACCAGATGGAGGTCCGAGCTCCCGCTCTCCTTGGTGGCGCGCAGCAGATCGTTCAGGTGCCCCATGGGCGCCTCAGGCCGCTCCTGCCGGAGCGGCGCCGGTCGCGGGTGGCAGCAGCTTCGGATCGTCGGCGTGGCGGAGCGCCTCCGCGCGCGTCACGACACCCGAGCGCACGAGCGCCGCAAGCGAGATGTCGAGCAGGCACATTCCCTGCGCGCCGCCGGTCTGCAGCACCGAGCGGATCTGGAAAGACTTCGACTCGCGGATGAGGTTCGACACCGCGCGGGTGCCGAGAAGCACCTCGAGCGCCGGCACGCGCCCTTGGCCGTCGGCGCGCCGCACGAGACGCTGCGAGACCACGGCGCGCAGCGACTCCGAGAGCATCGTGCGGATCTGCGCCTGCTGGTTCGACGGGTAGGAGCCGACGACGCGGTCGACGGTGCGGATGGCGCTGCCGGTGTGGAGCGTCGCCAGCACCAGATGTCCGGTCTCGGCGGCGGTGAGCGCCAGCGAGATGGTTTCGAGATCGCGCAGCTCGCCGATCGCGATGATGTCGGGATCCTCGCGCAGGGCGGCTTTCAGGGCGCGCGCGAAGCTGCCGGTGTCGCGCCCGACCTGGCGCTGGTTGACGACGCAACGCAGCGGCGTGTGCAGGTACTCGATCGGATCCTCGACGGTGACGATGTGGTCCTGGCGCTCCTCGTTGATCAGCCGCAGGAGAGCGGCGAGGGTCGACGACTTGCCGCACCCGGCAGGGCCGGTGAGCAACACCAGCCCCTGATGATGGTTGGTGAGCTTGGCGAGAGTGTTGGGCAGGCCGAGGCTGGCGAGCGTCGGGACCTCGAGCGCGATGGCGCGCAGCACCAGTCCGAGCCCGCGCTGGTGGCGGTAGACGTTGCCGCGAAAGCGCGCCCGCCCGGCGATCGTCCAGGAAAAGTCGATCTGGCCGTCGCGGTCGAGCCGTTCACGCAGACGCGGGTCGAGGACCTCGGCGACCAGGCGTTCGACGGCCGCGGCCTCGAGCACGGCGTCGCCGGCGAAGGCGAGCTCGCCGTCGCAGCGCAGCAGGACGCGCTCGCCGGAGAGGATGTGCACGTCGCTGGCGCGCTGCGAGACGGCGAACTCGAGGATGCGGTCGATGCGCTTGCCGGCCCGGGTCGAGATCTCGCCGCTCGCGGTTTGCTCGAGGTCGAGAGCCGCGCTCGCCGGCCTGGCCTGGATGAGCGGCTCCGCCGCCTGCGCGCTCTGCTTGGCGACCACCTCGCGCTGCACCGCGAGGAGCTTGTCAAGCTGCGCCCGGGTCATCCAACCGGCTTCGATCCAGAGCTCGCCCAGGGGGCGGGGGACGGCGCTCCTCGCCTGGGCGCGGGTGGTCTCGGCCAGCTGCTCGGTGGTGAGCAGCTTGTAGTGGACGGCCAGGCGGCCGAGGAGATGCAGGTCGGCGCTCATCGCGTTACCGGTGGAGGGCGAGTTTATCGCGCCTATCGGAGAACGAGGTCGGTAGCGGTTGCCGCGAGGAGCCAGAGGGCGAGCAGACCGTTGGCGGTGAAGAAGGCGGCATTCAGGCGCGAAAGATCGCCCGGCCGGACGATGGCGTGCTGATAGGCGAGGAGCGCCGCGCAGCCGGCGACGCCGACCCAGTAGGCAAGACCCAGGCCGGGCGGGTAGACGAACGGCAGCGCGGCGAGGAGTGCCAGCGTGACGAGATGGAGCGCCGCCGAGACCCCCAGCGCCGCGACCGAACCGAAGCGTGCAGGGATCGACGCCAGCCCGCGCGCGCGGTCGAACGCCTCGTCCTGCAGGGCGTAGAGCACGTCGAAGCCGGCGACCCAGGTGACGACTACGCCGGCGAGCACAAAGGGTGTCGCCGCGAAGCTCCCGGTCACCGCGATCCAGGCGCCGAGCGGCGCCCCGGCGAGGGCGAGACCGAGCGCGAGATGCGCCGCCCAGGTGAAGCGTTTGGTGTAGCTGTAGCCGAGGAGGACGACGATGGCGACCGGAGACAGTGCCAGGCAGAGCGGGTTCAGGCGCCAGGCGGCGAGGAGCAGCAGGGCGAGGCTCGCGATCACGAAGACGACCACGAACCCCGGCGAGACCAGCCCCGCCGGGAGCGCCCGCGTGGCGGTGCGCGGATTGGCGGCGTCGATCTGACGATCCACCAACCGGTTCCACCCCATCGCCGCCGACCGCGCGCCGACCATCGCCACCACGATCCAGAGCACGATCCGCCCCTGCGGCAGCCCGCCCGACGCGAGCAGCATCCCCATCAGAGCGAAAGGCAAGGCGAACAGCGTGTGCTCGAACTTGATCATTTCGAGGATGATTTTCAGGCGGTGGGTGAGAGTCGCTGGGCCCATGGGCGGGGTGCTCTTGCTGTCGCGAGTCACGGCAGAGACTCGAGCGCGGCGCTGTCCGGGCCGAGGATATCGACGCGGTCCGGCGGGGTGAGCGCCGCCGGAAAAATGGCCAGGTTCCAACCTGCCTTGCCGGTGCGATGGGCAGCGTGCGAGGGGAAGCGGACCGCCGAGATCGAGCGCTGGCGGCTGATCGCGAGGCCCAGCCGCTGAAGGCGGGTCGGCGCCGGCGCCAGCCGCCAGGTGCCGTAGAAGTCGTCGTTGGCGCAACCGAGGGCCGCGCGAACCGCGCGGTCGCCGCAATCGACGATCTTCGCCAGCTTCACCTGAACGAAGTAGAGCAATCTGGGTTGATGGTGGGCTTGCGTGCCGGCGAACGGGGCGAGGTACTCGGTGTTCGCCGTCGTCTCGGACTCGGAAGCATAGAGGCAGGCAACTCCCGCCGGGTTGCAGCGGCCAGGGCGGCCCGATGTGTAGAGGTAGCGTGGCGGGAGGCTCTTCATGAAGGCTACCTGCGAGACGCAGCGGACCAGCACGCGCTCCATTCGCCGGGTGGACAGCGAGGCGAGCGCGGGGAGTTCCGGTTCGAGCGCCGGCGACGTCAATCCGGCTGTCCCGTCAGGATGTCCTCGGCCAGGTTCGCCACGAGCTCGGTCCGGCCCAACCGGATGAGCTCGATCGGGGACTGATCGTCGAGCTGCGCGTTCGAAGCGTTCAGCCATTGCCGAAACTCACCGCCTTCGAGCACCCCCCGCAGGCGGGCGGTACGTTCGAAAGGCCGCAGCGCCGTTTGCGCCGAGACCGCATCGGGTGTCTTCGACAGCGTCTGGCGACTCTTGCCGGCGAGAGCCGCCAGCTCCGCCAGCGAGATCCCGAAGACCTCCGCGACGCGATCGGCGGACAGTCGCCCGGAGGGTCCGTGGAGGTCTGCAGTGGCGGCGAGGATCGCCTTGATCTTGTCGAGCGGGTCGGACTCGGTCTGTTCAGGCGAGGCCTGATCCGCGACCGCCCGGATCTTGGCGAAGGCTCCTTCCAGAGCGAATGCCGCTTCGTCCGCGCCGCGAGCGAATTCGACGTCGCTCGTGCGCGAGAAGATCTTCAGCCAGGAGGTGAGGATCAGGCGCTTGCCTGCACCCTGGCTGCCGAGGACGACGAGGACCTTGGACGGTCCGGGGGTCAGCTGGTGGGTCGTCGCCAGCCGGTGGACAAAAGCACCGTGCTGGGCGATGAAATCGGGCTCAGTCGCTTGGATGACCGTCACCGCCGGCAGCTTCCTCAAATAGCGAATCCGAGCGCCGGTGGCAGTCTTCGGCTTGAACTTTCTGACCCAGGCGGGAATCGTCACCGTGGACCCTGGACCGGTCAGCAGGACTTCCGGGTACTCGCTGGTCACGGCAGTCATGGCTCAATTGTCCACCTGATGTAAACTGTTTGTCAACCACTGCTCTGCCGAGGTTTGGCCTTGTCCCACTGGCCAGGAGCCGTCCCGGAAGGGACGGCGCCAGGTCGCCGAGCTACCAACATGCGTTCGAGGCGAGGAGCTCCTCGGCCGCTTCCGGCGCGAGCGGCTTCGCGAACCAGAAGCCCTGGCCGTGCGGGCAGCCGAGATTGCGCAGATGGGCGAGCTGCTCGGCCGTCTCGATGCCCTCGGCGACCACGCCTATCCCTAGGTGACTGGCGAGCGAGAGGATGGTCTCGACGATGGCCAGGGAATCGGCGCCCGCGATGTCGCGCACGAAGGAGCGGTCGATCTTGAGCTCGTCGTAGCGAAAGCGTTGCAGATAGGAGAGCGACGAATAGCCGGTGCCGAAATCGTCGATCGACAGCTGCACGCCGAAGTCGCGCAGCAGCCGCAGCCGGCGCATGACCTCGTCGCCGTGGTGCAGAACGACACTCTCGGTAACCTCGAGGCGCAGACTCTCGGGCGGCAACCGCGAAGCCTCGAGAATGCGCAGCAGCTGCTCGACCGCGCCGTCCTGGGCAAAGAGCTTCCCCGAGACGTTGACACTCATGAAGTAGGGCGGGTCGGTCGGGAAGCGCTGCTGCCAGAGGCAGGCCTGGCGGCAGGCCCGCTCGAGCACCAGCCAGCCGAGCGAGACGATCAGCCCGGTTTCCTCGGCGAGGGCGATGAAGTGCTCGGGTGGAACCAGGCCGCGTTCCGGATGTTGCCAACGGGCGAGCGCCTCGAACCCGGCGATGCGGCCGCTCGCGAGCAGGACGATCGGCTGGTAGTGCATGACGAAGTCGCCCGCCGCGACGCCTCTGCGGAGCTCGGTTTCGAGCTTGAGCAGCTGCACCGAAGCGCGGTGGAGCTCGAGGTCGAAGACCTCGTAGCGCCCCGGTCCCGAGGCCTTGGCGCGGTACATGGCGAGATCGGCGTCGCGCAGGAGTCCGTCGGCGCTGGCGCCCGCGGCCTCGGGGAGCGCGATGCCGATCGACGCCGTGATGTGGAGCTCCTGGCCGTCGATGGTGAACGGTTCCACCAGCCGCCGGAGCACGCGTTCCGCGATGTGGACCGCGTCGGAGGCCTCGCGCACGCCGAAGGCGAGGACGGCGAACTCGTCCCCGCCGAGCCGGGCAACGGTGTCGGACGGCCGCATGAGCTTCTCGAGCCGGCGCGCGATCGCCACCAGCAGGAGGTCGCCGACCGAATGGCCTAGGCTGTCATTGACCGTCTTGAAGCGGTCGAGATCCAGGAACAGCACGGCGAAGGTCCCCTTGTGGCCGCGCTGCAGCGAAGTGAGCGCCACGCCGAGGCGATCCAGGAAGAGACTGCGGTTGGCGAGGGCGGTCAGCCCGTCGTGGAAGGCGTCGTGGACGAGCTGCTCCTCGGCGCGTTTGCGCGCCGAGATATCGCTCATCGAGCCCGCCATGCGAATCACCCGCCCCTTGCCGTCGCGCACCAGGGCGCCGCGGGTGGCCACCCACAGGAGCGAGCCGTCGCGGCAGCGCATGCGGTGCTCCAAGGCGACGTGAAAGTCGCCGGAGGCGGCAGCGGCCTCGAAGGCGGCCTGGAGTTTCTCCAGGTCGTTGCCGGCGACGCAGGCGAACCAGCTCTCCGGGCGGCCGTCGAGCTCATCCTCGCCGATGCCCACCATCGCCCGCCAGCGCGCCGAGACAAAGACCTGGTCCCGAACGAGATCCCAGTCCCAGATGCCGTCGTTGGCGCCCTGCATGGCCAGGGCGTAGCGTTGCTCGCTCTCGCGCAGCGCCAACTCGCTGCGATGGCGCTCGATGGCGTAGCGAATGGCGCGCGCCAGGAGCGGCGCATCGACCTGCCGCTTGACGAGATAGTCCTGGGCTCCTTCCGCCACCGCCCGCAGCGCGAGGTTGTCGTCGTCGAGGCTGGTGAGGACGATCACCGGCACCTCGGGGTGGCGGTCGCGCAACGCCCAGTAGGAATCGAGTCCGACGCTGTCGGGAAGCGAAAAATCGAGCAGCACGAGATCGACGCCCCCCTGCTCGAGCCGCTCGAGAGCGAGCGCCAGGCGCTCCCTCAGCTCGACGCGACAGTCGAGTGCGGTACGCGACAACAGCAGGCGGATGAGCGTCGCGTCGGCGTCATCGTCCTCGATCATGAGAACGGTCGGGCGGCGATCGTCGGTCATCTTTGGGAACCTTTCGCGAGGTCAGGGCCCGGCGCCGGGTGGTGCGGGAGGTGCGGGCGGTGGGCGAGAGTGAAGTGGAAGATGGAGCCGCCGGCGGGGCGCGACTCGACCCAGATCCGACCGCCATGGTGCGCCACCACGCGGCGGCAGAGGGCGAGGCCGATGCCGGTTCCGGGCGCTTCGCTGGCGGTATGCAGGCGCTGGAAGAGCGCGAAGACCCGCGCCTCGTCCTTGGCCGGAATGCCGAGTCCGTTGTCCTCGACGCGGATGTGCCAGGCGCCCGCTTCTTCCTCGCAGTCGATACGGATCCTGGGCGGATCGGCAGCGTGGAACTTGAGGGCGTTGTCGAGGAGGTTCTGGAACAGCAGCTCGAGCTGTGCTTCGTCGCCTTGCACCGCCGGGAGGGCGGCGTGCTCGATCCGGCCGTCCAACGCGGCGCGTCCGGGTTCCAGCCGGGCGGCGACACGCGCGACCAGGGAATCGAGATCGACCTGGGCGAAGCGCTCGGCGCGGCTCTCGATCCGCGCCAGCCGCAGCACGGCGTCCACCATCTCCTCGAGGCGGGCTGCGCTCGCGCGCGCCTCTTCGAGGAGCCGTGCGCCCTCCTTGCCGGCACGCCCCGCGGACTCTTCGGCGAACAGATCGAGAAAACGAACGACTTGGGTGAGGGGCTGGCGAAGGTCGTGCGACACGGCGTACGCCATCTCCTCGAGCTCCGCCTTCGAACGCGCCAGCGCGGCGGTGCGCTCGGCGAGAGTCGACTCCACGGCGCCTTCGGCAGAACGAGAGGTGACCATTCCCTGGACCGCCCCCGTGCCCCCGGGAGCTCGCCAGAGCGAGATCTCTGCCGGAACGAGCGTGCCGTCGATGCGCTGCAAGCGAACCGCGACCGGAGACACGCTCTCTCCTTCGGCGACGCGGGCGAGCAGAGCCTCGCCTTCCTCCTCGCCCTCCGATACCGCGGCGAAGAGCCCGGCAAACGAACGCTGGACGCAGTCCGCGGCGCTTTCGAAGCCCAGGAGCCGGGCGAGCGCGGGATTCGCGTCTTCGACCGTTCCCTGAGCGGAGACCAGGAAGATGCCGGCGGGCAACGCATCGAGCAGGCGGCGGGATGCGCCGTCCGTGTTGGCCGCCTCGAAGCGCCGGCGCGCCGAGAGCAGCGCGGCGCGCAAGGCGCGCGGCAGCGCGACCAGGCCGCTGGCGTTCTTGGGGATCAGGCCGTCGGGGGCGAGGTGGACGATCTCGGCGGCGACGCGCTCGATCGGACGAGCCGTGACCACCAGCACCGGGCACTCGGGCCGCAGGTCGCGGATCAGGCGCAGCAGATCGCCCGAGCGGATCCAGGGCAGCTCGTGCTCGGTGAGGACGGCACCGAAACGCCCCGACGAGATCGCTCGCGCCAGCCCGGCCGCGTCGGCTGCCTCCTCGATCTGGACCTCGCCGAAGGCGCCGCGCAGCAGCAGGGAGAGGAGCTCGCGATCGTCCGCGCTGTCATCGACGAGAAGGATCGGCGGCAGGTGGCTCATCGGCCCCGGCAGGGTAGCGAAGACGCTGCTTTCGACCGCCGCAGGGCCGTCAAGGAGCGCGACAGGAGAGCAGCGCGAGCGCACAAAACGGAGGCAGAGTAGCACAAGATGTTGTGCACTTCACCCAGCACCTATGCAACCTGTTGCAGCGAGGCCTCGAGCGGAGGTGCCCGCCGGTGAGCGGATTTGAGGTCGCTCGATGGGCGCAGGGCGGCGGCGTCAGGCGCCAGGATTCGCGAGCTTCGCGGTCATCGCCTCGATCGCGGCGCGGGCGGCGTCGAGGAGGGCGGCGATCTGGCGGACCTGGACGTTGGCCTCGTCCCAGCGGCGCTGTTCGATCGCTTCGCGGATCGCCGGCAGCGTCTTGACGCCGTAGCCGGTGTACTGGCCGGGGGCGTAGATCTGGTGGCGGTACCAGGGGCGCCCGGGGAGGCCGGCATCGCTCGTCAGGCGGCGCTCGAAGGTGCGCAGGAAGCGGTTGAGCTCGTCGCGCTCCGGCGCGGCGAGGCCGCGGTCGACGGCGGCGCTACGCGCCGCCTCGAAGCCGCCCGCCGCCTTCACGAAGAGGGCGACGGCGTTCTGCAGCGGTGCGAACTCGAGGAACGGCACACGGTCGAGCGCCGGCGGCGCGACGAAGGTCTGCTGCGGGTCGGCGGCGAGCACCAGACTGTTGTCGGCCAGCAGGCGCTCGCGCTCCTCGGAGGCCTCGCGCAGTTGGTCGGCGAGCTCGCGCAGCTCGGTCGCGTATTCGGCGATGGCCTCGGCCGTGCGGTCGAGGGTGAACGGCAGAACTTCCGCCTCCGAGAGCCGCAGGGTGAGCCGGCCGTTCACCTCGGCCGCCTTGGCGACGTAGGCGAAGCCGGGGTCGCCGAAGCGCTCGTAGTGGGCGATCGAGTCGTAGATCGAGTGGTACTGGCCGTACTGCTCCTCGCCGCCGAAGTCGACGTTCAACGACGCGATGCCGACGTGCTGCAGGAAGGGCGTGAAGTCCGAGCCCGAGCCGAGGGCGCCGATGCGCAGGTCGCTCTTGCCGCGCAGCCGCTCACGCTCCTTGTCGTCGCCGCGGGCGATGCCGGCGGCGCGCGTGCGCTCGAGGACCGGCACGGCGCGCTGCGGGTCGATCACCGACCGGCCGACCTCGTTCACCAGACGCTCGAGCGAGTGCGAGCCGGCAGCCGCCATGAAGCCGCGACTCACCGAATCGGTGTTCAAGTAGGCGACCGCCTTGTCGCGCAGCTCCGCCAGATGGGTCTCGGCCCACTCGGTCGAGCCGAGGAGGCCCGGCTCCTCGCCGTCCCAGGCGGCGTAGACCAGGGTCCGCCGCGGCCGGAAGCCCGCCTGTGCGAGCCCGCCGATCGCCTTCGCCTCGGCGAGGAGAGCGACCATCCCCGACACCGGATCGGAGGCGCCGTTCACCCAGGCGTCGTGATGGTTGCCGCGCACGATCCATTCGTCGGGGAGCTCGCCGCCCGGCAGCACGGCGATGACGTCGTGCACCGGCTGGAGGCTCCAGTCGAACGCCAGCTTGAGATGGACGCGGGCGGGTCCCGGCCCCAGGCGGTAGGGCAGCGGCAGCGCACCGCGCCAGGCCGGCGGCGCCATCGCGCCGCCCAGGGCCGCGAGCAGCGGCTCGGCGTCGCTGGCGGAGATCGGCAGCACCGGGATCCGGGTGAGGGTTTTCGCCTCCGCGAGCGGCAGGCGGACGGCGTCCTTCGTAGCACCGACGCCGGGGGTCAGGGCGTCGCCGGGGTGGAACGGCATGTCGGCCACCGAGCCGCGCTGCACGGAGTCACCCGAGCGCCAGCCGCCCTTCGGCCATGGGTCGCCCTGGGTGTAACCGTCGCCCGACGGGTCGGAGAAGATCAGGCAGCCGATCGCGCCGTGCTCCGCCGCGACCTTCGGCTTGATGCCGCGCCAGGAGCCGCCGTAGCGCGCCAGCACGATCCTGCCCTTGACGTCGATGCCGTGCTGCGCCAGCGCCTCGTAGTCCTCCGGCAGGCCGTAGTTGACGTAGACCAGCTCCCCCTCGACGTCGCCGTCGATCGAGAAGACGTTGAAGGTGGGAAGCTGCTCCTTCTGCTGCCCGGAGGTCGGGTCCGCGGCGAGGACGGGCTCGGCGAGCCGGGCGCGAAAGCGGGTCGGCGCCACCATCTCGAGTGCGCGCACCTTCGGCGTCGGGAAGAGGACGTCGAAGCTCTCGATCCGCGCCGCGTAGCCCCAGCTCGCGAAGAGGTCGCGCATCCACTCGGCGTTGGCGCGCCCCCACTCGGAGCCGACATGGTGCGGCCGCGCCGCCAGATGCTCGAGCCAGGCGCGCAGCTCCTCCTTCGAGATCAGGGTGTCGAACTGCTGCTCGCGCTGGAGCTCGGTGCGCGAAGCCTCGGCGGAGAAGCCCAGGAGTCGGTCCTCGACGGCGGGTGACGAGGCGATCGCGGCCGAGAAACCGCAGACAATCGTGGCCGCGGCGAGGGCGGCGAGGAAGGGGGCGCGCGTCGACATGAAATCCTCCGAAGCGCGCATCATGGCACGCGGTATTGTGGTTGGCGGAACCGGTCGACGAGACTCGTTCCGCTCCTAGGGGAGAGGCGATATGAGCAAACTGGTCCGAGGTCTCGCCGCAGGCTGGGGCGCGAAGAAGCTCACCGGCGGCTGCGGCTGCAGCGCCATCCTGGTGTTCATCCTCCTCTATTGGCTGCTCGGGGAGTCGGGAATCCGCATCTTCCAGTAGGAGGTCCTCCATGGCGACACCGCCTGCCGCGTCGCACGGCTCGACTCCGCGCACCCGGCGCGAGCTCTTCTCCGAGATCGCCCTGCCGGCAACCGCCGCCCTGTCGGCCATGGCCGCCGTCGGTTTCGATCCGGCGGCGGCGTTCGCCAAGTTGACCGCTGCCGGCGAGCGCGCCGGCGATCCGCTCGCCACGGCTACCGACGAGAGCTTCTGGTTCGAGGTCCAGCAGGCGTTCACCCCCGACCGGACGATCGTCAACCTCAACAACGGTGGCGTCTCACCCTCGCCACGCGTCGTCCAGGAGGCGATGAAGCGTCACCTCGACCTCGCCAACACAGCGACTGCTTACACCCTGTGGCAGCTGCAGGAGCCGCAGAAGGAGGGGGTTCGGCAGCAGCTCGCGGCGCTCTTCGGCTGCGATACGGAGGAGATGGCGATCGTGCGCAACGCCTCGGAGGGGCTCGAAAACTGCCTCTGCGGCTTCGACCTCGCAGCGGGCGACGAGGTCCTCACCACCACGCAGGACTACCCGCGGATGCTCACCACCCTCCGCCAGCGCGAGCGCCGCGACGGCATCGTCCTCAAGACGTTCGCGATTCCGATCCCGTGCGAGCGGCCGGAGGAGATCGTCGAGCTCTGTCGCCGCAACCTGTCGAGCCGGACGAAGCTGATTCTCGTCAGTCACGTGATCAACATCACCGGCCAGATCCTGCCGGTCGCCGAGATCGTCCGGCTCGGCCGCGAGCGCGGTATTCCAGTCGTCGTGGATGGCGCGCACGCCTTCGCGCACTTTCCCTTTGCCCACGCCGACCTCGACTGCGATTACTACTCGAGCAGTCTCCACAAATGGCTCTGCGCGCCGCACGGCACCGGCATGTTGTACGTGCGGCGGGAGAAGATCCGCGGGCTCTGGCCGCTCATGGCGGCGCCGGTCGAAATGGACGCCGACATCCGCAAGTTCGAGGAGATCGGCACCCATCCGGCGGCGAACATCCTGGCGATCGCCGAGGCGATCGCCTTCCATCTGGGCATCGGCGCGGAGCGCAAAGCCGCCCGGCTGCGCTACCTACGCGATCGCTGGGCGCGCCCGCTCGCCGCGGAGAAGCGGGTTCGACTCCACACCAGCCTCGACCCGCGCTTCGCCTGCGGCGTCGCGACCGTGCAGATCGAAGGCGTCGACTCGGTGAAGCTCGCCGAGCACCTGTGGAAGCGCCATCGCATCTTCGTCGTCGGAATCCAGCACCCGGAGTTCGAGGGTATCCGCGTCACGCCGAGCGTCTACACCCTCCCCGGCGAGATCGACCGCTTCCGCGTCGCGATGGAGGAAGTTCTGACGAAGGGACTTCCGACCTAGTCCCGGAAGAGGTCAGGGGCGAAGGTCAGGCCGGCTTCGGCGCCGGGGGTGGAAGGTCCCGCGCCTCGCAGACCGACGCGAAGCCCTGGCCGTGCGAGCCGTCGCAGAACGGCTTGTTCTGTGACCTGCCGCAGCGGCAGAGGGAGATCAGGGTGCGGCCGCCCAGGCCGAAGGGTCGGCCCTCCTGGTCGACGAGCTCGAGCCCTTCGCCTTCGACCTTCAACGAGCCGTTGTTGCGGACCGTGATCTTCATCGCTTCTCCCTTCGGTGAGTCGTACGTGGCCAAGCAGTCTACCTGTCGCCCCTCCCCGGCTCGGCCGCCCCCCCGTTGGGACGGCAGAACCTGGGGGCATGGCGTACGTAGAATGCACCAAGGAGATCTCCATGCGTTCGACCTTCGCCCTGCTCTTCGCCGCCACTCTCGCTTCGCCGCTTCTCGCCGCCGCCCCCAAAGTGGCCGGCGACGCCCCGGCCGGGACCAACCTCAATATCGAGGACATCGCCGTCTCGGTCCAACGCTCGCTCGACCGCACCGCCGACCCGTGCAGCGACTTCTACCGCTTCGCCTGCGGCGGCTGGCTCGACCAGGTCGAGCTGCCGGCCGACGAGAACCAGTGGGTGCGCTCGTTCTCGGTCATCCACGAGCGCAACCGGGAGCTCCTCAAGGGGCTGATCGAGGACGCCGCGCAGAATCCGGCCGGCAATGCCGAGCGCCAGAAGGTCGGCGACTTCTACGGCGCCTGCATGGACGAGGCCGCGGTCGAGGCCGCCGGGCTGGCGCCGGTCCAGCCATGGCTGGCGAAGATCGCCGCCGCCGCCGACCGCAACGCCCTCTTCGTCCTCTCGGGCGAGATCCAGCGGATGCAGGCGGCGCCGTTCTTCGACGCCGAGGTGTTCGCCGACTTGAAGGATCCGAACACCGTCGTGGCGCACTTCTCCCAGGGCGGTCTCGGCCTGCCGGAGCGCGAGTACTACCTCGCGACCGACGCCGAGAAGAAGACCCTGCGCGCCGCTTACGAGAAGCACGTCACGAAGATGCTGGCGCTTTCCGGGATGCCGGAGGTCGAAGCGGGCAAGCAGGCGAAGGCAATCCTCGTCTTCGAAACCGCGCTCGCCAAGGCCTCTCGCCCGATCGAGGCGATGCGGGAGGTCGAGAAGCTCCATCACCGGCTCGACGCCGCGGGGCTCGAGAGGCTCGCGCCGAAGCTCCCCTGGGAGCGCTTCTTCAGCGCCTTCGGCCAGAGCGACCTCTCCGACATCAACGTGATGACCCCCGAGTTCTTCCCGGCACTGCAGAAAGAGATCGGCAAGGCCCCGCTCCTGACCCTCAAGGCCTACCTCCGCTACCAGCTGCTCTCGGCGACCGCGGGGCTCCTGCCCGACGCGGTCTACCAGCAGCACTTCGACTTCCAGGGCCGGACCCTCGCCGGGCAGAAGGAGCCGCAGCCGCGCTGGAAGCGCTGCATCACGGCGACCGAGCAGGCGATGGGCGAGGCGATCGGCCAGCTCTACGTCAAGGAGCGCTTCGCCGGGAACTCCAAAGAGCTCGCGCTCGGCATGATCCACGGCATCGCCGACGCCTTCGCCGCCTCGCTCCCGGAGCTTGCCTGGATGGACGAGACGACCCGCCAGGCGGCGCTGGTGAAGAAGGGGACGCTCGCCTGGAAGATCGGCTTCCCGGAGGAGTGGCGTGACTACTCGAAGCTCACGATCGCCCGCGGGGGCCACTTCGCCAACGCCGTCGCGGCGCGCGGCTTCGAGGCCTCGCGCCTCCTGGCGCAGGTCGGCAAGCCCGTCGATCGCAAGGAATGGGGGATGAACGCCCAGACGGTGAACGCGAGCTACAACCCGCTGCAGAACGCCTTCACCTACCCGGCCGGCATCCTGCAGCCGCCGTTCTTCCACAAGGACTTTCCTGTGGCGATGAACCTCGGCGGTATGGGCTTCGTCATCGGCCATGAGCTCACCCACGGCTTCGACGATCAGGGGAGCAAGTTCGATTCCAAGGGCTCGATGACCGACTGGTGGACGCCGGCCTCGGTGAAGGGCTTCGAGGAGCGCACCGCCTGCATCGACCAGCAGTACAGCGCCTACGAAATCGAACCGGGAGTGCACGTCAACGGCAAGCTCACGCTGGGCGAGAACATCGCCGACAACGGCGGCCTGAAGCAGGCCTGGGATGTCCTCCAGACCCGCCAGAAGGAGCGCGGCGAAGGACCGACGGTGGCGGGCTTGAGCGAGGATCAGCTCTTCTTCGTCGCCGCGGCGCAGGTCTGGTGCACCGAAGCGGCGAAGGAGGCCGAACGGCTGCAGGTCCAGACCGACCCGCACTCGCCCTCCAAGTTCCGCGTCATGGGCCCGATGGTGAACCACCCGGGCTTCGCCGATACCTTCTCCTGCCAGCCCGGCACGCCGATGAACCCGGCCGCGAAGTGCGAGGTGTGGTGACCGCCAACTCCAGAGCTATGGAGTTGCTCAGGTCGACCTCTACAACTCGACAGCTGTCGAGTTGTTCAGATCACCCGCCGATCTCGACCTCGACCCTCTGACCGAGCTTGAGCGGCGTCGGCTCGTCGAGGCGGATCTTGACCAGCAGGACCCGGGTGTCGGCGGGCTTCCCCGGGTCCTGCGGCTTCAGCCGGCGGCCCTGCACGCTGTCGGGAATCTCTTCCACCGTGCCGCGCCAGCGCTCGCCGTCGAAGCCTTCGGCGGTGATCGCGACGGCCGATCCCACCACCAGCTTGCCGGTGTCGAATTCGTCCACCTCGGCTTCGATGCGCACCTGCGAAAGGTCGGCGAGGGTGACGATGCCGGCGCGGGCCTCGATCGCCTCGCCGGCGTCGACATGGCGGACGATCACCACGCCGTCGATCGGCGCCACGATCCGGCGCTTGGCGATCTCAGCCTCGAGACGAGTCGCGGCGGCGAGCGCGGTCGTGCGCCGGGCGAGAGCGACCTCGAGGTCGCGCACCGCCTTGTCGCGCCGCGAGGCGGTGTCGACCTGCTGCGCATAGAGGCTCTGGGCGCGTTCGCGCTCGGCCTCAGCGAGGCGGATCTCGGCCTCGGTCTCGACGATGCGCGCCTGGGCTTCGGCGAGCTCGGCGCGCAGATCGTCCGCCCGCAAAAAGGCGACGACCTGACCGCGCCGGACGCGCTGCTTCTCGGTGAGCGGCAGGGAGACGATCGTGCCGGAGACCTCGCTGGCGACGAGCACCTCAGCCCCGGGATAGGTCGTGAGCCGCCCTTCGGCGACGACGCGCTCGGCGCGGACTCCAGCGCCGACTCCGGTGAGACTGCCGCCCGGCGCAGCCGCCGCTCCCGCACCCGGGGCCGCGGCGGGTATCTCGGTTACCTCGGTTGCCTCAGCGTTGGCGAAGACTCCCTGCAACTGCAGGATGAAGAGGCCCGCGGCGACGAGACCTGCGACCAGGAGCACCGGACGGCTGCCGAAACGAATCATGAGGATCTCTCCTGGGTCTGCTTGTGCCGCGCGGTGACGCGTGCGGCGAGCGATGCGGGGGCGCCTTCGGTGACGATGCGACCGTCGCGGATCTTCACCACCCGGTCGGCGATGGTGCGCACATTCGGGTCGTGGGTGACGATGAGGAGCCCCCGGTCCTCGCGTTTGGCGAGCGCACGGAAGAGCTCGAGGATCTGTGCGCCGACGGCGGAATCGAGATTCGCGGTCGGCTCGTCGGCGAGGAGCACCGCAGGCCTGCCGGCCAGCGCGCGGGCGATCGCCACACGCTGCTTCTGCCCGCCCGAGAGATCGCGCGGCAGGAAGCGCCGGCGGTCGACGAGATCGACCGCGACCAGCGCCTCCTCGGCCTGTTCGCGCGCCGCCCTGCCCTTCAATCCCTTGATGTTGAGAGCGTACTCGACGTTCTCGAGCGCGGTCAGGGCCGGGAAGAGGTTGTACTGCTGGAAGATGAAGCCGATCGAGCGTTTGCGGATCGCCGGCAGCCGGTGCGGGCGCGCCGGATCGATCTCCTCGCCGTCGACGACGACCCGACCGGAGGTCGGGCTGAGGATGCAGCCGAGGATCGACAGAAAGGTCGTCTTGCCGGAGCCCGACGGCCCCTCGAGGGCGACGATCTCGCCGGCACCCAGAGCGATGTCGACGCCGTTCAGCACCGCGACCTCTTCGCGTCCTTCGCGAAAGGTCTTGGTCACCTGCGAGGCCTCGAGCACGGTGCGGGGGGCGGCGGCCGCGGCGGCAGCGGGAGTCGACGAGGGCGGGAGGGATGGCATCACGCTGGGCATCCGTGACTCCGGTCAGCCGCGGAAGACGAGCGCAGGGTCGATTTTCGCGACCTTGCGGAAGGAGACCAGGGCGGCGACGAGGCAGAGCGCCAGAGTGCCGACGAAGACGATGGCGGCGAATTCGTTCGAGATGATCAACTTGAGGCGGATCTGCGCCATCGCCGGAGCGAGGACTGCGGCCATCAGGCGCCCGGCCAGGAAACCGATCACCGCCGCGATCACCGCCTGGGCGCCGAGGATGCGGTAGATATCGGCGTTCGAGCCGCCGATCGCCTTGACCGTGCCGAACTCCTTGATGTGCTCCATGGTCGAGGTGTAGAGCGTCTGGGTCACGACGACGACGCCGACCAGGCAGCCGAGAAAGACCGTGAGATACATGTTGAGGCCGAGGCCGGTCGAGGCGACCCAGTAGTTGCGCGAGCGCTTCGCCCAGGCCGCTTTGGTGTAGACGTCGTTGTGCGGCATCCGGCGGCGGAGCTCGGTCGCCACAGCCGTGGCGTCAGCATCCGGTGCCAGCTTGACCAGGATGTAGGTGGTGCGGCCGTCCATCCGGCCGCCGGAGAGCTCCTGCACCAGGTCGTAGGTGAGGAAGGCGATCGGCGAAGTGGTGAATGACAGCGCCTCGCGGCTGCGGCCGATGATCTTCACCCGGTGGCCCATCACCTCGCGGTAGTCGCCGACCGCGAACTTCCCGAAGCGGCGCTCGGCCGAGGCGTCGAGGAACATGTAGGCGCCGCGCCGCAGGTCTTCGAGGTTGCCGGACTCGACGTTCCACGGCATCCCCCAGCGGGTGAAGTCCTCGAGGCCGTAGACCAGCATCCCCTCCTCGGCGCCGTTGGGCAGCGAGAGATTCAGGAATTGGACGAGCAGGTTGTCGGCGCGCTCGACGCCGGGAACCGACCGGACGCGCTGCACGAGGCCCTGCGGGAAGCCGTGCGCGAAGTCGACGTTCGGGGTGTTGCGCGAGGTCACCCAGAGGTCGGCCTGGAGATGATCGATGGTGACCGAGGCGTTGTCGAGGATTCCCATGAAGAGACCGACCTGGACGAAGACCAGGGTCACCGCGAAGGCGACGCCGGCGATCGTCATCGCCGAGCGCAGCTTGTCGTGCAGGAGGTTCTTGAGCGCGAGATTCGGCACGGCTCAGGCCTTGGCACGCTTCTGGCGTTTCGTGGTGGCCGACACGGCCGACACGGCCGGGGTGCCCGGGCGCAGGATGCCGCGGACCGAGACCTCGATGACCGCCGCGATCGAGCGCTTCTGCGGCCGCCAATCGACCCACGGTTCGTTGCACTTGGTCATCCGCAGGGAGACCCAGCCGTGGATCGCCGACCAGACGATCTGGGCGACGAGCTCGGCGTCGTCGAGCTCCGGGCGCAGCAGCCCCTGCTCGATCGCTTCGCCCGCCGTCCACAGGACGAAGGCGTAGGCATCCTGGTCGCGGTTGCCGACCTCGATCACGCTCTCCTCGGGAGAGTGCGGTGGGTGCGGGGTCATGAACATCAGCCGATAGTGATTTGGATGGCGCATCGCGAAATCGGCATAGGCGAGGCCGGCGGCCCTCAGACGCTCGATCGGATCGGCGACCTCGGCGATCTTGCGGAAGCGCGTCGCGAGCTTGAGAAAGTCGGTGTCGCAGAGCGCGTTGATGACCGCTTCTTTGTCGCGGAAGTGGAGGTAGATCGCGGTCGGCGAGTACTCGATCGCCTGCGCGATCTTGCGCATCGTCACCGCCTCGTAGCCCTCGGCGACGAAGAGCTCCCGCGCCGCGTCGAGGATCTTCCCCCGCACCTCTTCCTTCTCGCGCACCCGGCGTTCCTTCAGTCCCATGAACATGCCTCCGAAACTTAACAGCGTTAAGTCTAGGAACAAGGTTCCGCCCTTGTCAAGCCCCCAGCCCCGGTCTGGCGACGGCGACACCGAAGTCCCCTCGGGGACACCCTATTGGGTGCCCCCGGAAAAGCCCATCGAAGGGAGCTCCGCTAAGGGACTGTGACCGACCAGCGGTCGGCAGTGGCGTTCTCGAAGCCGTCGAGGAAGAGCGGCACGGCGCCGTCGTCGGAGATCGCCCAGAGCTCGTAGCCGTGCACCTGGTCGGTGGCGGAGAAGTAGAGCCGGTTGCCGGCGCGCGCGAAGCGCTGCGGCGACGAGGAGAGCGGGCCCGGGGCGACGTCCGAGATCCGCACCGTGCCCGCGGCCGTGCCGTCGCTCTTCCACGCCTCGCGGCCGTAGTTGGGCGACCAGGCGGAGAAGTAAAGCATTCCGTCGCGCACGACGAGGTCGTCGGGAATCGACGAGGCGGGGCCCGGCGCGATGTCTTTCACCACAGCGGTTCCCGCGTCCGTTCCGTCCGTCGACCAGAGCTCGAGACCCTCGAGTTCGCTCTCGGCGGTGAAGAAGACGCGCGCTCCCAGGCGGGAGAAGTTGCGCGGTGTCGAGGGGTATTCCCCGGGATAGATATCCTTGAGCAGGACGGTTCCAAAGGGGCTGCCGTCCGTCACCCAGAGCTCTCTTCCGAGCGTCGGGAGGTTCGCGGAGAAGAGCGCGAGCGAGTCGAGGGCGAGAAGCTGCGGCGCGCGCGCATCCATCAATCCGTCGGTGCCGAGCAGCCGCGCGAGCGCGCCTGCGCTCCCGGGAAGGATGTCGGCGAGAAGCGTGGCGTCCCCATAGCTGCCCTCGCTTACCCAGAGCTCGGCGCCCGCAGACACAGTTTCGGCGACGAAGAAGATGCGAGAGCCCAGCGAGACGATTTCGTTGACTGCGAGAACGCCTGACGACGGTGTGAGCTCGAGCGGATCGGTGCTGTCCGGCTGCGTCAGCCACAGCGCCGATCCTCCAAAGAGGACCTGATCGCTCCAGGGGGCGAGCCAGGTGGGATCGGCGGTCGTCGCGATCAGGGAGGTACCTCCCGGAGTGCCGTCGGAGCGATGGAGACCGTCGGTCGAGGCGAAGACGAGTCCGGAGCCGGTCTGGAGAAACGGCGGCAGCGTCGCTCCGCCGCCACCCGGCAGGATCTCTTCGGGCGGAGCTCCGTCCGCGGTGAGGGTGCGAATCGCCGGTTGACTCTGTTGGGTGTCGTAGAAGAGAAGGTGGTCGCCGAAGCCGGCACAAGGGGTGAAGGCGGCGCCGGAATCGACGCCAGCAAAAGAGACCAGGGTGCCGGACCCGGAACCGTCGGTCCGCCAGAGGTCCGGCTCGAAAGTCGCATCGCGCAGCAACTGGAAGAAGAGATGGGATCCGGTCGCCGCGAAACAGTCGTGGCCGAGGCTCCATTCGATCAGCGAGCCGCGGTCGCGCGCTATCGGCTGGAAAGCCGAGCTCTGGTTGTCGATCGAGCGGATGACGCTGGGCCCGACTGTCGTGCCGTCGGTGCGCGAGAGGCGGTAGCCGTCCGGCGACTGCTCTTCGAAGAAGTAGAGTTGATCATCGATCGCCGAAGGCCGATGCCAACCGTCCCACATGACGATCGCCATCGGGTCGGGACCAGGACCGAGATCGGAGAGGCGGTAGGTGCCCGAGCCGGTGCCGTCGCTGCGCCAGATCTCCTCGCCGTTGACCCCGTCGTCCGCCGCGAAGACGAGCACCCCGCCGAGGACCGCGAAGAAGGCGCGATTGAAGACCTCCTCGTCGAGCGACGAGGTCGGCCCCGGGACGACGTCCGCCAGAAGTTGCACCGTGAAACCGTCGAACACCCAGGGCTCGAGGCCGTGAGCGATGTCGCTACCGCCGAAGTAGTAGCGCGCGCCGTCGGAAGCCCACTCGCCGGGCAACACAGAGGGGTTGGCTCCCGGCGGCATCGGCACGACGATCGTCCCCGGCGCGGTGCCATCGCTGCGGAAGAGACTCGCCTCGCCGTTTCCGGTTCGCGCAGTGAAGACGACTTCGGTTCCGAGACGCCCGAAACGCGTCGGCTGGGAACCCGCTTCGCCCGGCCACAGGTCGGCGACCAGAGTCGTGCCGAGCGCAGTGCCGTCGGATCGCCAGAGCTCCTCCCCGCCGACCGCGCCCACGGCGGAGACCAGCAGATCGCCGTTGGGAAGCAGGGCGCCCTGCGCAGCCCGTTCGATCCAGGGATCGAAGCAGTGGAGGGAAGCGAGGAAGTAGGTTCCGGCCGGCGAGCCGTCGGACCGCCACAGACCCGCTTCCGTACCGGAGCCGCCGTCGCACAGGTAGAGAAAGGCCGGACCCGGATAGATGGCGTTCAGGGAAGCGAACGAGGCGCCCGCTGGGGAGACCCGGTAGGTGCCTTTCGCCGTGCCATCGCTCCGCCACAGGGCGACCACGCCGTCCGCACCGCGGGCGGTGAAGAACAGCTGGCCGGAAGCCGCAGTCAACAGGCCAGGGAAGGAGGACTCCCAGCCGGGCTGGAGATCGAGCACCAGGATCGTGCCGAGCGCCGTGCCGTCGGTCGCCCAGAGCTCGAGGCCGTGGACGCCGTCGTTGGCGGCGAAGAAGAGGCGATCGCCTACCGCGGCGAGCGGCCCGCGAAACCAGTTGCGGCTGCCGCAGGAGCCCGGACAGAGGTCGCGCACCATGTAGGTCCCGAGCGCGGTGCCGTCGCTGCGCCAGAGCTCGCGACCGTTCGAACCGTCGTTCTGGTAGAAGAACATCAGCCCGTTCGCCTCGACAATCGCGTTGGTTGCGTTCCAGTCGTCATAGTGGAACGAGACCGGCGGACCGATGTCCGCCACCTGGTACGCCGGTTGGGCGTTCGCACCCGGGGTGGCGAAGCCGAGGGAGAGCATCAGGCTCAGACAGGCTCGCGGCCGAAGTCGAGGAGCTTTCACGGCATCACCTCCGACCAGCGCAGCGCGTCGCTGGTCTCGAAGCCATCCAGAAACAGCGGAGTCATGCCGTCGTCGGAGATCGCCCAGAGCTCGTAGCCGTGAATCTGGTCGGTGGCGGAGAAGAAGAGGCGGTTGCCGGCGCGCGCGAAGCGCTGCGGCGAGGACGAGAGCGGCCCGGGGGCGACGTCGGAGATGCGCACCGTCCCGGCGGCCGTCCCGTCGCTCTTCCACGCCTCGCGGCCGTAGTTGGGCGTCCAGGCGGAGAAATAGAGCATTCCGTCGCGCACCACGAGATCGTCGGGTACCGAGGAGGCCAGGCCCGGCGCGACATCCTTGAGCAGCGCCGTCCCGGGGTACGTCCCGTCGGTCACCCAGAGCTCGAGCCCGTGCTCATCGTCCTCGGCGGAGAAGACGATGCGATCGCCGAGGCGGGTGAACTGGCGCGGCGTCGAAGGAACGTCGCCGGGGTAGATGTCGCGCAGGAGCCCCGTTCCGAGCGCGGTGCCGTCGGTCACCCAGAGCTCTTCGCCGACGGACGCGCTCAATCCGGCGAAGACAGCGAAGGTGCCCGCTCCCTGGAGTCGGGGCTCCCGGAACTCCCAGTAGCGATCGATGGAGATACCGCGGAAGACGGAGGCGGTTCCGGGATTCGAGTCGACCACGAGGCCGGTTCCCTCGGGCGTACCGTCCGAAGCCCAGATCTCGCTGCCGTGCACCGGGTCGCTGGCTGCGAAGACCAGCGTCGGTCCCAACGGAGCGAGTTCGGATTCGGGGAAGACTCCCCCGTCCGCTCCCTGAAGCAGCAGGCGCGCCCCCGTCGGCTCCGCTGCGTCGGTCATCCAAAGCGAGTATCCCGACTCGACTACTTCGCCGAGGAAAAGGTCGATGCGCCCGCCGTACTCCTCCACTTCCGTAGCGAGTAGCGACGTACCGGCAGCCGTACCGTCGGTCCCATAGAGGGAGAAGGCCGGTCCGAAGATCTGGTTCCCGGCTCTCTCCAGAAAGGGTGGCCAGGTTCGGAGCGAGGCCCCGCCGCTCAGGAGCACTTCGGTCGACCCTGACTGCGAGTCGATCGCCACCAATTCGGTGTCGCCTCCAGGCGTCGGACCGAGTGCCCTTGGGTAGAGCAGTAGGTCGCCGACGTTGCTGCACACGCCCTGCTCGTTCCACGGCAGTCCAAGCAGAATCTCCTCGGGATTCGAGAGGGCGCCGTCCGTGCGATACAGGTCGATCAACTGCTCATCGGCCCGCCGGCGCTCGAAGAACAGGCGTGAGCCGGCGCCCTGGAAGCAATCGCGCCCCTGCTCGGTCTCGAAGATCGCGAGCCGATCCGTTCCGACGCGCTCGAAGGTCGAGGTCTGTGCATCGAGGACGTCGACGAGCTCCATTTCCGTTCCGCCAGCGTTCAGGCGCCACAGACGTTCGCCCGTCGTCGGTTGGTGCTCGACGATCACCGGCCTGCCTCCGAGCGACGACACCGCGCCCCCCCAGAAGATGGGAAGGTGAAGGCTCGCTGGCCCCGGCGCGATGTCGGAGACGCGCACGGTTCCGGCCTCCGTGCCGTCGGTGCGCCAGAGCTCGGTGCCGAAGACACCGTCGGTGGCGCTGAACAGCACCTGGGAACCGAAGGCCTCGAAGAACGGGACAAAGTAGTCCGGGTAGGCGGAGACGATTGCCGAGTCAGGCCCGGGAACGAGGTCGGCGACTCTCGAGGCAGCCAGACCATCGTAGACCCAGGGCTCGGAGCCGTGCGCCGCATCGGTCGCGACGAAGTAATACCGACCGCCTGCAACACTCCAACTCGCCCCCCAGCCGGAGAACGGATAGGCATCGTCGGCGAGCGGTATCACCACGGTGCCGGCCTCGGTCCCGTCGGTGCGCCAGAGGCCGCCGAAGCTCCCCGCGCCGCTCGCGGTGAACAGCAGGTCCGATCCAAGCCAGGAAAGGCCGATCGGCCATGAGCCCTCGGCCCCGGGCACAATGTCCTTGACGCGCCAGGTGCCCGCGGCCGTGCCGTCCGAACGCCAGAGCTCTTCGTCGTTGGAAGCGGGCGGTGAGCCCTGGAAATAGAGCACTCCGGTCGGGCCGACCGTCATCGTGCCGCGCTTGCCGATCGAGTTCTGCCAGCAGTCGACGGCGGCTACGAAGGTCGTGCCGGCGGACGAGCCGTCGCTTCGCCAGAGGCCCGCCTGACCGCCCCACGCGGCGTTGCACAGGTAGAGAAAGCCGGGACCGGAGTGAATGGAGCTCGGCGCGAAGCTCTCTGGCGGTCCGGGCGGCGTGATCGAGTAGGTGCCCTTGGCCGTGCCGTCGGTTCGCCAGAGCGCGTCACGCGAGTCGTCCACGTGCGCAACGAAGAAGACCTGATCACTTGCGCTGGTCAGTCTTTGGATGAACGAGGATGCGTAGCCGGGCCGGAGATCGGCCACCATGCGTGTTCCGAGCGCGCTGCCGTCGGTGATCCAGAGCTCCAGACCGTGCACGCCGTCGTCGGCGGCGAAGACGACCTCATCTCCCAGGGCGGCCAGTTCACTCCAGTAAGGGAAGCGGGAGCCGCAGGTGCCTGGACAGAGATCCCGGATCAGAAAGGTCCCCAGGGTCGTCCCGTCGCTCCGCCAGAGCTCGCGTCCGTGCACGCCGTCGTCGGAGAAGAAGAAGAACTTGCCATCGACGACGAGCCGATCCGAGAGAGGGCTGGAATAGATGTCGTAACCGTGAGCGACGGTGTCGCCCAGATCCGCCACCATGTGCGCCGGTTGGGCGAGGGTCGGTGCAACCCCGAGCGCGACGAGAATCGCGAGGAGGACCAGAAGTGAGGAGCGAAAGCGGGTGGGCATGGTCGTTCTCCGCGCTATGGAGCTGCTGCGGCGTTGATCATACGCCTCGGTGCCGGGGCCTCCGCCGCGGGTTGGATGCTCCACAGCCGGCCGGTCGCGGCCTGGTCTAGACTCGCCCGAACTCGGGGGAGGAACTCATGGAAAAGAGACCAGTCGTCGCGGCGTTGCTGCTTGCCGCATCCATTCTGGCTGCGGCTCCGGCCGCGGCGAATTTTCACCTCATGCGGATCGTTCAGGTCTACGGCGGTGATGTGTCGCATCCGGACGCGCAGTACGTCGTCCTGCAGATGTGCGTCGCCGGGCAGAACGTGCTCACCGGGCACGATGTCGGCTTTTTTAACGCTGCCGGTGTCGCGATCGGCACGCCGGTGGCCTTCTCTGCGCCAGTCGGCAACAGTGCGAGCCAGGCGCGGGTGCTCATCGCCACCAGCAGCGCCGAGGCGCTCTTCGGCCTCACCGCCGACCTGCGGATGCCGGCGAGCCTTCTCCCGGCGGGGGGCAAGACCTGCTTCGAACCCGGGGTGAGTCCGATCGACTGTATCGGCTGGGGGGCCTATACGGCGCTGCCGGACCCGACGATCGGCACTCCCTACGACGCCGGCATCGGCCTGCCTCCCGGCAGCGCCGTGCAGCGCGACCTCTCGATCGACGGCGGCACGTCGACGCTGGACTGCACCGTCGACATGGACGACACGAACGACTCCGCCGCCGACTTCGATCCGACGGTGCCGAATCCGGGCAACAACGGCGGCGCCACCGGCCTGGTCGACCCCGACCACGTGTTCTTCCATGCTTTCGAGGCCGGCACGACCAGCGGCTGGTCTACCGTCGCAAATTAGTGGTGAATGAGCGGTGAACTAGCGGTGTCCTAGCGCCAGGCGCCGATTCTGGCGCCTGGCCGCAGGCTCACTCGCGGCCCCCCTGCCAGCGCAGTTGCGGATCGCCGCCCGGCAGTCCGAGGTGGTCCATCAGGCGCTGGGCGTAGGCGTCGAGGAACTGCTCCAGGCTCTCGCCGCCGAGATAGAAGGCGGGGAGCGGCGGCGCGACGATCGCGCCTGCCCAGACCAGCGTGCGCAGGTTCTCGACGTGGACGAGATTGAGCGGCGTCTCGCGAAAGCCGAGCACCAGCGGCCAGCGCTCCTTGAGGGCCACCGCGCCGGCGCGGTGCACCAGTGTCGTGGCGGAACCGGTCGCGAGAGCCCCGAGCGTCCCCGAGCTGCAGGGCAGGACGAGTGTGCCGGTGAGCCGGTACGAGCCCGAGGAGATCGGCGCGTCGAGCTCGTTGTCGCGATGGACGACGATCTTTGCCTGTGCGGCGGCGGGGAGCTCCGCCGACTCGACCAGCGCCTCGGCGCCGGTCCGGTCGCGGCCGAGCTCGTGGAAGAGCACCTGGCTGGCACCTTTTGAGACCACCAGGTGGAGCCGCGCGACATCCGCGCGCCGCGCGAGCGCCGCGAGGAGGTGCCGGGGCAGGAGCATTCCCGATGCACCGGTGACGAGGAGGGCGACTTTCATTCCGCTCCCGCCAGTCTACAGAAAGGACCGGCGAAGAAAGTTGGAGCAGGCGAGGCGCTCGCAGCGAGAGGCGGCCGGCCAGGACCAGGGTTTGCGCTATCGTTTTGAATCGTGGCTGCAAACGACCGCCAAGCCTCGAAGCCGGAAAGGAAGGAGCGTCTCCTTCTGGCGCTTTGGGCCTTTCTGCTCTGCTTCGCAATCACCTTCCAGCTCGGCAGCCGGGCGCTCTTCGAGCCCGATGAGGGGAGGAACGCCGAAGTGATGCGCGAGATGAGCGTCTCCGGCGATCTCTTCGCGCCGCGGCTGAACGATCTGCTCTTCCTCGACAAACCGTTTCTCTACTACGCCGCCGGTGGGCTGGCGATGAAGGCGTTCGGTGCGCACGAGGTGGCGGCACGCCTGCCGGGAGTGCTGTGCACGCTGGCGCTGGCCCTCGGGATCGGTGCTCTCGCACGGCGCTGGTGGGGGCCGCGCGCCGGGGCCTACGCCGGGCTCGCCACGCTCGCCGCACCGCTGCCGATCCTCTACTCCCAGATCGTCATCTTCGACGCCATGCTGACGCTCTGGATCTGCATCGCCGTCGTGGCGTTCTACTTCGCGGTCGAGCGCGAGCCGGCGAAGCCGCCGTCCGGCGCAGGCGCGACCGGCACCTTCCGCTACTGGAGCGCGGTGGCGTGGCTGGCCATGGGGCTCGGTGCGCTCACCAAGGGACCCGTAGCGCTTCTCGTGCCGCTCGCGGCGGTCCTCCCCTGGGCGATCTGGCGCCGGCGCACCCGGCGGCTGGTGGAGCGCGGCGCGCCGCTCGCTCTCCTCACCGTCATCGTCCCCTGGGTCTTGCTCGTCAGCCGCGCCGATCCCGATTTCCTCCACTACGCCCTGGTGACCGAGACCTGGAGCCGCCTGACCAGCAACGAGCTCAAGCGCGACGCGCCGGCGTGGTACTACCTGCCGGTTTTCCTCCTGGGCGCTCTGCCCTGGTCGGTGGTGCCGATCGCCGGCTGGAGAAGCGTGGCCGCGGCCTGGCGCGCGCGGGACCCGCAAGTCCGTTTCCTGCTCCTCTGGTTCGTCGTGCCGTTCGCGCTCTTCTCCCTGATGCACTCGAAGCGCATCCACTACATCCTGCCGCTCGTGCCGGCGCTCGTGCTGCTCTCGGTCTGGCTCTGGGAGCAGACTCCGCAAGGCTCCCGGCTGCCGGGTGTGCGCGTCGCTGCGACCCTCTGGTTGGTGCTCGGGGGCGCGGCCCTGGCGCTGGGACTGGGCGCTCGGCCGCAGCTCCTCTCCCGGGTCGAAGGGATCGCGAGCGCGACCGTGGCGGCGGTGGCGGTGGCGCTGGGTGCCGCCTGGCTGCTCGCGGGCGCGGCGGCCTGGCTCTCCAGTCGTTCGACGCTGCGCGCGCTGTGCGCGCTTTCTCTGCCACCGGTGGCCCTGCTCTTCCTCTCTGCCCCCCTGGTAGAGGGGGTCGGCACGCGGCGTTCGGCGCGCAGCCTCGCGCAGTCGATCGAGAGTGCCTACGGCGCTGGCATCGAGGTCGTCGCGGTCGAGGCCTTTCCGGCGTCGTTGCCGTTCTATCTCCAGCGGCCGCTGACCCTGGTGTCGGCCGACGGCGTCTGGCTGCGCAGCAACTACATCCTGCGCCGCTATGCGCAGATGGTCGACGATGCCGGTCCGCTGCGGTCCGACGCCTGGCTCGCCGGAGCGATTCGCGACTGCCGGACGCCGCGGGCCTTTCTCCTCCGGCGCAAGAACGACGGCGCCCGGATGCAGCTCGCCGCGGCCGGGCGAACGATGCGCGAAAGCGGCCGCGACCTCGTCCTCTACGGTCCCTGTCCGGCCCCTGTCCGGTCGCTTCCGGGAGCGCAGCCGTGAAGCCTGTCGGTACAATCGGACCGTGAGCGACCAGCGATCCGCCGTCGAGCCGGTGTACTCCGTCGTCGTGCCGTTCTACAACGAGGCCGAGACCGCGGCCGCGCTCATCGCCGAGATCGAGCGCGCGATGCTGTCCCTGGGCGAGCCCTGGGAGCTGCTGATGGTCGACGACGGCAGCCGCGACGCGACCGGCGAGATCCTGCTGCAGGCGGCCGCCGCGCAGGCGAACTATCGCTACCTCCGATTACCGAGGAACCGCGGCCAGGCGGCGGCCCTGTACGTCGGCCTGCATCGCGCCCGGGGCCGCTTCGTCGTCACCATGGACGGCGACGGCCAGAACGACCCGGCGGACATTCCGGCTCTCCTGCCGCTCCTCGACAGCGCCGACATGGTGGTCGGGATCCGCGCCGGCCGGCGCGACTCCTGGCTGCGGCGCGCGATGTCGAAGCTCGCCAACGCGATTCGCGGCCGGCTGCTCGACGACCGGATGCAGGACAGCGGCTGCGCCCTCAAGGTCTTCCGCCGCGAGCTCGTGGCGGTCCTCCTGCCGTTGAAGACGCTCTATTCGTTCATGCCAGCGCTCGCCAAGGCCGGCGGCTTCCGCCTCGCCGAGCTGCCGGTGAACCATCGCCCGCGCCAGGGCGGTAGATCGAGCTACGGTTTCGTCGCCTTCCTGTGGAAGCCGGCGGTCGATCTCGTCGGCATCTGGTGGTTCCGCAAGCGCAGCTTCGCCCTGCGCGGCGTCGAAGTGGAGGAACGAACCCCGCCTGTCCCCTGAGCCGCCGGTTTCTCGGTAGAGAGGGCAGGACCCCTCTGGAGACCGACCATGGCTCGACCCTGCGACCTGCAGTCAGCGTGCACGCGTATTTTCATCTCCACCCTGGCTCTCCTCGGGGTGCTCGCGGCGCCGGCCGGAGCGGCGGTCAAGAAGATGTTCGTAACTTCGGTCACCGGGAGCGCGAACCTCTCGACCTGGCTCGAGGCTCAGGGTCAGACGGGCCTCGCCGCCGGGGATGCGATCTGCCAGACCCTGGCCCACGACGGCGCCGGCCTCCCGACCTGGCAGGATTTCCGCGCCTGGCTCTCCACCTCGACCGAGGACGCTTACTGCCGGGTCGCCGGGTTCGATGGCCAGAAGGCCTCGGATTGTGGTGAGCTCGGACTCCCTGACGCCGGACCCTGGGAGCGCCTGGACGGCGAGCCGTTCACGAACAGCCTGTCGGGGCTCACCGCCGACTGGGCGCTGCTGCACTCGCCGATCGTGGACGAGACCGGCGCCCTCGCGCAATCCGGGTTGGTATTCACCGGCACACTCGGTTCCGGAGCTGCCTATGCGGCCGGCGATTGTTCCGGCTGGACTCTCGGGACCGGAGGGAGCGGACGGATGGGTTTGAACTCCGCCGGCGGATTCTGGTGGACGAGCGCCTCGACCGGCACGTGCGACCTGCCAGGGCGCCTTTTCTGTTTCGAGACCGGATCCGGGGACGCCCTGCCTCCCTGGGAGGCCCCCGGGAACCTAGTCTTTGCGAGCTCCATCTACAACACCGGCAATCTCGGCAGTTGGCCGGAAGCGAACGGTGCGGTCGGCCTCGCCGCCGGCGACGCGATCTGCGAGAGTCTCGCAACGAGCGCCGGTCTGCCCGCCCCCGACAGCTTCGTTGCGTGGCTTTCGACGAGCACCGTGGATGCGGTCGACCGGGTGACCTCGGACGGCCCCTTCAAGCGAGTGGACGGTGTGGAGGTCGCGGCCAGCCGGGCCGACCTGCTGACCGCGATCTCCTCGAATCTCGCCCTGGAGAGCGCGATCTCGGTCGATGAGACCGGCGACTACGTCGCCAGCAACGCATTTACCGGCACCAACAGCTCGGGCCTCGGCACCCTGCATGACTGCAGCGGATGGACGAGCTCGAGCTTTGGCGTCGACGCGACGTTCGGCCGGGTCCAGGAGACGCGCGGCGGCTGGACCGGCTCGACGGATTTCCAGGCCTGCGGGCTCATCTTGCGGATCTATTGCATCTCGAACGTCGGTGGGATCTTCCGTGACGGCTTCGAGTCGAACGACACCTCGCGCTGGTCGGCGAGCACACCCTGAAACAAGAAGGCCGGCTCACCCCCTGAAGGGCGGAGCCGGCCTCGACTGCGGCGTGGGTTCGCTGCGGGATCAGGCGAGCTTCTTCTGCGCGGCGCGCAGCAGGAGGTAGCAGAGGCCGGCGAACATCACGATACTGATGATGTCGGCGGTCGCGCCGTAGCTCTCCCAGCCGTGGATGCCGACCTTGTCGAGGATGTCCTGGGCGATGCTTCTCTGCGGACCGGTGCGGACGCCCTGGAGCCCGGCGATCAACACGCCGGTGAGCGCGCCGCCTGCCACCAGGCCGGTGGCGTAGAGCATGCCCGAGGTGATCTCCGACTCGTCGTGCCCCTTGTTGCCGGACTTGCGATCCATCAGGCCACGCAGGAAGCCGCCGATGGCGATCGGCATGGTGGTCGAGAGCGGCAGGTAGAGGCCGACCGCGAACGACAGCGACTTGACGCCGCAGAGCTCGATCACCACCGCGATTGCCATGCCGGCGAAGACCAGGCCCCAGGGCAGGTCCTGCGCCAGCAGGCCGCGGATGATGGTCGCCATCAGGTTCGCCTGCGGCGCCGGGTAGTCCGACGAGCCGATGGCATGACCCTGGACGATCGGGTCCGCGACCTGGGCGTTGTCGATCAGCATGATGGTCCCGCCGACCGCGAAGACCGAGACAATGACGCCGATGATCAGCCCCCACTGCTGGAACTTCGGCGTGGCGCCGAGGATGTAGCCGGTCTTCAAATCCTGCGAGGTGTTGCCGGCGTTCGAGGCGGCGATGCAGACCATGGCGCCGACGCAGAGCGCGACCGCCTGGTAGGCGTCGCCGGTCCAGCCGAGAGCGACGAACAGCAGGCAGGTGCCCATGAGGGTCGCGATCGTCATGCCGGAGACCGGGTTCGACGAGGTGCCGATGATGCCGACGATGCGCGACGAGACGGTGACGAAGAAGAAGCCAAAGATGATGACCAGCAGCCCCATCAGGAGCTTCGCGCCGATACCGTCGCCGGGCAGCTGCGGCAGCAGGGCGATGACGCCGACCAGGGCGAGCGAGCCGAAGATCACCCAGGTGATCGGCATATCCCGTTCGGTGCGCGGGACGATGCCACCGGTTCCCTTCTTCTCTCGCAGGCTCTTGAAGCTCTCGCGGAAGGCGGCGGCGATCGTCGGCAGCGTCTTGATCAGGGTGATGAGACCGGCCGCGGCGACCGCGCCGGCGCCGATGTAGCGCACGTAGGAGAGGCGGATCTGGTTGAAGTTCATCTCGCCGATCGGGATCGTCCCGGGAGGGAGCGCCGCGGCCATGGCGTCGCCGAGGATCGCGATCAGCGGCACGAGGACCAGCTGCGACAGGATGCCGCCGGCCACCAGCACGCCGGCGATCTTCGGTCCGATGATGTAGCCGACGCCCAGATACTCCGGCGTGATGTCGCAGTTGACCGTCGCCCGCGGGAAGGCGGAGTCCTTGGCGGCGGAGTAAATCGGCGTCGCCTTCCACAGGCCGAGGATCTCCATCGACACCTTGTAGAGCGTCGCGATCCCTAAGCCCTTGAAGACCATCTTGGCGAGCGAACCGCCCTTCTCGCCGGCCACCAGCACGTCGGCGCAGGCGGTGCCCTCCGGGTAGGGCAGGATGCCGTGCTCCTTGACGATCAGCGCGCGGCGCAGCGGGATCATGAACAGCACCCCGAGGATGCCGCCCACCAGCGACAGGGTGAAGATGTTGAAGTAGTTGAAGTAGGCCTCGCCGTTCGAGAGGAAGATGAGGGCGGGAATGGTGAAGGCGACGCCGGCGGCGATCGACTCGCCAGCCGAGCCGATCGTCTGCACCATGTTGTTCTCGAGGATCGTCGACTTGCCGATGTACTTGAAGACGCCGATCGCCAGCACCGCGATCGGGATCGACGCCGAGACCGTGAGGCCGGCGGTGAGCGCCAAGTAGACCGTCGCCGCACCGAAGATCAGCCCGAAAACCGAGCCCAGAACGATCGCCTTGAGGGTGAACTCCGGCATCACGGTTGCTGCCGGGATGTAGGGCTGGAATTTCTTGTCTTGCGCCTCGGCGGGCTCGGCCATGGGGGCGATCTCCAGGAAACGAAAGGGGTTTGGGAAGTGGCCGGGATCGTACGCTGAACCTCTTGCGGGCGCAAGCCGAATCGGGCCTGGCGCAACGGGTCGCGGGCACCGGGGGGGATTCCGGGCGCCGCGCGCGATGGGGTCCCCGAGGGGGCGGTGCTAGACTGAAGGTCGTTCCGGCTCCGCAGTGAGGCGCGGCCCTCCGCCGCTTGCGCCCTCGGGGTCTTCGAACCTGTCCAACTGTGCAAGGAGTCGTCGTGAAAGCAAACCGCATGTCGTCTGGAGTAAAGCTGTGAGCCCCTGGTGGTTGCGTCCGCCAGGAGAAGAGTCGGATGAGTCCGAGAACCCCCGGGAGCGCCGGGACGAAAAGGGCAGCGCGCGGCCGGATGAAGAGGCCGTGCCGTCGATCGCCGACCTGATCGGTGGGCGGGCCGCGCTCGCGGCCGAAGCCGAGAAGCGCGCGGAGAGCAACGAGCTGGAGGACGAGGCAGTGACCCCACCCGTCCGGGAGAGCGCCGGCTTTTTCGCCCCGCGCCGCGCCCTCGAGGTCCACGCCGTCGCCGAAGCGGACTCGGATGCCGATGCCGCCGATGCCGCCGACACCGCCGATGCCTCGGAGGTCGGCGATGCCGGTGATGCGACCGAAACCACCGAGTCCGGTGAAGCCGGCGAAACCGCCGAACGTTCGAGCCGCCGCCGGCGCCGCCGGGGTGGCCGCGGCCGCAGCCGGGGTGGAAGCGCTGCAGCGCCCTCGAGCAACGGCGAAGCCGACGCCCGTCCCGGTGCCGCGAAAGAGGCGCCGCGCGAATGGGAAGAGGAAGACGAGGAAGAGGACGACGACGAGGATCTGGCGCGTCAACTCATCATGTCGATGCCGGTCGCCGTCTCGTCCCAGCGCCAGGCCCAGGAAGAGGAGCGCAAGATCGCTCTCTTCTGCGACCTCGAGAACGTGGCGCTCGGCGTGCGCGACTCGGAGAGCAAGAAGTTCGACATCAACCTGGTGCTCGAGCGCCTGGTCGAGAAGGGCAAGATTATCGTCAAGCGCGCCTACGCCGACTGGGAGCGCTACAGCGAGTTCAAGATCCCGTTCCACGAGGCGGCGATCGAGCTCATCGACATCCCGCAGCGCCGTTACACCGGTAAGAACTCGGCCGACATCAAGATGGTCGTCGACGCGATGGACCTCTCCTACTCGAAGGAGCACCTCGACACCTTCGTCCTGCTCTCGGGAGATTCCGACTTCTCGCCGCTGGTCTCGAAGTTGAAGGAGAACAACAAGTACGTCATCGGCATCGGGGTGAAGAACTCGTCGTCGAACCTGCTGATCGACAACTGCGACGAGTTCATCTTCTACGAGGACGTCTGGCGCGACCAGCAGAAGGGTCCCGCTCTCACCGGCCTGACCAAGAAGAAGTCCGAGGTCTTCCAGATGCTCACCGAGTCGATCCTCGCTCTCCAGCGCGAGAACAAGGACGTCCTCTGGGGGTCGATGATCAAGCAGACGATGAAGCGCAAGAAGCCGTCGTTCAACGAGGGCTACTACGGCTACTCGACCTTCTCCGAGTTGCTGCAGGACGCCGAGAGGAACGGCCTCCTCAAGCTGCGCAAGGACGAGCGTTCGGGCAGCTGGGTCGTCATGGGGTTCGTCAAGAAGCGCTGAGCCGTCGCCTTTCAGTCGAAGCCTGATCCGGGGACACATCGCCTTGGCGCGGTGTGTCCCTTTTCATATTTGAGGAACGCGAGTTCGCCGGGGGTCGGCGACGTTCGCGCGTTCGCCTCGGTGCTCGGTCGGGACCCCGGAAATCTGATTTTCTTTCTGGAGGACGGGGGCCCCCGCCACTGCGCGCCGAGACGAACGCGCGAACGCCACCGCCCCCCTATCGAATGTGCCCTCCGCTGGGGCTCAGCCCAGGCAGCTGGCGAGGGCGGCTTCGACGCGGTCGATCGCCGGGGCGATCTCGTCGACTCCGACGGCGCCGACCGAAAGCCGGAACCAGCCGTTGTCGGCGCGCGTGCCGAAGGCGTGGAACGGGACGACCGCGAAGCCCGCCTGTTCGAGCAAGTACTGCCGGATGGCGCGATTGTTCTCGAATCGACCGATGAGATCGAAGTGCACCGAGAGGTAGAGGGCGCCGGTGGGCGGCAGGTTGCGCACCGGGAATCCCTTTTCGGCCAGCTGTCGCAGGCCGCGATCGAGCGCCGCGAGGCGCAGGTTCACCCCCTCGCGCACTGCGCCGGAGAGCGCGTGGACGAGGGCCGGATCGGCGAAGAGCTCCGCCGTCGCCACCTGTTCCGGACGCGGCGCCCAGGCGCCGACGTGGCCGAGGAAGTCCTTCATGCGCGAGATCAGGAACGGCGGGCCGACTGCCCAGCCGACGCGCAGCCCGGTGGCGGCGAAGGCCTTGCTGATGCCGTCGATCATCAGCGTGTAGGGCGCGACCTCCGGCACGAGCTCGACCGGCGTGGTGTGGGGTGCCGAGTCGTCGGCCAGCAGCCAGTAGATCTGGTCGTAGAGCAGGAAGAGCGGCTTCGCCGCCGGACCGCGCCGGCGGTTTTCGTCCACCACCAGTTGCGCGATCGCCTTGAGCTGCTCGCGCGCGAAGCCGGTGCCCGCCGGATTGAGGGGACTGTTGAGCGCCAGGAGACGGGCGTCGGCGAGGTGCGGCGCGAGGCACCCGGCGGTCGGCTGAAAACCGGTCTCCGCCGAGGTTTCGACAGCAACGCCCACGGCGCCCGCGAGGTGGCAATAGTGGTTGTTGTTCCACGACGGAACGGGATAGACGACCTTTTCGCCGGCGTCGAGGACCGCACGGAAGAGCGCGTAGATGAGTGGACGCGCACCCCCGGCGATGAGAATGCCGTCCTGCGGGTAATCGAGGGCGAGGGCCTCGCGGTAGAACTGCGTTACCGCGCGCTTCAACTCCGGGACCCCGTCCGAAGGCGGATAGTTGGTCTGTCCGGCGGCGAGCGCGCGGGTGATCGCCTGCTCGAGCTCGCGCGGAATACGAAACTGCTTCGGCGCGAAGTCCCCGACCGTGAGATTGATCAGCGGCTGGCCCTTCTCGGCGAGCGCGCGAACTTCGCCTGCGATGCGCAGGATCTCGGAGCCGACGAGCGTCGAGACCATCTCGCTCAGGCCCTGGTGGGGAGCGGACGGGGCGCCAAAGTCGAGGGCCGGGTGGGGGATCGTCAAGGTCATCGGGTAGGGCCTCCGCAACTTGTCGAGGCTATCCGACCGGGCAGAGAAGGGAAAGCGTCCGGTGGGCGCCGCCGGCGAATCCGGCATGCGGACTGCTCGCGGTGCCCGCCGCTCAGCGGGTCGGCGAATTCCTCTTGACAGCCCAGCGCAGGAGGCGTACTTTGATCTTGCTTCGCGAAGCGGCAGGGACGTTTCGATGGACAGCAGCACACGATGCACGGAGGGCAGGGAATGACGCCACCGGGCAAACGATGGACCCCGAGACCGGCCGCCGTGATGGCCGACGGTTTCGGGGGCAAGCAGCGGAGTCGGCGCTCTGCCTGACGATCCTGCTTCGCACGTTGCGTCCTGCGACAGGAGCGAAGCCCGGGCCTTGACGGCCCACGACGAAGCAGAGCGTCGGTCTCTCGCCAGCAGCAATCGACGGCTGACGAGCCTTCGAGCTTGGAACGGGGAAGCGGATCCGCTTCCCCGTTCGTCTGTTCAGGGACCTTCTTCCAATCAACGCCCGCCCGCATGACCGTCTCGACGAGCTGCTTGACGAAAGCCGGGAATAATGCTTGACTAGTCAATGTTTGATAGTTAGTTGAACGCTCGATACGGCACCCGACGCCGGCTCGAGACGGTCATCTGGGAGAGAGGCCATGTCGCAGCAACAGGCAACGCGCGGTACCCACGGCTTGCACCACGTCACGGCGATTTCCGGACCGGCGCAGGAGAACCTCGATTTCTACGCCGGGGTTCTCGGCATGAAGCTGGTCAAGAAGAGCGTCAACCAGGACGATCCCGGCACCTACCACCTCTTCTATGCCGACGCCGAGGGCCGGCCTGGGACCGACCTCACCTTCTTTCCCTGGGCGCAGATGGCGCCGGCGCGCCGGGGCCACGGTCTCGCCAGCGAAGTCGCGCTCGCCGTGCCGCGAGCGAGCCTTGCCTTCTGGGCGGACCGGCTCGAGCGCTACGGTGCGGCGGTCGGCGCCCCCGAGCGCCGCTTCGGCGACGAGGTCCTGCCGCTCGTCGACCCGCACGGCCTGCGCGTCGCCTTGGTCGCCAGCGCGAGCGCCGAAGAGCGCCCCTTCACCCCCTGGGAAGAGGGCCCGGTGCCGGTCGAGCGCCAGATCCGTGGCCTCGACGGCGCACGGCTGTCGCTGCGCGCCAGCGCTCCGACCGAGGCGCTGCTGGCGACGCCGATGGGCTTCACCCGCTTCGGCGAAGAGGGCGGCTGGGTGCGCTGGGGCGTCGCTGCCGACGCCGGCGGCGGGCCAGCCCCCTCCGGCACCCGGCTCGACCTCGCTCATCGCCCGAAAAGCCCGCGCGGGATGTGGGGCACGGGCGCCATCCACCATCTCGCCTTCCGGGTCGACGACGAGGCGCACGAGCTCGCGCTGCGGGCCGCGATCGGCGAGTCCGGGCCGCATCCGACGCCGGTCATCGACCGCTTCTGGTTCAAGTCGGTCTACTTCAAGGAGCCCGGCGGCGTGCTCTTCGAGCTCGCCACCGACGGTCCGGGTTTCGCCGTCGACGAGGCGAAGGACAAGCTGGGTGAGACGCTGGTGCTGCCGCCCTGGCTCGAGCCGCAGCGCGCGGCCATCGCTGCCGGTTTGCCGGTGCTCGTCCAGCCGACGCCGCGCGGGGCGGGTTCGTGACGCTCGCTGATCCGCACGCCGCGACGCCGGTGCTCGTCGCCGGCGCGCCGCTCGCGCAGGCGCACGTCGCGGTCGTGCTCGTGCATGGCCGCGGCGCCTCGGCGGAGGACATCCTCGGCTTTTCGGATCCGCTCGCGCGACCGGGCGTCGCTTTCCTCGCGCCGCAGGCGTCCGAGCACAGCTGGTATCCGCAGCGCTTTCTCGCCCCGCTCGCAGCCAACGAGCCCTGGCTCACCTCGGCGCTCGGGAAGCTCGAAGAGCTGCGTTTGCGCGTCGCCGCGGCGGGGATTCCCGACGAGCGCCTCGTCTGGCTCGGCTTCTCCCAAGGTGCGTGTCTGGCGAGCGAGTTCGTGGCGCGCCATCCCCGCCGCTGGGGCGGCCTCGTCGCCGCGGTGGGCGGACGCATCGGACCGCAGGGGATGGCGTTCGACGGCGACGGCGATCTCGCCGGGACGCCGGTCTACCTCGGCTGCGGCGACGCCGACCCGCACATTCCCTGGAACCGCGTCGCCGAGACGGCGGCGGCCTTCACCCGCCAGAACGCCGCCGTCACCCTGCGCCGCTATCCGGGCTTTCCGCACTCGGTGCACCCGGAGGCGGTCAGCTTCGCGCGTCAACTGCTCGCGGAGCTCGCGGCTTCCTGACTAGACGTGCCACCAGACGGCGCGGGTGATCCTCTCGCCGCGCCGGTCCAGCGTCACGCGCCAGAAGATCGTGCCGTTGGCATGCCGGGCGCGACAGAGAAGCGTCCGCTCAGCGTCGAGAGGGGCGTCGCGCAACACTTCGAACGCCTGCAACGCCCCCAGCCGAGGCAGGCGTCCAGCGAGGCCTGGGGAGCCCTCCCAGGCCGTCAGCGCGATCGCCGGCGCATAGCGCTCGAGGTCGGCCTGGCCGGTCAGGAAGTCTGCGTAGTCGGCGCGCAGGCGGCGGGCGAGGGCAGCGTCGGGCGGCGGCGCGAGCGGCGCGAGCGCTGCGAGAGCGAGCACCGGCTCGAGGAGACCCGCGACGCCGATCGCGAGGCCCACGGGGTCGCTCCCGGCGGGATGCTCCAGGTTGGTGAACACCACCACCGAGAGCCGGCGCAGCGGCAGGCGCACGAAGCCGACGCCGCTGTGCCCGGAGTGGAGCGTCGCCGGCTCGCCGAGAAGGTCGTCGAGGCCGACGCCGAGGCCGTAACGGCTCCACTGAAAGATCTCTCCCGCCGGCGAGCCGTCGGCGAGCCGCGACGGCGTGGTGAGTGCCGCGACGCCAGCGCGCGCGAGCATGCGCTCGCCGTCCTGCGCCGCCAGGAAACGCGCGAAGTCAGCGGTCGTCATCCCGAGGTCGGAGTAGAGCGGACCGAAGTCGGTGTCGAGCCGGCGGTCGCGCACCGGCGTCCCGGCCGCGTCCAGGGTATAGGCCGAGACGCGGTGGGGCAGCACCAGAGCCGGCGTCATCGAGAGCGGCGTCGTCATGCCGGCGGGAACGAAGAGCGTCCGGCGCACGAACGCCCACCAAGGCTCGCCGACAGCTTTCTCGGTCGCCATCTGAGCGAGCAGGAGCCCGGTGTCGGAGTAGAGAAAGCGCCGCCCCGGCGGAGCGATCGGAACAAGGGCTTGCGCCTGGGCGAAGAGCTGCTCGGTGCTGTAATCGGTGAAAAAGCGTCCTGCGACGGCGGGCACGGTGTCGTCGGGCAGTCCCGAGAGGTGGGACACCAGCTGGCGCAGGGTCGCGCCGGGAAGGTCGATCTCGAGCCACTTCGCGACCGGGTCATCGAGGCCCAGCTTGCCGAGCTCGGCCGCCTTGACCAGTCCCGCAGCGGTGATCTGCTTGTCGAGCGAGGCGATGGCGAAGAGCGATTCGGCGGTGACCGGCGTCGCGGTCTCGACGTTCGCCAGCCCGTAGCTCGACACCCGGACGACCTTGCCGTCGCGCGCCACCGCGAGCCCCAGCCCGGGAATCTTTCGCCGCGCCATCTCGCGCGCCAGGTAGTCGTCGATGCCGTCGGCCGCGACGCCGCAGGGCAGCGCCAGCACAAGAGCCGAGAGCGGCAGCCATTTTCGTCGCATCGGAGTTCCTTCCTCGAAGACCGCTGCAGGTAAGGGGCGATCCTACTCCGCGGCCGGCGGGGGGGAATCGGGATACCATCTGCGGCATCGATTCTCGAAGGCAACAGGACCTGGCAGGTGCGGGAGAGCGCGAATGATCGGCAACCGCGTGGTGGCGCGCTATCGCGATGGACGGATGGTCAAGGGTGTCACCGGCGACTTCGGCCCGGCGCGGGACGTCTTCCATGTTACGCCCGAAGGCGGCGGGGCACCGGTGACGATCCGCCACGGCGATCTCAAGGCGATCTTCTTCGTGCGCAACTTCGCCGGCAACCCCGATCATCAGCCGACGAACGAGTTCGCGGCGTCGACGCTTGCGATCGGCAAGAAGCTGCGCGTCGTCTTCGAGGACGGCGAAATTCTCGTCGGCACCACCCAGGGATACCAGCCCGGTCGCCCCGGCTTCTTCATCGTCCCGGCCGACCCGACCGCCAACACCGAGCGCTGCTACGTCATCGCCGCAGCGACGAAAGAGGTCGGATTCCTGTAGTCGCCGCGAACGCCTCTCAGGCGGCCGGGCGGAGCATCGCCAGACCGATGAAGCGCACGGCGCCGTCGGGGTCGGCGGCGGCGAGGCGGGCCATGTCGCGGGTCGCCCGCGCGTGCGGGTCGCGCAGCCAGGCGGCGCGCAGCAGCGCGGCGCGCACCTCGGGGGAGCGGGAGATGCCGTTCTCCTTGCCGAAGTCGAGGGCGAAGGCGCGCACCAGGCCGTCGAGCGCTTGCGGGTCGGCGAGCTCGGCGAGGGCGAGCGCGGCGCTCATCCGCACAGGCGGGGCCTCGTCGTCGAGGAGCTTTTCGAGCAGCGGCAGCGCATTCTTGGGGTTGGCCGCGGCGATCGCCTCCGCCGCCTGCCAGCGCAGCTGCGCGGTCGCCCCCTGGCGCGCGTCGACCTTGGCGAGGTAGCGGCTGCGCTCGCCGGAGGCGAAATTGCCGACCAGCTGCACCGCCTTCTTGATCTGCTGGAGGGCGGTCATCGCGCCGATTCCGCCGGTCAGAAGGATGCCGGCCGCTGCCTGCAGAAATGGCGAGATCGCCCGCCAGATCGAGCGGAAGCCGCGGGGATCGAGCCTCCAGTCCTCTTTCCCGAGCGCAGCTTCCACCTTCGGCAGCTGGGCGAGATCGCCGAGCTCGAGGAGCGCCACTTCGGTCCAGGCGATGAGCCAGTCGTTGCCAGGTCCCTCGGCGAGGGCGCGGGTGAGCGCGGCGCGCGATTTTTCTCCCCCGAGCTCGACCAGATCGCGCACCACGAGGGCGCGGATGTCCTGCTTCTTGGTGTCGGTCGAGCGCCGCTGGGTGATGACGTCGACCGCCCAGTCGAACGCCGCGGCGTCGCCGGTCTCGTAGAGCGCCTGCGCAGCGCGCAGCTGCTCTTCCGGATCGGAGTCGTTGAGCTCGCCGCGCAGTTGCTTGTTCGCCGCGTCGTCGCCGAAGCCCACGGCGAGCGCCCGCAGGGCGGTCTGCTTGGTGTCGGGATCCTTGCGTCCCTTGGCGAGCCGGCGCAGCGGCTCGACGGCGCGCGGATCGCGCGAGCGGCCGAGTCCGGCCGCGGCGCCGCGATAGTAGGGCTCGTTGGCCTTGCCCTGGCTGTAGGCGAGGAGCTGTGCGAAGGCGGCGGCGGACTTCTCTGCCGCGAGGTCGCCGCCGCCGACCAGAAAACCGAGTCCGGCGAGCGCCGCGTTGCGTACCTGGATCGTGCCCGGTTGCGGATCGCTCGGCTTGGCTTTCTTGCCGGCCTGGTCCGGATCGAAGCTCGGAATGCCTCCTCCGAGCCCGTCGGCGCCGCCCATCGGCGTCTCGGTGATCGACTCGGCCTCGGCGAGCATCCAGGCGAGAAGGGTGCCGGCGCGGTCGGGTCCGAGGCCGAGGATCCGCTGCAGGCAGGCCTCGGGGACCCAATCCTGGGGCAGGAAGGCGAGGCATTGAACATAGAAGCGCGCTGCGGCGTTCGGATCGCCCAACTGTTCGAGCGCCGCGGCAGCTTCGATGCCGCGCACCCAGGGGTCGGTCATCGCCTCCTGCATTTCGCGCTGCATCTGGTCGCCGGAGACCGGCTGCACCTGCGGCATGACGCCGACCGCCGCGCCGAGCATCGCGCCCGGCCCCATCATTTTCTTGGCGGCCTCCTGCTGCTTTTTCATGCTGTCGCTGCCGAGCATGCCCGACACCCCGGCGAGCATCAGTCCCATGACGTTCGTCTGGCTCTTGAGCGCGCCGCGCAGCTGCTGCAGCGCGCGCTCGCGGAGCTCCTCCGGCACCATCGCGGCGCCCTCTCCCGCCAGGAAGCTCGCCACGACCGGGTTGCGGGTCTGCTTGAGATGGCGCTCGTCGAGCAGCCGGGTAAGGGCCTCCAGGGCGCCTTCGGCTGCAGGCGCGGCGGTCGTGGCAGGCGTGGCGCCGGCCTGGGCAGACGCCGGCGTCGCCGGAATCGACGCCCGGAGGGTCAACAGGACGAGCAGCAGAGCCACGGTTCTGCGCATGGGGATCTCCCTCCTACCTTACGTGGAAACCGCCGCGAAAGGGGCTCAATGTTAGAATTTTGCGCTTCATGATCCCCCTCGACCCCTCCACCTACCCGCCAGCTCTCCAGGCGATGGCGGCCAAAGTCCGCGCCGGCGTCCGGCTGAGCCCGGAGGACGCCTTGCTCTGCTTCGAGACTCCCCACGTCCTGGCGCTCGGCCGCCTGGCGAACACGGTGCGCCGCCGGATGCACGGCGACACGGTGTTCTACAACCTCAACCGGCACATCAACCCGACGAACATCTGCGTCTATACCTACAACTGCAAGTTCTGCAGCTTCGCGGCGATGAAGGACGAGCCGCACGCCTGGCAGATGTCGCACGAGGAGATCTACCGCCAGGCCGGCGAGCAGGGGGGCCATGACGTTACCGAATTTCACATCGTCGGCGGGCTCCACCCCGACCTCGACATGGCCTGGTACGAAGAGATGCTGCGCGGGCTCAAACAGCGCTTTCCGAAGGCGCATCTCAAGGCCTTCACCGCGATCGAGATCGGCTGGTTCGCCAAGCGCGAGAGGCTCTCGATCGAGGAGGTCCTCACGCGCCTGACCGCGGCCGGTCTGGGGTCGCTCCCCGGTGGCGGCGCGGAGATCTTCCACCCCGAGGTGCGCGAGATCATCTGCGACGGCAAGCTCGACGCCGACGAGTGGATCGAGGTGCATCGCGTCGCCCATCGCCTGGGGCTGAAGAGCAACTGCACCATGCTCTACGGCCACGTCGAGAAGAATCGCCACAAGGTCGACCACCTGCTGCGGCTGCGGAGCCTGCAGGACGAGTACGGCGGCTTCAACGCCTTCATTCCGCTCGCCTACCACCCGGAGAACAACTATCTGGGCTTGAAGTTCCACACGACCGGGCTCGACGACCTACGCCACATCGCCACGGCACGGCTCGTGCTAGATAACATCCCGCACGTCAAAGCCTACTGGGTGATGGTGACGCCCAAACTGGCGCAAGTGGCTCTCTCTTTTGGCGCCGACGACCTCGACGGCACGGTGGTGAGGGAGACCATCTACCACATGGCGGGCGCCGAAACGGCACAGATGATGCCGACGAGCGAGCTCGAGCGGGTCGTCCGAGCGGCCGGTTTCACACCCGTCGAGCGCGATACGCTTTATAATGCAGTAATACGGGCTAACTAACCCGTTTTTTCCGGTTTTTCCCGTTTCGCGCTTTTGCCTGGAGATCGAGGTTCGCGAAGCGAGATGGGGAATGCCGACAAAGCCGGGCTTTCCGCCCGGCGATGAAAGGGATCTGCCATGTCCGAACGCTTCCCTGGCCCTGCCGCGAGTCCGCTGCCGGCCAACCCGGCCGCCCTGGCCGGCACCGCGAAGCGGCGCCGGAGCGCCTTCGAGTCGGGGATGGTGGTGCTGGCGGCTCTGGCTCTCGGAGCGGTCGCCGCGCCCGGCGTGGCTTCCGAGGTCTCTTCGACGCAACTGAGCGACGGGCACACGTTCAGCGAGGTCTGGTTCGCCTCGACTCCGCCGCAGGTCAGTCCGGACGGCCAGTATGCCGTCTACGTTCAGGATGCGATCACCAACGGCGCCCATGAGCTCTGGAGCGTGCCGCTCGCCGGCGGCAATCCGGTGCGGCTTTCGGACGTCCTGCTCTCCGGCCAAGCGGTGAAGTTCGCCATCAGCCCGGACAGCAACTATGTCGTCTACCTGGTCGATCAGGACGTGGTGGGAGTTCCCGAGCTCTACAGCGTCGACATCGCGGGTGGCTCCCGCACCAAGCTCAACATGAATTTTTATTCGTTGCCCGGCCAGGTGCGCGACTTTCTCATCTCGCCGACGAGCCAGCGCGTCTATTACGCGGCGGATGGCGAGGTCAACAATGTGATCGAGCTCTGGCGGGTCGACATCGACGGCGGGACCTCGACGCGTCTGAACGCGGAGGTCACCAGCTCCTACGACGTCTATGAATATGCCGTCGGGCTGACCACGGGGGGCTCGGAGCGGGTGGTCTATCGCGTCGGCAGGTCGACGGTGAGCGAGTACGAGCTGTGGAGCGTGCCGGGGACCGGCTCGTCGTCGTCGGCGGGCCGGATCAGCCGCACGCTGAGCGATGGTGCCGTCGAAGGGTACTTCCAGATCAGCCCGAACGGTACCCGGGTCCTCTACCTGGCCGACTCACCCAACGCGTCTTTCAATCTGTACAGCGTGGCGATCACCGGCGGCAGCTCGATCCAGCTCAACGGCGCGCTGGGCGGCGCCGACGGTGTCAAGCCGGACTTCCGGATCAGCCCGGACAGCACGACGGCGGTCTATCGCTCCGACGAGGGGACGGATCTCGTCGACGAGCTCTACAGTGTGCCGCTGACCGGCGGCGTGCCGACCAAGCTCAACGGCGCGCTCATCGGCAGCGGCGATGTGCTCGAACAGGCGATCAGCCCGGACGGCGCGCGCGTCGTCTATCTCGCCGATCAGTTCCTCAACGGCCTGAATGAGCTTTGGAGCGTGGCGCTCGGCGGCGGCACGGCGATCCGGCTCAACGGGGCGATCGGCGGTTCGAGCGACGTGCTCGACTTCGCGTTCAGTCCGGACAGTGCGCGGGTCGTCTATCGTGCGGATTCTACCGACACGCTCAACGAGCTCTGGAGCGTGCCGCTCGCCGGTGGCGCCAACACCCGGCTCAACCGGACGCTGGCCGCCGGCGGCAACGTCCAGGCCTTCCTCATCAGCCCCGACAGCAGCTGGGTCGTCTATGGCGCCGACCAGGACCAGGACGCCAAAGACGAGCTCCTGCGCGTGCCGCTCGCCGGCGGCACCGTCGAGGACGTCAACGGCCCGCTGGTCTTCGGCGGCGACGTCTCGCTGACCTTCCTTTCTGCCCCGGTCTTCACCATCTCCCCCGACAGCCTCAACATCCTCTACGCTGCCGACGAAATCGTCGACGGCGAGATCGAGCTCTTCAAGTCCGTCGTGGGAGGGCCGCCCGGTGCCCCGATCGGCGTCGTCGCGGTGGCCGGCAACACCCAGGTGACGGTGACCTTTGCGCCGCCGCTGAACGACGGCGGTAGCCCGATCACCGACTACGCGGTGACGCCGGATCCGCCCACGGCGGGCTGGGCCGACAGCGAAATCGCCCCGATGACCCATCTCGTCACGGGTCTCGCCAACGGGACGGAATACACCTTCACCGTCAGGGCGACGAATGCCTACGGGGTGGGCGAGCCTTCGGCGCCGTCCAACCCGGTCACCCCGTCGATCCCGGCGACCGTGCCGGGCCCGCCGATCATCTCCGGGCCGGGCCTCGGCGCCACCGGGTGGAACAACGCGGCGACCGTCGCCTTCGATCCTCCGGCGAGCGACGGCGGCAGCGTCATCACGGGCTACACGTTGACCTGGACCTCTTCGCCGATCACGCCGGGCGGCGTCGACATCCACGCCGGCAGCACCCTGTTGGATCACTACGTCAGGCTGTTGACCAACGGCGTTTCCTACACCTTCACCGTCCGGGCCACGAATGCAGTCGGCACGGGGCCCGCCTCTCTGGCCTCCAACGCGGTCATCCCGGGCTGTGATCCCGCTCTCCTCTGCAACGGCTTCGAGTTGGGCGACACCTCGGCCTGGACCCCCCCGCCGGCGCTCAACGTCGTCAAGACGGTGACATCGAGTGGACCGTACGCGGTCGGCAGCGTCATCGACTACAGCATCGTCGTGACCAACACCGGTTTCCTCACCTTGACCGGCGTGACCGTCACCGACCCCGGAGCCATCGTCGGCGCCTGTACCCCCGCCCAGCCGGCCAGTGTCGGCTCCAGCGCGACCTTGACCTGCCCGGCGACCCATGCCGTCACCCAGGCCGACCTGGACGCGGGCACCTACCTCAACACCGCTACCGCCGACAGCGACCAGACCGGCGCTGACACCGGCGACGCGACCGTCAACTTCCTCCAGACTCCAGCGCTCTCCATCGACAAGACGGCCGAGCAAACCAACTACACGCTGCCGGGCGAGATCATCAATTACAACTTCCTGGTCACGAACTCGGGCAATGTCACCCTGGCCGGACCGTTCAGCGTCGCCGACGACAAGACGACGGACGAGGTTTGTCCGCCGGCGCCGGCCCTCGCGCCAGGCGCTTCGATCACCTGTTCGGCGACCTACACCATCACCGCGGGCGACATCACCGCCGGCTCGGTGACCAACATCGCCGCGGCGACCAACCTCAATGAGAAGGTGACGTCACCGACCGACAGCGTGACGATTCTCTACCTGGGCCTGGTCACCAGGAAGACCGCGCCAGCTACGGCGACGCGGCGGTAGCGTCACCGAATCACCGATCGCCCAGGTGACGGTAACCTGCCTCCTGCCCTACGTCTATCTCCTCCGCTGTCGCGACGGTACGCTCTATGCGGGCGCCGCGATCGACCTCGAAAAGCGCCTGCGCGAGCACCGCGCTGGCAAGGCGTCGCGCTATACGCGCTCGCGCCTGCCGGTGGAGCTCGCCTGGTCGCGTGAGGTGCCGTCGTGGAGCGCCGCCCTCATCGAGGAGGCGCGCATCAAGTCCCTGCCTCGCCAAGCCAAGGAGCTCCTGATGGCGACGCCCGGAGCCGATGACCCCGCCCGATGACCCTGCCCAATGACCCAAAAACGGAGCTTCAACAGATTCGCGGCAGCTGCTCTCCGGAGAGCAGGTCGACGATGCGGGTGCCACCGATCGAGCTGCGCAGGGTGACGAGACCCGCCGGCGCCGCGACCACCTCACCGATCACCACCGCCCGGTGGCCGAGCGGATGGCGGCGCCAGATCGCCAGCGCCTCGTTCGCTGCTTCGGCGGCGACGATCGCGATCGCCTTGCCCTCGTTCGCCACATAGAGCGGATCGAGTCCGAGAATCTCGCAGGCGCCGCGCACCGCCGGGGCGACCGGCAGTGCCACCTCGTCGAGCCGGATGGCGACGCCGGCGGCGGTCGCGATCTCGTTGAGCGCCGAGGCGACGCCGCCGCGGGTCGGATCGCGCAGGACATGGACGCGCTCGCCCAGCGCCGCGAGCAACTCTCCGGCGAGCTCGTGGAGAGGCGCCGAGTCGCTCACGATCGGCGCCTCGAAAGCGAGGCCTTCGCGCACCGAGAGGATGGCGATGCCGTGCTCGGCGATCGCGCCGGAGAGCAGGACCTTGTCGCCGGCACGGGCGCGCCGGGGCGAAATCTCGATGCCGTCGGCGATGCGGCCGATGCCGGCGGTGTTGATGTAGACCCCGTCTCCCTTGCCGCGATCGACGACCTTGGTGTCGCCGGTGACGATCGGAACGCCGACCGCTGCCGCGGCCTCCTTCATCGAGGAGACGATCCGCCAGAGGGTCTCCATCGGCAGCCCCTCCTCCAGGATGAAGGCGCAGGTGAGCGCCACCGGCCGCGCGCCGCACATGGCGAGATCGTTCACCGTGCCGTGGACCGCGAGCGAGCCGATGTCGCCGCCGGGAAAGAAGAGCGGGCGCACGACGTACGAGTCGGTGGAGAAGGCGAGCCGTTCGCCGCCCCCTTCGAGCACCGCACCGTCGTGCAACCGTTCGAGCTCCGGGTTCGAAAAGCTGGGGACGAACATGCGCTCGATGAGCTGCTGGGTCAGGCGCCCGCCGCCGCCGTGTGCCATCTGCACCGTCGGGTACTCCGCGATCGGCAGCGGGCAGACCGGACCCAACGCGAGATCGCCGGCGGCCGCCAGGCCGGGATCCCGCGGCGGGGCGCTCACGCCAGCCTCGCGTAGCGGTAGTAGGCGGAGCAGGCGCCCTCGGAGGAGACCATCGGCGCTCCGAGCGGGCGCTCCGGATTGCACTCCTTGCCGAACGCCGGGCACTCGTGCGGCTTGCGGATCCCCTGCAGCACCTGGCCGGCGATGCACAACGGCGACTCCTCGGCGACGATGCCGGAGACGTCGAACTTGCGCTCGGCATCGTGGGCGAGGAACGCCTCGCGCAGCCGCAGGCCGCTCGCCGGAATCGTCCCGATCCCGCGCCATTTGCGATCGCAGACCTCGAAGACCTCGGCGACCAGCTTCTGCGCCGGGCGGTTGCCGTCGCGGGTGACGGCCCGCACGTACTGGTTCTCGACCCCGAAGCGCCCGGCCTCGAGCGCTTTGACCGCCATGTGGATCCCCTGCAGCAGATCGAGCGGCTCGAAGCCGGTGACGACGATCGGCAGGCGGTACTTCTCGGCGATCGGCTCGTATTCCCAGTAGCCCATCACCGCGCAGACGTGGCCGGCGGCGAGGAAAGCCTTCACCCGGCAATCGGGCGAAGAGAGGATCGCCTCCATCGCCGGCGGCACGAGGACATGCGAGGTCAGGATGGAGAAGTTCTCCAACCCGAGCCGCTTTGCCTGCCAGACCGCCATGGCGTTGGGCGGCGCCGTGGTCTCGAACCCGACGGCGAAGAAGACCACCTCGCGGTCGGGGTTCTCCCGCGCCAGCTTCACCGCATCGAGCGGCGAATAGACCATGCGCACGTCGCCGCCGGCGGACTTGACGGCCAGCAGGTCGGTGGTCGACCCTGGCACGCGTAGCATGTCGCCGAAAGAGGTGAAGATCACCTCCGGCCGGCGGGCGATGGCGAGTGCCTGGTCGATGAGCTCGAGCGGCGTCACGCAGACCGGGCAACCGGGACCGTGAATCAGTCCGATCGACTCCGGGAGCATGCGGTCGATCCCCGAGCGCATGAGGGTGTGGGTCTGCCCGCCGCAGACCTCCATCAGGTTCCACTCGTGGTGGGTGTCGCGGCGCAGGGCGGCGAAGAGAGCCTGGGCTTCGGGCTCGCCGCGATACTCGTCGACGAAGCGCACGGTGTCAGCCCTCCCTCTTCTGTGTCTTCTGCACCTTCTGAGCGGTGGCCTCATCCTGAAGGTCGAGCAGCTCGCCGATCTCCTCGAGGTACTCGAAAACCTTGCGGGCCTCGGCTTCGTCGATCAGGCTGATCGCGAAACCGACGTGCACGACCACCCACTGTCCGACCTCGACCTCCGGCGTGTAGGCGAGGCAGACCTCCTTCACCACGCCGGAGAAGTCGACCTTGCCCATCGGAATACCGATCTCGTTGTGCATCACCTCGACGACCTGTCCTGGGACTCCGAGACACATGGGCTAGGGCTCCTTTCGGCTCACTGGGGTCCTTCCGCCGCGAGCCGCGCGGCGGCGACCGCGATCTGTCCGAGCGCGATGCCGCCGTCGTTGGGCGGCACGGCGCGATGCAGGAAGACGGTGAAGTCGGCGGTACGCAGACTTGCCGCCAGTCGTTCGCTGAGCCGTCGATTCTGGAAACAGCCGCCGGAGAGCGCGACCTGGGTGACCCCCCCTCCCCGATTGCCGCCGGCCAACAGGGCCACGGCGAGGGCGCCATCGACCAGGGCCTGGTGGAACCGCGCAGCGATCCGCGCCGCCGACTCTCCGCGCGCCCGGTCAGCGAGCAGTGCCGCGACCAGCGGCCGCCAGTCGAGCTCGTGCAGCGCTTCGTGCGCGACCTGCCCGGGCGCGAGGCCTGCGGGTGCCACACCCTCGACCAGCGGCAGCGGATAGGTGCCGCAATCCTCCGCGGTCGCAGCGAACTCGAGTGCCATTGCCGCCTCGGCCTCGAAGGAGACGCGGGCCCCAATGTCCTCGATTCCGCCGACCCCGACCAGCGCCGCGACGCCGTCGAAGAGCCGGCCCATGGAGGAGGTCCAGGGAGAATTCCATCCGCTTTCGAGCATGCGGCCCACGACTGCCCTTTCCGTCGCCGTGAAGGTGGCGAGGGCGGGGATGTCGCGCCGCTCCAGCGCCGCGGCACCTTCGAGCTGGTGCAGAAGGGCGAGCGCGATACGCCGCGGCTCTCGCACCGCCGCCTCGCCTCCGGGAAGGCGGAACGGTCGCAGCCGGGCGAGCCGGAAGAACTCACCGTTCGCCTGGGCGACCAGGGCCTCGCCTCCCCAGACGGTGCCGTCGGGTCCGTATCCGGTGCCGTCGAAGCAGAGGCCGAGCGCCGGCCCCAGCACCCTGCTGTCCGCGCGGTGCTCGGCCAAACAGGCGGCGAAGTGGGCGTGATGATGCTGTACCGCGAGCCGCGGGATCGCTCGCGGCTCCCTCCCGGCGCGCTCGAGCAGACCGCCTTCGGCGCGCCCGGCGAGAGCCGCCCAGCGCGTCGTCGGGTAGTCGGGATGCAGGTCGTGCACGATCGCCGCCGGCGCCGCGCCGTAGAGCTCGAGGAAGTCGAGGATCACGCGCTCGAAAGCGGCGTGGGCCTCCGGCGTCTCCATGTCGCCCAGATGCTGCGACAGGAAGATCTGTCTTCCGACGCTCACCGCGGCCGTCGCCTTCTGATGAGCACCGGTGGCCACCAGACAGGGCAGCTCTTCTGCCGCGAGCACCGGCAGCGGTGCGAAACCGCGCGCCCGACGCAGCAGCTGCGGCGCACCGTCGACGAGCCACGCGACACTGTCGTCGACGTGGCGGGCGATCGGACGGTCGTGGAGCAGGAAGAGATCGGCAATTCCGGCGAGCCGCGCGAGCGCCTCGTCGTCGTCGATCGCGATCGGTTCGCCGGAGAGGTTACCGCTCGTCGCCACCAGCGGAAAGTCGGTCGCGGCGAGCAGGAGATGATGCAGCGGGCTCGTCGGCAGCATCACGCCGAGGCGCGGGTTGCCGGGGGCGATTTCCGGCGCCAGACGGAGTCCGGGCAGTTCTCGCCGCAGTAGCAGGACGATCGGCGCCTGCGGCGAGGCGAGGAGCGCCGCGTCTTCCGCCGAAAGCCTGCACAGGTCGCGGGCCGCGGCGACATCGCGCACCATCAGCGCCAACGGCTTCGCCGGGCGGCGCTTGCGCGCGCGCAGACGGCTGACGGCGGCCGGCGAGCGCGCGTCGCAGAGCAGCTGGAAGCCGCCGATTCCCTTGATCGCGGCGATCTCTCCGCGGGCGAGCGCCGCCGCGATATCCGCGAGCGCCGCCGCGCGCTCGGCGCGCAGTTGCCCGGAGGGGGTCGTCGAGCGCACCTGCGGCCCACACTCGGGACAGGCGTTCGGCTGGGCGTGGAAGCGGCGGCTCCTCGGGTCTTCGTACTCGGCGCGGCAGGCCGGGCAGAGCTCGAAGCCGCGCATCGTCGTCGACGGGCGGTCGTACGGCAGGCCGAGCACGATGGAGAAGCGCGGCCCGCAGTGGGTGCAGTTGGTGAACGGATAGTGGAATCGACGGTTTTCGGGAGTGACGAGCTCGCTGCGGCACTCGGCACAGGTCGCGAGGTCCGGCAGGACGACTGCGCTCTTGCCGGCGCCCATCGCGCTGGGCCGGATCGCGAAACCGGAGTAGCCGGCAGGTGCCAGCCATTCGGCGGCGACCGATTGCAGGATGGCCGGCGCCGGCTTCTCCGCCGCGAGCCGGGCGACGAACGACTCGAGGACGGCACGCCGACCCTCGACCTCGACCTCGACACCGTGCGAATCGTTGCGCACCCAGCCGTCGAGCGCGAGCTCGTGCGCCAGGCGGTAGACGAAGGGACGGAAGCCGACGCCTTGCACGGCGCCGCGGATCCGCAGGCGCAGGAGAGCCTGGCTTTCGCCGGGGCCTTCGCCGGGGCTTGCTCGAGCGGCGACAGCGTCGGCCGCCGTCGGAGAGGACTCGATCGGCATTGCGGCGCGAGCTTACTCCGGGTGGTGCGCGGCGCTCCCACCCCCGCGGGCCTGTGGTCGCTCCCACCCGGCCGGGCGGCGTTCGCCTTCCGGGCGAGGGCGATAATCCGCCCGTGGGCGACAACGAGCGACTGGCGTCGGGCGAGAGAGTCCTGGCTACCCGCCGGGAGGCATTCGCGCGTCTCTTCGGACTTGCCGGTGCTTCCGGCCTCGGAGTGCAGACGGCCGGCTGCTCGAGTGAGCCGCCCGGGCCGGCGCCAGCCCGCCTGCCGCTTTCCGCCCTGCCTCCCGGAGGTCGCCTGCGTGTGCTTCACCGCGGCGATCCGGTCGAGCTGCGGTGGGAGGGGGAGAACGTAGCGGCGCGCTCGCTGCTCTGCACCCATCAGGGCTGCGAGGTCCGCTGGCGCGCCGACCTGGAGCGCTACCGCTGCCCCTGCCATCAGGGGATCTTCGACGCTTCCGGGCGGCCGTTCTCGGGGCCGCCGGTGCGGCCGCTCGGGGTGATCCAGGTGCGGGTCGAAGCGGGCGAGATCGTCGTCGTCGACGAGCCGAAGAGTTAGGGCCTACCTCCACCAGACTTCGGCGAGCGCCGGTTCCTGTTTTGGAACCGGGAGCACGCCGAGCCGAAGGAGCTCCGACGCCGCAGCTTCCGCGGCCCGAGGGAGCGCCGCGGCGACCTCCGGCGAGAGCTCGGTGCCGAGCTCGATCTCCTTCGGGACGATACCGATGAGGAGGACGTTGCGCGGCGCTTCGCCGAAGAACTCGGACGCGAGCAGCGCCTCACGCAGACCGGGATCGTGCGGCGAGAGGCGGGGATTCAACAGGGGGGCGGCGAGGATCTCGTCGCGCGTCAGGCACCGGACGGTGCCCGGCGGCGACTGCACACGGAGCGCGTCGAAGACGATCAACGCGTCGTAGCCGCCGATTTGGTGGGCGAGTTCGGGGCCGGGGGTGCCGATGTCGAGCAGTTCGACCTCGTCAGGCAGCTCGTAGAGTGACGCGAAGGCGGCGAGGGCCGAGGGACCGACGCCGTCGTCGCGCATCAAGATGCAGCCCATCCCCAACACCAGGGTGCGCATCGGGGCGCTCCCCTCCTCGTCCGCCCCCGACAACCTCAACCCCCCAGCACTTTCACTGTCGCCGTCTCGTTGCCTTCCGGATCGAAGGCGTGGATGGCGCAGGCGAGGCAGGGGTCGAAGGAATGGATGGTGCGCACGACTTCGAGCGGGCGCTCAGTGTCGGCGATCGGGTTGCCGACCAGCGAGGCTTCGTAGGGTCCCAGCTGCCCCTCGGCGTCGCGCGGGCCGGCGTTCCAGGTCGAAGGCACGACCGCCTGATAGTTGGCGATCCGGCCGTCCCGGATCACCACCCAGTGCGACAGGGTGCCGCGCGGCGCCTCGTGGAAGCCGAACCCCTTCACCTCGCCCTTGGGGAACTCCGGCTTGTTCCAGATGGTGAGATCGCCCTTGGCGATGTTGCCGACCAGCAGACCCCAGTGCTTGAGTGACAGCTCGGCCAGCACCGCGCAGCGGATGGCGCGCGCCAGATGGCGTCCGAGCGTCGAGTGCAGCGCCGCGAGCGGGATCTGGACCTTGGCGATCGACGAGGCGAGGGCGACCGACTCGTTGACCTTCTTGGTGATGAGCTCGTGGCCGGAGGCATAGCCCATCAGAATCTGGGCGAGCGGGCCGACCTGCATCGCCTTGCCCTCGAAGCGCGGCGCCTTCACCCAGGAGTACTTGCCGTCGTCCTGGAAGTCGGTGTACTGCGGCTTGGGCATCTCCTCATCCCAAGGGTGCTTCTGCCAGTCGCCTTCGTACCAGGCGTGGGCCACCGATTCCTCGACCTTGGCCTGGAAGAGCGGATCGTCGAAGCGCTCGATCGGCCGGAAGGACGAGAGATCGCCGCCCATGATGACGCCGCCCGGGAGGTCGAACTCGGTGCCCTTGGCGTCGAGCGGCAGGTCGGGCACGGCCATGTAGTTGGTCACCCCGGCGCCGTAGCCCAGCCACTCCGGATACATCGAGCCGATAGCGATGACGTCCGGGAGATAGACCTGGTCGACGAAGGTCTTGACCTCTTCGAGTGTGTCTTTGATGAAGTAGAGCTTCTCCATGTTGAGCGTCGCGTCGTTGTCGAGATTGATCGCGTTGGCGACGCCGCCGACGGCCAGGTTCTGGATGTTCGGCGTCTTGCTGCCGAGGATGGCGACGACCTTGTTCGCCTTGCGCTGGTAGTCGAGCGCCTGGAGGTAGTGCGAGACCGCGAGGAGGTTGACCTCGGGCGGCAGGTGCATCGCCGGGTGGCCCCAATAGCCGTTGGTGAAGATGCCGAGCTGGCCCGAGGCGATCAGACCCTCGAGCTTCGCCTTGACCGCCGCAAGCTCGCGGGTGCTGTTGTGCGGCCAGGGCGAGAGCGACTCGGCGAGTGCCGAGGCCTTCGCCGGATCCGCTTTGAGCGCTGACGTCACGTCCACCCAGTCGAGCGCCGAGAGGTGGTAGAAGTGGACGATGTGGTCGTGCAGGGCGTGGGCGCAGAGGATGAGATTGCGGATGTACTGCGCGTTCATCGGAATTTCGAGGCCGATCGCGTTCTCCACCGCGCGCACCGAGGTGATGGCGTGGACAGTGGTGCAGACGCCGCAGATGCGCTGCGCGAAGAGCCAGGCCTCGCGCGGGTCACGCCCCTCGAGGATGAGCTCGATGCCGCGGAACATCTGGCCCGACGACCAGGACTTGGTGACCTTGCCGCCGTCCACCTCGACGTCGATGCGCAGATGTCCTTCGATGCGGGTGATCGGGTCGACAACGATGCGCTTGGACATTTTCATTCACTCCTAGGATCGGCGGGTCGCGGCGGCAGTGCGGCCACCGAGGATGGGGAAGGTCTTGACGGCCCAGAGGTAGATGGCGAGCTCCGCGGCGACGAATCCGAGGGTGATCAGAAGCTCGGGCACCGCCGGGAAGTAGCGATAGTGCTCGCCCGGGTTGAAGGCGACGAGATAGGTGTTGAGCCGGAAGCCCGTGCCGGCGAGGATGAGCAGGATCCCCGCCCGCACCTGCCATGCCGGATCGGCGCGCCGCGTGGCGGACATCAGGACGGCGGCGGCGGCCAGATGCATCGCGAGCTCGGCGAGAAAGACCGCGCCGAGCGGCGAAGCGAGGAGACCGAGCTCACCGGAAAGCGCCACGTCGCCGATGCGGAAGGCGACGAAGAAGAGCGCGACCCACTTCGCCACGTTGGCGAGCCGGCCGAGCATCTCGGTCTCGCGCGGCCGGCCGAACGCCTTGGCGGCGAAGGAGGCCTCGCAGACCACGATGCCGTAGCCCAGAATCAGGCAGGAGAGGATGAAGAGGAACGGCAGCCAGGGAGTGAACCACAGCGCATGGAGGCGCGGGCCGGCGAGCAGCATCATCGTGCCGAGAGACGACTGGTGCATGGTCGGCAGCAGGATGCCCAGGGCGATGATCCAGACGCCGCCCTTGTGGATGAAGCGCATGGCTTTGCTCGCGAACGCCGCGACGCGCGGCCTGGGGCTCTTCTCGAGCTTCTCCCAGAGGGCCGGCGAGAGCTCGGCGAGGAGGACGAAGTTGTAGAGCATCACGCAAAGCGCGACCTCGAGCTGCGGCGAGTGGCTCCACTGCCAGAAGAAGATGGGGACTTTCCACAGGTCCCAGTAGCGCCCGAGGTCGACGGTGACCGCGAGCACCGCCAGGCCGTAGCCCAAAAGGCTGGTGAGAACCGCTGGCCGGACCAGCGGGTGGTACTCGCCCTTGTTGAGGATGAAGACCAGCAACGCCACGGCGTAGCCGCCGCAACCGAGGGCGGTGCCGACGACGACGTCGAAGGCGATCCAGATCCCCCAGGGATAGCCGTTGGAGAGATTGGTCACCGCGCCGAGGCCGAAGAGGAAGCGCCAGATGGTGACCGCGACGCCGACACCGGCGACGAGCAGGAGCCAGCGGAACTGGCGGGTGAAGAGCGGGCCGGGGACCGGGGTGTGGATCGGCTCGTGGACCGAAACGTGCGCGTTCACTGGCGGCCTCCCTGGTTGCCGGAGTCGTCAGCGGCTGGCGCGCCCTCGCCGCGCTGGTTGGCGCGGCGGTTGCGCAGCATCACGCCGGCGAGGACGGCATAGGCCGCGACCGGCGCGATGAAGCCCTTGTAGAGCCCTTCCTGGATCGTGTATGCCGTCTGCGGAACGCCTTCGGTCCCCAGCTTCGGCAGGCCGAGCTTCTCGAACGGCACGTGCGAGAGATAGAGCACCTGTGTGCCACCGCCCTCGAACTCGCCGTAGACCCGGTCCTCGAAATACTTGCCGGGCTCTTCGGCGATCCGGCGCTTGGCTTCGAGAAGGAGCTCGTCGCGCTTGCCGTAGATCACCGCTTGGCGCGGGCAGACCTCGCAGCAGGCCGGTCCGTGTCCCTTGGGGTAGCGGGTGAAGCCGTCCTTTTTGGTGAGCGCGGCGCCCTCCACCCGGTGCCGGCAGAGCTCGCACTTGACCATCTTCGGAATCGCCTTGTCGAACTCGAACTTCGGAATGTTGAACGGGCAGGCCATCTGGCAGTAGCGGCAGCCGACGCAGTAGAACGGATCCCACTCGACCACTCCGTTGACCGGGTTCTTGTGAAAGGCGTGCAGCATGCAGGCGGAGGCGCAGGCCGGATCGACGCAGTGCATGCACTGCGACTTCATGAAGGAGACGCGGTCGCCTTCGTGGTAGAGCTTGATGATGTTCTTGGTGCGGCCGTTCAGGTCTTCCGGCATCTGCCAGAGGCCTTCGGCTCCGGTATCGGGCTCGAGATGATTGGCCTCGCGGCAGGAGACCACGCAGGCCTTGCAACCGATGCAGGCAGTCGTGTCGTAGAGCATTCCCAGCGCTTCGGGCGGCACGGCGGGTTTCTCGCGCGCGGCGGCGGCCGGCGAAGAACAGGTGACGGCGGCGGCCGAGCCGGCGGCCAGGACCTTCAGGAGAGTGCGACGATCGGTGGTTGTCGCCATGGTCGGCCTCGTCAGTTCTGCGGCTTCGGTTCGTCGTCGCCGACCTTCTTGGCGGCCATCCAAGCGCCTGCGACCACCGCCCCGCCGACCAGCCCGGCAATGCCGGTGGCGATGGGACTGACTCCGCCCTGTTCGGCATGGATCGGCGGATAGGTGTCGGGCGGCGTCGGGCGGTCGATCGGCACGGTGTCGTGCAGCGGGACGCGGAAGGCGAGCTTCTGCTCGGTGCAGCCGAAGCAGGGGTGGCCCAGTCCGATCGGCCAGGCGCCGACGACTTCGTTGAAGTGGTTGACCGAGCAGTTGGCATGCGTCGCCGGGCCCTTGCAGCCGAGGCGGTAGAGGCACCAGCCCTCGCGGTGCCCGGCATCGCCGTACTCGAGGGCGAAGCGGCCGGCGTCGAAATGCGCCCGGCGCGGGCAGTGCTCGTGGATCGTCTGGCCGTAGGCGAACTTTGGCCGGTTGAGCTCGTCGAGCGCCGGCAGCGTGCCGAGGGTCGCATACTGCAGCACGGTGCCGAGCAGGTTGTAGGGGTTGGCCGGGCAGCCGGGGATCGAGACCACGGTCTTGCCCTTGAGGATCTCGTGCGCGCCCACCGCGCCGGTCGGGTTGGGGTCGGCGGAGGGAATGCCGCCCCAGGAGGCGCAGGAGCCGATGGCGATGATCGCTCCGGCCTTCTCGGCGGTCTCGTTCAGCATCTCGATCGCCGTCTGGCCGCCGATCTTGCAGTAGATGCCGCCATCCTTGGTCGGAATCGCCCCTTCGACGATGAGCACGTACTTGCCGGCGTTGGCCTCCATGGCGGCGTGGCGACACTCCTCGGCGAGCTTGCCCGAGGGGACCAGAAGCGTCTCGTGATAGTCGAGCGAGATCAGGTCGAGGATCAGCTCGTCGAGCGCCGGCGCCGTCGTGCGCAGGAGCGACTCGGTGCAGCCGGTGCACTCCTGGAAGTGCAGCCAGATCACCGACGGCTTCTTGCCCAGAACCGCGGCCTCGGCGAACTGCTCCGCCACACTGAGCGGCAGGCCGACCGCCGCCGCGGCGAGGGTGCAGAACTTGAGGAAGTCCCGCCGCCGCAGTTCGCGATCGAGCAGGCCCAACGAAGCACGAGTAGAGGGGGTTTCGGACAGCATGTGCGCCTCCCTGGCAAGTGCGCGCCGACGGGTTGGGAGCCGGAGCGGGGGATCGTTTCGCTTTCTATCGGCTGGAGGTATGACCGGGAACCCCCGCGAGGGTGGGTTGGGTTTGGCGAACGGGCGGCCGTTGGGGGGGCGCGGTCCCCTCCAGCCGGGTGGGCGCATCCGCGCCGCCGTCGCTTAGCGTGAGCGCCGCCATGCACGAGTACTCCCTCGTCCGCGCCCTGCTCGATCGCGTCGATGCTGCGGTGAGGGAGCATGGCGCGACTTCGGTCGCCGCCTTGAGAGTGCGGATCGGTGAGGTTGCGGGCGTCGAGATGGAGCTGTTCTCCTCGGCTTTCGAGCTGGCGCGCGCCGGCACCACCAGCGCCGCCGCCGACCTGGAACTGGTTTCGGCGCCGGCGCGCTGGGAGTGCACCAGCTGTAGAGTCGAAGCGCCGCGCGGCGGCGTCCTCAGGTGTCCCGCCTGCGGCGACCCGGTGCGGCTCGCTGCCGGCGACGAGATCGTGCTCGAACGGATCGAAATGGAGGTTCCCTGACCATGTGTGCCGATCATGTGTAACGACTGCGGCTGTGGCGACACCGACAAGGTCTCGGTCGAGATTCACGAGAGTCTGCTCGCCGGCAATGCGGCGCAGGCGGCGCACAACCGGGAGCACTTCGCAGCGCGCGGCATGCTGGCGCTCAACCTGATGGGCTCGCCGGGCTCCGGCAAGACGGCGCTCCTCGAAGCGACGGCGCGGGCGCTGGCGGTCGGTCCAGCCGCCGGCTCGCCGCATCACCTGGCGGCACTCTCGGGCGACCTCGCGACCGACCACGACGGCGCGCGGCTGCGCGCCGCCGGCATCCCGGCCGCCACGATCACCACCGGCTCGGCCTGCCACCTCGACGCCAAGCTGGTCCATCACGCGCTCCACCACCTCGACCTCGGAGATGCCGACACGCTGGTGATCGAGAATGTCGGCAACCTCGTCTGTCCGGCGATCTACGACCTCGGCGAGGCGGCGGCGGTGGTGGCGCTCTCGGTGACCGAGGGCGAGGACAAGCCGCTCAAGTACCCGACGATGTTCCATGGCGCCGACCTGGTTCTGCTGACCAAGGTCGATCTGCTGCCGCATCTGCCCGGCTTCCGCATGGCGGTGCTCGAGGACGCGCTTGCCCGCACGATGCCGCGCCTGCGGGTCATCCGGATCTCGGCGGTGACCGGCGAGGGGCTGCCGGGGTGGATCGCCTGGCTCGAGGAGCAAAGGAGCGCCATGCCGAAGCGGATTGCCGCCGCGCCGGGGCATCACGAGCACCCCGCTCACCCGCACGCTCATTGAGCTTTGTTCCGGCTCCCGGGGAGCGCTCCCGCCCGCCCGGATCGTCCGACCGGTGTGTTAGCCTCGCGGCGGAAAACCTCACCGGAAAAGAGACGATTGGCGGCTGAAACCCTTCCGTTCCGCTACCTCGCGGTCGACGGCCCCATCGGGGTCGGCAAGACCGTATTGGTCGACAAACTGGTCCGCCGCTTCGAGGCCGTGAAGGTCCTCGAAGACGTCGAGAACCCTTTCCTGCCCGATTTCTATCGCGACCGCCCGGGGGCGGCGTTCCAGACCCAGATGTACTTCCTGCTGTCGCGCTACAAGCAGCAGCACGAGGTCGTGCAGCAGGAGCTCTTCCAGCGTCTGGTGATCTCGGACTACACCTTCCAGAAGGACCGGATCTTCGCCTATCTCACGCTCTCGGACGAGGAGTTGGCGATCTACGACCGGCTCTACACGACGCTCGAGCCGCAGGTGCCGGTGCCCGACCTCGTGCTCTACCTCACCGCCGACGTCGACACCTGCATGACGCGCATCCGCAAGCGCGCCCGGAGCTTCGAGAAGGAGATCTCGGACGAATACATGGCCGAGCTGATCGACGCCTACAACCACTATTTCCACTACTACAACCGTTCGCCGCTCCTGGTGGTGGACACCCGCAACCTCGACTTTCCCGGCAGCAAGAGCGACTTCGAGGAGCTCGTCCAGCAGCTCCTCCGTCCGATCCGCGGCACCGAATACTTCGTCCCCGCGCGCAAGCGCTGATCAGCCGCGCGGCGAGTTGGGCGCCTCCGGCGCCATCCCCAACGCGGCACGCATCTCCGCGTCGCTCGCGCGCTCGGCAAGCGGCGGGACGTAGAGGATGGAGGCGAGCGTCACCGGCGCATTCTCGAGGTCGGCAAGCTCGCAGGTGTGACGCTCGAAGTCGCCGGTCGGATACGGATCGGCCTCGTAGACGACGACCGTGTGTCTCTGGCCGTAGGTCGCGGCCAGGGTCGCCGCAAGGATCCCGACTCCGGAGCGGTTCCACAGGATCTCGTCACGAAAATCGGCCACGCCGATCGAACCGACCTGCCAGAGCAGCAGATGGCTCGACGGGTCGAACCGGCGCCGCCGAATCAGGAAGTCGGTCGCGCCGAAGCTCTGGCAGCCGCCGATGCCGGGGTCGATTCCGAGGTCGGCGAAGAGGCAGTCTTCGCCGGAGATCCCCGGCAGCATCTCCGCGTAGTGCCCTTCCTCGCGGGCGCGGCGAATTGCCGCGTGCGCCGGCATGACGAAGACGCCCGGATGCCCATAGAAGGCGGCGCAGACCTTGAGTCCTCTTCGCACCGGAACGAGGATGCGTTCGGTCATTTCGGCGTAGCTCTCGCGACGCGGGCGACCGACGGCGTAGGCGTCGTAGAGCGACTCGGCCGTGGGATTGATCTCGGCCAGCCAGCGATGGGTGAGGATGTCCTGGATCAGGTGGAAGAGCTTGTCGGCGGAGCGGATCGCCTTGAGGGCCTCCTGCGTGACCTGCCCTTCGATCCTGAGCCCGGTGCCGACGACGAACAGACCTCCTGTGGATTCCATGGCCTCTCCCTGCCGATCATGATTCGATGTTAGATTTGCCACTCCATCACGTACGCTGAACGACTGGAGGGATCTCATGGCCTACCGCGACTTCGAAACGTTCCTGCGCAACCTCTCGAAGCACCCCGATCTCCGTGCCGCTTTCAAGAAGAACAAGGCGAAAGTGATGACGGAGGCCGGCCTTTCGGCCACTGAACAGGCGCTCGTGCTCAGTGGCGACAAGGCCGGGATCCGCAAGTACATGGGCGAGAAGTACGCGGCCGCCCAGGAAATCCAGATCGACTAGGTCGTTCACTCGCCCGGGTCGGGCAGGTTCATCTTGCGCACGAGGCCGCGGAAGTCTTCGCGGCCGCGCAAGCTCTGCAGATCGAGCACGGTCGAGATCCAACCCAGGCTCCAGTCGCGCTTTTCGTAGCCGCGCTCCAGCCAGCGCATCGCCTTGTCGGGCTCGCCTGCCGTGGCGAGGAGGCCGGAGATCAGCCCGACCGTGACCTTCGGGTTGGCGGGCATGCCATCGAGCCGGTTGGCCACCCAGGAGAGCGCGCTGCGATAGCCGTCGCGAGCGAGGCGCTGGTCGAACTCTGGGAGGACTTCGTCGAGCTCCTCGGCCTGCAGCCAGCTCCGCAGCTCCCTTCCCCGTTCGGGATCCCGTTCGAGCTGGTGGTAGCACAGCCAAGCATAGGCGTGGACGAGAGTGAAATCCGGATCGAGCTCCAGCGTCTGGTCGAAGTACTTCACCGCCTCCATGCAGTCACCCTCGACGGAGAATTGGTAGCCGTAGTTGGCGGTGATGTTCGCCGACACCGGATCGAGTGCGCGGGCGAGCTCGATCTCGTGGCGAGCCTCTTCGAAACGGCGCAGCCGCATCAGTAGCCGCCAGTAGTTGAGATGCGCCATCGAGGCGTTGGGCTCGAGGCCGACCGCCTTGCGCATCTCCTGCTCAGCCGCGCCCCAATCCCATCGCGCGAGATGGAGGTCGCCCAGGACGGCATGGGCATCGGCGGAAACCGGATCGAGCTCGAGCGCGCGGCGGATCGCGGTCTCGGCCTGCGACAACTTCGGAGCCAGGTCGTCGAAGAAGTAGCCCTGGCGTTGGAAGATGGCGGCGAGATGCGTCCAGGCGGGAGCGAACGCAGAATCGATGGCGATCGCCCGTTCGAAGTAGCCCTGAGCTTTGCGGAAACTCTCGGCGCCGTGCTTGCCGGCCCAATAGCGGCCCTGCAGGTAGGCCTCGTAGGCCTTGGGATCGACGGACCTGGTGCTGGCCATCTGCGTCTCCTCGACGGGGGAGATCTGCGCATGGACGGCGCGGGCGATGGCGCCCGCGAAGGTGTTCTGCAGGGCGAGGACATCGACGGAGGGGCGCTCGAAGCTCTCGGACCAGAGGGTGGTCTCGGGGTCGGCCTGAACGACCTGAGCGTTCAGGCGGACACGGTCGGCGAGGCGGGCAACGGAGCCTTCGACGACGAAGTCGACGCCCAGCTCTCGGGCAATCTCCGGCAGGAGCTTCTTCGAGTCCTTGTAGTGCATCGCCGACTGGCGCGAGATGACGCGCACACCCTGGATGCGGGCGAGGGCCGAGATCAGGGCGTCGGTCATGCCGTCGACGAAGTACTCGGGCTCGTTCGCGAAGTTGGAGAGCGGCAAGACCACGAGCGAAGGGACCTTGACGACGGCTGGAGGCGCGAGGGTCGACAGAGGCGAGGATGCGGCGGCCGACCGTTGCGTTCGTGCGCGCCAGGCGAGAGCGCCGGCGCCGAGGACGATGATGGCGAGGGCGGCGACGCCGAAACGGGTGGTGCGCGACCGCACGACAGCCACCGTGCCGCTTTCGGACCGCGAGCGGCGGCTGCGGGTCTGGCCGAGGTCGACCGCGCGGGCGACCTCGGCGAGCGCGTCGCGGACCTCGACCGCCGAGCCGATGCGCTTGGCCGGGTCTTTCTCGAGGCAGTGACGGAGGATCGAGTCGATCTCGGGCGGGATCTTGTCGTTCTGCTCGTAGCTGCGTGCCGGCTGGTCGCGGAGGATCGCCGAGATCACCTCCGCCGTCGACTGGCCGAGGAACGGGCAGTGGCCGGTCGCCATCTCGTAGAGCACCACGCCGAGCGAGAAGAGGTCGGCGCGAGGACCGGTGGGGAGCATGCGCAGCTGCTCGGGCGCCATGTAGGCGAGGGTGCCGATGGCGAGGCCTTCCTGAGTCAGGGTGGTCTGCGGGTGGAAGCCCATCGCCTCGGTCGCGTCGTGCTCGCGGAGCTTGGCGAGTCCGAAGTCGAGCACCTTCACCCGGCCGTCGCTGTTGACCCTGACGTTGCCGGGTTTGAGGTCGCGATGCTGGATCCCCTTGGCGTGCGCCGCGGCGAGCGCATCGGCGAGCGGCACGGCGATCTTGAGAAACTCCTTGAGCGAGAGGCCGCCCTGTGGGATGAGCTGCGAGAGGGTCTTGCCCTCGACGTGCTCCATGGTGAAGAAGCGCTTGCCGTCGGTCTCCTCGACCGAGTAGATGGTGACGATATTCGGATGGTTGAGCGCTGCCACCGACTTCACCTCGCGCTCGAAGCGGGCGAGGCGCTGGGGGTCCTCGGCGAGCGCCGGCGGCAGGGTCTTCAGGGCGACCTTGCGGTGCAGGCGTTCGTCCTCGGCGAGGTAGACGATCCCCATGCCCCCTTCGCCGAGCTTGGCGACGATCCGGTAGTGCGCGAGTTGGCTGCCGATCACTGTGCGTAGTCTACCGTTGCCCGGGCGTCCGGGTTGCTTCGCGAAGCGCCGCGCCGTAGAATCTTCCTCGCCGCTGGGATCCCGCATCTGCGGGACCGAGACGGGAAGAGAAGCTGCCCAGAGTGGCCCGCCTGCGTCGGGGCCCGATCCCTGGAGTCATGAGGGACGGACACCCGAGGAGAGAACGGCGCGAGTCCCCCGGCACCGCGAAACCCTTCCGTCGCATTGTGCAAGCGGAGGGGTTTTCTGTTTTCGCGGAGGTGCCGGATGGGCAGCCCAAGCAAAAAGATCAGTGTGCCGCAGTTGCGCGACGCCCCTGCGCGGGGCGAACGGCTGGTGATGGTCACCGCCTACGACTATCCCCAAGCGAGGAGCGCCGACGCCGCGGGCGTCGACATGGTGTTGGTCGGCGACTCACTCGCCATGGTCGTTCTCGGCCATGAAGACACGCTCTCGGTCACCATGGACGAGATGCTCCACCACGTGAAGGCGGTGCGCCGTGGACTCGCGCGCGCGCTCCTCATCGCCGACATGCCGTACGGTTCGTTCCATCTGGGCCCCGATCAGGCGGTCGCGAACGCTCTGCGCTTCGTCAAGGAGGGGGGCGCCTCGGCGGTCAAGATCGAAGGGGCGCGGATCGACGTCATCGCGGCGCTGGTCGCGGCCGAAGTGCCGGTGCAGGCCCACCTCGGCCTGACACCGCAGTCGATCCACAAGTTCGGCGGCTTCAAGGTGCAGGGTCGCGGCGCCGAGGCGCGCGCCGCGCTCCTCGAGGCGGCGGCAGCGGTCGAGGCGGCGGGTGCGTTCTCGCTCGTCCTCGAGTGCATCCCGACCGAGCTCGGCCGCGAAGTGACCGAGCGCGTCGGGATTCCGACCATCGGCATCGGCGCCGGTCCCTATTGTGACGGGCAGGTGCTGGTCTACCACGACCTCCTGGGCATCGAGGAGCGAATCGCGCCGCGCTTCGTGCGCCGCTACGCCGAGCAGGGCAAGGGCGCCCGCGAGGCGATCGCGGCGTTCGCCGCCGACGTGCGCGAGGGGCGCTTCCCGGCACCGGAGGAGTGCTTCGAGGATCCGGGCTTCCCGTCGAGCACGGTGGCGCCGCCGCTCGAACGCCTGTACGGAGCATGAGGACCGTCCGTACCGCCGAGGGCCTCACCGACGCCGTTACCGCCTGGAAAGAAGCCGGGGCGAAGATCGCCTTCGTGCCGACGATGGGAGCGCTGCACGAAGGCCATCTCTCGCTCATCACGATCGCCCGCCGGCAGGCGCCGCGGGTGGTGGCTTCGATCTTCGTCAACCCGACGCAGTTCGCGCCGCACGAGGATTTCGCGAGCTACCCGCGACATCCGGAGCGCGATGCCGCGCTCCTCGCTCGCGCCGGCTGCGATCTCCTCTTCATCCCGGATCGCGAGACTGTCTATCCGGAAGGGTTCGGCACCTGGATCGATCCCCAGGGCGCGGCGCTCGGGCTCGAGAGCGAGATCCGGCCACATTTCTTTCGCGGTGTGGCGACGGTGGTGGCGCGGCTTTTCATGCTGGTGCGTCCGGATATCGCGGTCTTCGGGGAGAAGGATGCCCAACAGCTGGCCGTTGTCCGTCAGTTGGTGCGGGATTTCGCTTTCCCCGTCGAGATCGTCGGCGGGCCGATCGTGCGCGAGGCCGATGGGTTGGCGATGTCGTCGCGCAACGCCTACCTGACGAGCGCCGAGCGCAAGCGCGCGGCGCTCCTCCACGCGGCGCTCGAGAAAGCGCGCGTGCTCTTCCTCCAGGGGGAGCGGCGCAGCGCGGTGCTGCGAGAGGTGGTGACCGGCGCTCTCGACGCCGATTCCGGCATCGTGCAGCAGTACGTCGAGGTCGTCGACCCCGACAGCTTCGCGCGCCTGATGGAGATCCGGAGCCGGGCGGTCGTCGCTCTGGCGGCGAAGATCGGCAAGACCCGGCTGATCGACAACGTCTGGCTCGAGGCCTGAGCTTGCTACGGCGGTGACCTCTGAGGCACTTGCTCGAGGTCCTGTCTGGCCCGCTTCACCGCCTGATCTACAATCCCCCTTGATGACCACCAACTCCGCTTCCTTCACTCCGACCCCGGCCCCCTTCACCCTCGGCGGCCGCACGTTCACCTCGCGTCTCCTCCTCGGCACCGGCAAGTACAAGGACGCCGCCACGATGACCGCGGCGCTCGAGGCCTCGGGTACCGAGATCGTGACCGTGGCTCTGCGGCGGGTGAATCTCGACGAGTCGGGCCGCCTTCCGGCTGGCTCGCTCATCGACCAGATCGACCCCAAGCGCTACCTGCTGCTCCCCAACACCGCCGGCTGCTACACCGCCGACGAAGCGATCCGCACGGCGCGGCTGGCGCGCGAGCTGGGTGGCTGGGAGTGGGTGAAGCTCGAGGTGATCGGCGACAAGCAGACGCTCTTCCCGGACACCGCGGAGACCCTGCGCGCCGCCGAGATCCTCCTGAAGGAGGGTTTCATCGTCCTGCCGTACACGAACGACGATCCGATCGTCTGCCGCAAGCTCGCCGATCTCGGTTGCCCGGCGGTGATGCCGCTCGCGGCGCCGATCGGCTCCGGAATGGGGATCCGCAACCGCGCCAATCTGGCCATCATCCTCGAGCAGGCGACGGTGCCGATCATCGTCGACGCCGGGGTGGGCACGGCTTCGGACGCCGCTCTGGCGATGGAGTTGGGCGCCGACGCCGTGCTGATGAACACCGCGGTCGCCGAGGCGCGGGATCCGGTGGCGATGGCCCGGGCGATGCGGCTGGGAATCGAAGCGGGGTATCTCGCCCGCCACGCCGGCAGGATCCCGCGGCGCCTTTACGCCAACGCCTCGTCGCCAGTCGAGGGGCTGATCGAGTAACCGGGCGCTCGCCCGAAGGCCGCCCTGGCGATTTCGTCGGTGGGGGGGGAGGGGCGCAAAGCCGCGCGGTTGCGGCTGGGCGGCCGGATTCGCTAGAATCCACCCCTTACGCGGCGGTCCGCGCAGCCATAGCTCAACTGGATAGAGCACCAGACTACGAATCTGACGGTTGGAGGTTCGACTCCTCCTGGCTGCACCACTTCTCCCCCACGCCCGTGACCGCATCGCACCGCCAGCCCGCCAAGAGCCGTCGCCGCAGTCACCGCAGCCATAGCTCAGCTGGATAGAGCATCAGACTTCGAATCTGAGGGTCGGGGGTTCGAATCCCTCTGGCTGCACCATGTCCGGACACGGCTCACCCAGCTGCAGGCTCGCCGTCAGGCCTGGCTGGTGGTGGCGATCGGGCTCCTGCGCTGCTCGCCCCTCGGGGGTCCCTCTCCTCCCTCCTCGGGCTCTGCGCTGCTCGGAGCCCGATCGCCGGATACCGATGGTCGCGTAGGCGAGCCCCCAAGCTTTTCTCTGGCATGTACCGACGAGGGGTGGCTGGACCGAGGGCTCCAATGGGCCCGGAGCGCGCTTCCACAGCGCGAGGACCCATGGGAAGCGGGCCAGACAGGACCCCGAGGGGACGCATCGTGTTCCTCCAATGTGTCCCTCAGCGGAAGAACCCATGGAAAGCGGATCACGCAGGACCCCGAGCGTGGGCGAGCGCAAGGAATCGATCTGGGCTAGGCTCCCCGGCAGTTTCCAAACCTGCCGCGCCCTGCGCGGCTGACCGGGGGGGTCGTCATGAACTGGACTCGCATCGTCCTGGGCGGTGTCGTTGCCGGCATCGTCACCAATCTCGTCGACTTCGTGATGCACGGCATGCTTCTGGCGGAGACCTACAAGAAGTACTCCGAGGCGTTCAGCCAGGCGGAGGCCAACCCGGCGAAGTTCTTCGCCGTCTCGATCGCGGTGAGCGTTTGCGTCGCCATCCTCTTCGCAAGAACACGGTCGACCTGGGCGGCAGGCTGGAAAGGCGGCGCGACCTTTGGTCTCTTCTTCGGCATCGCACACTTCTTCACCGGCTTCTACAACCCGCTGGTGATCGCCGGCTTCCCCTACTACCTCGGCTGGTGCTGGGGCGGGATCGGGGTCATCAGCGGCGTGGTTCGCGGCGCCGTGCTCGGCGCCGTCATCCCGCGTACCTAGCCCAGCCGACTCCTCGGCGCTCGGCGCACACGCCGGAAAGGCCTGCAGGGACGGGGGTTGCGGAATCCTCCACTGCCGCCCCTGTGTTATCTTTGGCCTCCTTTTTATGTGCTTCCCGTATACCTCCATGAGCCCGTGCGCCTAGCCCTAGCCATCCTCTCGAGTCTCGCGGTGTCGGCGATCCTGATCGCCGTCGTCGCCAGTCTGCGCCGCCTCCTCATCGTTCGCCAACTGTCGTTCGTCCTCTTCGTGGCGGCGGTCGCGGCGGGGCTGCGGGTCTTCACGCTCTTCACGCCGGGCAAGTACGAGACCTTCGATCACGTCCTGTCCTGGGTCCTGCTCTTCCTGGGCTCGATCACCATCATCCGGCTCGCCGGCCTGCTCTACTTCGACCTCCATCTGCCGCACCGCGGTGTCCGGCTGCCGAATCTCCTGCCCGTGGTGACGGTCGGCGCGGCCTACTTCATCGCCGCCATCGTCACCTTCAAGCTCAGTTTTCCCGCGACTCCGCTCTCCGGACTGGTCACCGGGTCGGCGATCACCTCGCTGGTCATTGGTCTCGCGCTGCAGCCGATCCTCGGCAATATCTTCGCCGGCGTCGTCATCGGCCTCGAGAAGCCGTTCCGGATCAACGACTGGATCAAGTTCGGCGACATCGAGGGCCGGGTGGTTTCGATCTCCTGGCGGACGACCCACCTGCGTACCCGCGACAGCGACAACCTGATCATTCCGAACGCCAAGCTGGCGGACGACCGGATCCTCAACTACTACTACCCCCATCCGATGCACCTAGAGCGGATCGTGATCGGGGCCCACTACAAGACGCCGCCCTACCGGGTGCGGCAGGCGCTGCTCGCGGCAGCCGCGGGAGTCCCCGGGGCGCTCGAGAAGCCGACCCCCGACGTCTATGTGCTCGCCTTCGCCGAGAGCGCCATCAACTACGAGCTGCGCGTCTGGATCGAGGACATCGCCCAGAAGCCGCGTATCGCCAGCGACATCCGGGGCCGGGTCTGGGAGGAGTTTGCGCGGCGCGGCATCGTCATCCCGTTCCCGATCCGCACAGTTGAGTTGGCGCCACGAGCGCAGCGCTCGAAAGGCGCCGCGGTGCCTGCGGCCGCGGCGCGGCTCTTCGTGGCGATCGGCCCGGAGGCCGGAGACGATCTCGCCATCGGCGCCGCCCGCGTCCTGGTCGGCCGGACGCGCACTTGCGATCTCAGCCTCTCCGACAGCCAGGCGAGCAAGGAACACATCGCGATCGAACTGCAGGCGGAGGGCTTCGTGTTGACCGACCTCGAGACCAGCAATGGCACGAAAGTGAACGGCGTGAAGGTCGACCGCACCGTTCTGCAACACATGGATCGCATCTTCATCGGAGACACCGTGCTGGTGTTCGAGGCCGATGGCCGCGACTGAGGTTCCGAAGCAGATCGGGCCGTACGAGATTCTCGGACCGCTCGGCAAGGGCGGCATGGGCGCCGTCTACAAGGCGATGCAGCCATCGCTCAACCGGATCGTGGCGATCAAGGTGCTGCCGTCCGATTTCGCCAAGGATCCCGACTCGGTGGCGCGTTTCCACCGCGAAGCGCAGACCGTGGCGATGCTCTCGCACCCCAACATCGTCCAGATCATCGACAAGGGCGAGGATCAGGGCATCCTCTATTTCGCCATGGAGTACGTCGAGGGCACCTCGCTCGACGTCGTCCTGCGCCAGCGCCGGCTCTCGCTGCAGGAGGTCGTGCAGATCATCAAGCAGATCGGCCGCGGGCTGGGCGCGGCGCATCGCGCCGGAGTCGTGCATCGCGACCTGAATCCGCGCAACATCCTGGTCTCGCCGACGCTCACGATCGTCAAGCTCGCCGACTTCGGCATCAGCCGGGTCGAATCGGTGACCCGCAATCTCGGCACGCTCAGCACCCGGGACATGACGCTCGGATCGCTGCACTATCTCGCTCCCGAGCAGGCGGTCGACGCCTCGGCGGTCGACCACCGCGCCGACATCTACTCGCTGGGCGTCGTCTTTTACGAAGCGCTCACCGGGCGGATGCCGCTCGGCAAGTTCAGCCTCCCGTCCGAGCTCAACAGGGACCTGCCGTCGGAGATCGATCCGGTGGTTCTGAAGTGCCTTGCCACCGAGCCGGACAACCGCTACGCAACGGTCGGTCTGCTGCTCGAGGACATCGACAAGCTCGAAGAAATGATGCGCTTCCAGTTGCTCGACGAGCTCAAGGGCCTGAAACGCGGTACTTCGATGTTGTTCAAGAAGGGCTCGACGAGCTTTCAGCGCAACCGCGGCCTGCTGGTGCTGTTCGCCCTGCTGGCGGCGGCGCTGGTCGGTGTCGGCGGTTGGATGCTTCTGAATCCAGCCGAGGAGAGTCCGGTAGCGGCCGAGGCGCCGCTCGATCCAGCGGCCAAGCCCGCTGCGCCGGCGGACGCGCCCGCGGTGGCGTCGACGCCGGCGGTCGGTGTTCCCCTGTCGACTTCCGCCGTTGCGGCGCCGGAGGCGAGCCCTCCGGCGACCGCTCCTGCGGTGGTACTGCCGCCGGTGAGCGCGGAGAAGCCGGTCAAGGAGCCTGCGCCGACAGCGAAGAAGGGCAGTGCGGTGCCGCCAGCCGGTTCACCGGCGACGCCCGACGCGAAGCCGAAGACGCCGGCCAAGCCGAGCGTCGATCCGGCGGTCGCCGACCTGGAAGTCGCGCGCGGCAAGTTCGACGCCAAGCTCTTCGATCAGGCCCTGGCCGATGCGCGTGCCGTGGTCACGAGCTACCCGGCGAGCCCGGTGGCGATCGAGGGCTACTTCCTGATCGCCCGCACGCTCACCAGCCTGCAGCGCGGCCCGGAGGCGCTCGGAATCTACGTCGAGATCCAGAGCCGCTACAAGAGCGACCCGCGCGCCGCCGAGGCGGCTTTCCAGCAGGCGAGGGTGGTGCAGGCGGCGAACAGCAAGAAGAGCACCGAAGAGGCGAGAAAGCTCTATTCCGACTGCGCGGCGAACTATCCGGCCTCGCCCTGGTCGGCGCGGGCGCTCGCCGCCAGGGCGGAGATCGAGCGCGAGCAGCGCTCGACCGTCCGTGACGCCGCGCTCGGGGCCACCGTTCCAGCGGCGCTCGCGACCTACCGCGACCTCACCGGACGATTTCCTGCCGAGCCCGTGGCGGAGAAGGCCTGGTGGGAGCTCGGGCAGATGTACGAGGATCTGAAACGCTGGGATCTCGCGGCGAAGTCCTACGAGGAGCTCGGGCTGCATTTTTCGAAGACACGTTTCGAGGCCTGGTTCCAGGCGGGGGAGATCTACGAGCGCCGGCTGAAGGACGCGGCCAGGGCGAAGACCGCCTACGGCATGGTGCCGACGACTTCGCCGCGGTACAAGGAAGCGCAGAAGAAAGCCGGCAGCTAGCTTCCGCTCGAGTTGCCCTCGCCGGCCGTGAGCAGCAGCTCGACCGGCCCCCCGGCCTCTCCGAACAGCAGCGCGACCTGGCCGAACTCGCGGGCGAGAGCGCGAGCCGTTTCGCGGTCGATGCCGACCACCAAGAGGCTCGCCTCCCGCCAGCCACCGCTCGTCCCCTCGTAGCTCTCGCCGGCGATCACCGGCAGGTCTGCCGCGCCCAAGCGCTCGACCAGGCGCTCGTGGCGGCGCTGGTTCTCGGCGTCGCAGAGCGCCACGGAGCCGGGGTTCGCGGCGGAGAGGAAGGCGAAGCTGGAGGCGGCCCCGGCCGCGAGCCGGCGCCCGAGCGCCGAGCTGACCTCGCCGACGCGCAGGAAGATCGGTTCGGGGCTCGCATCGATGCGGTAGACCGCGCGGGTATAAGATTCCACGAGTTCTGCGGAGATCGGGGATGGAGCACCGAGGTCGCTTGAGCTACTGTCTCTTGGACGCATGACGCCTCTTTCCTCCAGTTCGACTACGCTCCAACGCCCCCGTTCCGTTCGCGTCGCGAGCGCCCTGCGGCGCTCCTGGCGCAAAGGCTACACCGCCGCCGATCTCAAGGCCGATCTCGGGGCCGGGATGGTCGTGGGCGTCGTCGCCTTGCCGCTCTCGATGGCGCTCGCCATCGCTTCCGGAGTCGCTCCGCAGCACGGGCTCTACACGGCGATCGTCGCCGGAGCGCTGATTGCGCTCCTCGGTGGCTCCAAGGTCCAGGTGGCGGGGCCGACCGCCGCTTTCGTCGTGATCCTGACGCCGATTGCGACGCGCTTCGGGCTCGGCGGTCTCCTGCTCGCGACGATGATGGCCGGGATGATCCTGATGGCAATGGGCCTCTCGCGGATGGGGCGCTTCATCGAGTTCGTTCCCTATCCGGTCACGACCGGATTCACTGCCGGCATTTCGCTCGTCATCGGAACTCTGCAGCTCAAGGACTTCCTCGGGCTCGAGGTGGCGAACCTGCCGCCGGACTATCTCGATCGCCTCGCGGCCCTCGTGCGCGCCCTGCCGAGCGCCCACCTGGCCGATTTCTCGATCGGCGCCTTTTCTGTTCTCGTCCTGCTCGTCTGGCCACGGCTCTCGAAGCGCGTGCCCGCGCCGCTCGTGGCGCTCCTTGCCGCCGGACTCGTCGCGCACTTCGCGGCGCGCTGGTGGCCGGGCTTCGCGGTGGTGACGATCGACGACCGCTTCTCGTACACGCTCGGCGGCGTCGTTCATCCGGGCATTCCGCGCCTGCCGCCGACGCCGCTCCTGCCCTGGAACCTACCGGGAGCCGGAGGGAGTCCGTTGGTGATCTCCTTCGAGCTCGTCCGGGAGCTCTTGCCGGCTGCCTTCACGATCGCGATCCTCGGTGCCATCGAGTCGCTCCTGTCGGCGGTGGTGGCCGACGGCATGACCGGCAAGAAGCACGATCCGGACAGCGAGCTGCTGGCGCAGGGGATCGGCAACTTCGTGGCGCCGTTCTTCGGCGGCTTTGCGGCCACTGGGGCGATCGCCCGCACCGCGACCAACGTCCGCGCCGGCGCGCGCTCGCCGTTTGCCGCGGTGTTTCACGCTCTCTTCGTGCTGGTTGCGGTCATGGCCTTCGCACCCCTCATGGGCCGCCTGCCGATGGCGGCGCTCGCGGCGCTCCTCCTCCACGTCGCGGTGCGGATGGCCGAGGGCAGGCATATCCTGCACATTCTGAAGGTGGCGCCGCGGACCGACATCGTGGTGCTCATCACCTGCTTCTCGCTCACCGTTCTCTTCGACATGGTGGTGGCGGTGACGGTGGGGATCGTGCTTGCCTCGATCCTCTTCATGGAGCGCATGGCGGCGGTGTCGCGGGTCTCGCTGGTCTCCTCCGAGGAGCTCGATCTCGACCGTCCGTTGCCGCCGAATCTGCTGCTCTACGAGATCGCCGGACCGCTCTTTTTCGGCGCGGCGCAGAAGGCGATGACGGCAGTGCGCGCGGTCGCCAAGGGAGTCAAGGTCGTGGTCTTTGACCTGCGCGCGGTGCCTCTCCTCGACGCCACCGGTCTGGTGGCGCTCGACTCGACGGTTCTGAAGCTCCGCCAGGCGGGGGTCTTCGTCGTCCTCGCCGGAGTGCAGAGCGGCCCGCTCAGGGTACTGGCGAAGGCCGGCTGGCGCAATCGCGACGGCGAGCTGGCGATCGGGACTTCGTTCGACAAGGCGCTTTCTCTTGCGATCTCCTTCGCAGACGCGGCTTCGGCAGCGCCTTCGACCTCCCTGACGTAGCGCCCTGTCGGTCGGGGGAGCGCTCGGGCAGGAATGGCCGCCAGAGGAAGACGCTGATCTGCGAAGACGCACCGGCAAGGAAGTGGCGACTAGACCGCGCTCCCCGAGTCGCCTTTCTCCCGCGTCAGCCGGTGGGCGAGATAGATCGGCACGAAGGTCACCGCGATGACGAAGATAGCGACGACGTTGGTAACCGGGCGGTCGCGCGGCCTGGTGAGCTGGCTGAAGATCCAGATCGGCAGGGTCTCCTGCTGCCCGGCGGTGAAGGTCGTCACGATGACCTCGTCGAACGAGAGCGCGAAGGCGAGCATGCCGCCCGCGAGAAGCGCCGAGGCGAGATTCGGCAGCAGCACGTAGCGGAAAGTCTGGAATGAGTTCGCGCCGAGATCCATCGACGCCTCGAGCAGCGAGCTCCCGGTGCGGCGGAAGCGTGTCAGGGCGTTGTTGTAGACCACCACGACGCAGAAGGTGGCGTGGCCGATGACGATCGTCCAGAAGCCGAACGGGATCTCCGCCAGGCCGATCGCCGAGCGCAGGGCGATGCCGGTGACGATGCCCGGGAGTGCGATCGGCAGCACGAGGAGGAACGAAACCGCGTTGCGGCCAAAGAAACGGCTCCGCCAGACCGCGGCGGCGGCGAGTGTGCCGAGCACGATGGCGACGGCCGTGGCGGTCGCGGCGACGCGCACCGAGAGCTCGAGAGCCTGCCAGAGATCGGCGCGCTGCCAGGCGACCGCGAACCAGCGTGTGGTGAGGCCTGGGGGAGGAAAACCGTAGCTCCGGTCGTCGGTGGTGAAGGCGTAGAGCAGGATGATCGCCATCGGCACGTGCAGGAACGCGAGCGCCGCCGCAGAGGCGAGGAAGAGCGGGAGCCTAGAGCGCATCGAACGCCCCAAGGCGCTTCGCGACCAGCAGATAGAGGCTCATGATCGCCATCGGCACGACGGTGAAGGCTGCGGCCAGCGGCACGTTGCCCGAGGTTCCCTGATGGGACAACACCGCCTGGCCAATGAAGTAGCTCGAGTTGCCGAGCACCGAGGGCACGATGAAATCGCCGAGGGTGAGCGAGAAGGTGAAGATCGACCCGGCCACGATGCCGGGAAGCACGAGCGGCAGGGTGACATGGAGAAAGGTCGTCGCAGGCGTTGCGCCGAGGTCACCCGAGGCCTCGAGCAGCGAGCGCGGCACGCGCTCGAGCGCCGCCTGGATCGGCAGCACCATGAAGGGCAGCCAGAGGTAGAGAAAGGCGAGAAAGATCCCGGTCGTCGAGATCGACAGCGACGGCCCGCCGACCAGAGGAAGAGAGAGCCAGCTGTCGAGGAAGACCGCGAGTCCCGTGTGGTCCACGACCCACGAGAGAATTCCCTCCTTCGCGAGGATCAGCTTCCAGGAGTAGACGCGGACGAGATAGCTCGACCAGAGCGGCAGGATGACCGCGAGGTAAATCAGCGCCCGCCACCGGCCGGAGGCGTAAAAGGTCATGTAGAAGGCGAGCGGAAAGGCGAGGACCACCGCCGCGATAGTCACCGCCGCCGCCATGGCAACGGTGCGCAGGATGATGTCGAGATTCGACCGGCTGGCGAGAGCGGCGTAGGTTTCCAGGGTGAAGCTTCGAATCAACTGGCCGGTGTAGTGGTCGAGGCTGAAGAACGACTGCACGAGGAGCGCGCCGAGCGCACCGATGTAGGCCACCGCCAGCCAGAGGAGCGGCGGGCCGAGAAGCAGAGCGAGCGCGACTTTCGGCCGCCGGTAGAGAAACGTCGACAGACGAGTGAGCATCGTTCTGGATCGCCTCGATCGCTTCGATCTCTGCCGTGGGCTCAGTTCGCCGCGAGCGGCCGCTCGTGGATGGGGTCCCAGGCGAGGACGACGCGGGCGCCACGCGCGAAGGAACCGGCACTCGCCGGCGCGAGATTCTGCGCCGCCACCTGGAGTGTGCAGCCGCCGATCGCGTCGTTCGCGTCGTTCGCGTCGCTCGCGGCGGGCGCGGCAGGTGCGTCGGGCGCGTCGATCGCCACGGTGTAGCGCGTCACCATACCCGCAAAAACGATCTCTTTGACGGTCCCACCGACCTGGCGGGTACCCGGTTCAGCGCGCTTCCCGCCGGGAAGCAGCGAGATCTTCTCCGGGCGCAGGGCGAAGATACCGTCCCGGCCGAGAATTCGCCGTGCTGTTTCGCCGCGCAGAATGTTCGCGGTACCGACGAATCCGGCGATGAACTCGGTCGCCGGAGACTCGTAGACCTCGGCCGGCGTACCGATCTGGGCGATCCGGCCGCGCTCGAAGACGGCCAGGCGGTCGCTCATGGTGAGGGCCTCTTCCTGGTCGTGAGTGACGAAGATGAAGGTGATGCCGACGTGCTTCTGGATCGCCTTGAGCTCGATCTGCATCTGATGGCGCAGCTTCAGGTCGAGCGCTCCGAGCGGCTCGTCGAGGAGAAGGACTTTCGGGCGATTGACCAGGGCACGCGCCAGCGCGACGCGCTGACGTTGGCCACCGGAGAGTTGAGACGGCCGGCGGTCGGAGAGGCCCGAAAGCTCGACGAGGGCGAGCATCTCGTCGGCCAACCGCCGGCGCTCGGAAGGCCGGGCGCCTCGCACCATCGGGCCATAGGCAACGTTCTCGCCGACGGAAAGGTGAGGAAAAAGCGCGTAGTCCTGGAAGACGGTGTTGACATTGCGCTCGTAGGGAGGCTTCGTCGAAACATCCGCGCCGTCGAGGAGGATGCGGCCGGCGGAGGGCAGATCGAATCCCGCCACCAGGCGCAGACAGGTGGTCTTGCCGGAGCCCGAAGGGCCGAGAAGGGTGAAGAACTCGCCGTTGGCGATCGCGAGATCGACGCCCGCGACCGCTACGACGTCGCCGAAGCGTTTGGAGACACCCTGGAACTCGACGGCGACCAAGCCGCCGTCACCGTCCGCCGATGACGCCGATATAGTTCGTCACCCATTCGTGGTACGGAACGCAGTCGGTGCGTCCATCGCCGCAGTCGGCTTTCGGCGTCTTCCAGAAAGCGATGTGCTCGAATTCGCCGAAGCCGTTCGTCTCGCAGCCCTTCTCGCCGAGGAGAGCGTTGCCCTGACAGGCCGTGGGAACGGCGGGAAGCGATCCGAACCAGGCGGCGAGATCGCCCTGAACCTTCGCGCTGAGGGAGTGCTCGAGCCAGGCGTAGGCGCAATTCGGATGCGGCGCGTCGACGTGCATCATGGTCGAATCCGCCCAGCCGGTGACTCCCTCGACCGGGAAAGCGCTGGCGACCGGTGCGCCGCCGGCGGCGAGCACGTTGACCTGGAACGGCCATGAACCCGAGGCGACGACGCCCTCGTTCTTGAAGTCGTCCATCTGAATGCTGGCATCGTGCCAGTAGCGGCCGACGAGCGTGCGCTGTTGGCGCAGGAGATCGAGCGCCGCCTTGAACTGGTCGGCGTTGAGCTCGTACGGGTCGGTGATCCCGAGCGCCGGCTGGTGCTTCTTCAGATAGAGCGCGGCGTCGGCGACGTAGATCGGTCCATCGTAGGCCTGGACCCGTCCGCGGTTGGACTTGCCGTCGGGCAGGGTCGTCTCCTCGAACACCACGCTCCAACTGTCCGGAACCTTGCTGCCGAAGACCTTGGTGTTGTACATGAGTACGTTCGGTCCCCACTGGTAAGGCACGCCATAGTGCTTGCCGTCCACGGTGTGCCAGGGGGCGTTCTGCAGCCGGGGGTCGACGTTCGCCCAGCCGGGAACGAGTCCGAGGTTCAACTCCTGGACGCGACCACCGGAAATCAGGCGATTCGAGGCGTCGCCGGAGGCGGTCACCAGGTCGATGAACCCGCCTTCGTTCATGAGCGCGACCATCTCGTCCGAGGTTGCGGCGATCTTGACGCTCACCTTGCAGCCGGTCTTCTGCTCGAATGGGGTGACCCAGTCGTAGGCTTTGTCGGTCTCGCCGCGCTCGATGTAGCCCGCCCAGGCGATGATGGTGACCGCGCCCTCGCCGGGGCCGACTCGGGACATCGCGCCCTTCGTGGAAGGTGCGGGAACAGGATCCTTCGCTGCCTGACTGCAACCGACGACGCCGATGCCGCCGGTGACAGTCGCGGCCAGGGCGAAGGCGGAGATTCGATGCCACGCGCAAGGCTCGGTCATGGGGACTTCCTCCTCCTGATTTTCGCGACACTAGCACGGGGCAAACACCCGTCACGGACTCTCGGTCGCCGGGACTTCTAGCTCGAAAAACCGATCCCGAGCCGGTCGAGAAGGCGCAGGAGAAAACCGGGGGAGCCACCTGCGTCGACGTGCCGAAGCGCCCGCGTCACGGCGGCGATCGACCAGCGACGCAGCGGTTCCGGGGGATAGGGAAAGGGCGGCTTGCGGACCAGCGCGAGCTCGGCGAGCTCGGATCTTCTCTCGAGGGCGACGTGGGCAAGGAGCTTTCCGGCGATCCGCGTCGTCCCAACTCCGTGCCCCGTGTAGCCGAGACCGTAGAGCAAGCGGCCCGAGTGCAGGCTGCCGAAGAACGGCGTGAAGCGGGCCGTGGCGGCAATCGGTCCGCCCCAGCGATAGGGGAAACGGACGGGGCCGAGGTCGGGAAAGAAGCGCGCGAAGCTCGCTTCGAGCGTTGCGTAGACCTGCGGCGCATGGTCGTGCTCAGGGCCGACGCCGTTGTCGGGATAGTAGACAGCCTCGCTCGACCCCCAGACGACGCGATGGTCGGCGGTGAGCCGCGAGTAGTTGAAGAAGTTTCGGAAGTCGGTGACGCCTTCGCGGCGCCGCCAGCCGATCGAAGCGCGCTGCCCGGCAGTCAAGGGCTCGCTGGCGATGACGTAGTCGTAGAGGGGCAGGAAGCGCCGCGCGAGCCGCGGCGCCAGCCGGTGCGAGTAGGCGTTGGTCGCGAGCACCGCGCGTGCCGCGCAGAGCGTGCCACCCGCGGTCGAGAGGCGCAGCCCGGAGCCGTCTTTCTCGATACCGGTGACCGGCGAATGCTCGAGGATCCGAACGCCCTTGCCTTCCGCCACACGGGCGAGGCCCTCTGCCAGCTTCGCTGGGTGGACGGTCGCTGCCTTCGGAGCGAAAAGCGCACACAAGGGAAGTGGGCTGCCCAGCATCTCTCGGGTCTCTGCGCGATCGAGCACCTGCCAGTCGTCGATGCCGAGCCGTCTCGCCGACGTGAGGGCGACCTCGACATCCCTTGTGTGCGCTTTCGTCAGGCCGAGCATGAGCTGCCCGACGCGCGAGAATTCAGCGTCGATCGCCTCCCGGGCGACAAAGGCCTCCATCTCGTCGAGGTTCTGGCGCGCGAGCTGCGCCAGGCGGCGCGCCTCGTCCTCGCCGAAGTGGCGGATCGCGAGGTCATGCGAGTGATCGAACGTCTCGCCGATCTGGCCGGCGTTCCTGCCCGAGGCGCCGTAGGCGATGCGCTCCCCCTCGAGGAGTGCGACCTCCCTTTCGGGGGCGAGCTCCTTCAGGAAGAGCGCGGTCCACAGTCCGGTGAAGCCGCCGCCGACGATCGCGATGTCGGCCTTCTGTTCGCCGACGAGCGCCGGGCGCGCGGCGCGGGGCGGCAGGTCGGCGAGCCAGAAGCAGGCCTCTTCGATCGGCGGGGGTGGCTTCAGCGGATGAGGCTCGTGCTCAGAGATGATGCTCCTCGACCACCGCGGCCAGCGACTCGTCGAGCGCTGTGACGAACCTGTCGAGCTGCGGATAGCTGATGGTGAGCGGCGGCTCGACGCGCAGGGTGCGGGCGTTGATGTAGGTGCCGCCGATCAGGATCTGGCGCGCGAAGAGGTTCTTCGACACCGCGTAGCCCAGGTCGCCATCGGCGAACTCGAGCCCGAGCATGAGCCCGCGCCCGCGCCAGAGCTTGAGCAGCTTCGGATAGCGCCCGCCGAGCTCGGCGAATTTGCCGAGCAGATACTCGCCCTTCTCGCCCGCCTGTCGCGCGAGATCCTCGTCGAGCAGCACGCCGATGGTGGCGATTGCGGCGGCGCAGGCGACGGGGTTGCCGCCGAAAGTCGTGGTGTGCAGGAACGGATTCTCGATGTAGCGCTCCCAGGTCTTCGCGGTTCCGACGGTGGCGCCGATCGGCATGACCCCACCGCCGAAGCCCTTGCCGAGCGCCATGAGATCGGGAGCGACGCCGTCGTGCTCACAGGCGAACATCCTCCCCGAGCGGCCCATGCCCGACTGGATCTCGTCGAACACCAGCATGGCGCCGTAGCGGTCGCAGAGCTCGCGCGCCGCGGCGAGGTAGCCCTCGGGGGCGACGTTGATGCCGCCCTCGCCCTGGATCGGCTCGAGCACCACCGCGGCCACGCGGTCGCCGGTGAAATCGAAGATCTTCATCATCTTGGCGAGGACGTCGATGTCCCCCCAGGGGACGTGCGTCCAGTGCAGGAGCGGCAGGAACGGCTCGCGGAAGACCGCCTTCGAAGTACCGCCGAGCGCGCCCATGCTCTTGCCGTGGAACGCCCCGGCAGCGCCGATGAAATGATGCCGGCCGGTCGCGAGAACCGCCATCTTGAGGCAGCCTTCGACCGACTCGGTGCCGGAGTTGGTGAAGAAGGCGTACTGCAGGTCGCCAGGAGTGATGAGCGCCACGAGGTTGGCGAGGTAGGTGCGGAGAGGATCGATGAGCTCCTGCGAATGGATCGCCTGGCGGTCGAGCTGGTCGCGCACCGCCTTCATCACCCGCGGATGCCGGTGGCCGACGACGTAGATGCCGTAGCCGCCCAGGATGTCGATGAACTCCTTGCCGTGGATGTCGCGGAAGACGGCGCCCTCGTCCTCCCACTCGACCGCGGTGTAGTCGGTCGAGACCGACTTGCGGAACTGCAGGAACCCCTCGTTGACGTGGTCGGTCCAATAGCGCACCGACTCCTCGACGATGCGCGCCCGCTCGTCGGGGGTGAGGGTCTTCTTCGAGATCAGGTCGAGGACGTAGGCGGACTTCTGCTTGGCTTCCTGGAGATTCTGTCGCATCGATCCTGGCTCCCGAGCACTGCCGTGGAGCTAGGAGCCTATCGCGGCATCAGGGAAACACGGCACTCCAGCGTTCTGTGCTCTGGGTCTCGAAGCCGTCGGCGAAGATGGCATCGAGAAAGCCGCGGTAGAAGACGCCGTTGCCCTGCGGGTCGGCCTCGTCGGTGCCTTGCCAGGCGACGACGAAGTTGCCGCGCGGCTCCGCCGCTACCCAGGGGTCGCGAAAGGTCGCGCCGCTGGTATTGATCTGGAATTCGGCGTCGGTCGGCGGTGGTAGCAGTTCGGCGAGTCCTCCGCCAGCGCTGCGTTTGCGGCCCAGAATGACGATCGGGCTGCCCTCGGGGGCCTCTTCCCACGCGCTCCCAAGGGCGAGCGGCGTCGCGACCCAAACAGTGACGAAGCCGCCGCGCTGGTCGATTGCGACCGAAGGCTCGCGCTCGTCGAGGTCGGTCGTGAGATTGATCTGCTCCTCGGCTCCGCTCGGTACGCCGTCGACGAAGCGGCGCGCGAAGATGCCGCGATGGCTCTGGTCCGGCGCCTCCCAGACGACGACCGCATCGCCCTGGCCGTTTGCCGCAAGCGCGGCGTGAGCCCGTGGCCCGGCGGTGCCAGAGCTGTTAGCTTCGAATTCTGTCGGGCCGTTGCCGTTGGCGTCCAGCGCGCGCACCAGAATCAGGGGAATCGGGGGCGAGAACTGCCGCGGGCCCTGCCAGCCGACGAGCCAGCCGTTGGTACCGGGCCACGCCGCCGCCGCCGGCTCTTCCTGATCGCCCTCGACGCCGACGTTGATCAGGAAAGGATTGGACGGCGGCGCGGAGGGAAAGTTCGCGGGGTAGATCCGTCCGGCGATGTTCTCGTCGGTGCCCGTGCCTCTGGCGATCGGCGTGTCGTCCTGCCAGGCGACGAGGAAGGCGCCTCCCGGTTGCATGGCGACGGCGGGCCGTCGCTGTATGCCGGCGGTGCTGGTGTTGACCGGGAACTCGGCGACGATCGCGGTACCGTTCGCCGCGCGCAGGCTACCGAAGATGCCGGGGGTTACCGGCGGAGCGGTGTCGGGGCCCTCCCAGATCACCACGAAGCGGCCGTCGTTCGCCATCGCGATCGCCGGGTTGCGCTGGTCGCCGTCAGTGGTGAGGTTGATCAGGAATTCGCCGGAGAGCGGCAGGCCGGTGCGCGCGCTGAAGCGGCGCCCGATGATGGCGGAGGCGTTGCCGTCGAGGAACTCGTCGCGCCAGACCACGAGGAAGTTCCCGTTGGGGTCGACGGCGACCGCGGTCTCGTCCTGATTGCCCGTAATCGTCGTGTTGGCGAGAGCCTGCGGCCTGATGGGGAACGGAGTCTGCGCGCCAGCCGGTCGGGCGACCAGCTCTCCTCCGACTCCGGCGACGCCGATGAGCACCGCGAGCCAAGCTTTGTAGCCCATGAGCGGCCTCCAATTCATCCAGTCTCCTGCAGCTAGCGCCGAGATGCAAGCTCCTGCTCGAGCGCCACGACGTCCGGGTGCGACGCTCCGAGAGTGGCGGAGCCGATCCGCACGCCCTCGCGGAAAGCCGCGGCGGCGTCGTTGCGCCGGCCTTGGTCGCGCCGCAACCGCCCCAGCGCTGTCCACGCCTCGACCAGCCGCCCATGCCCGGGGCCGAGTGCGGCGGCGAGCGCCGCCTTGCCGCCGAGGATGAGACGTTCGGCGTCTTCCCAACGCCTCGCCTGGCGCTCGAAATCGCCCAGGCGGAGCATGGTCGTGGCGGTCTCGGCGTGCTTCCCGCCGTAGGTTGCGCGGCAGATCGCCAGGGCCCGTTCGAGCAGGGCGATTCCCTCCTCGACGCGCCCCTGTCGGCCGTAGAGGCGGGCGAGGCTGCTGAGGATCGCCGCGACGTCGGGATGCGCCGGGCCGAGCGCCTTCTCGGCGATCGCCAGGGCGCGCCGGTGGAGGCGCTCGGATTCGGCGAAGTTCCCCAGGTCGCGCGCCAGGATTCCCATGTTGTTGAGCTGCGCCGCGAGATGCGGGTGATTGGCGCCGAGCAGCTCCTCGTTGACCACCAGCGCCTCGCGATAGCGTGCCTCGGCGGCGGCGAAATCGGCGCGCCGCCAGGCCAGGATGGCGAGATTGTTGAGTGCCAGCGCGACCTCTCGCGGCGGCGGTTGCGCTTCGCCCCGCAACAGGTCGAGCGACCGCGAGTAACGCGCCTCCGCCGCCTTGAGATCGCCCTGCTTGTAGGCGAGCGCACCCAGCAGGTTGAGGGTGCGCGCCAGGTCGGCGACCGGAGGGGTCGGCTGTCGCCCGAGGATGGTCTCTGCGCGGGCGAGAGATTTTCCGGCCTCCTCCAGCCGTCCGAGATCGATGTAGACCGCTCCCAGATGCGACAGGACCTCGGCCACCGCGAGCTCGTCCGGTCCGCGTTCGCGCTCCTCCGTGGCGAGCGCCTGTTCGAGGAGGCTGGCGGCGGCGGTGAGATCGCCGAGGCGCCAGGTGATTCCGCCCAGGGTGTCCTGGAGTCGCGCCTGGATCAGCGGCTCATCGGCCAGCTGGCGGGTGATCCGCTGGCCGCCGAGGTCGACGATCTCGCGCACCGTGACCTCGCGCCCTTGCGAGCGCTTCGGATCGGCCTGCTCGAAGAGGTCGACGAGGAACTCGACGACGCGGTTGGCCGTCTTCGCCTCGCGGTTGGCGCGCGCCGCCTCGCGCGCGAGATCGACGGCCAGACTTTCGGCGTGCGTGCGGGCGCGTTTCTCGCGCACTGCAAGGTAGGAGACCACGGCGAGGACGATGGTCAACAGGGCGAACGAGATCGAGAGCGCGGCGACCTTCAGTCGCCGCCGCCGCAGGCGATGCGGCTTGTCGAGCAGGAAACGCAGCCGCGCGAGGCACTCCTCGGCCGTCGGTCGTCGCGCCGGGATGGGGTGCTTCAGATCCTCCACCAGCCGAGCGACCTCGGAATCGATGGCATCGCTCGCCAGGAGCGGCAGGCTGCCGTTCTCGGCGACGCGCATGAGCAGCTGCGGCAGCGGTTCGCTCGGGTAGGCCGGTCTCCCGGTCAACAGTTCCTGCAGCACGATGGCGAACGAGAACATGTCGCTCGCCTCGGTCAGCTCCTCTCCCGAGGCCTGCTCCGGACTCATGTAGAGGACGGTTCCGACGATCGATCCCTGCTGCGTGAGCGCCGCCGAGAAGGATGAGGCGCCGCTCTCGCGGCCGGCGAGCGCGATCGTGCTCTCGGGGTCGGCCGCCAGCTCGGGAGCGAGCTCCGCGGAGCCGGGCGACGGGGTGCCCGAATCGGATCCGACGCGGTCATCGCCGGTATCGAAGCCAGCGGGGCCATCGGCGCCATCGGCGCCGGCGGCGCCGGCTTCTTCGGCGCTCGAGCGGGCGATGCCGAAGTCGAGCACCTTCACCGCCCCCGAGGCGAGCACCATGATGTTCGCCGGTTTGAGGTCGCGATGGATGATGTGCTCGCGATGCGCCACGGTCAGCGCCTCGGCGATTCTGGCGCCGACTTCGAGGACTTCGCGCTCGGAGAGCCTGCGGTCGGAGCGCAACTGATCGAGGGTCTCGCCATCGACGAACTCGAGCACCAGGAGATCAGCCTCTTCCGACTCGATGAGGTCGTAGACCTGGCAGATGAGCGGGTTGGCGAGCCGCGAGAGAATCCGCGCTTCGCGCAGGAAGCGGGCACGGGCCGTGCCGGAGAGGCGGTGCTCGGCGCGGATCGTCTTCACCGCTACGACCCGCTGCAGCTTCTCGTCGAAGGCGCGGTAGACCTCGCCCATGCCGCCCATGCCGAGCAGGCGCTCGAAACGAAGATGGCCGATGGTCGTGCCGACCAGGCTCATTTAGATCGACCCGAATCGAACCTGAGTCACGCGGCACCGCCCAGCAGCGCGGTCACCGAGTCGCGAAAGACCGCGGTGTGGCGATCGACGTCGTCGTCGGTGGTGGCCGGTGACATGAGTGCCATGTTGTGGAACGGCGTCATGAGGATGCCGCGGTTCAGGGACGCGAGGTGCATGTAGCGGTCGAGCTCCGGGTCGCTGCTCGCGGCCGCCTCGCCGCCGTTTGCAGGCGGCTTGTCGCGGAACCAGTATTCGACCCGCGCCCCGAGACGTTGCACGACCCAGGGGAGGCCCTGCTCGGCGATCGTCGCCGTGACACCGGCTTCGAAGCGCTCTGCGAGGCGGAACATCCGGGCGTAGGCGTCGTCGGTGAGCACCTCGAGGAGCGTGGCGCGCATCGCCGCGAGCACCAGGGCGTTGCCGGCAAGGGTGCCGCCGATGCCGCCGGTGTCCGCTTCGTCGAGGCGGATGTTGTCCTGCACGCGGCTCGCGACGTCCGCCGAGAAACCGTACGCCGCCGCGGCGAGGCCGCTCGCCAGGGGCTTACCGACCGTCACGAAATCGGGCTCGAGGCCGTCCCGGAGCGTGCATCCGCCCGGCCCCGCCGAGAGAGTGTGGGTCTCATCGAGAATGAGGAGCGTCCCGGTGCGGCGCGTCTCGGCTCGCAAGTGGGTGTGGAAGCCGGGGGCTGGTTGAACGATGCCGACGTTGGTCATCGCCGGTTCGGCGAGGACGCAGGCGACGTCGCCGGCGGCGAGCTCGCGTTCGAGCCCTGCGAAGTCGTTCCACTCGACGACCCGGGTGGTCAGCGCGGGATCGACCGGCGGACCGAGATTGCCCGGGCGGGCGACGACGCGGCCGTCCTTCAGGATCGCGAAAGTCTCGTCGACCGTGCCGTGATAGCACCAGTTGAAGACCAGGATCCTGGGCCTGCCGGTGATCCGCCGGGCTAGCCGGATCGCGAAGCGGTTGGCGTCGGTGGCGGTGGTCGCGATCTGCCAGTAGGGGAGGCCGAAGCGGCGGGCGAGCTCGGCGGCGACCGTGATCGCATCCTCGGTGGGGAGCATGAAGGTGAGTCCGCGGTCGAGCTGGGAGCGGATCGCGGCCACCGCCGCGGCGGGCGCGTGGCCGGTCATCGCGCCGGTGTCGCCCAGGCAGAAGTCGACGTACTCGCGGCCGTCGACGTCGACGAAACGGGCGCCGCTCGCCGTCTTCACGAAGAGCGGGAAGCCGCCCGCCCAGCGCACCATCCAAGGCATCGGGACCCCGCCGGCGAGGTGCTCGCGGGCCCGGGTGGCGAGGGTGCGCGACCGCGGATGATCCTGCTCGAACCGTTCCTGCTCCCGTGCCAGCAGCGAATGCAGGCGGTCGCGTTCAGGGCGCGCCACCGGTCTATCCCGGCTCCGGCGGGCGCTCGACCGAGCGCAGCACTTCGGCGACCTTGGCGGCGAGCGCGCTGACGCGGAAGGGCTTCTGCAAGAAGCCCGTTGCGCCGTCTAAAGTGCCGTCCGTGGAAAGCGCGTTGTCCGGATAGCCCGACATGAAGAGGACCGGCACCGACGGTCGGCGCGCTCGAATCTGTCGCGCCAGCTCGGGGCCGCGCAGGCCGCGCATCACGACGTCGGTGATCAGGAGGTCGAGCGGTCCGGAAAGCTCGCGTTCCAGCTTCAGTGCGGCCTCGGCGTCGGCAGCGGTCAGGAGGCGGTATCCGCGTTCGACGAGCGCCGTCGCGACGAGGTCGCGAACGGCCGCCTCGTCTTCGACCAGGAGGATCGTCTCGCCGTCGCCTCCGGAACCGGCCGGCTCGTTCTTCGGAAAGCTCATGGTGGCGCCCGTCGTCAGGCTCGGCAGGAGAATGCGGAAGATCGAACCCTTTCCGGCGACGCTTTCGGCGGTGACGAAGCCGCCACTCTGGGTGACGATGCCGTAGACCGTCGCCAGGCCGAGGCCGGTTCCCTTGCCCTTCTCCTTGGTGGTGAAGAAGGGTTCGAAGATGTGCGCGAGGGTTCGGTCGTCCATGCCGATGCCACTGTCCGAAACCGTGAGCACGCAGTACCTGCCGGGGGCGATCTCGGACTCGACGGGCGGGCTGGCGAGGGGGTCGCCCTTGCCCACGTCGATCATCGATGTCGTCATCCGGATGGTTCCGCCGGACGGCATGGCGTCCCGGGCATTGACCGCCAGGTTGATCAGCACCTGGTGCATCTGGCCCTCGTCGGCGCGCACCGGAGCGAGGGTGGGATCGAAGGCGAGCTCCAGCCGGACCTCTTCGCCGAGCAGACGTTCGAGCATCTTGCCGGTGTGCTTCGCGATGCTGTTGAGGTCGAGGACTCGCGGCTCCACCACCTGGCGGCGGCTGAATGCGAGCAGCTGTTGGGTGAGCGAGGCCGCGCGCTCGGCGGCCGATTGAATCTCCTCGATCTCCGTCCGCAGGAGAGCGTCTCCTCCTGTGCCTGAGCTCGCCCGGATGCCGGCATCGAGGCGCTCGAGAACGAGACTGCTGCCGCCGAGAATCGAGGTCAGGAGGTTGTTGAAGTCATGCGCGACGCCGCCGGCGAGCCGGCCGATCGCTTCCATCTTCTGCGACTGTCGCAACTCCTCCTCGAGCGCCCTTCTGTCCGAGACATCGATCGCCACGCCGATCGTGCCGATGATCGCGCCTTCGGCGTCGCGCAGCGGCTCGACGTGGCAGGAGTAGACGTGCCCGGACCAGATCTGCTCGTAGGACCCGGAGTGGCCGCCGACTGTGCGCAGATGAACGGCGGTGGCAGGGAGCTCAGGATCGTTGCTGCCGAGGAACTCGTAGAGGCTGCGACCCACGCCCGCGCCAGGGTGCATGCCGATCGAGGCGAGCGCGCTGCCGTCGGTCGAGGTGAAGCGCAGGTCGAGGTCGGTGGTCCAGAGCAGAGCGGGAAGCTGCGCCAGCAGCAGGCGCAGGCGCATTTCTCTTTCACGCAGGGCGTCGTCTGCCAGCTTGCGCTGGATGGCGATCGCCACCTGGTTGGAGACGAAGACGAGCAGGTGCAGGTCCTCGGGTCGGTACCGCACACCCGCGGTATAGCTCTGCACCACCAGCGCGCCGATGATGGCTCCGTCGCTCATCAAGGGGACGCCGAGCCAGTCGACCGACGACGGTCCGACCTCCTCGACCTCGCCGAGGGCCACCAGCTCCTCGAAAACCTCCGGCGAGGCGAGCAGCGGCTCACCCGTGCGCAGCACGTACTCCGTCAACCCCCGCCCCGGTCTCGCCGGCGTCGGCGGGTCCTCGAGAGGGTCGACGAAGTAGGGGAAGCTGATCAGGTTTGCGCCAGAGTCGTGCAGGGCGATGTAGAAATTCTCCGCCGGCATGAGATCGCGGATCGCGTTGTGGATCGACCGGAAGAGGTCCGCGAGGCGCGCCGCCGAGTGCACGGCCATCGAGATGCTGTAGGCCGCATTGCGCACCATCTCGCCGCGGTAGCGGCGCGTCACATCGCGGAAGCTCCAGATCCTGCCGGTCGGCACACCGTGGAGCAGTCGCGGTCGCGAGGTCCTCTCCAGAACCCGGCGATCCTTGAAGTGGAGGATGTCCTCGCTGGCGGCGTCGGGTCGCGAATAGAGCTCCCGGACCTTGGCGAGAAAGTCGTCGGGTTCGAGAAGCTGGTCGAGCACGAAGGCGAGCGCCCGCTCGTCGTCGCCGGTCGCGAGAATCTCTTCCGGCAGGCGCCAGAGCTCCGCGAAGCACTGGTTGAAGCGAACGATCCTCCCCTCCGCGTCGACGACCAGAAGGCCCTCTTCGGTCGAGTCGAGCACCGCTTGCAGGAGAGCGAGCTCCTGGGCGAGCGCCGACCGGCTGCCCTCGTTGTCTGGCGACGGCGGCTGTGGCATGGGCGGCGTCATCTCGATCGATCGGGTCCGGGACCGCGGACCCGATCTCGCGCTACTTCGACTTCACCTGCGTCCAGACCTCGTCGTACAGCTTGTTGGTGTCGCCGAGATCGTTCACGAACTCGAGCTTGGCCATCATCTCGGCCGACGGGTAGATCGCCGGGTTGGCGAGGTCTTCGGGGGTGATGAACGCCTTGGCCGCCTTGTTGGGCGTCGCGTATTGGTTGAAGTTCGAGAGCTGGGCGCCGACCTTGGCGTCGAGAATGTAGTTGATGAATTTCTCGGCGGCGTCGCGGTGGGGCGCCTGCGCCGGCACCGCCAGGTTGTCGAGCCAGAGCACGCCGCCTTCGCGCGGAACGAAGTAGTAGGTCTCGGGATCGTCGCTCATGCCGCGGACGGCATCGCCGTTGTAGACCACCGCGGCGTCGACCGCCTTGGCGAGCACCTTGTTCTTGCCTCCCACGCCGCCTTCGAAGCCCTGCGACCGCTGCTTGGCCTCGGCCAGCGCCGCCGACTGGGCTCGCAGGTCGTCGAGGCTGGTCGAATTGACGCTCATCCCCTTGTACTTCGCCATCGTGCCGAGCATCTCGCGCGGGGAGTCCATGAGCAGGAACGAACCGTACTGCTTCCCCTTGTCGAACATCAGGCCCCAGGTCTCGTCGATCGCCTTTCCCGGCTGCTTGCGCAAGTAGATGCCGATCGTCCCCCATTGGTAGGCGGCGGAGTACTTGTTGCCCGGATCGTAGACCGGGTTGACGAACTTCTCGTCCAGATTCGCGAGGTTGGGGATGTTCTCGTGCCGGAGCTCCGCGAGCAGCCCGAGCTTTGCCATGACCGGGATGAGGTACTGGCCGGGGACGACGATGTCGTAGAGCGCGGTGCCGCCGCCCTGGAGCTTGGACATCATCGACTCGTTGTCCTCGTAGAGGTCGATGGTCACCTTGCAGGAGAACTCCTTCTCGAAGCCGGCGACGATCTCGGGATCGATGTACTCGCTCCAGATGAAGAGGTTGAGCTTGCAGGGCTCGCCGGGTGCGGCGGCGACGGCGGACGGGGCGGCGCCACCGGCTGGAGCGGCGGCCGCCGGCGGAGCCTCCTTCCTGGCGCAGGCCGCGAGCACGAGAAGGAGGGATGCGGCGGCGAGGGCGTTGGTGCGCAGGCGGTTGTTCATGACGATTCTCCCGAGGTGCGGCGGGGACGCTGGAGCAGCATCACCGCGACGGTTCCGAGGATCGACACCAGGACGATCAGCGTCGACAGGGCGTTGATGTCCGGCGTGATCCCGCGTTTGACCGAAGAGTAGATCAGGATCGGCAGGGTCGTCGAGCCGGGACCGGTGGTGAAGAAGCTCACCACGAAGTCGTCGAGGCTCAGGGTGAAGGCGAGCATGCCGCCGGCGACGACCGCCGGGACGATCATTGGAAAAGTGACGTGCCAGAAGGTCTGCCAGGAGGAGGCGCCGAGGTCGTGCGCGGCCTCCTCGATCGCCGGGTCCATGCCGACCAGGCGGGAACGGACGACGATCGCCACGAACGGGATCTGGAAGGTGACGTGCGACAGCACCATTGCGGTCATGCCGAGAGAAAACCACCCCAGCCGGCGGTGCAGGAAGTCGTAGAACATCAACATCGCGACCGCCATGACGATGTCGGGGATGACCACCGGGATGTACATCAGGAAGGAGAAGATCTTCTTGCCCGGAAAGCGGTAGCGCGAGAGGCCGAAGCCGAGCATGGTGCCGAAGAGAGTGGCGAGCCCGGTGCTGACGAAGGCCAGGATGAAGGTGTTCTTCGCCGCGGCGAGCTTGTCGGCGTTGTCGAACAGCGATGGATACCACTCGGTCGTGAATCCGCGCCAGGGGCCGCCATAGCGCGAGGCGTTGAACGAGTAGACGATGACGACGACGATCGGTGCGTAGAGAAAGATGTAGAGAAACACCGAGACCAGCCAGAGAGGCAGGGAGATGCGCCTCACAGCAGCCCCTCCTGGCCCTTGGCGGAGGTATAGCGGGATTGCAGCAGGAGTCCGAGCAGGACCACCGACATGCCGACGAAGGCGATTGCCGAGCCGAACGGCCAGTCGCGAGAAGGTCCGAACTGTTGCTGGATCGCGTTGCCGAGCATGACGGTCTTGGCGCCGCCCAGGAGGTCGGGGACGACGAACTGGCCGGTCGCCGGAATGAAGACGAGGATGATTCCCGCCACCATCCCGGGCGTGAGCTGCGGCAGGATCGCGTGGCGGAAGACGCGGAGCCGGTCGGCGCCGAGGTCGGCGGCCGCCTCGGCGAGCGACCAGTCCAGCTTCTCGACTGCGGTGTAGAGCGGCAGAACGAGGAACGGCAGGTACGCGCAGAGCATGCCGATGTAGACCGCGAAGGCGGACGGATAGAGCGGCCGCCCGGCCTCGGTGAGGCCAAGGGTCGAGGCGAGCGTCGCGAGCGTGCTCCCGGGCCCGAGCAGGATCTGCCAGGCGTAGGTGCGGATAAGGAGGTTCGTCCAGAACGGAATGACCACCAGGATGAGCGCAAGCTGCTTGCGCTTTTCGGGCTGGCCGGCGATGAAGAAGGCGAGCGGAAAGGCGGCCGCGAGACATGCGACCGTCGTGCCCGCGCCGAGCAGGAGGCTGCGCAGGATGATCTGCGGATACTGCGGATCGAATCCGAGCAGGCCGAAACCGGCGAGCCGGTGGTAGTTACCGAGGGTGAGCGGGAACTGGATCTCGCCGTTGGCGCCGCGGGTCATGAAACTGATGAAGCCGATGCCGACGAGAGGCAGGAGCAGAAAGAGCGAAACCCAGCCGATCCCGGGCCCGCTGGTCAACGCCGAGCGCACGAGTTGCATCGTCTCGGTGAGGTGCTCGCCGAAGCGGATCTCGCCGCCGGCTCGGTCGCCGCCTGGCTTGCCCGCCGCCATCAATCTTCCAACACCAGCAGCGCCGACGACGGAAGGTAGGCGGTCACGCGATCGCCGATCTCGAGGCCGAGCGGCCCGAGGAGGGAGTTCATGACGTAGGCGGTGAGCTTGCCGCCCGGCGTCGCCAGGATGTAGTGGGTCTCGGAGCCGATGTAGATCAGCTGCTCGACGGTGCCCGGCACCTTGTTCGTGCCAGCCTCGCCCGGCGAGGCGAGGGCGACCTTCTCCGGGCGGACCGCGAGCGTCACCTTGCGGCCCGGCGGCAGGGACTCTCCGGAGCGCGCGACGTACATGGTGCCGTAGGGGGTCGACACCCGCAGCTCGCCGCCCTCCTCGCCCCCGATCTCACCCTCGAGCAGGTTGCAGGAACCGAGAAACTGGGAGACGAAGCGGTTGCGCGGCCGCTCGTACAACGCTTCCGCTTCCCCCAGCTGTTCGATCCGGCCGGCGCGCATCACGGCGATGCGATCCGAGAGGACCAGCGCCTCTTCCTGATCGTGGGTGACGAAAATGAAGGTGATGCCGACGTTCCTCTGCAGCGCCAGCAGCTCGACCTGGAGCTCCTTGCGGAGCTTGAGATCGAGCGCGCCCAGCGGCTCGTCGAGCAGCAGGACGCGCGGTCGATTGATGAGCGCCCGGGCGAGCGCCACACGCTGCTTCTGCCCGCCCGAGAGCTGCGCAGGCTTGCGGTCGGCAAAGGAGGCGATCTGCACCATCGCCAACGCCTCGTCGACCCGGGTGGCGATCTCCGCTCCCGCGACCTTCTTCATCCGCAGGCCGAAGGCGACGTTGTCGCGCACGGTGAGATGGGGGAAGAGGGCGTAGGACTGGAAGACCGTGTTGACGGGGCGCTTGTGCGCCGGAATCTCCTGGGCGTCGACGCCGCCGATCCGGATGACTCCCTCGTCGGGCAGGTCGAGCCCGCCGATGATCCGCAGGAGCGTCGTCTTGCCACAGCCCGAGGGACCGAGGAGCGAGAAGAACTCGCCCTCGCGAATCGTCAGACTCACCTCGTCGAGTGCCTGGAAGGTCGCGAAACGCCGTGAAACGCGATCGACCTCGACCGCCGTCGACGGTGCCGTCGCCGCATCCCCTTCGGACTTGCCGACCATGGCCGATCCCCTTGCGACTGCGCGCGGGCGGTGGCTGCCCGCGCGGACCCTCTGTCAACCGGATGATTGCGGCGGGATCGTACCACCGGCCGCGCGCGGGGTCCGACTTGGACGCGTGCGCGCTTCAAGGCGAAACCTTGGGTGGCCCGGCAGCATCGCATAGGCTGCGACGCACTGCGCAGACCATTGCGCCGCCCGCGCGATCGCCGGCGGCGCCACGGAGGACCGATTGGACCTTTCCCGGAACAGAACCCGAAGCGCCGTCGCACTCTTGCGCCGCCGCCTGCCGCTCGTCTGTCTCTTCCCCCTCCTCGGCGCCGCCTTCGCGTCTTCCGCGGGCGCGGTCGAGCGGCCGTCGGTCGTCGGTTGGGCGCGTCTCTCCGGCGGCGCCATCGACGCCTCCCCCTCATTCTTCGACGGCGGCTACGGAAAGTTGGTCGACGGCGATCTGCCGGAGAGCGCGCGTGCGGACGCCCTCGTGGGAGAACTTCGGCTCGCCATCGACTGGGAGCCGTCCCCGGGGTGGCGGCTTTTCGTCCACGGCACCGCGCGCGGCGACGGGAGCCGCTCAGGGGTGAGCGACGCGTCGGCGGCGTCGGGCCTGCTCGAGGGCTTCGTCGAGCGTCGGTTCGGTTTCGGCAGGGGGCAAGAGATCGGGCTGAAGCTCGGCCAGTTCTTTCTTCCGTCGTCGCGCGAGAACGTCGAGGCATTGTGGACGTCGCCCTACACCCTGACGCTCTCGGCGCTCAACTCCTGGGTGGCCGAGGAGATCCGCCCGATCGGTCTCGACTTCGCCTGGCGCCGGACCGACGCGAACGACCAGCGCTGGTCGGTGGGCGGCACGCTCTTCGGCGGCAACGACACCGCCGGCGCGCTCGTCGCCTGGCGGGGCTTCGCAATGCACGACCGGCCGACGCCCACAGCGGAGTTTCTTCCTCTGCCGCGACTCGCCGCGCTCCCGACGACCTTTCCGGATCAGGATCCGCGGGGGACGCGGCCGTTCTCGGGCGATCTCGATCATCGCCTGGGCTACGCCGGCCGGGCGCGATGGGATGCCCCGCAGCGCCGCGCAGTGGTGCAGGCGACCGCATTCCTCAACAACGGCGACCGCGATCTCTACTCCGGGCAGTACGCTTGGCAGACCGACTTCCGGTGGCTCTCGACCGAGGTCGAGCTCCCTGTGGGCTTTCGTTTCCTCGGCGAGTGGGGAACCGGCACCAGCGAGATGGGCTTTGCCCCACCAGGGCGCCGCTCGCGCTCGCAGGTCGATATCCGCTTCGACGTCTTGTACGCACTGCTGAGCTGGCAGCGCGGCGCGGTGCGCACCTCACTGCGTTATGACGACTTCGCCGTCGAGGACCGCGACTCGACGCCGGGGGACGACAACAGCGAGAACGGCTCTGCCTGGACTCTGGCGGTCATCGGTACTCTCGGCGAAAAGTGGAGGGTCGGGCTGGAGATGCTCTATCTCGAAGCCGACCGCCCAGAAGCGCAGCGAAACGGGACTGACGATCTCGGTGGCGACGCCTTCCGGGCCGAGGTGCGCTACACCTTCTGAGGGACGCATAAGGCCGAAGCAACTCATTGAATCTTCGGCGTTTGCGGCTGGCCTGCAAAGACTCAAACGCCGCCCCAGGACGATTCCGGAACGGGTCGGGCCGGAGCCGCGTGCTAGCATCCCTTCACGTTACTTGGCGTCAGCCGGATCGATTCTCCCAAGCAGGCGCAGAGACGGCCATGAGTTCGATTCAGATTCAGACGGAGATTCCCGGACCGCGGTCGCGCGCCCTCATGGCCCGTCGCGAAGCGGCGATTCCGGCCGGGATCGGCCACTCGGCGCCGGTCTTTGTCGAGCGTGCCTCGGGGGCCATCCTGCACGACGTCGACGGCAATACCTTCATCGACTTCGCTGGCGGCATCGGCACCCTGAACGTCGGCCACGCGCATCCGGCGGTCGTCGCGGCGGCGCGCGAACAGCTCGGTCGATTCACCCACAGCTGCTTCGCGGTGGCCCCGTACGAGAGCTACGTCGAGCTCGCCGAGCGCCTCAACCGCTCGGTCCCGGGCGGATTCGCCAAGAAGACCCTGTTCGCCAACAGCGGTGTCGAGGCGGTCGAGAATGCGGTCAAGATTGCCCGCCGTGCGACCGGCCGGGAAGCGGTGCTGGTCTTCGAGCACGCCTTCCACGGCCGCACCCTGCTCGGCATGTCGATGACCAGCAAGGTCAAACCTTACAAGCTGGGCTTTGGCCCGTTCGCGCCCGAGATCTACCGCCTGCCCTATCCCTACCTCTACCGCCGCCCCGCAGGCCTCGCCGCGGACGAAGCGGCTTTCCGCCAGGAGCTCGAAGAGTTCTTCGCCACCCACGTCGCGGCCGAGAAGGTCGCCTGTGTGGTGATGGAGCTGGTGCTCGGCGAGGGCGGCTTCGTCGTCGCTCCGGGCGCCTACGTGAAGGTGCTGGTCGAGCTCTGCCGCCAGCACGGCATTCTCTTCGTCGCCGACGAGATCCAGACCGGCTTCGGGCGCACCGGCCGGATGTGGGCGATGGAACACTACGGGATCGAGCCCGACCTCACGACGATCGCCAAGTCGCTCGCCGGCGGCCTGCCGCTCTCGGCGGTGACCGGCCGGGCCGAGGTCATGGACGCGGCGCAGGTCGGCGGTCTGGGCGGGACCTTCGCCGGCAACCCGGTCGCCTGCGCCGCGGCGCTGGCCGTTCTGGATCTCCTCGAGGACGACACCTTCCTAGCCCGGGCCGCGGAGCTCGGCGCCCGGATCGAGGGCCGCCTCGCCGGTCTCGCGGCGCGCCACGAGTGTATCGGCGAGGTGCGCGGGCTGGGGGCGATGCGCGCTCTCGAGCTGGTGCGGGATCGCGCCACCCGTGAACCCGACAAGGAGCGCACGCAGGCGACCGTCCGGCGCGCCTGGGAGCGCGGCCTCCTGCTCCTCTCCGCCGGCACCCACGGCAACGTCATCCGCACGCTGATGCCGCTCGTCATCACCGACGAGCAGCTGGAAGAGGGGTTCGATGTCCTGGAGCAGTCCCTCGCTTAGGCGCTTCGCGGGGAGCGCACCGTCATGAATCGGGAGGAAGTCCTTCGCGAGTCGCAACGCTGGCTCGACATCATCTCGTCCACGCAGTTGTCGGACGCCGACAAGCAGCGGATCATCACCGAGACCGCCGAGAACTTCAATTCGTATTACAACCGCGGCTATCTCGAGTACCGGAAGTCGATGGTCGAGATGCGCGAGGAGCCGGCGCTCGAGTGGGAGGGCCAGGGCTCGCTGCTCTACGACCTCACCGGCCGGCGCTTCATCGATTGTCTCGGTGGCTACGGCATCTATAGCGCCGGCATCCGCCATCCCAAGATCGTCAAGGCGGTCGCCGACCAATTGCAGCGGATGCCACTGTCCTCGCAGGAGCTCATCGATCCGCTGCGCGGCGCTCTCGCCGAGCTTTTAGGCGAGATCGCGCCAGGCGATCTGCAGTACTCGTTCTTCATCAACAACGGCACCGACGCGGTCGAGGGGGCCTACAAGCTCGCCCGGCTCTACACCGGGCGGGTGAACTTCATCTCCTCGATCCGCGGCTTCCACGGCAAGAGTTGCGGTTCGCTCTCGCTGATGGGCAAGTGGGAGTACCGCGAGCCTTTCCTGCCGCTCCTCCCGGGCGTTCAGTTCGTCGAGTTCGGCGATGCAGAGGCGGTCGAGGACGAGCTCTACAAAGCCGACGCCACCGGCAAGGGGGTCGCCGCGGTGATCATGGAACCGATCCAGGGCGAGGCCGGGGCGATCGTCCCGCCGGACGACTTCTGGCCGCGGATCCGCAAGGCGTGCGACGAGTACGGCGCCCTCCTGATCGCAGATGAAGTCCAGACCGGCATGGGGCGCACCGGCAAGATGTTCGGCGTCGAGCACTGGAACACCGTGCCCGACATCCTCTGCCTCGGGAAGGCCCTGGGCGGCGGCGTCATGCCGCTCTCGGCCTTCGTCTCGACGCCGAAGATCTGGAGCGTGCTCGAGAAGAACCCGTTCATCCACACCTCGACGTTCGGCGGCAACCCTCTGGCGTGCGCGGCCGGCATCGCCGCGATCCACGTCACTCTCGAGGAAGATCTCGTCGGCCAGGCGCACAAGAAGGGCAGGTACCTCCTCGGCGAGCTGATGGCGCTGCAGATGCGCTACGACCGCGTGCTACGGAAGGCGCAGGGCAAAGGACTCCTCCTCGGCCTCGAGTTCGAGAACACCGAGATCGGCTACAAAGTGGTCGCCAACCTCTTCAAACGCGGCGTCCTCGTCGCCGGCACGCTCACCAACTCCCGCGTCGTGCGCATAGAGCCGGCGCTGAACATCGCGGACGCCCTGATCGACGAGGTGCTCGACATCCTCGAAGAGACCCTCAAAGAGGTCGACCGCGAGACCGCCTACATCCATCACGACGAGGATGACGAATGACGGGCTCGGGCGCGAGTCGTGCTGGAAGTTGCGGACGCCGCGGCGGCGGTCGGCTCAGGGGCAGGTCGCGAAGGCGTCGGTGTCGGTGATCGCCGGGGAGCTCACGCCCTGGCGGTTGAAGTAGCTGCGGGAGCGTCCGGTTTCGGTGTCGGTCACGCGCAGGGTGTACTCGACGTTGGTGGTGGCGGCGGCGAAGAACCAGTGGCGCGAGAACTCGGCGCAGCCGTCGACCATCTTCACCAGCACTTCGAGATTGGTGTCGTCGAAGAACCAGAAGAGTCCGGAGTCATCGGTCAGGGAACGAGTGCGGCCGGCGCCACGATTGCCCAGGAAGTCGCGCCACTCGACGGTGACCCGGAACCGGTCGCCGCCGAGGCAGAGCTCCGCCGGGCTCTCGGCACAGCCGGTTTCCAGAGGGCGGAGGACGAATCGTCGGGCCACAACTTCCTCGGAGTCCTGGCCCCAGGACCAGTCGTCCCAGACCACCACAAACTCCGTCGCGGAGAGGGCGGCGATCCGCACCTTGCCCGACGGATCGGTGGGGGAAGCGTGCACCAGGACCTCGCCGCCGGTCGGCGCGAACGCGTCGAAAGCACGCACATAGACCGAGCGTTCCGATACGTACGGCCCGCCTTCGCCCCAGGCAGCCACGAAGCCGCTTTCCAACGCTGCGACGGAACAGGACCTGGGTTCCCCGAACTGCGGTCGACGGAGCTCGACCTCGCTGCCGAGCGGCTGGGCATCGCGCGAGAAGACGCGCGCGCGCAGGCTGTCTCTCTCGGTACCCCACCACGATCTCGAGATCCAGACGATCGCGAAGGAACCGGAGGCGCTCACCGCGATGCTCGGCTCGGCAGTCGGTCGGAGAAAGCCCGCAGTCACCGGAAAAGAGGGTGCGATCGGCGCCCCGCCGCGATCGAAGAGTTGGGCCTTGAGGCGGATCGCCTCGCCTTCTCCTTCCAGCCAGACCAGGACGAACCCGCCGTCGCCGGTCCTCGCGATGTGGGCCTCGCTACGCCTCACGACCCCGACGCTGCCGAGGGACTCCACGTTTCCGAGCGCTTGGCAGTCGGCGTCGAACCGGCGGAAGAAGATGCTGCTGGGTGTGGCGCCGTCCCGCGGAAACTCCTGCCAGACCACTGCGAACGCTCCGTCCGTATCGACCGCGACGCGAGGCCAGATTGGCAATCGAGTTCCAGAAGAGATGTTGCCGGCGTCGACGCGCACGCGTTCGGCGCGCGCTCTTCCGAGACGATCGACACAGAGGGCGTCGATCTCATTTCCACCGAGCTCCGGTCGCGCACGTGTCCCCACGACGACGCCGTTCCCCTCGCCGTCCAAGCCCACGTCCGCGAATTCGAGCTCGTGCTCGCGCCGGGTCGACGCTACGAACTCACCATTGCGATCGAGGCGCCGCATCGCGCCGATCGTCTCCGACCAGAGGTAGCTCCAGCTGACCACCCAACCGCCCTGCCGATCTGCGGCGACGTAGGGGTATTCCTCGTTGACACCGCTGGTGCCGTTGATCGCAATGTTGCCCCCAATGGGGACGATCTGAGCGCCGAGAGGCGATGTCCAAGCGGCCGGCCAGAGCGCGGCGGCGAGCAGCAAAGTGCTGGCCCCGCGGCTCGGCCGGCGGCGATGTGTGGATGACAATTCTGATGCCCTCATGGCTCTCTCTCCGATCGAAAATACCGCTCGTCCTGACCCCATACGCGCTATCCGAGGCCGACTGGGGCCAGGCTCGGACAGCCGATGCGCGTTGCCATAGGATTCCAGGGATGTTCTCGAGCTCCCAGACAGCTCTCCGCTTCGACTCCGATACGGCGCCGGCATGAGAATCTGCGTCCTCGGCGCCGCCGGCGCCATGGCGGAGGTGGTGCTCAAGGACCTCGAGGTGTTCGCGCCCGAGGCGGAGGTCACGGCGGCCGACTTCCGGGAGTTCGTACCGAAGACGGCGAACGCGCGTTTCGCCCAGATCGACGTGCGCGACGAGGCGGCGACGGCGCGGCTTCTGGCGGGACACGACGCGGTGTTGAACTGCGTCACCTACTACTGGAACCTGCCGGTGATGCTCGCGGCGCTCGCGGCGCGGGTGCCCTATAGCGACCTCGGCGGCCTCTACCATGGGACGCAGAAGCAGTTCGAGCTCCACGACGAGTTCGTCGCCGCGGGGGTGCCGGCGCTCCTCGGCATGGGTTCGACGCCGGGAATCACCAACGCCATGGCGGGCTTCCTGGCGCGCGAGCTCGACGCGGTGCACGAGGCACACGTGCGCGTCGGCTGTCTCGACCGCGGGGCGTCGGGTCCGCTGCCGATCCCCTACGCGCTCGACACCGTGCTCGACGAGTTCGCGCTCGAGCCGTACGTCGTCGAACAGGGAAGAGCCCATCCGGTAGCGCCGCGGAGCGGCGAGGAGGAGATCGACTTTCCGCCGCCGGTGGGCAGGATGCGGGCCATCTACACCCTGCACTCCGAAGTGGCGATGTTCGCGCGCTCGTTCCCGGGCCTCTCCGGCGCGAGTTTCAAGGTGGCGTTCGAGCCGACCTTCATGGAGAAGGTCCGCTTTCTGGTCGAGCTCGGTTTCGCCGGACGGGAGCCGGAGGTCGGCGGTGTGTCGCCGCGTCAGATGCTGCTCGCCCTCGGCGCCGCGCAGGTTCCGGCGACTAGAGGGGCCGGCGAGCCCGACGAATGCGACTGCCTGCGCATCGACCTCGCGGGCGAGATCGACGGCCGGCCGGTGCGGCGCCGCGGCGAGTCGCTCATCGGACCGCACCCTGAGTGGGGCTTCGGTGCCGGGGCGCTCGACACCGGCGTGCCGCTCGCGATCGCCGGCCTGCTGCTTGCGAGGCGCGAGGTGGCGACGCCGGGTGTGTTGTGTCCGGAGACCGCGCTGCCGTTCGAGCGCTTCTTCGAGGAGCTCGCGAAGCGCGGCATCCGGGTCGCCTTCTCGGAACAGGGCCAACTGGACGACTGAAGAAGAGAACAGGAGCTCGAAGTGGCCATCGCATCCGTGAATCCCGCCAACGGCAATCTGTTGCAGAGCTTCGAGGAGGCCGGCGGAGCCGAGATCGAGGCGGCGCTCGCGCTCGCCGAACGGACCTTTCGCGTGTGGCGGAAGGTCGACTTCGCCTCGCGCGCGGCGAAGATGCGGCGGGCGGCGGAGATCCTCGAGGAGGACAGGCGGCGCTTCGGCGAGATCATGACCCTCGAGATGGGCAAGCCGATCGGCGCCGCGGTCGCCGAGGTCGAGAAGTGCGCCTCGGTCTGCCGCTACTACGCCGAGCACGCCGCGGCCTTCCTCGCCCCGGAAGAGGTCGCGACCGACGCCGCGCGGAGCTACGTGCGCTACGACCCGCTGGGCTGCGTGCTGGCGGTGATGCCGTGGAACTTCCCGTTCTGGCAGGTGCTGCGGTTTGCCGCGCCGACCCTGATGGCCGGCAACGTCGGCATCCTCAAGCACGCCTCGAATGTGCCGCAGTCGGCGCTCGCCATCGCCGAAGTCTTCGCGCGCGCCGGCTTTCCCGCGGGCTGCTTCCAGACCCTTCTCGTCGGCAGCGCCGCGGTGGGGAAGATGATCGACGATCCGCGCATCGCAGCGGTGACGCTCACCGGCAGCGAGGGCGCCGGAGTCGCCGTCGGTCGCGCCGCGGGTGCGCAGATCAAGAAGGCGGTGCTCGAGCTCGGCGGCAGCGACCCGTTCATCGTGCTGCCCTCGGCTGACCTCGGGAAGGCCGCCGCCACGGCGGTCAAGGCGCGGACGATCAACAACGGCCAGTCGTGCATCGCGGCCAAGCGCTTCATCGTTCACGAAGAGGTCTACGACCGGTTCGCGACGCTCTTCGTGGGTGGCATGGCGGCGCTCGTAGTGGGCGATCCGATGGATCCGGCGACGGAGATCGGGCCGCTCGCCACGGCACCGATCCGCGACGAGCTAGCGGAGCAGGTGGAGCGCTCGGTGGCGGCCGGGGCGAAGGTGCTGCTCGGTGGCAGGAAGCTCGACGGGCCGGGGAATTTCTACGCGCCGACGGTCCTGGCGCAGCCTGTGCCGGGCTCCCCGGCCTGGGAGGACGAGCTCTTCGGCCCGGTGGCGACGCTCTTCAAGGTCGCGGATCTCGACGCGGCGATTGCGCTCGCGAACCACAAGGTCTTCGGCCTGGGCGCTTCGGCGTGGACGAATGACGCTGCCGAGCAGTCGCGCCTCGCGGTCGAGCTCGAAGCCGGCTCGGTCTTCCTCAACGGCATGGTGAAGAGCGATCCGCGCCTGCCGTTCGGCGGCATCAAGCGCTCCGGCTTCGGCCGCGAGCTCTCGGTGCAGGGGATCCGAGAGTTCACCAACGTCAAGACGGTCTGGATCGCGTAGCGGCGAGGGTCTCGGCGCTTCCCGCCGGCAGGTGACCGGTCGCTATCGCCTGCGGATGGGGCGAGTCCTCGATGGGCGACGAGGATTCGGTGCGGGGGTCGCCGGCTCGGCGACGAAGTCGCCGCCGGTTCGCGCGGCGAGCCAGTCCGACGGAGAGACGGCGCCGGCGCGCGCGACGAGCTCGCGGTCCCAGCTCAGCAGCGGCCAGCCGAGCCGCTCCGCAACCGCGGCGTACAGAGAGTCTGCGGCGCGCCGGGGGCGGCTCACGCCGATTCTCTCGGCGCTCGTCATGAGCTCGGCGTCGAGGGGCTCGAGTCGGAGCGACGGGTGACTCGCGATCCGGTCGTGTG
>JANNGS010000057.1:0-126292 GCA_031403995.1 Thermoanaerobaculia bacterium
CTGCTGGTGGAGCACCGCCCCTCCGGCCGGGTGATCGGCACCTACCGCATCCAGACGGCGGCGATGGCCCTCGCCGCGCGCGGCTTCTACACCGGCACCGAGTTCGACCTGTCGCGCCTGCCCGGGGAGATCGTCGCCCAGTCGGTCGAGGTCGGGCGGGCCTGCATCGCCGTCGAGCATCGCCTCAAGCCGGTGCTCTTTCTCCTCTGGAAGGGGCTCGCGCTCTACATGGCGCACAACCAGAAGCGCTTCCTCTTCGGTCCTTGCTCGCTGACCTCGCAGGATCCCTGGGATGGCAAGCGGGTGCTCGACCACCTGGAGCGCAAAGGCTTCGTCCGCCGCGACGTCGAGATCGGCGCCATGCCGGGTTTCGAGTGCGTCTGGGAAGGGACGGATCCGCAGCCGGAGAAGGGCGAGCGCATCGAGCTGCCGCCGCTGTTCGAGATCTACCTGCGGTACGCCGGGCGCACTTGCGGTCCGCCGGTCATCGACCGCCGCTTCAAGACCATCGACTTCTTCATCCTCTTCGACGTCGACGCTCTCTCGCCGCGCGCCCGCCGGCTGTTCTTCGGCTGAGAAAGGCGAGCTCGGTCTACAGTCCGCCCGGACCGCCGTGGGCCTCGACGCGGAACGGAATCTCCGCTCCGGCGGTGTAGACCAGGACTTTCACCGCGGCGCCGGCGGCGATGTCGCTCGACCAGCGGATCGCGCCGTCGGCCGCGGTAGTCCCGGCGGCCGGCGTCGAGGAGTCACCCAGATAGATCGCCAGGCGCGCCGCGCTGCCAAGCGACGAGACGCCGATCGAATGGAGCCCACCGACTTCGGGCCGAAAGACGAAGACGACCGGGCGGTCTGCGGCCACCTTGCCTTCGCCGCGCGCCATCGCCTTGGCGCCGGGGCCCGCCGGCGCCTGCCACACGAGCTTTTGCGGCTCGCCGGTGGGCATCTGGAGTTGCGGTGTCCCGGAGGCGACGGACGAGAGTGGTGTCGGAGGCTGGGCTGCCTCGAGCGGGGCCGAGGCCAGGCAGCAGGTCAGCATCGCCAGCCAGGGCGCCGCAAGGAGGGAGAAGCGGGTCACCGGAATCTTCGCGGACATGAGGTCACTCCTGGTCGGGGTCGAATTGCCGTGTGGCTTCGGAGGTAGCAGAAAGCGCAATGCTAGCAAAGCGGCTTCGTCGTCTGCGCAGCAGGCGGAAGAGGGCGCGCACTCCCGTCGCCGAGGCGCCCAGGGCGACGTTCGCGGCGCCGATCTCGAAAGCGAGCCGCCATTGCTCGAAGAGCGTGCGATAGGCCGCCAGGAGACTCGCTCCCGGGGCGTAGATATGGGTCGCCTCCGAAGTGACGCCGTTGAGCTCGAGGACCTTCAAGCCGACTCCGGCGCGGAAGTGCTCGACCGAGGGCGCACGCACGTCGAAGCGCCCGAAATGAAAGCCCTCGACGCTGCGGGCGAGGGTCTCGATCGCCGCCTCGAGCTCAGGTGTTCGGTGCTCGCGGCCGTCGAGGAAGACCGTTCCCCGGCAGTGATTGCCGATCTCGACGAGCTGCACCCGCTCGGCGGCTGCAGGAATCTCGTCGAGCCGCGCGAGGTTCGCCTCCAGGTAATACTGCGCCATGCAGACCGCGCGATCGTCGGCGAGAATCAGCGCTTCGAGGCAGCGCCGCCCGTCGCCGACGACCACCGGAAAGCGCTTGCCGGTGATCGAGATGATCCGGCCGCGCTCCTGCGCCGGGTGACGGACATAGAAGACTCCGAATTCCTCACCTGAGACGTATTCCTGGGCGATCAGCCGACCGGAGGCCGAGGCGAGATAGGACTCCATCTCGGCTGCCGAGCGCACCACGGTGACGCCCCGGCCGCGCTCGCCGACATCGGGCTTGAGGACGACCGGAAAGTCGAGACCGGCCTCGCGCAGCACCGCGAGCAGCCGGCGAGGGTGATCGCCGGGCTCGCCGGGGTCGCCGGGCTCGCCGGGGTCCCCAGGGTGACCGGGCAGGTCGATGACCACGAATCGCGCGACCGCAGCGCTGGCCAGCCCGCTCGGGCTGCCCAGGCCCCCCATGCCCCGCAGAATGGCGCTCTTCGACTCTTCGACGAAACCTCCTGCCGGAATGCCGGGGTTGGCGGCGGTGAAGATCGTCAGATGGCGGTGGCGCAGACCGAGTCCCAGACCGTGCAGGACGACCGGCAGCTCGAACAGCCAGACCGGCCAGAATTCCCACAGTGTGAGCCGCCGCCAGCGCGACAACAGGAGCCGGCGCCCGCGCCAGGTGAAGAGGGGCACGACGATCCGGACGAAGAGGAAGACGACGGCGAATGCGGCCAGCACGGCGGGCAGGGCGACCCGCTCGTAGGAGTGAAAGTGTGCCAGCACCGCGCCACCCGTCCATGCCGACAGCCCGACGAGCAGAGGAGTCCAGACAACCCCGGCCAGGAGCAGCGCGATCGCGACGCGCGCGAACGGAGCGCGCAGGATGCCGGCGGCGAGAAAGAGCGGCAGTCGGCTGCCGGGGATGAAGCGGGAGACGAGCACCACCCTGGCGCCTTGCGCCGTGAACCAGCGCTGGCTGCGATCGAGTGTCCGGGGCGTCAGGATCCAGCGCAACGGCGCGCGCTCGAGGAGCCGCCGGCCGAGCAGGCGTCCGGCCAGCACCAACAGCAGGTCGCCGACGAAGATCCCGACCAGGCAGGCCAGGGTGGCGCCGAGGAACGAGAGCTTGCCGTGGGAAACGAGCAGCCCCGCCGCGACGCAGGTCAGGTCCTCGCTGATCAACGTGGCCACAGCAAGCAGGAGGCCGAGGAGAATCTGCTGGCGAACGGAGAGCGGGCCCGGGCCGCCGGGCCCTCCCGGCGCCTGGCCCGGCTGGCCCGGCTGGTCCGGCTGGCCCGGATCGCCCGGATCGATGCGATCCAGAGTGTCGAGGAGCTCGCCCTCCCAGTCGCGCGGCAGACCCGCCGGCCGCTCCGCCGGCGGCGGAGGAACGGACTGCAGGGCCGCGAGCGCGGCCTCGAAGCAGATCGGGCTCGCAAGGCCGAGGACCAGCGCAAGGAGGAGCAGGGCGCGCGGGCGCCGCCACCGCCGACCGACTTCGACCAGGGACACCGCTCTTGCCCGCCTCAGCGGCTCCCGGTCGGGGCGACGAGCGGCAGGGTCGAGCGCACGGGATCGCCCGCGCCACAGGGTGAGCCGGCGAAGTAGGCAACGTGCATTGCGCCGGGCTCGCGCACCACCTCCAGGTGACTGACGGTCGAGGCGTCCTCGCGGTGCATGCAGACCGACGAGGCGGAGCGCACCGGCAGGTGACTGCGATGGAAGCGCCGCAGCTCCGCCGGGCCGTCCAAGGCGCGCTGGGCGCTGCGGGCGCTCCACAGGGCGCTGCGCTCCCGGGTGACCTGATGGTCGCCGCGCGAGGACGAGCAGAGCAGCCCGGATGGCGTCAGGAGCGCCTGCGTCTCGAGCTCCCTGCCGTTCCAGACCGCGCCCAGAGCGGCTCGCCCGGGCAAATCGGCGAAGAGGCGAAAGGGCGCGCACTCCGCGAGCGCAAGCTCGCCGAGCAGCGTCGCGACGGCCGCCAGGTCGCGGGCCCCGACCAGCGCCGGAATCAAGGTGCCGCGGCTGCGGCGGCCGGCCGCCGGCGGCTGGCCGTCGATAGTGCGATTGAGCAGCGCCAGGATGAGCCCGCGATCGGTCGCGGCAAACCAGGTTCCGCCGGAGTCGGGGTCGATCGGCGAAAGGTAGGCGAAACCGTCTCCCTGCCGCTGTTCCGGCGGCAGGGCGATGGCGCGGGTCCGGCGTTCATCGCGGTTGAAGAAGAAGTGAAGCCGGTCGCCTTCGGTCAGCCAGGAAGCGGTGCACATGGGGCCTGAGCCTGCCAGAACTTGAGCGTGGATGGCGCGATCCCGAAGTCGTCGGGCACCACGATCTCGAAGCGCTCGAGCAACATCGCGATCAGGGCGAAGTGGTGCACGGTGTGCGAGAGCAGAAATTGCAGCTCGCGCCGCACGGTCGAGTGACTCCACTGCTCGCTCTCGGTTCCGCCGGACTCGAGGCGGATCTGGATCGGCAGCTCCAGGAGCGCCTCCTCCACCAGGATCAACTCGCCGAGGATCTCGCGCAGCCGGGCGACGGCGAACGGGCGGTCCGATTCGAGGCGGGGCTCCCGCTCGCGCGCGTCATAGTCGACGCGGAAGCCGGGAAGGCCGACGATGAAGGCGGAATAGTGATCGAGCACATGGCGCAGGTGGGGGCCCACGGTCCTGGCATGGCGCTCCTCGGTGCGGACGAAGGTCTCCTCCGGCAATCGGCCGAGAAGCTCGATCGCCTGCTCGAGACAGTGCAGGTTGGCCGCGATGACCGGGGGGAGGGCTGCCATGGACTGGATGATGATCTCGTCCCGGGCGCCCGGCGGTCAAGCCTCGACCCGAAGTTGCCGCGGGGGTCAGGCCCGGGGTGGTCTATGCTCTGGGGGTTCGATGCGTGATCCCTGGTCCCAGTTTCGCTTCCTCTTCGCCGCCGCCGTAGTCCTGCTGGGTTCGGCGTCCCTCGTCGGCGCCGGGGCGGCGGCCGGCGAGGGTGAGCCCGCGCCCCCCGCGGTCGTGCACCTGCGTCTGCAGTCGATCCTCCATCCAGTGGCGAAGCAGTTCCTGACCGAGGCGCTGGCGGATGCCGACCGCGCCGGCGCCGCGCTGATGGTCGTGGAGCTCGACACGCCGGGCGGGCTTCTCTCATCGACCCGGGAGATCTCCACTGCGATGCTCGGGGCGGCGACCCCGGTTGCCGTCTACGTCGCACCGAGCGGCGCCCAGGCGGCCTCGGCCGGATTCTTCCTGCTGATGGCGGCCGATTTCGCCGCCATGGCACCGGGCACGAATACCGGCGCCGCGCACCCGGTCGGCGGACAGGGCGAGACGATCGAAGGAGTGATGGGGGAGAAAGTCGAGCAGGATGCGGCGGCGACGATACGCGCTCTCGCCGGACGCCACGGCAGGAACGTCGCGCTTGCCGAAGAAGCGGTCGTCAAGAGCCGGTCGTTCACCGATCAGGAGGCACTCGCACTCGGCCTCGCCGACGTCGTGGCGCCGGACCTGGCGCAGCTTCTCGTGGCGCTCGACGGGCGTGGGTGGGAGAAGGCGGGGCGGAAAGGGACGCTGGCGCTCGGCGGCGCGCGGATCTCCGAGGTCCGGATGGACCGCTTCCAGCGCCTGCTCGCGGCGCTCGTCCATCCCAACATCGCCTACCTGTTGATGAGCATCGGCTTTCTCGGCATCTACTTCGAGCTCGCCCATCCCGGCGCGGTGCTGCCCGGTGTCGTCGGCGCGATCGCGCTCGTCCTCGGCCTCTATGCACTTTCGGTGCTGCCGGTGAACCTGGCCGGCGTCGGGTTGATCCTGCTGGCACTGGTCTTCTTCATCGCCGAGATCAAGGTGACGAGCTACGGCCTGCTCGCCGTCGGCGGTATCATCGCGTTGGTGCTCGGCTCGCTGCTGCTGTTTCGCGACCTGGATCCGGCGTTGCGACTCTCCTGGGGGCTCATCGCCGCGACCGCCATCACGGCGGCGCTGGTGGTCGGTTTCCTCGCCGTTCTCGCCGCCCGCGCCCAGCGCGCGCCGGTGTTCGCCGGGAAGGCCGGGCTGGTGGGGGAGCTCGGCCGGGCGATCGAGGATGTCGATCCGGTCGGCAGGGTTTTCGTGCATGGTGAAATCTGGAACGCCGACGCGGAGGTTCCGGTGCGTGCGGAGCAGAGCGTCCGGGTGGTCGGTGTCGACGGCTTGCGCCTCAAGGTGCGGCCGGAAGAAAGGAGCAGCTAGTGCCCCAACAGTTCGCAGTCATACTGGTTCTCGTCGCCTTCGGGATCTCCCTGCTTCGGCTCTGGATCAAGGTCCTCAAGGAGTACGAGCGCGGCGTGATCTTCCGCCTCGGCCGGGTGCTTTCCGAGCCGAAGGGGCCGGGACTCATCTTCCTCTTCTGGCCGCTCGACCGGATGGTGACGATCCCGCTGCGCACCGTGGTCCTCGACGTGCCGCCCCAGGACGTCATCACACGCGACAACGTCTCGGTCAAGGTCAACGCGGTGCTCTACTTCCGGGTCGTCGATCCGATTCGGGCAGTCATTTCGGTAGAGAACTACCTCTACGCCACCAGCCAGCTGGCGCAGACCACGCTGCGCTCCGTGCTCGGCCAGGCGGAGCTCGACGAGCTGCTCTCCGAAAGGGACAGACTCAACGAGCGGCTGCAGGAGATCATCGACCGCCATACGGATCCCTGGGGGATCAAGATCTCGATGGTCGAGGTGAAGCACGTCGACCTGCCGCAGGAGATGCAGCGCGCCATGGCGCGCCAGGCCGAGGCCGAGCGCGAGAAGCGCGCCAAGTTCATTCATGCGCAGGGCGAGCTCGACGCCTCCAAGGCGCTCGGCGAAGCGGCGAACTCGATCTCGCAGAACCCGGTGACCTTGCAGTTGCGTTATCTCCAGACGCTCACCGAGATCGCCGCCGAGAACAACTCGACGATCATCTTCCCGCTGCCGATCGAGCTGCTGAAGTCGTTCTTTCCGAATTCGACGCAGAACAAGTAGCGGCTGGTCGAGAGCCTTAGAGAGCGAGAGCGGAGGAAGTCGTGGAATCGAGCGAATCGCACGAGCCGAGCTACTACGAAGTCGCGCTCACCAACCGGCAGGTGCTGATCGCCTTCGTGGTGCTGCTGACGAGCATCGTGACGGCCTTCCTTTCCGGCGTCTGGATCGGGCGGGGAGGCAGTTCGTCGGCGAGCGGTCCCCCTGCGATCAGCGCGGCAGCGGCGGCCACGACCGATCCGCCCCTCGAGCAGCTGACCTTCTTCAACGGCAAAGAGGCCGGCATGCGGACCGCAGGCGCCGGCGGAGCGGTTCCGGCGCCGCCACCGGCGGTCCAGACTCCGGGCTCGAACCGGGAGACATCGGCGTCCGCGGCGTCGGCGCCAATCGCAGCAACCGCGCCCGGGACGGCGGAGGAGAAGGCCACCGAGGCGATGCGGCAGAATCTCGATGCCACCATGGCGGCGAACCGCACGGTTCCACCTTCGGCGAACTCTCCCTCGCCGGCCAGCCCGCCTCCGGCGGGAGCGCAGGCTGGGGCCAAGCCCACCGCGGCGGGCAGCGCCCCGGCGAAGCCGGCGACTGCCGCCACGAAAGCGCCCGCTCTGGCGAAGCCTGCCGTGACCGGCAAGACCTTCGTTCAGGTCTATTCGTCCACCAACGCCACGCGCGCGCAGGAGATCGTCGCCCAGCTCCGCAAGGCGGGTTTCGCGGTCGTCGTGGCAGAAACACCGAAGGGCGGCGGCACGAACTCCCGCGTCCGGGTCGGTCCCTATGTCGATCGCGGCAAAGCAGATACGGCCGCCAACCGCCTGCGCCGGGAGTTCCGGCTCGAAACCTGGGTGACCGATTCGCCCTAGCGTCGCAGTAGCCGGCCCCCGGATTCCGTTCGCGGTCAGCGCCTTGATGGCGCTCGCGGGCGGAGCGCTTTGGGGGCTCTGTTTTTCGGTGCAGCCGTGGCTTCCTCTTTGCGCTATCGGGCTGGTACCGCTGCTGCTGTTGCTCTCGCAGCCACGGGCCTGGCTGCTCGGTTGGCTGCACGGCATCGCGACCTGGGCGGTCGCTCTCTCCTGGTTGGTCGAGACTCTCACGACCTACGGCGAGATCGAGGGCTGGCTCTCCGGACTCCTGTTGCTCGGGTTGGCCGCCTTCCTGGGCCTCTACCACCTCGCCTTCTCTGCCATCGGCAGCCGCCTCTGGCGGCGCGGCGGGTGGCTCGGCCTGGCGGCGCTGCCGGCGCTCTGGGTGCTGCTCGAGCTCCTGCGCGGCGTCCTCTTCTCGGGCTTCCCGTGGAATCTGGCGGCCTACGCCTGGACCGGAATGCCGGGGGCGCTGCCGCTTTCGGCCTGGATCGGCGCTTGGGGGGTGTCGTTCCTGGTCGTACTCGTGAGTGCCGGGATCGCGCGCGGCGTCGCGACCCGGCGCTGGGAGACGGCGGCGTTCGTCGTGCTGCTCGCCGCGGTGCTGCTGCCGGTCGCCGGACGCTGGGCGTCCGGCGAGCGGGAGAATGTCGGCCCGAGCGGCCCGGTGCGCAGCGCGGTCATCGTGCAGCCCAACACGCCGAATCAGGTCGGATTCGACCCGGAGCTCTTCGAGTCGGACTACGCGCGCCTTCTGGCGCTCACCAACGAGGCCTGCCGGCCGGGAACGCTCGTGCTCTGGCCGGAGAGCGCCGCCTGGCCGCTGCTCTACGGCCGTGATCCGCGGCTCGAATCCGACCTCGCGAGCTTCGCCGCGCGCGGCTGCGCGGTGCTGCTGAACTCGGTGTCGGAGGGGGGGGCGCGAACCTTCAACTCGGCGCTCCTCGTCTCCCCGGGCCGGCCACCGGCGCGCTACGACAAGCGCCACCTCGTGCCGTTTGGCGAGTACGTGCCGCTCGCCAAGGTCTTCTCGTTCATCTCGAGCCTGGCGAGGAACGCCGGCGATTTCTCCCCCGCGGACGAGCTCCGGCTGCTCGACTGGGAGGGTGAACGCCTCGGCCCGGCGATCTGCTACGAGGTCGTCTTTCCGGACGAGGTTGCGCAATTGACGCGCGCCGGCGCCACGGTCCTGGTCAGCATGACCAACGACGCCTGGTACGGCGACACCGCGGCGCCCTGGCAACACCTGCGAGCGGCGCGCTTCCGCGCCGCTGAGAATCGTCGCTGGCTGCTGCGCGCCGCGATCACCGGGGTCTCGGCGGCCATCGCGCCGGACGGCTCGGTGCGCGAGCAGTTAGGAGTCGGCGAGCGCGGCGTCCTCCAAGTGAGCTTTCAGGGGCGCTCCGACCTGACGCCTTTCGCGCGGGCGCCCTGGGTGGTGCCGGCGCTTTGCGCCGCGCTGCTGGCCGTGGCGTTCGGCCGGCGCCCGCGCAGGTAGCCGCTATCGACGGCGTCCTTGGGCCTCGGGCGACGCTCCGGTGAATCGACGTTCGCGCGCCCGCTTGATATTCTTCGTCCCGACATGCTCGCCTCCGAACTGCAGCAGCGCCTCGGACACCTCCGCGAAGAGCTCGCCACGATCCGGGGGTATCTTTGAAGAAGCCGGCGTCGAAGATCAGCTGAAGGACATCGACCGGCAGATGGAGATGCCGGGCTTCTGGGACAAGCCGACCGCGTCGGCGGGCCTCATGCAGAAGCGCCGGCAGATCGAGCGCAAGGTGGCTAATCTGCGCTCGCTGCGTTCCGACGCCGAGGAGATCGCGACCTGGCAGGAGCTCCTCGGCAGCTCCGGCGACGCCGACCCCGATGCCTTGCGCTTCGTCGAGCGGCTCGAGCGCGAAGTCGGCGAGCTCGACTTGCAGCTGAAGCTCTCCGGCCCCGACGACGACAAGAACGCCCTGATGGCGATCAACGCCGGCGCCGGCGGCACCGAGTCACAGGACTGGGCCTCGATGCTGCTGCGCATGTACGTGCGCTGGGCGGAAAAGCGCGGTTTCACGCTCGAGCTCATGGATCAGCAGGACGGCGAAGAGGCGGGAATCAAGAGCGCTACGTTCGCGGTACGCGGCGCCCATGCCTTCGGCTACTTGAACGGCGAGAACGGTGTGCACCGGCTGGTGCGGATCAGCCCGTTCGACTCGCAGGCGCGGCGCCACACCTCGTTCGCGTCGGTCTACGTCTATCCGGAAGTCGACGACACGATCGAGATCGAGATCAACGACAAGGACCTGCGCGTCGACACCTTCCGCTCCTCGGGTGCCGGCGGCCAGCACGTCAACAAGACCGACTCGGCGATCCGCATCACCCACCTGCCGACCAACATCGTCGTGCAGTGCCAGAACGAGCGCAGTCAGATCAAGAATCGCGCCCAGGCGATGAAGATGCTGCGCACCCGGCTCTACGACCTCGAGCTCAAGAAGCGCAAAGCGGAGCAGGACATTGTCGAAGGCGCCAAGATGGACAACGCCTGGGGGAGCCAGATCCGCAGCTACGTCCTGCAGCCCTACCGCATGGTCAAGGACCACCGCACCGGCGAAACCGTCGGCGACGCCGACGGCGTCCTCGACGGCGCCATCGACCCGTTCCTCGAAGCCTGGCTGAAGGGCCGCATCGCCGCCCCCGGCGATGCCGACGACTCCCTGTAGTTAGGCGATAGAGATGGCCGAGAATCGCGAGCGGCGCTAGATCCAGTCAGCGCCCGTCTCGCTCGATGGCGCTCAGACCCGCAAAGCGGACGGATCTCTTCGCCTGGCGTTCAATTCCATTCTCGGTGTCCCAGTTCGGCGATCGGACGGAGTGCGATCGTATCTCTGCACTTGCCCAGCACTATCCACGCGGACAAGATCAGGGTTGATGATGGGAAGGCGACAGTCCTCTTGTTCGTTTGTCGCGACCTCGCTGAAGCTTGCCGACGCCTCTTCCTCGGACCGTGCTTGGCCGCATCGAGCGCTGTGATACACAGTGGCAAGACCATCTCGCTCGAAGTGGAGGAAGGCTATGAAGAAGCCATCGGTAAGGATTTCGTCAGAATCTACTCTGGAAAGAGCGCGCAAGTCTTGGTGTCCTACTGCCTGTCGATTCGCAATTGCAGCCTCACTCCTATTGGTCTCCCCAAGCCTTTGCAGCGCCGCGTGCTATACACAGGGAAGCACTCCCGGGGCATCGACTGCCTATCAATGGCAGAGATGGGGGTGCTCATTTCCGGTTGTTCAAGGAGCTGCGAGCACTGAGCGATCACTTTACGCTCAGGTGAATCTCAAGGTGACGTACACGCAGACCAGCCCAGCGACGGGAAAGACGCACTACGGCTATGCCTTCTGGGACGGTGGCCAGGGAACATCAGCCAGCAATGGGACCTTCATCGCGCGGACTACTTTTCCGACCACCGGCACCTGGAGCTGGACGTCGAATTGTGAGACTCCGAGCTATTGCTGGGGTTGTCCCATCCTCTGTTGAATTTCGCGTCGTAGCGGCGGCCAGTGGAAACACTATGCAGCCTCAGAGTTGCGGTCAATGAGCGCGGATCGATCAGCAAGGGCTTGAAGGAGCTTCGGCAGCTCTCGATAGCCCTTGATGCGGCGAAAGCGCTTCGCGGCTTCGTTCAGCCCGATCGCTGTCCAGCGCCTCGCCATGTCGCCGCCCCGCCAGCGTTTCACGTTTCGGGTCACGCGCCGCACGGTGCCGAGGGTGTTCTCGATGGCGTTCGTCGACGACAGGCTTCGGCGAAGGCTGTCGGAGAGTTTCAGCGAGACGACCGTGAGCGTCTCCTCGAGCCCTTCGCGAAGGCTGGATGCAGCCCCATCGTGGCCTTCGCCCTCGAGCCACGAGACCAGACTCTTCAAGCGCTTCCGCGAAAGCACCACGTTGTCCCCGCTGTAGGCCTCCGCCAAGAGGCGAGAAACATTGCCGTGAGCCTTCTTCGGAAGGTGCCCGAGCACGTTCCGGCGCTTGTGAATCTGGCAGCGCTGGATCACGCCCCGCTCACCGAAGACGTCCTGGATCGCCTTGCGCAGGCCCTTGCCACCGTCGATCACGCAGAGAATGGGGCCCGTAACTGCGAGGCCACGATCGAAGAGACTCTGCAGAAGCGCCGTGCAGACCGTCGCGTTTTCGGTCGAGCCCTGCCACAAGCCCAGCGGCTTCTTTGTGCCTTCCGTCGTGACGCCGAGCGCCACCACGACCGTTCCATCGCCGATGGCAATGCCGTCGATCATCAGCGCCGCGAGTTTCACCTCGTCGAGACGCTCAACGAGCTGAGCTTTCATCGTCGCTCGCATCCGGACCTGCAGGTGACGCGCGGCCGAGCTCTTGCTCGCACCTCGACACTGCGCCTTGGGCTCGACCGGTTCCAGGCTCGATCCGTAGCCACGCGTCGAAACTCCCAAGAGGATCTGCTGCAGAACCCGTTCTGGAAGTGCGTCCGACTGGCGAAACGACTCGATCAAACCCAGGTGCTCTTCACCGCCACCCTTTCGACGGATGCGAGGGCGATCGATCTGCACGCGACGGCCGCCAAGCGGCAGCTGCGTTTTCGTCGAGCCCCAGCGATGATGCGTTCGCTCCGGTTGGTGCTTGCCTTTTGCACCAGTCAGCTTGTCAGCCTCGCTCTCGAAAAGCTCCGTCAACGCTTTCATCCCAACTTCGTGCACCCACTGCAGCAGCTCCATCTTCGTCTCGGCCATGCCCGCGATCAGCGGCACCAACGCCCGAAACACTCCATGCCCTTGCTTCACCGGGTCCTTCTCTGCTTTCCTTCGCATCGTCGGCTCCTTTTCCCCGAAGGGAACGGTTGCTTGACACAGTCATTCTCTGACTGGACAAGGGGCCGCCGCTACTTCACGTCAAATTCAACAGAGTTCGGGACATTGCCTGCCTCACCGGCGTCTGTATCTTCCAAAACCCCGGCCGCAACGACCTGCTCGGGGAAGGAGACCGCTTGCTCTTGCAGCCAGCGCAGAGCGTCAGTGGCTTGAGCTGGGTAGGGGAGAGCGGCGATTTCGTGCAAGTGTTCGAGGGCAGGTATGCGGTCGAAGAGACCTGGGGAATCTGGGGCGAGCTCTACGAATCAGACAGCTCGTTCGTGAGTGGGCCGGTTCGTATCAGCGACCCCGCGGTCCGCGAGGCCCGTCACCCCGCAGTGTCTCGAGACGCGCAAGGCGAGTTTCTCGTGGTTTGGGAGGCCGATGGAAATCAGGACGGCGTTCCCGAGATTCGTGGCCGCAGGCTGGATCGCAATGGCGTACCCGTTGGCCCCGAGTTCGCGGTGGGCCCGGGGGAAGCGGGAGAGAGCCAACGTCCGAGCGTGGCGCTCGACGCCGGAGGCAACGCCATTGTCGCCTGGGAGAGCCTCGATGCGACCACGGGGCTCAAGCAGGTTTGGATTCAAAGGCTGGACCGTGCCAACCGACGCGATGGTGATCCGCAGAGGGTGGGCGAGCCGCAGGACGCTTGGCCCGGGCCGAGAGTCGCCGGCGATCCCGCCGGAAACGCCCTGCTCGTGTGGATGGAGGCGGACGGGGCCGCTGGAAATCAGCTTGTCTCCTTGTTCATCGGAGAGTCGGGGCGATTGAGAAATCAAGTCGTCGCTTCGAGCCTGGCGACCGAGTTTCTCGCGCTTTCAGCCGTCGTCGCGACGAAGGCCGGTCGTTTCCAGGTGGAGTGGGAAGCGCTCGACCAGGGAAGCCCGACGCGTCGAAGCGCGCGCGACTACTCCACGCAGGGAGTCGCGATCGGGGGCGAACGTGCCGCTCCTTCAACTCTTGCCGGCGGCCCGGCTCAATGAGAGCTTGGAATTGCAGCGTTCTCCTCACGGTTCTCATAGTGCCCTCGGTCTGGGCGCAAGCCCCCGTGGGCGATGAGTTTCGTGTCCACGAGAATATCGACCGGGCCCAGAGAAACTCAGCGTCCTGCATGGATGCTACGGGCAGAGTCTTCTTCGTATGGGAGCAGGATTTTCAGATCTGGGGAAGGAACTTTGGCTCTTCGGGAGTTCCTACCTCACCTTCGTCGGAACTGACTGTACCGTCTTCTCCTCCATATGGGCACCGCCCACGCTGCGAATCGAACGCCTGGGGGGAGGGTGCGGCGGTTTGGGCGGGGGGGCCGCCAGCGCTCGTCGCCTTGAGGCCGATTGAGCTCGGAGTCGGAGCGCTTCCGGAGACTTTCTCGCTCTGGTCCGATCTCGCGTTTTCACCCGGCAATGCCTCCGTCAGCGTTCGTGCTGACGGGACTCGGGCGGTCAGCTGGGTGACAAGCGGTTCAACCTTGAGTCTCACAGATGTTTGGGTGCGAACGATCGGTCTCGATGGCAGCCTCGGTCCAGGGCCGATCCGGGCACAGCAGGACGGCGGTTACAACTCGAGCTATCCCACCGAGACGGACGTGGCTTGGCTCGATTCCGGGCGTCTGGTGGTGGTGTGGAACGCGCCGGGCGCCGACCTCGATCAGGATGGGGTACTGGCGCGGATCTTCGACGCAAATGGAAATCCGGAGGGACCGGCCTTTCTGGTCAACACCTACGAGATCGACCTCCAGGTCGATCCCGAGGTCGATTCCGACTCGTACGGCAACTTCACCGTCGTCTGGGACAGCTTCTGGCAGGATGGCAGTGGCGAGGGGATCTTCGCCCAGCGCTTCGACCATCTGGGCCAGAAGTTGGGGAACGAGATGCAGGTGAGCTCCAACGCATACTCGGGTCAATACGAGCCGTCGATCTCTATCGATTGGGCCGGGAATTCGGTGGTCTCCTTCTCGAGCATCCAAGAAGAAAACCATCTCCGCGAAGACACATTCGTGAAGGCGTATAGGGCCGACGGAAGCACGCTTGGAGAGCAGTTGATGGTCAACCAGCAGATCATCTACGAGCAGGACGTGCCGAGCGTCTCGCTTTCGGACTCCGGGACCTTCGTCGTCTCTTGGCATAGCCATCAGGTCAACGATCTGCCGCTGGGGGCGGACCCCGACGTCATGGAGCGTCGCTTCACGCTCCCGTGTTTGCCAGGACCGACGACGCTCTGCCTACTGGGCGATCGCTTTCTAGTGCGGGCGCTCTACGAAACTGCCGCTGGAGGTCGCGGCTTCGGCGAGGCGATCCCGCTCACATCGGGATCCGGAGGCTTCTGGTTCTTCTGGCCCGACAACTTCGAGCTGCTGGTGAAGGTCGTCGATGGCTGCAACTTCAACAGGAGATTCTGGCTCTTCGCTGCCGGGCTCACCGACGTCAAGGTCGATCTCATTGTTACCGACACCTGGACCGGAACCGTCCAAACCTGGAGGAGCACTCTCGGTGAACCGTTCGCGCCGGTGCAACAGATCGAGCGCTTCGCGACCTGCGATGCGCCACGGCCAGTGAGCTTTGCGGCGGGCGCGACGAGCATGGCAAGACCGCTTGCCACCTCGATGGAAACCGATCTCTGCTCTCCCGACACGACCCATCTCTGCCTCAACGACGGGCGATTCCGCGTTGGCGCCAACTGGCGCGCCTTCGACGGTCGACAGGGCATCGCGACGGCCGCCCCCCTCGCCGGCGACAGTGGTCTCTTCTGGTTCTTCGCACCCGAGATACTGGAGTTGGCGATCAAGGTAATTGATGGCTGCCAGTTGAACGATAGATTCTGGGTCTACACTGCTGGACTGACAAACGTCGAGGTTGACCTGACGGTGGAAGACTTGTTGCGGAATCGGTCATGGTCCTTCCACAACCCGGCGGGGCAGGCTTTCCCTCCCATTCTCGATTCTTCCGCCCTGGACACCTGCCCCTAAGTTCGCGTTGTCTGGGGAAGCACCCGCACGCAGGATCCGAGTCCGCCCACCCAGGCTAGCTGGTTTCGCGCTGTCGCACGGATGCTAGGCTCGTCCGGGCCTCGCCATGCACATTCCGGACGGTTATCTCAGTCCCTCGACCTGCGCGGCGCTCTATGCCGCGGCGCTGCCGTTCTGGACGGTGGCGCTGCGCCGGGTGCGGACGCTGCTGGCAACGCGCTTCGTGCCTTTGATCTCGCTCTTCGCGGCTTTCTCCTTCGTCATCATGATGTTCAATCTGCCGCTGCCCGGTGGAACGACGGGGCATGCGGTGGGGATCGCGATGGCGGCGATCGTGCTCGGGCCGTGGGGGGCGACTATCGCGATCTCGGTGGCGCTCGCGATCCAGGCGTTGCTCTTCGGCGACGGCGGAATCCTCACCCTGGGCGCCAACTGCTTCAACATCGCCATCGCCGGCTCGTGGGTCGCGGCGGCGGTCTACCGGTTGGCCGCGGCAGGGGCACCCCTGCTCGCGCCGCGGCGCGTCTTCGCCGCTGGGCTGGCCGGATACTGTGCGATCAACGCCGCGGCATTCCTGACCGCGCTCGAGCTGGGTGTGCAGCCGATGCTCTTTCACGACGCGACCGGCGCGGCGCTCTACGCTCCCTACCCGTTGAAGGTCGCGGTGCCGGCGATGATGCTCGGGCATCTGACCTTCGCCGGACTGGCAGAGGCTCTGCTCACCGCCGGTGTCGTGCGCTACCTGCAGCAGAGCGAGCGTGAGCTCCTGGGCGGGGGCGCCCGAACCTCCGTCGGCATGTCGCCATTGGGTGGCATCGCGCCTGCCGGGGGCGGCTCCACGCGCCGGCTCTGGGCGTGGCTCGGCCTGCTCCTGGTGCTCTCGCCGCTCGGTCTGCTCGCCGCCGGCAGCGCCTGGGCGGAGTGGAGCCCGGAAGATCTCGCTGACCCGGTTGCACGAGCGGCGATCGCGGCGGTGAGTGGCGGAGCGGAGCTGCCCGCGGTAGCTCCGAGCGGTCTCGGCCGCCTAGCGACTCTTTGGACGGCGCCGGTGCCGGACTACGCTCCGGCTTTCCTGCGCAGCGCAGCGATGGGCTATCTAATCTCGGCCCTCGTCGGGGTCGGGATCATCGTGCTCACGGTCGTCGGACTGCAACTCCTCGTCGACCGGACGCGACGCGGCGGGCCGCAAGCCGCGCCCTCCCTCTGATGTCTCGCGAGCGACCGAAGGCGACAGCGGCGGCGATCGCCTCGCCGGGTTTTCGCCTGGCCGGCAGGTCGCCGGTGGAACGAACGCTGGAGGAGCTGTTGCGGGTCGCCGAGCGCTCCCTGCACGCCGAAGAGACGGCGAGGCGCGGTGGACTTCTGCAGAAGCTCGACGCGCGCGCCAAGTGGATCGGCCTCGGCGGTCTCGTCCTGGCGGCGGGACTGGCGCGCAGCTTCGCGGTGCTCGGAGCGCTGTTCAGCCTCGCGCTGCTGCTCGCCCTGCTCTCTCGCCTGCGCTTGCGCGAGCTCGCACTGCGGGCCTGGTTGCCGGCGCTGCTCTTCACGGGGTTGGTCGCCGGCCCGGCGCTCTTTCTCACCCCGGGGCCGGCACTCGCCGGGTTCGCGGGTTTGCCCGAGGCGCTGGGGGTAAGTACCACCGGGGCGCGCGCTGTCGGCTTCCTCCTGCTGCGCGTCGAGGCGATCACCTCGTTCACGCTGCTCCTCGTGTTGACCACTCCGTGGGCGCGCCTGCTCGCGGCGCTGCGCGGCCTGCGCGTGCCGGCGACGGTGGTGGTCATCCTCGGCATGACCTATCGCTTCCTCTTTCTGCTTCTTTCGAGCACCCACGATCTCTTCCTCGCCCGGCGCAGCCGGTCGGTCGGCCGCCTCGCGCCGCGCGCGTCACGGCAGCTCTTCGCGCGTACGACCGGCGTTTTGCTCTCGCGAACCGTCGCCACCAGCCAGCAGGTCTACCTCGCGATGATCTCGCGCGGTTCCTCCGGCGACGTGCGGCTGCTCGATCCGCTGGCGATGCAGGGGCGGGATTGGGGCGCCGTCGCGACGAGTCTCGGGCTCGCTGCCGTGGCTATCTGGGTGGGTCGATGAGCTCTGCACAGGTACCGCTCTACGAGCTGCGCGAGGTGAGCTATCGCTACGAGGAGATCGTCGCGATCGACGCCTGCTCGCTGACCATCGAGCGCGGCTCGCGTGTCGCGCTGCTCGGCGCCAACGGTTCAGGCAAGTCGACGCTGCTCATGCTGCTCGATGCCCTGCAGCCGCCGAGCGCGGGGTCGATCCACTTCGACGGCCGCGAGCTCTCGCCCGCGGCGCTGCTCGACGAACGCGTGAACCACGACTTCCGGCGCCGTGTCGGTTTCGTCTTCCAGAACCCGGAGGTGCAGCTCTTCAATCCGACGGTGCGCGACGAGATTGCCTTCGCCCCGCTGCAGCTCGGCTGGCCGGCGGAGAAGATCCGCGACGAAGTGGAGCGGATGGTCGACCGGATGCAGCTGCGCCAGGTCGTCGAGCGCCCGACCTTCCGGCTCTCGATGGGCGAGAAGAAGCGGGTTGCGATCGCCTCTGTACTCATCCTCGACCCGGAGGTGATGCTCCTCGACGAGCCGACCGCCGGCCTCGACCCGCGCAGCCAGAGCGGGGTCATCGACCTGCTCGAGGAGTGGCAGGGGAGCGGACGGACGGTAGTGCTGGCGACCCACGACCTCGGCGTGATCGAGGAGGTCGCCGACCGCTGCCTGGTCTTCCAGGAAGGCCGGCTGGTCGCCGACCACACCCCGAAAGAGACCGTCACCGACCTCGACCTTCTCGCCCGCACCGGCCTCGTCCACAGCCATCGGCATTCGCACCGCTCGGGTCTGCACCACGCGCATCCTCATCTCCACCGCCACGAGCACGGCGAGTCGTAGCCCGACAATAGGCGCGGCGGCAGTCAGCCCAGGCGCTCGAGCTCGGCGGCGAGGACGTCGACGTGTGGTGGCTCGAGCATTGAGAGATGGTCGCCCGGCACCGGCACAATCGCGAGCTCGCAGCCGGTTCGCCGCATGAACTCCGCATAGAGTCCGCCGGAACGCACGGTGGCGGCTAGAAAGGTCACCCTGCCGTCCCAGGCGCCGGGAAGGTAGCGCGCCAAGGCGGCTTCGTTGGCTCGCAAGACGCGGGTGAAGTGGCGGTATTCGTTCGCCTTGATCACCTCGTCGCGGCCATCCTTGAAGCGGCGAAGGCGGCGCCGCAGGCGCCCCAGGAGATCGCCCGCGGAGCGCCGCAGCCGGTCGTGAATCCACGCCCTTGCGGAGAGGGGCTCAGGGCGAACCCCGGGCAGGACCTCGGCCAGCTCGGTGTCGAACATAGCGATCCAGGAGATTTCGTTGGGCCTCGCGAGGCGCGCCATCTCGTAGGCCACGACGCCTCCGAACGACATGCCGGCGATGCGGTAGGGCGGCGGGATCGGATGCGCCCGAACCTCCGCCAGAAGAATCTCCGCGAGCTCCTCGATCGTCTGCGGGATCGGTCGGTGGTCGTCGAGGCCCGGACTCTGAAGGCCGATGAGGAGGCGCCCGGGTGCAAGGATTCGCGCCAACGCGACCAGGCGGAGCAAGTGCCCACCGAGCCCGTGAACGCAGAAGATAACCGACGCCGCCCGCGCCGCCGGCGACGTCGGCGGGACGATCGTCACCAGGTTCGAGGCTTCTCCGAGACCAGACTCCGGCGCCATCTTGGAGCGCAATTCGGCCACGAGACCCGCGAGCGTCGGCGAGCGCAGGAGCTCGGCCACGCGGAGTGGAGCTCCGAACGCGGCTTCGATCCCGACGAGCAGCGAGACCGCGGCGAGAGAATCGCCGCCCGAAGCGAAGAAATCGGCGTCGCGAGAGATCGGCGTCACGTCGCCACGGCCGAGGGCGAGCTGCCAGATCTTCGCCAGCCGCTGTTCCAGAGGATCGCCGACCGACCCGAGCGCTTTCTCCCCGCACGCAGCCTCCGGCTTCGCGGGCGGAGGCGACGAGCTCTCACCCACCAGGCGATCGAAGTCGACCTTGCCGGCGAGGGTGAGTGGCAGGAAGGCGACGGCGAGGAGCGGGCTTGGGCGCAAGTACGCGGGCAGCCGCCGTTCGCACTCGCCCGCGACCGCGGCGAGGTCTGCCCCGGTCGCGAGCACGACCCATCCGCTCAGGCGGAAGCCGCCCGCGGCCAGCGGTGCTGGCGCGACTGCGGCTGCGGAGACGCCGGCAATCGCGCGCAGCGTCGCCTCGACCTCTCCCGGCTCGACCCGTCGTCCAGCGATCTTGACTTGCCGATCGAGCCGGCCGAGAAACTCCAGCTCGCCGTCGCCGCGCCGGCGCACCCGGTCGCCGGTGGCATAGAAGCGATCAGAGCCACGACCTTGCTCGTCGCCGCCATCGCCGTCGGCGTTGCCGGAGGGGTCGAAGCGGGCGAATCGCGCCGCGGTCAGGTCGGGCCGCAGGTGATAGCCCCGCGCCAAGCCGCGGCCGCCGAGCCAGAGCTCCCCGGACTCGCCGGCAGCGACTTGCCGGCGTTCGGTATCGAGGACGACGGCCCGCACTCCCTCGACCGGGTGCCCGATCGGCAGGCCGTTTCTCTCTGTGAGGTCGGAGGCGCGACGCGGCGCGTTCCACCATGTCGCCACGATCGTCGTTTCGGTCGGACCGTAGGTGTTGATGAGGCGCTTGCCGGCGGTGGCCTCGAGCCAGACGCGCGCGGCGCGCCCGCTCGCCAGCTCGCCGCCGAGAACCAGCAGGCGCAGGCTCGGCGGGAGCTCGAGGCCGTGAGCATCGACTTCCGTCGCGGCCTGCTCCCAGACCGCGGTCGGCAGGTCGAGGATGGTGACATCGAGCTCGCCGCAGCGCGCCAGGAGCTCGCGTGGCGCCGGCAGTGCAGGCTCGTCGAAGGCTACCAGCGTGGCGCCGTGGCAGAGCGCTCCGAAGATCTGTTCGAGGGCGAGATCGAACGCCGGCGAGGCAAGCTGAAGAATCCGGTCGCTGGGGGAAATCTCGAACTCGCGGCCCGCGGCTGCGATGTAGTGGGCGAACGCATGGTGCTCGACCGCGACTCCCTTGGGCGCGCCGGTCGAGCCCGAGGTCGCGGCGACGTAGGCGAGATCCCAAGGTTGCGCCGCCTGCCGCGGTTCGGCGCCGCTGCTCAAGGGCGAGTGCTCGCAGCCGTCCGCGAGACCGACCGGATGCATCGGAAGGTGCTGCAGAAGCGGCAGTAATGCAGCGGGGCGGTGCGGTGCGGATTCTCCGACTGCCAGCAGCGGGCGGTTCTCGGCGAGGATCCGAGCCACGCGATCCGGCGAGTCGAGGGCATCGAGGACGAGAAAAGCGCCGCCGGCCTCGTGCACGGCGAGCATGGCCGTGACCAGATCGGGAAGGCGCCGGAGGCGCAGCGCCACTAGTCTCCCAGGCCCGACGCCGCGCCGCGCGAGGGCCGCAGCGAGGCGGCTCGCCCGCTCATTCAATTGCCGATAGCTCCAGCGCTCGTCACCCCACTCGACGGCGAGCGCGTCCGGCCTCCTTTCGGCGTGGGCCCGAAAGCGCTCGCCCACCGTGGGGATGCGTTCCGCAGGGAGGAGCGTCCCTGGCGTCGGACGACCGGCGACGTGCCTGCGGAGCCGGCGAGCGAAGCGGTGTGCAAAGTCTGTGAGGGAATCGCTCTCCGGAGGCAAGCGGGTGCGCAACGTCACCTTGCGGAGTCCGGGATCGACGGCGATCGTGAGGCGTATCGCACCTTCGGCAGGGAGGCCCGGGGGCGTCTCTCCGACGGTCAGCAGGTCGAGTGCCACGGCTGGACCGCATGGAAGACCGGATCCGGTGGCGGCCGCCGTCAGCCGACGGCTGCGCAGGGGGAGATCCGTCGGGAACGTGCCGCGTGTCCGCAGGCGCGTGCGCTGTTCAGTCAAGTCGCGCGCCACCTCATCGAGCTCGATGCTCTCCCGAAAGGGTACGTGAATCGGCAGGCGCGCCACGAGAAAGCCCTGCCAGCCGTGCGCGGCGATCTCGGCGCGCAGCTCGGGTTCGCCGAAAGCGACGTCGAACGGTTGGCCGATCTCACCGCCCACCGCGAGGAGTATGGCGGCGACCAGGGTCTCGGTCTCGACTGGAGTATTCGGCGGCAGATCGAGCTCGATGCTGGCATCGGTAGTCGCCGAGCCGTGGCAAACGGTTTCGAACTCGGGCGGCAGGAGCGGTGCAAGCTCGACGAGCCTGCTGATCCACTCTGCCTCGTGGCGTTGGCACTCCCGTTCCCGGGCGACGAGGGGCTCGGGGTCGGGAGCGGTCGCGGCGAGGCGTTCGCCGATGGCCGCTCCGAGGCGGTCGAGGGCTGCCTGCGGAGCGATCGCGACGCCGTCGAGCGCCGTGAGCTGGGCGATGCGCAAGTCCGAGGTAGCTGTCGCGATCTCGAGGCCATGGGCTCCGGCGCGCAGGATCGTGCCGGGCGGGGCTCCGCTGCGCGTGCCGAGGATCGTGACCTGCGGCGCCAGGAAGACTCCGCCAGGGACGACGAGCTTCGGGATGCCCATCGGGTTGTCGGCCGCGCCGAAGTCGAGCCCGCGCACGAAGGCCGATATGCGCTCCGCGGATTCGTTCCACGGCACGACGCAGCCGGGCGACGGGCGGCGCCAGCCCGGGAAGTAGGTGCGCGCGGCGCGCGTCTGCGGGCGAGAACTGAGCGTGCCGCTCGCCAGCCCGGCGAGGAGCTCTCCGAAGCTCTCGATCGCTGCCTCGGTGCAGCGCAGGTTGAGCGTCCAGGCGGTCTCGTCGGGAGCGAGCGCGAGTGCGCGTTCGACGAGGAGCTCGCCCATGTCGAGCTCTGGTGTCATGCGGTGCCAGACGATGCCGTGCCGATGCTCTCCCTGGTCGATCGCCCACGAGGTGGCGTGGAGCCCGGCGTACCGCGGCAGCGGCGCATCGTGGTAGTTGATCGCCATCCAGCGCGCCAAAGCGAGGAGCGCCGGCGGCAGAAGGCGCAGGTTGTGAACGGAGAGCAGGAGATCGAAGGGCGCGCCAGCAATTAGGGCTTCGACGTCGCCGTGGGTGAGGGGCGCCTGCGCTGACAGGAAGCAGCAGGCAATCCGGTTCTCGGCTGCCCAGCTGGCGACCCGGCCGTCACCCGTGACGACTCCGAGCACGGAATGACCGCCTTCGAGGAGCATCTGCCCACAGCGCACCGTCACTGCAGCGTCGCCTACGAGGACAGAAGAGAGGCGGCGCATGGACAGGCCAAGCGTATAGCGAGAGGAGTCGTTGAAACCCCATCGACGGGAGCTGGCTTCGCGCCGGCACGCGAGGGAGTAGACTCCCCGCCGCATGGGCGGCCGACACCTGTTTCCGCGCTTGCGCTGGTTGGGGCTCGCCTGGCTGGTGGTCTACCTGCCGTCGTATGCGATCGCCTACGGTTTCACCAACTTCCTCTTTCTCTGCAACCTCGGCGTGATGCTCACCGCGGCGGCGCTGCTGGGCGAGAGCCGCCTGGTGCTCTCGAGCCAGGCGGTGGCGGCGCCGGTGATCGGCCTCGCCTGGGCAACCGATGCCGGCTGGCGGGTGGTGACCGGGGCGCACCTGTTCGGCGGCACCGAGTACATGTGGGATCCGCAGTACCCGCTGTTCACCCGGCTGCTCTCGCTCTACCACCTCGCCTGGCCGGTGATCGTCGTCGTGCTCGTGCGGCGGGTCGGTTACGACCGTCGCGGCTGGGCGCTCCAGGCCACCATCGCCGCCGCCGCGCTGGTCGTCTGCCGCCTGTTCACGGCGCCGGCGGAGAACATCAACTTCGCCTTCGTCGATCCGGTCTTCGGCCGGGCGTTCACGCCGCCGGCGCTGCACCTCGCGATCGTCTTCGTCGCCCTCGCGGGCGTCGCCTACGGCGCGACCCACCTCGCGCTGCTGCGGTTCGCGGCGCGCCGGAGCGACGGCGGAACCGCAACGGCTCCGGACGCCGCCAGCGACGCCCTCCTCGACCGGGCTACCGCAGGCTGAAGAGGACGTTCCAGCGGTAGTAGACCGCTACCGGGCGCTCGCCGTAGCGCGCCGGAGCGAACTTCCAGCTGCGAATGGCGTCGAGCGCGCTCTGTTCGAGGCCGAAACCGAGCGGGGCGCTCACGACCCGTGCCGACTTCAAGGTGCCGTCCGTGGCGATCTCCGCTTCGACGACGACGGCCCCCTGGCGGTGGGCGGTGCGAGCGCTCTCGGGATATCTCGGATCGACCCGGAAGAGCACCTGCGGTGCGACGATCCCCGCTCCCGGCTGCCAGACGATGGTCCCCGCGGCGGCGGGAACACCACTGCCGGGTCCGACTCCACCCACGTCGGTGAGGAGCGCTCCCGGACTCGTCGGTCCGCCGGCGCCGATCTCCGCGCTGAGCGGCGCGATCGGATCGTCGGTGAGGGTCGCGGCCGCTGGCGGGCCGTCCGGCACCACCTCGGGCTGGACGGTCACGGGCACCTTGGCGACCGGCCGGGCCGGCGCCTTCGTCGCTTTGACCAGCGGCGCGCTCCATTCGGAGGGGAGGAATGCGATCGGCAGATAGATCGTCGTGAAGGTCGGTGCTTCGACGGCATCGATGCGCCACGCGAGCCCGACGACGAGGACGGTGGCCACCGAGAGGTGGAGCAGCGCCGCCATCGTAGCCAACTGCTTCTTCGACGAAGCCGGTCCCTGAAGAACGCTCTGCATCTCGAACATCGCGACCTCCCGCCCGCTGGGGGCATTGCCCTGCAGAGAGTCAGACACGCGACCTCCCATGCAAGAAACCGACCGGGCCTCCCGGCGAGCCGACGCCGGGCCTCCAGCGGCCGAAGGTCGGGCGGAACACGGACGGGATCGCCGATAGAATGCCTGGCGTGCTGCGCCTCGACTACCTCTCGCCGCTGCCGCCGGTGCGCTCCGGCATTTCGGACTACAGTCTCGAGCTCCTGCCGCACCTCGCCGAGCGCGCCGACGTGCGGGTGCTGCATCTGCCGGACCTGCCTCTCGACCCCGAGATCGCGGCGCGCTTCCGGCCGGTCGAGGCCGCGCGGGTCGGCGAGGACGGGCGCCTGCCGCTCTACCAGATGGGCAACAACAGCTATCACGCGGCGGTCTGGGAGCTCGCCATGGCGCGGCCGGGCGTCCTCGTGCTGCACGACCTCGTCCTGCATCACTTTCTGCTCGATCGCACAGTGGGAAAGGGGGAGTTCGAGCCCTATCGCGAGGCGCTCGAGCGCGATCACGGCTGGGTCGGCGACGCTGCGGCGCGGCCGGTGCGTTGGGGTGCCTTCGGGCGCGCGGCACAGTTCTTCCTGCCGGCGAACCGGACCCTCTTGCGCCGTCAGCGCGGCGTGCTGGTGCACGGCCAGTGGGCAGCGTCGGTCTTGCGGGAAGAGGACCCGGAGCTCGCCGTGCGGGTGGTCTCGATGGGCATTCCACTGCCGCCGCCGGCGAGTCGCGCCGTCGGCCTGGCGTTCCGCAAACAGTGGCATATACCGCCCGCGGCGCTTCTCCTCGGCTCGTTCGGCTTCCAGACGCCGATCAAACGCACCGACGTGGCGATCTGCGCGCTCGCTTCGCGCGGCCTCGAAGGCGTGCACCTTCTGATTGCCGGCGAGCTTTCGCCGTACTCGAACTACGCCGCGCTCGCCGCCGAGCTCGGCGTCTCGGACCGCGTGCACGTCACCGGCTTCCTGCCGTTCGAGCAGCTCGACGCAGCGATTTCGGCCACCGATCTCTGTCTCAACCTGCGCTACCCGACCGCCGGCGAAACCTCGGCCTCGCTCCTGCGCATCCTCGCTGTCGGGCGCCCGGTGGTGGTGTCGGATTACGCCGATTTCGGCGATCTGCCCGAGGAGCTCGCGGTCCATATCCCTCCCGGCGAGGGCGAGATGGAGAAGCTCGCCGCGGCGCTGGCGCAGCTGCTCGACGACCGCGCCGGGCTCGACCGGATGGGCGAGGCGGCGCGTCGCTACGTCGCCGATGTGCACGCCCCCGAGCGCGCAGCGGACGAACTGGTGGCCGCCGCCACGGAGCTCGCGAAGCTCGCGCCGCTGGCCGAGCGCCCGCCGCAGCCGGGTCCGCGCACCACGGCGGTTCAAAGACGTGTGCCGGGCCGGATCGTCGTCTACGGCTGCGAAGACTGGCCCCCCGGCGAGCGTCGCAAGCTCGAGGTCGAGGTCGTCAACGACAGCCGCATCCGCTGGTTGCCGAGCCAGGCACTGCCGGGCGGGGTCATCTTCGAGGTGCAGTTCCTCTCCGAAGGGCGTGACCTCTATCGCGGACGGCGCTGGCTCTCGTTGCCGGAGGCGCTCGAACCGGGCGCGTCGCGGCGTTTCGTCCTCGAGCTGCGCCGTCCCGAAGCGGCGGCCCGCCTGCTGATCAAGCCGACGTTGCAGATCGTCGAGGGGCACCGGCCGCTCGGCGCCTGGGAGTGGGACCGGTGGGTCTGAAGACCGTCGGCGTTCTGCTGCTCGCGGTCCTGCTGGGGGGAATACTCTGGCTGGCGGCGACGGTGGCGCCGGAGCGTCCGCCGGCGCCGGGAGCCGAAACGACGAACTGGCTGGCGGCGCACAGCCTGGCCATCGACCACGATGAGGTTTTCGTCGATGCCGATGCCGTGCGCTTCCGCGCCGCTTTCGCAGAGAGCCCGCGCGGAGTGCGTACCGATCCGCACGGCGGCAGATTGGAGGCGCCTTATCTCGCGACCCGCCTGTGGAGCTGGTCGATCCTTCTCGCGGGCGAGCGCGGACCGTTTCTTCTCAATGCCCTGGCGCTCGTGCTGGCGGCCGCTGCGGGGAGCTGGGCGCTGCGCGCGCCGCTCGGCGCGGCCGCGCCGGTCTGGGTGGCGCTCTTTCTGTTCGGCTCGGTCGCCTTCACTGCGGTCTTCCGTTGGCAGAGCGAAGTCCTCGTGTTCGCCGCTGTCGTTCTCGCCGGTGCGCTGGTTTGGGGACGCGAGGCGCCGGCGATCCTCGACCGCGGAGCGGACCAGATCTACGGTGGTGACCTCGAGAGGCCCGCGGCAGTCTGGCCCTGGCCGCTCGCCGGACTGCTGGTCGGTGCCGCGGCCGTGCGCCACCCGGCCTACGCCCTGATCGCCCTGCCGATGCTCCTCGACATGCCGCGCATGCAGGAGTTGGGCGGCAAAGTCCGGGCAGGTCTGCTCTTCGTGCTCCCTCTGCTGTTGCCGGTCGCTTTCGTCCTGGCCGCGCAGGGAGCTCCCTGGGAGGCGCTGCCAACGGTCTTTCATCCGGCACTGCTGGGCTGGAACGCTCTCTACCTGGCGATCGGCAGAAACGCCGGGCTGGTGGTGGGCTTCCTGCCGATCCTGGTGTTGCTGCTCTCGCCGCGCAAGTCCGGCGGCCGGCGCCTCCTGCCGCTGGTGGTCGCGCTGGCGGCGATCGCTCAGCTGGTGCTCGCGCCGTTCGATTGGGCCGGGGATCTCTCTGCAGTGGGTAATCCCTGGTTCCTGCCGCTTTACGGTGCCCTCTTTTTCTGCGCCGGACCGGCGCTTCGGTTGCGTTCGGCGCTCCTGGTCGCGCTCGCGGTCGTGCCGTTTCTGCTGCCCTTCTGGATCTCGCCGCTGTCGGACAGTACCCGGCCTCCGGCGGCACTGGAGGCGTTCACTTCGCGACTCCGGCAGCGGCTGCCGTTCGAAACCTCGCTGCGGGTCCTCCCCGGGAGCACCGAGCTGGCCCGGGCCGGCGTCCGGCTCCGCAGCACCGGGCCCTCGATCCGGCCTCTCGGCGGCCGGCTGGCGCTCGACGGCGGGCACGCGACGCTGCTCGTCGCGAGCGATCGCGCCCTCTCTTCGGTGCGCCTCGACTTCAGCGCCAACGCGCCGGGGACGCTCGCGGTCGAAGGCGGCACGACCGGCAGCACGACCTTCCGGCCGAGCGGCGAGGTGGCGTTCGAGATCGCGCTGGGCCGTCCGGCACGCCGGCATCCGCTGTGGTGGAGCCGCGCCCCGGTGTCGATCTATGTTCTCCGGTTGGAGCTTCCAGGGGCGAGTAGGATGGGCTCGCAGGGCCCAGCTGCTGCGACGGATCCGGTGACCTTCGACCTGGGACTGGCGCGCGTGGCCGGGCCGGAGGCCGCCAGACCATGAGTCAGACACTCCCCTGGATTCTCGCAATGCGCGCCCGCCTCGAGGCGCCGGCGCCGCGCCGGCTGGTGCCGGGCGAGGCCCGGCAGGCGGCGGTCCTGGTACCGCTCTACGTCGACGCCGGGATGCTCTGGACGCTGCTCACCAAGCGCACCGACAGTCTGCCGCAACACCGGGGGCAGGTCGCCTTCCCGGGCGGCGGCAAAGAGATGGGGGAGGACTCCTGGGGCGCCGCGCTGCGCGAGGCCGACGAGGAGATCGGCCTGCCGCCGAAGCGGGTTCTGCGCCTCGGCGAGCTCGACGAGGTCGCGACGCCTTCGGGTTTCCGCATCGTTCCCTGTGTTGGCGCGATTCCCTTCCCGTTCGAGCTCAAGCCGAATCCCGGCGAGATCGACGAGACTTTCGCCGCGCCGTTGGGCGAGCTGGCGAACCCGAAGTTGATCGAGGACCGCGAAGTGCTGATCAACGGTCAGCGCCGGACGCTGCGCATCTACCACGTCGGCCGCTTCCTCATCTGGGGCGTCACCGCCCGCATCCTGCAGAACCTCCTCGAACGTGTCGGCATCTCGAGCAGCTACGAGCTCGAGCCTTGAGCTCCAGCGCCGGCGGCAGCCGGCGCGAAGAGTGACAACCTCTGGGATGCGCAGCTGGAGCGTGATGGTGTCAAGCAGAGGGCTCGACCTTCGTTGTCCTGGGTGAAGATGTGAAACTACACAGGCAAAAGCTTTCGGTAAATGGGGGTGCACGACGCATCGCCCTCGCCTTCGGAGTGGCGCTTGTTCTCTCTACTGGAGCTTTTCTCCTCTGGCCGTCGACGGCGTCGCGGTGGGTCGGCGGCCGGGTAGCCAACGGTGGCGCTGGGTCAAAGGATGCCGCCGGTGGTGCCAATTTCGGCTCGGTCATCGACCGTTTTTCTCCCGACGGTTTGACGCCCTTGATGACCGCGGCGCGAGAAGACGACGTGGTCGCGATCGAGGGCTTGGTGCGCGCCGGCGCTGCGATCGACCGGGTCGACCGCAGGCAGGGCTGGACGGCGCTCCTGCATGCTATTCACAAGGGCTCGGCTGCGGCTGCCGCGGCCCTCCTCGCCGCTGGCGCCGATCCGGACTTCGCTGGCGATGGCGAGGTTCCGCCGCTCTTCTTCGCGGTCATGAACGGCGATTTCGCCCTCGTCCGCCTGCTGCTCGACCGCGGGGCAAACCCGCGCGCAACGATCTCCGGCGGCACGAACGCGCTTCTCCTCGCGGTCGAAGGTGGCTTCCTCGCCGACGTCGACCGGAGCGGTCACCTCTTTGGCAGCTGCCAGGACGAGATCGTCGCCCTGCTGCTCGAGCGCGCCCCCGACTTGCGGCTGCCGCGAGGTTTCGAGAGCCGACTCGCGCTGGGCCTGGCGCGCCTGCACGGCTGCAAGACGACGCTCTCGATTCTCGCCGGGCTGCGGCCGGCGAGTGCGGGCGGATAGCCCGGACTGCGGCCCTGACGCCACTCATCCACCTGCACAGCCTGCTGTTCACGGCCTGGGTGGTGCTGTTCCTGGTGCATGTCCGGCTGGTGGGCTTGGCGAAGTAGCTCCGCCGGCCTGCCCCTTCGGGTGTCGGCGGCCGGGCGGGTGCGTGGTACCGTCCGTCGCCGAGCGCATGGGCACAGATCTCGACGCGATAGAACTCTCCGGCGTTCTGTTCGACTCCTCTGCCGACGCTATCGTCGTGGTGGATGCCGACGGGACGATCGTGATGGCCAACGCGGCCTGCGAGCGGCTGCTCGGCTACCCTGCGGACGCGTTGCGGCGGAGGCCTCTCGAGCTTCTCGTCCCCGAGCGCTGCGCGCTTCACGAGAGTCTTCGCACCGAGTACCTGCGGAATCCACGCCCCAGACCGATGGGCCTCGGGTTCTCGCTCAGTGCCCGCCACGCAGAAGGTCACGAGATTCCGGTCGACATCTCCCTCAGTCCGCTCGAGGTCGGGGGGCGGAGATTCGCTGCCGCCGCCATGCGCGACATGCGCGGTCGCGCCGAAGGCCCGGACGCCTTGCGCATCCAGGCGACGACACTGCGCTCGGCCGCCAACGGGATCGTCATCACCGATCGCTCGGGCACGATCGTCTGGGTGAATCCGGCGGCCTGCGCGATCACTGGCTATGCCGCCGACGAGCTCGTTGGCTCGCACACGCGGCTCCTCAAGTCGGGTGAGCACGGTCCGGACTTCTATGCCGAGCTCTGGCAGTGCGTCACCGGCGGCGAGACCTGGTCGGGGACGATCGTGAACCGGCGCAAGGACGGTTCGCTCTACCACGAGGAGCAGACGATCGCTCCCGTCCAGGACGCGTCCGGGAACGTCACCCACTTCGTCGCGATCAAGGCCGACGTCAGTGCGCGACGGCAGGCCGAAGAGGAGCTCGCCGTCGCCCACCAGGAGCTCGGTTCGCGGGTCGCCGAGATCGAGTCGCTCAACCGGCGCCTGCGCGAACAGGCGGTCCGCGACCCTTTGACCGGTCTCCACAACCGCCGCTACTTCGACGAGTCCGCCGGACGCGACCTCGCCAGGGCGCGGCGGACCGGCCAGCCGGTGTCGATCGTCGTCTTCGATGTCGACCATTTCAAGGTGGTCAACGACATCCACGGGCATGCCGCCGGCGATCTCGTGCTGAAGGCTCTGGCGGAGATCCTCTCCGCCGGAGTGCGCGGTTCGGACCTCGTCTGTCGCGTCGGGGGCGAAGAGTTCGTCGCGCTGCTCCCCGATGCCTCGATGGCGGTGGCTGTCGAGCGTGCCGAGGCGGTCCGGAGGCAGTTCGCTGTGACACAGATCGACCTCGGCGACGGTCGCGTCATCGGCGCCACCGTTTCCGCCGGCGTTGCGCTTTTTCATGCCGACGGTGAGCTGCCCGAAACCGCGCTTCGCCGTGCCGACGCCGCGCTCTACCAAGCGAAGCGCGCCGGGCGGAACCGCGTCGTCGCTGCTGCAATCCAGTCGCCTACCTGATCGAAGCGGCGACGGATTCCGGCCACCCCCCCCGATCGGGTGATGGCAGAGAAACCCGGACAGGATGAGTTTTAAACTTTTCAGGTCCGCGGCCTTTTTGCGGAGGGTGGACGTCGCAAGTGGAGGAGTGTGCAATGAGAGTCTGTGTCTTGGATTCGATCGGTTTGCTCGCCGGAGTCGTTCCGCTGTCGGCGCAGTTCCTGCCCTGTGCGGCGGATACCCACCTCACCCGCAAGGGGGACTATCTCAACGGCACGACCGCAGTCGTCGACAGCGGGGTCTGGGAGTGGGAGATCGGCTCCGGCGACACCTACACCAGCATCCAGGGCATTTCTGCCGTCGGCATGTTCTATGCCACCGTGCCGACCTCGATCCCGGCGCCTACGGTCTCGCCGCCGGTGCTGCGCTGCAACCGGAAAATTCCGCCTACTGCACCCTTGGCACCCAGTTCTATGCACGGTGGATGGCGCAGTTCCCGGATCCACACGACCTCGTCGACTACTACGTAACGAATCGCCTGTCCCTCTCTGGATGGGATATTTCGGCCCACATCCGCGCCGCGCGGCTGGCCGGATTCGACGTCTATTCGGTCGGGATCGCCGAGCGGATTCTCGCGCGCCGCCCCGACTGGGAGCATGTCCTCTACGGTGGCTGGGACTACACCGAGTTGTCCTGGGGCGCGCTGCTGCGGGCGATGCTCGAGCTCGAGGCGGCGGGTGACCTGCCGCCGGCAATGTATACCGAGGTGCTCGTGATCGCCGACCTGTTGATCGCCGCCCAAGCCGTGGACGGATCCTGGGGCGGGGGCGACTTCCAGGCCACCGCCTACGCCCTGCTCGGACTGCGCGCCGATCCGTGGAACTTCACCCTGCCGTGGCAGCAGGCGATCATTGAAGGGGTCGACTTCCTGCACGCCACGGTGAGTGCCGAACCGACCTGCGGCTGGAGCTATCCGCCCGAATACGGTGAGATGAACAGCGAGATCCTCGCCGCGCTGGCGGTCGTGCAGTCGCTGCCGTTCGTGGACGGTTTCGAGACCGCGGATACTTCGGCCTGGAGCTCCGAGGTTCCGACAGCGCTCGCGGCCCGGGGCAGCCAGGTCGTCGTGCAAGCCCCGGCGCCTCGACCCGCGGCGCAGCCCTTCGACTGATCCGGACCGGTCCTTTCAGCGCTTTTTCATCGGGCAGGTGGAGAGCCCGAACAGGGTGTACGCCGGGCACGAACCGAGCAGCCCGGTGACGATCGGGACGATTCCGACGAAGCCCCACGGGCTCTTCGGACCGATGAAGGCGAGGGAGAGGATCGCGATCCCGGCGATCACCCGGACGGCGCGATCGACGGTACCTTCGTTGCGGGGCAAGAGCTTGCTCAACATGGCGTCTCCTTGGATGGCTCGGATGGCTTCGAATTGTACGACCGATTGCGGTCGCCATCCGGAAAGAGCCAGGTCGGAGCAGAAAGGTTTCATCCGGCCTGGTGCCGGCGCCACCGCCAGGTCCTCCTTGAGTCAGCGGGCGAGCCAGGCGAGCATGGCGATGGCCGCGGCGAGCCGGGTGGACCCGCGCCAGGCGCTCTCCGATGGCGCCGTAGAGGCCCGACATCTGGTACTGCGCCGAGAGCAGCATCATGCTGAAGAGCAGCGTCAGCGTGGGCGCGTCGACCTCGGCTTTTGCCTCCTCGAGCGAGATGCCGCCGGTCGCCAGATACGCCAGAGCGCCGAGCACCGCGAAGCCGGTCCGGTCGAGCGCCAGGCCAGGAATGCGGCCGATGGCCAGCAGCAGGTAGGTGGCTCCGAAGAGGGCCAGGGGGAGAGTCGCTGGAGTCGTCGTAAGATGTTGATTCTAAGGCCTTTGATGAGCGCCGTGCAACATCGGATTGGAGCCCTCTGAAACGCCCGGCTCGGGCAGGGCGTGCTAGTGTCCAACCCCGTCATGTCCAAACCCGAGTCGACGACGGGAGTCGACCTCAACCCCACCTCCCACGCTCCGATCATCCGCTCGAAGAAGGATCTGGCGCGCCTCAGCCTTGGTGCGCTGGGGGTCGTGTATGGCGACATCGGCACCTCGCCGCTCTACGCGATCAAGGAGTGCTTCGCACTGCCCCACGGTGTCGCGATCAACCTCGGCAACGTCCTCGGCATCCTCTCGCTCGTCTTCTGGGCGCTGACGCTCATCGTGGTCGTCAAGTACATCGGCTACGTGATGCGCGCCGACAACCACGGTGACGGCGGCATCCTCGCTCTCCTTGCGTTGGTCACCGAGCAGCGCAGCCACCCAAAGCGCGGCGAGTCCGGCCACCGGCGATGGATCACGCTCGTTGCGCTGGCGCTCTTTGGCGCGGCGCTGCTGTGGGCCGACGGGATGATCACGCCGGTCATCTCCGTCCTCGGCGCGCTCGAGGGGCTCGACGTCGCGACGCCGTTCTTCCGCCCGTGGATCGTGCCCATCGCCTTGGGGATCCTCGTCGCCCTCTTTCTCGTGCAGCGACGGGGAACCGCCGGTATCGGCGCCGTTTTCGGCCCGCTCATGCTCGTCTGGTTCGCGTCGATCGCCGCTCTGGGAATCCCGGCGATCGTGCGTCATCCGGAGGTGCTGGCGGCGGTCAATCCGATGCACGCCTTTCACTTCTTCCGCGCCAACGGGTTGCACGGCTTCCTGATTCTCGGCGCGGTCGTTCTCTGCGTCACCGGCAGCGAGGCTCTGTACGCCGATATGGGGCATTTCGGACGCCGCCCGATCCGCGTCGCCTGGTTCTGGCTGGTCTTCCCGGCGCTGCTCGCGAACTACTTCGGACAGGGAGCGCTGCTGCTCGCCCGCGGACAGGAGGTGGTCGCGAATCCGTTCTACGGCCTCGCGCCGGACTGGTTCCTCTATCCGCTGGTGGCGATCGCCACCGCGGCCGCGGTGATCGCCTCGCAGGCCCTCATCTCCGGCGCTTTCTCCCTCGCCCAGCAGGCCATCCAGCTGGGCTTCTCGCCCCGCATGACGATCGTCCACACTTCGGGAGAGGCCAGCGGCCAGATCTACGTTCCGGAAGTGAATACGATCCTCATGGTCTCCTGCGTCGCCCTGACCCTGATGTTCCAGAAGTCCGGCAACCTGGCGGCGGCCTACGGCATCGCGGTGATGGGGACGATGGTGATCACCACGATCCTGCTCTTCTCCGTCGAGCTCCGGATATGGAAGTGGCCGCTCTGGCAGGCGCTCGCGCTGAGCGCGGCCTTCATGGTCATCGACATCCCTTTCCTCGCCGCCAACGTGGTCAAGATCGTGAGCGGCGGCTGGGTGCCGCTCGCCGTCGCCCTTGCGATCTATGTCCTGATGACGACCTGGAAGCGCGGCCGCCGAGCCGTCCGCAAGACCCTCGAGGCCGGCAGCTTGCCGATCGATCTCTTCCTCGCCGGGCTCTCGACCTACGAGCCCTTCAGGGTGAAAGGTACGGCGGTGTTCATGACATCGTCTATGAACGTCACGCCGCCCATCCTGCTGCACCATTTCAAGCACAACAAGGTGCTGCACGAGAAGGTCATCCTGTTCACCATCGTGACCGAGGGCATTCCGGAGGTCCCGAAACGGGACCGCATCGGGATGCGCGAGCTCGACCACGGGTTCGCCGAGGTCATAGCGCACTATGGCTTCATGCAGACCCCGAACGTGCCGCTGGCGTTGCGCCGGGCAGCGGAACTGGGTCTCCAGTTCGATGCCAATTCGGTGAGCTACTTCCTCGGCCGCGAGACGATTCTCACGACCGGCAAGTCGGCCATGGCCGGCTGGCGCAAGAGCCTGTTCGTCTACCTCGCCCGCAACGCGCGGCCCGCCAACGCCTTCTTCCGCATTCCCCCGAATCGCGTCATCGAGCTCGGCGCCCAGGTCGAGATCTAGTCGGCGCGCGATTTGTTGCGCGGCAAGTCACTGATTCTGCTGCAGTTGCCTGCCTGAACCCGGGCGGTGGCCGGGGCTCGCGTGCTACGCTCCCCACCCGCCATGGCCAAGACAGACTCGTCGACCGGCGTCGACGTCCATCTGACCTCCCACGCACCGATCATCCGCTCGCCGAAGGACCTGGCGCGGTTGGGGTTGGGTGCATTGGGAGTGGTCTACGGCGACATCGGAACCTCGCCGCTCTATGCCATGAAGGAGTGCTTCAACTCCGCGCACGGTGTCGCGCCGCTGCTCGGCAATGTGCTGGGGGTCCTCTCGCTGGTCTTCTGGGCGCTCACGCTGATCATCTCCGTCAAGTACATCTCTTTCGTGCTGCGGGCCGACAACCATGGCGACGGCGGCATCCTCGCGCTCCTCGCTCTGGTTACCGAACAGCGCAGTCACCCCGGCAAAGGCGAGACGGGCAGGAAGCGCTGGACAGTCCTGGTCAGTCTCGCTCTGGTCGGCACGTCGCTGCTCCTCGCCGAGGGCATGATCACCCCGGCCATCTCCGTCCTCTCCGCGCTCGAAGGGCTCGACATGGCGACCCCGATCTTCCGCCCCTTTATCTTGCCGCTGGCGGTCGGAATTCTCCTCGCCCTGTTTCTCGTCCAGCGCAAGGGCACGGCCGGGATCGGTGCGGTCTTCGGCAAGGTGATGCTCGTCTGGTTCGCGGCGATCGCGGCCCTGGGACTCCCGGCCATCCTCCGCCATCCGGAGGTGCTGGGAGCGATCAACCCGGCGCACGCCGTGCGCTTCTTCGCCGAGAACGGGCTGCACGGATTCCTCATCCTGGGGTCGGTCGTTCTCTGCGTCACGGGAGGAGAGGCGCTCTACGCGGACATGGGACATTTCGGGCGCGGCCCGATCCGCATCTCCTGGTTCTCGCTCGTCTTCCCGGCCCTTCTGATCAACTACTTCGGCCAGGGGAGCCTGCTGCTCGAGCGCGGCACGAGTGCGGTGGCGAATCCGTTCTTCGGTCTCGCACCCTCGATACTCCTCTATCCGCTGGTGATCCTGGCGACCGCCGCGGCGGTGATCGCTTCCCAGGCGATGATCTCGGGCGCCTTCTCGCTCGCCCAGCAGGCGGTGCAACTGGGCTATCTTCCACGGCTCTCGATCATCCACACCTCGGGCGAGGCGAGCGGCCAGATCTACGTGCCGGAGATTAACCGGCTCCTGATGGTCGCCTGCATCGCGCTCACGCTCGGTTTCCGCGACTCCTCCAAGCTCGCCGGCGCCTATGGCATCTCGGTCATGGGCGCGATGATCTGCACCTCCGTCCTGCTCTCCGCGGTCGCCATCCGGCGCTGGAAGTGGTCCCCCGCGCTGGCCTTCGGGCTCGTGGCCCTATTCCTCGCGGTGGAAGTTCCGCTCCTCCTCGCCAACATCCCGAAGATCGTCCATGGCGGGTGGTTTCCACTCCTGGTGGGGTCGGTCTTCTTCTTCGCCATGACCACCTGGAACATCGGCCGGCGCGCAGTGCGGAGCTTTCTCGAGCTCGGAAGCCTGCCGATCGACCCCTTTCTGGCCCGTCTCGAGTCGTACAACGCGCACCGGGTGAAAGGAACGGCGGTTTTCATGACCTCGGCGATGGGGGTGACGCCGCCGATCCTGCTGCACCACTTCAAGCACAACAAGGTGCTGCACGAGAAGGTCATCCTGTTCACGATCGTGACCGAGGGTATCCCGGAGGTCCCGAAGCGGGACCGGATCCAGATGCGCGAGCTGGCACATGGCTTCAGCGAGGTCATCGCGCACTACGGTTTCATGCAGACGCCGAACGTGCCGCTCGCCCTGCGCCGCGCGGCGGAGCAGGGGCTCGAGTTCGACCCCGGGACGGTGAGCTACTTCCTCGGCCGCGAGACCATTCTCACCACCGGCAAGTCGCGGATGTCCGGCATGCGCAAGAGCCTGTTCGTCTACCTCGCCCGCAACGCGCGGCCTGCCAACGCCTTCTTCCGCATTCCTCCGAACCGCGTCATCGAGCTCGGCGCGCAGGTCGAGCTTTAGTCCTCTCCAACTCCGTGGAGTGGGGAGCGCTCGCCGAGGGCGCCGCCGGGGTCATCCGTGACGGGAGCCCCGGCGAAAGTTGGGGTGAGAGACTGTGTTGATGGATTCCCCCGCAGAGTTTCGCGGAGTTCCTCCTGACCGTGTGCGGGTCGTCGTCGACCGCCCGCCGCGGCCCGCAGGCGAGTTCGTCCTCTACTGGATGATCGCCCAGCGGCGGCTCGGCTGGAATTTCGCTCTCGACCGGGCCATCGCCTGGGCAGAGGAGCTCGGCAAGCCGCTCGTCGTTCTCGAGGCGCTGCGCTGCGACTACCGCTGGGCGAGCGACCGAATCCACCGGTTCGTGCTCGATGGCATGGCCGAAAACGCCCGGCGAGCGGTGGGCAAGCGCATTCTCTACATCCCCTACGTCGAGCCTGCGTCCGGCGCCGGCAAGGGGCTGCTGCGCGCGCTCTCGCAGCGCGCGGCGGTGATCGTCACCGACGACTTTCCTTGCTTCTTCCTGCCGCACATGGTCGACGGGGCCGCACGCCAGGTCGAATGCCGTCTGGAAGCGATCGACGGCAACGGCCTTCTGCCGCTATCGGCGACAGATGCAGCTTCGCCGACCGCTTACGCCTTTCGCCGCATTCTGCAAAAGAGGCTGCCCGAATTTCTGGAGTCGATGCCGGCGGCTGCGCCGCTGGATTCGCTCGCGGTCCCGGTGCTGGAAAAACTGCTGGTAAAGGGAGGTGCTCTGCCATGGGCCGGTGCCTCCGACGAACTGCTAGCCGGTTCGCCGGCAGCGCTGGCGGCATTGCCGATCGATCACTCCGTCCGGCCCGGCGTAGTGCGTGGCGGCAGCGCAGCCGCCGAGGCGCATCTCTCGACTTTCCTTTACCAGAAGCTTGTGCTTTACGCCGAGAATCGCAACCATCCTGACGAGGAGGGTGCGAGCGGCCTCTCGCCCTACCTGCACTTCGGACAGATCTCCGTGCACCAGGTCCTGCACGAGGTCGCGGCGGTGGAGAGGTGGTCGCCGGAAGACGTTGCCGCGGGCGCGTCCGGCGCACGCGCGGGCTGGTGGCGGATGTCGCCGCCGGCGGAGGGTTTTCTCGATCAGCTGGTGACCTGGCGCGAGGTCGGGTATCACTTTTGTCACCACCGCCCCGACTACGACCGCTATGAGTCGCTGCCGCCCTGGGCGCTGGCGACTCTGGCGAAGCATTCGGGGGACTTGCGCTCGCCGCGCTACGAGCTCGACGACCTCGCCGCGGCGCAGAGCTACGACCCGCTCTGGAACGCCGCCCAGCGGCAGCTCGCCTTCGAGGGGCGGATTCACAACTACCTGCGGATGCTGTGGGCGAAGAAAGTGCTCGAGTGGTCGGCGACGCCGCAGGAAGCGCTGGCAGCGCTCATCGAGCTCAACAACCGCTACGCCCTCGACGGCCGGAATCCGAACTCGTACAGCGGCATCTTCTGGTGCTTCGGGCGCTTCGACCGGCCGTGGGGACCGGAGCGCCCGATCTTCGGCACGGTGCGCTACATGAGCTCCGCCAACACTGCGCGCAAGCTCCACCTGAAGGATTATCTGGCGCGCCACGCAGAGCAGGCTTCGCTGCCTAGCTGAGGTGGCCGATGGCGTCCGGAGCCGGGCTGCGAGGCCCCGGACAGGCCGTCTCTCGGTGAGAATGTAATATCATCAACGCGTGAGCGACTCCGCCGCACTCGTTCGCCTGTGCCGTGTCTCCTACCGCTTCGGCGCCGACGTCGTCCTCGACGAGATCGACCTCGAGGTCGTGGCAGGCGAGCGCCTCGCCCTTCTGGGGCCGAACGGCGGCGGCAAGAGCACGCTGGTGCGACTCCTCCTCGGCCTCCTGCGTCAGGCGACCGGAACGATCGACCGCCGCGCCGGCTTGCGCCTCGGATACGTTCCGCAGTTTCCCGCCTTCGACCGGCACTTCCCGGTGCGGGTGGAGGAGATGATTCTTCAGGGCCGCCTGCGCGATCGCAGCCGGCTCCGGCCGTTCGCCGCGACCGGTCCGCGCGACCGCGGGCTGGTGGACGAGGTGATCGCGCGTCTCGACCTCGGAGCTCTGCGCCGCGCCTACCTGGACGAGCTGTCGGGCGGCGAGATGAAGCGGGCCCTGGTCGCGCGTGCTCTGGTAGCCGAGCCGGACCTGCTGATCCTCGACGAACCGACGGCGGCGCTCGACGAGCCTTCCCGCCGCGCCTTCTGGGCGCTGCTCGCCGGACTGCCGCAGAAGACCGCGATCGTTCTCGCCACCCACGACCTCGCGCCCGAGACCTTCGCGGCGAAGCGCGCCGCGCTCGTCGACCGCCGGCTCGAGCCGCTCGCGCTCAGCGGTCTGCACGTTCAGTCGCTGGTCTGCGGCCATGGACATGGCTGAGGCAGGGTCGCTCTTCGGCGCGGTGGCGGCGGCCTTCGGCGTGCCGCCGGCGGCGCTCGCGGCGGCGCTTCTCGCCAGCCTCCTCTGTGGCTTCGTGGGGACCGTCGTGGTGCTCCGGCGCCTGGTGGCGCTCGGTGGCGGAATCGCGCACGCCGCCTTTGGCGGGGTCGGTCTCGCTCTGCTGCTCGGTTTCGATCCGCGGATCGGCGCCGCGGGTGTCGCTGCCCTGGCCGCCGCCGCGCTCTCCCCCTTGCGGAGCGAGCGCCTGGCGCGTCTGGATGCGGCGATCGGCGTGCTCTGGGCGGTCGGCATGGCGACCGGGATGCTGCTGCTCTCCGGAGCTGCGCACAGCGACGTTGAGGTCGAATCGATCCTGTTCGGCGATCTCATGAAGGTGCGGCCGGCTGATCTCGCTCTGCTCGGCGGATTCGTCCTGGGGATGATCGCTCTGCTGCTTCTCTTCGGCCGCGAGCTCGTCGCGACTGCGTTCGACGACGAGCACGCCCGCTTGCAGGGCCTGCCGGTCGGCAGGCTTTCCTTCCTCCTGCTCCTCGTCGTGGCGCTCGCGGTGGTGGCGCTGCTCTCGCTGGTGGGCGTGGTGCTCGCGATCGCGCTGCTCGCCATCCCGCCGCTGGTCGCCCTGCGCCTTTTCCGCAGCCTGCCGGCGATCGTCGCCGGCGGCTGCGCGGTCGGCTCGGGAATCACCCTGGGTGGCCTGGCGCTCGCCGCGCGGATCGGCACACCGGCCGGCCCGACCATCATCCTGCTCGGAGGCGTTGCGCTGGGCCTGGTGCAACTCGTGCCTCACCGGGCCTTGCGCTCTTCGCGTCCCGCGCTACCGGCGCGACCTTCGACCTGACCCCCGCTCAGGGCAGCAGTCGGGCAAGCGCGCGTTCGACGCGCTGGTGGAGGTCGGGCGGGGCGCCGTAGAAAACTTCGCGGGTGTGGCCCGCAGTGTCGAACAGGAAGAGCGTCGGGACGGCGGAGAGATCGCCGAACTGGCGGGCGAGGTCCGGCGAGCCCATCGCCCAATGGAGCGGCAGGCCGAGGCCGGCGACGACTTTCTGCACGTCGGCCCGGTCGGACTCGATAGCCAGGGCGACCACCTCGAGCCGGTTGCCGTAGCGCTTCTCGAGCTCCCCGAGCCAGACCAGCGTCCCGCGGCACGGCGGGCACCAGGTGGCCCAGAACTCGACCAGCACGGGCCTCCCGGAGAGCTTGGCACTCGCCAGCAGGCTGCCGTCGAGCGCCGGAATCGAGAACTCGGGCAGCGTCACGAGAGCGAGCGCCCGGGACTCGGCTGCGGCGATGGACCCAGCATGGTCTGAGCGCAGCACGTCGCGCTTGCCGTCCAACACTTCCTGCAGCATCCGGGCGAGATCGTTGCGGAACCGCTCGTGGCTGCGGGCGTCGCGCCAGGGGGCGTAGCGTCCGGCGTTCTCGCCCTCGCCCTTGCCGTAGAAGCCGAAGTCCTTCGGCGTCGCGACCAGGATGTCGTCGACGAAGATCGCCGGATAGCGGGTCACGCCGAACCGCGTGGCGAGCTCCGAGTCGCCGTAGTTCTCGACCACGAAGCGCACTCGCCCCTCGAACCCCCTCACGACGCTTTGTGCCAGCAGACCTGCTGGATCAGAGATGTTTCAGGTGTAGGGCCACCGGACGAGTGTCACGGTGGCCTCGGCGCGGCGGTCTGGCGAGCGGGGAGGAGCCGGACCGAGCACGACCGGGAAGTACGGCAGCACGTCGTCGAGGATCGCCGCAGCGATCTCGCCGCCGCGCGCCGCCGGGTCGGGATCGGCCGCCGAGAACAGGGCGGTGTCGAGAAACAGGCGCTGCAGGCTGGCGTCGCGAGGGCTTTCGTCGAGCCGGGCAGCGATCACGCTGCTGCGCCTGGCGGCCTCCTCCGCGGAGAGCGTGCGGCCAGGATGGGTGAGCCGGGAGAGCCGCGCCTTGGCGTCGAGGAGGCGCAGAAGCGCGCCGTAGCGCGCGCCTGCGTTGGCGAGCTCATCGGCCTCCTTGAGCAACGCACTGATACGAATGAAGACGGCATGGCTGTCGATCGAGCGCGGCGGCGTGTAGGCCGTCAGGAGCTCGTCGCGCAGCGCTGAGATCGCGCCGCTGACGTCCCCGGGGGCGAGCGCCGGGAGGTCCACCGGCCGGCGGGGCAGACCGACGGCGAGGGCGATGAAGTCGCGCTGCGCCCGCGCGGCTCCGAGATAGAACAGGCCGTACTCGGGGGCGGTATTCCTGCCGTAGTCGAGGCTGGCGTCGTAGTAGGTCGGCATCTGGGCCAACGCCGCCTCGGCGAGCGCGCGCGCCGCCGCCGGCAGGAATTCGAAGGCGGGCCTCGGCCCCGGCGCCCGGTTGTTCCCCAGCTCGGGTCCCAGGCGCAGCCACTCACGTTCGAGCTCGGACATCTGGACGCGCAGGTCGCCGGCGATGCCACTGCGATACTCGGCGGCCTCGAGGTCGGTCCAGACCCTCTCGAGCCGCGCCAACGCCAGCCATCGCTGGCCCTGCGCGAGCGCCTGTTCGGCTTGGGCGAGCAACGGTGCGGAAGCAGCGCGAATGGCCTTCGCCTCGTCGTCGACCTCGTCTCCGACGGACGGGGTCGAGCGGACCCGCTCCTGCCAGCGCGCAATCGCATCGGCGAGCGGATCCTGGGCAGCCTGCGCTCGCAAGGGAGCTCCTGCGCAGAGCGTCAGCAGGCAGAGTACGGCGACCGGCGGAACCCGGGAGCCCGCGAGGTTCGCAGGGAAGGGTCGACGGCGACTCATAAAAGAACTACGCAAATCGGAGGGAAGAGTTTTTCCGCGGTGCGGGCAGTCTGACTGCTAGTGAATGTAGCCGAGCGCGCGGAGCTTCTGGCGCTCTTCGTCCTCTTCGAGCTGGCTGCGTGCGGCGCGCATGGCGTGGTTGCGCCAGACGAAGAGAGAGGCGCAGTTCGGATCGAGCGCGAAGCGCGGCACGCCTTCCACAATCCGTTCGATGTCGCGGCTCTCACCGGAAGGGATCGGTGCTCCGTTCCACCGTGCACAGCCGCCGGTCACGGTGATCCGCGCGCGGGCCGCCTTCGACTCCGGGAAGAAGACGCCGTCGACGTCGCCGGGCGGCAGTTCGAGGTCGAGCTCGACGGCGCCCGCCTCTCCCCGCAGCATGTCCTCGGGCTCGAGGGCGAACCGTTCGGCCCGGGGCTCGCCGGCCGCGAACGTGAGCCGCAATCGCCCTGCCGTGGCGCCGCCGAGAACCCGCACTTCGAGACCGCGGCGAGTGTGCGCCAGCGACGTCTCGATGGCGCGCCAATCGGCGCCCATGTCGTGCGCCGGCGCTGCGAGCAACGCGCGCTCGAGCGGATCGGTAGCGAGGTCGAACCAGCCGAGCGCCGGCAGGAAGGACCGCAGGTGCAGCGCGACGCGGTTTCCCTTCGGGTCCGCCTGCGGGTCGGGGAGGCCGCGCGTGCCGAAGCGGTCGAAGAAGTGGAGCTTGGTGCTCTTGCGGACGACGACCGCGCGGGCGCTCCCTCCGGTCAGCATGTGAATCGGCGGCAAGACCTCTCTCGTCCAGTTCTTCGGCTCGAGGAGATCGACCCCGTCGACCTTGCGACGCCGCGGTATCTCGAGCTGGTGCTCGATCGTCGGCAGGAAGTCGGCGAGGGAGAGGAGCGTGTCGGGCGGCACCGGAGGAAAGCGTCGCGCGTTGCCGGGACGGAGGAGGAAAGGCACCCGCAAGACCTCGTCATAGAGCGACGGGCCGTGTTTCCAACCCCCATGCTCGAGGAACTCCTCGCCGTGGTCGGACAGGAAGACGAGGGTGGCGCGGTCGCGCAGCGCGGCGTCGAGGCCGTCCCAGAACTGCCCGATGAGGAGGTCGCCGTAGCGGACGTCGTCGTCGTACAGCGCGCGGAGGTGCTCGACATCGCGGGGCTGGAGCGTCGCGTCGAAGCTGAGGTCGAAGTGACTCTCGTCGCCGCGATAGCTGCCGGTGTATTCCGGGTCGAACGGAGTCACCCCCTTCGGCTGGTCCGGTCTCCCGTAGGGCTCGTGCGGCTCGATGAGCTGGAGGTAGAGCAGGAAGCGCTCCCCTTCATGGGCGCGGATCCACCCGGGAAGGCGCGCCAGCATGTCGCTCCCCGGCAGCGCCATCGAGGCCATCTCGTAGGGAGGCGTATAGAAAGTCGTGAATCCGCGGTGAAAACCGTTGTCGACGTTGAGCGCCGGGTTGGCGTTGAAATGGGCGGTCGACCAGCCGGCGAAGGCGAAGTCGTGCCCCAGCGTCGGAACGCCGGGGGCGACACCGACCGACGCTCCGGAATCGTCTTCCTGCCCCGCTGGCAGCATCCCGGTCAGCAGGGCGGCGACGGATGGGGTGGTCCAGGAGGCGAGCGCCCAGGCGCGCTCGGCCTTCCACGCGCCGGCAAAGATGCGATCGAGATGGGGAGTCGTCGGCCGCCGGCTGCCGTAGAGCCCGACCGCGTCGCGGCGCGTGGTGTCGAGGAGGAGGATGATCAGGGCGTCGTTTCGCGGGCTGGGCTGGACGATCCGCAGATCCGAGATCACGATGCCGGCGGGGGAGTCGGAGCGGAAGCTCAGGACGGAGGGCGCGTCGGTGTCGATCTCCAGGTCCTCGTAGAAGAGCCCGGCTGCGGCGTCGAACGTCCGCTGCAGGGGGGGAAAGAGCGGCCGGCCGGGAGTTGGCGCCGGTGCCGCCGTCGCCACTGTCAGGGTGGCTGTCCCGGGCACTTGCGCGGCCCACGCGAAACGCAAACGTCCTGTGGCCGCCCGCCCGAGCGGCCAGGTGAGCGACTCTCCGGCCGGAATCAGGACCCCTTCGTGGCGCACCCGCGACGGCTCGATGACGGTGGCGGAGGCGGCGGTCGAGAGGTCGGGACGGAGCGCCGCCGCCTGTCGGCGTTCGCCGCAGGCGGTCAGGGCGAGCGACGCCACAAGGCCGACGACCGCCCAGGCCGCGCGCGGCGGCAGGCGAACCGGCAGGCGGCGACCGGGCTCAGCCGCGGACACAGGTCGCGCAGCGTCCGAAGAGAGTGATGTCGTGGCTCTCGAGCTTGAATCCGCGGGGGGTGAGCGCGCGCAGGTCGGGAGGACAGGCGTCGACGTCGAAGACCCGGTCGCAGACGCGGCAGCGGAAGTGATGATGATGGTGCTTCCCGGCCACTTCGTAGCGGCTCGGGGCTCCGGGCAACTGCACCTCGGAGAGCCAGTGCTCTTCGACCAGAGCCTTGACGTTGCGGTAGATCGTCGCGATTCCCAGGCCCGGGACGTTCTCCTGCGCGACCTCCAGAGCCTCGGCCGGCGACAGTGGGCGATCGGCGCGCTCGAAGGCTTCGCGGATCGCCGCCCGTTGCTGGGTGTTCCTCTGCACAAGCTGATTCTAGCCGCGCGGCGGCGCGCCAGGGGGCGCGCTTTTTCGTAGGATGCCTCAAACGGGAGAGAGAACATGCGCACGCATTCGATGTTGAATCTGTCCGGACGGCTCCTGCTGGCCGCAGCGATCGTGGGGATCGTGGCGATCTCGACCGCGCCCGCAGCGCTCGGGGCCGCGGTCTCGACTCCTGTGGCCTCGGCGGGCGGCTTCGATGCCGACCTGCTCGCGGGGCTCGTACCGCGGTCGATCGGCCCGGCCGGGATGAGCGGCCGGGTCGCGGCGATCGCCGCGGTCGAGTCGAATCCCGACATCGTCTACGCCGGGGCCGCGACCGGCGGCGTCTGGAAATCGCTCGACGGCGGCATCACCTGGAAGCCGATCTTCGACGACCAGCCGGTCGCCGCGATCGGCGCGCTCGCCATCGACCGCCGCAATCCATCGATCGTCTGGGTCGGGACCGGCGAGGGCAACGTGCGCAACAGCGCCTCGGTGGGCAACGGCATCTACCGCTCGGCGGATGGCGGCGAGAGCTGGACCCATCTCGGGCTCGAAGGCACCGAGCGCATCCATCGCATCGTGCTGCATCCCGACAACTCCGACGTCGCCTGGGTGGCGGCGCTCGGACGCGAGTGGGGAGAGAACCCCGAGCGTGGCATCTTCAAGACGACCGATGGCGGCAAGAGCTGGAAGAAAGTGCTCTACGTCGACGAGAAGACGGGTGGTGCGGACGTCGCGATGGTGGAGGGCAGCCCCAATCGCCTGTTCGCCTCGATGTGGCAGTTCCGCCGCTGGCCCTACTACTTCAAGTCGGGCGGTCCGGGCTCGGGGCTCTACAGTTCCCTCGATGGCGGCGAAAGCTGGAAGCGCCTCGAATCGGAGGACGGGCTCCCCTCAGGCGAGCTCGGCCGCATCGGGCTCGGTCTTTCGCGGTCGCACCCGGAGATCGTCTACGCGATGGTCGAGGCAAAGAAAAGCGCGCTGCTGCGCTCGGACGACGGCGGACGGAGCTTCAAGGCGGTGAACTCGGAGCCCAACGTGAATCCGCGGCCGTTCTACTTCGGCGAGCTGCGGGTCGATCCGCTGGACCCGAACCGGATTTTCAGCGTCGACTACACGGTGCGCCTGTCGAGCGATGGCGGCAAGAGCTTCGCCACGCTCGTACGCTGGGACGAGATCCACGGCGATCACCACGCGCTGTGGATCGATCCTGCAAACCCGCGCCATCTGATCACCGGCAACGACGGCGGCATCTCGGTGAGTCACGACGGTGGCAAGAGCAACCGCTTCGTCTCGAACCTGCCGCTGGCGCAGTTCTACCACGTGGCCTACGACATGGATTCGCCGTACAACCTGTACGGCGGCCTGCAGGATAACGGCTCCTGGCGCGGCCCCTCCTCGGTGCGCCAGAACGGTGGCATCCGCAACCACTTCTGGAAGGCTCTCGCCGGTGGAGACGGCTTCGAGACCCTCCCCGATCCGACCGACTCGCTGCAGGGCTACGCCCTCTGGCAGGGCGGCAACCTGATGCGCTGGAACTGGCGCACCGGCGAGACCAAGGACATCAAGCCGGCGCCCTCCGCGGGCGTCCGCCTGCGTTTCAACTGGAACGCCGGGCTGGCTGTCGATCCCTTCGAGCCCGGGACCGTCTATCTCGGCAGCCAATTCCTGCACCGGTCGGCCGACCGGGGCGAGAGCTGGACGACCGTCTCGCCCGATCTGACCTCGAACAACTCCGAGTGGCAGAAGGCCGACGAGAGCGGCGGTCTGACGCCAGACGTCACCAACGCCGAGACCTACACCACGATCGTCACCATCGAGCCGTCGAAGAAGGAGCGCGGACTGATCTGGGTTGGCACCGACGACGGCCGGCTGCATCTGACGCGCGACGGCGGCGCCAGCTGGACGAGCGTCGAGGGCAACGTCCCTGGCGTCCCCGCGAACACCTGGATTCCGGCGGTGCAGGCTTCGACGCATGCGCCGGGAACGGCGTTCGTCGTCTTCGACAACCATCGGCGTTCGGACTGGACGCCCTACGTCTACCGCACCGACGATTTCGGCAAGCGCTGGCAGAGCCTCGCAACGCCGGCGCTGCGTGGCTATGCGCTCGCCATCGTTCAAGATCCGGTCGATCCGGATCTCCTCTTCCTCGGCACCGAGTTCGGCCTCTGGCTGTCGCTCGACGGCGGAGCGCAGTGGACGCGCTGGTCGAACGGTTTCCCGACCGTCTCGGTCATGGATCTCGCGATCCACCCGCGCGAATTCGACCTCATCATCGCGACGCATGGGCGGGCGCTCTGGGTCGTCGACGACATCTCTCCCCTGCGCGGTCTGGGGGCGAAGGCGCTGGAGGAGAAGCTGCGCCTCTTCCCGGTGGCGGATCGCGCGCAGCACTGGCTGCTCGCGGAGGATGGCGGTTTCGGTTTCGGCGCGACCGAGTTTCGCGGCGCCAACCGGCCCTACGGCGCCGCGATCACCTTCGTGGCCAACGGCGACGAGGTGCCGCTCGCCGACAAGGATCGCGATCGCGACCGGCGCATCGCCGAGCGCAAACGGGAGACGGCGGCGGAGAGCGCGGCCGCGAAGGCCGAGTCCGCGGCCGAAGCCGACAGCGAGAAGTCTGAGAAAGAAGAGTCCGACAAGAAGGAGGCTGCCAAGGCGACGCTGGAGATCCGCGACGCGTCGGGTCAGCGTGTTCGCCGGCTGAAAGTCGAGACGAAGCGCGGACTCAATCGGGTGTACTGGGATCTCTCTCGCGACGGCTTCAAGCGCCCGCCTGCCGGGACACCCGAGGAGCCCGGTTTCAACCCGAGCGGCCCGCAGGTCCCGCCCGGGCGCTACGAGGCCGTGCTCACTCTGGGGGGCGAAGAGCGCCGGACGTTCGTCCACGTGCTCGCCGACCCGACCTCCGGCAACAGCGCGGCGGACTGGCAGGCGCGCTGGGCGGCGATCCTCGACGCCGGCGCCTTGAACGACTCGGCGGTCGCGGCGATCGAGCGCATCGGCGCGACGCGCCGCGATCTCGATGCCGTAGCGGAGCGCATCCGGCTCGCCAACGCCGAAGCCCTGCGCGACGAAACGGTGAAGGAGGCCGACCTGCCGCTCGCCAAGGAGGCGAAGGGCGTGCGCGAGGGGCTGGACAGGCTCGAGAAGCGCTTCTGGTGGCCGCGCGACACGGTGGGCATCACTCCCGACAGCGACATCCTGTCGCGGCTCGCCTACGTCCGCGGCTACCTCGGCTCCTCGTGGGACCGCCCGAACCCGACCCACCTCGAGTATCTCCGGCTGGCGCGCCAGGAGCTCGACTCGGCCCTCACCGACCTCAACGCCTTCTACGCCAAGGAGGTCGAGACCTACCGCACGAGCCTCGCTACCGAGAACCTCACCCTCGTCCCAGCGCTCCTCCCGCTCGAGATGCCCTGATGATGTCCGACGAGCGCTGACGAGCGGCGCCGCTTGACGACCCTTCCTGAGATCGAACTGGCAGATCCGGCCCCGAGAGTGCGGCAGTTGGCGCTCTCGGGGCTCGAGCTCGGCTTGATGACGGTGCTGCCTGCTGCGCTGCTGCTCGTGACAGCGTTGCGCTGGTGGCCGTTGTCTCTGACGGAGGCGTTGGGGTTCGCCACCGGCGGGACCTGCGTCTGGTTGTGCGTGCGAGAGCACATCTGGAACTGGCCGTTGGGTCTCGCCAACAACGTCGTCTTCTTCGTCCTGTTCTGGCAAAGCCGGCTGTTCGCCGACATGGGGCTGCAGGTCGTCTACTTCGCCTTCGGAGTCTACGGCTGGTGGAACTGGCTGTACGGCGGTCAGCGACATGGCGCCTTGGCGGTCTCGCGCACCTCGGCGAGCGAGTGGGTCGCGCTGGCGCTTCTCGCGCCGCTTGCGACCTGGGGACTCTGGGCCGTGCTCGTCGAAGTGCACGGCGCGTCGCCGTTCTGGGATGCGGCGACGACCGCGCTGAGCCTGGTCGCGCAGTATCTGCTCTGCCGCAAGCGGCTGGAGAACTGGATCGTCTGGATCGCCGTCGATGCGATCTATGTCCCGCTCTACCTGTCGCGCAACCTCCACCTCACGGCGCTGCTCTACGCGGTCTTCCTGGTGATGTGCATCGTCGGTTTGCGCGCCTGGCTGCCCGGCCGGAGAACGCTCCAGCGCGCAAGTGAGGCCGCTGCTGTGCGCGCCTAGCCGGCGAGCGCGGCGGCTTCGGAGAAATTCTCGGGCAGGAGAGCGGAGGCGCGGGCGAAGCCGGAGATCAGCCGGCCGCCTTCGACCCGCAGGCGATGGAAGAGGAAGTCGCCCAATCCGACGGTCATGGCGGCGCTCGGGAAGGCTTCGACCCAGGCGGAGGCGATCGCTTCGCGCTCCTCGGCAGGGACCGCCTCGACTTTTCCCTCGAGCACTACGCGTTGGGATTGCAGCGCGTCCACCCCCGGCGCGAGCGGGAGGTGGATCGCCGCCGAGAACCGCGCGCCGGGCGCGAGGCCCCGGCTGTGGCGGGCGAGAGTCAAGGTGTGAACGAGCAGGCTCTGCAGTCCGGCCTCGGCGCGAAACGGCAGGACTCCGGCGACCGGAGCGTCGTCGACGACGACCGCCAGGGTGAGGAGCTTCTCGCCGGTGAGGAGATCGCGCAGCAGCTTCAGGTCAGTCTGTTCCATAACGCCTCCAGGGCTTGAAGCTAGCTCTCGCCGCGGCGCTCCCGGTCTGGTGACTGGAAGAGGCTCTCGATCCGGCCGAGGAGGTCGCGGGCATCGCGTTGAAAGTAGACGTTCCATCGCAGCGGGCTCTCGGCCCGGGCGGGATCCTGCGCCAGCACCCACTCGAGATCCAGCCGGAAGGCCGCGCGGTCGCCGGTCTTCACATGCAGGTACTTGGCCCGGCCCCAGGGCGCGAGCAGCGAAGTCGGCGCATCGGCGCGCGCTTCGGCGAAGAGCTCCGCCGAGCGGGCGAGGTCCCGGCCGGCGCTCGGTGGCAGTCCGATGAAGTAGATGGCGAGGGAGAACGGCACGGCGCCGTGCTCGTAGGTGGGATCGAGCGCCATCATCCGTTCCATCACCTGCCGGGTGCGGAGCATCCAGCGAAACTGCAGCAGATGACCGAGTCCGCCCAGGCACTCCTTGTAGTAGTACGAGACTCCGGTGACCCAGAAGAGCATCGGCCGGATCTCGGCGCGGGTGAGCTCGGCGCTCGCCTCGGCGAGCGAGTCGCCCGCCTCGACCCGGCTGAGGAAGGCGCGATTCAGGGCCATCGCGCGCTCGGCATAACGAATCCCGGTGGTGTACGAGAGCGCCTTTGCACGCTTGCCGTCGGCGTAAGCGGCGCCGTGCAGGATGTGCGCTTCCGACAGTCGGGCGAGTACCTCTCCCGGGTCGCTCGCGAGCGGCAGAGCGACCTCGAACTCGAGGATCGCTAGTTGGAGCCGGTCGACATCGCCGGCGTTTTCGAACAGCGTTTCGGCGCGCGCCAGAGCCGCCCCGGCCGCCTCGGCAGGCGCGAGTGCGCCGGCTCCCGCGCCGGCGCCGTTGCTCGCGGACGGAGTTTCCCAGCCGGGCGTCCAGGTCATGCAGCCGCCAAGCACTAGAAGGAGAGCGAGCGATCGCCGCGGCGCGCTCACGTGACCACCTTGCGGGTCGGTTCCTCGATCTCGGACCTGCGTGCCGTCATGCCGTCTCCTCGACGAAACCTGCCTGAACAGGATAGCCGAGGTCGCCGGTTGTGGGAATCGACTGCGGGGATCGAATGCGGCCCGTTCAGCTCGGGGCGGCGTGGCGCGCGACGACCAGGAGAGTCCAGCCCAGCGCGCCGGCGAACGCCAGCAGGAGGGCGACCGGAAGCAGCGCGGCGTGCTCTGTGGGGTCGAAGACCCGCAGCAGAATCGGGCTCGGGAGTACGCGCTCCGACGGGCTGGGGGCGGCGGGGTCGAGGAGCGACCCCGGATTCGAGTCGGCGCCAGGCAGCGCCGCCGCCGGCGCGAATGTCGACCGCACCCAGCCACCGAGCAGCGCGGCGTTGACCCGCGCGTGGTTCCAGGCGGGATCGAACTGCAGCGCGACCTCCGCCCCCTTCTGCGGCAGGCCGGGCAGGGCTGCGAGCGTCTCTTTCGGGACCGCGGTGCCAAGCGTGTTGACCGCGAGACCGAAGAGGACCGCGGCGATGATCCAGCGCCGGTGGCCGCCGCGGCGCGCGCGCTCGGTGCGCGAGAGCGCCAGGGCGAGAAGCGCCGGCGCGAAGGCCGCGAGCAGGTGGCGCGGTCCCCACGAGGAGTCGCTCACGGTGCTCCACTGGCGAATCGCCGCGTAGGGCACGATCAGGCTGGCGGCGGCGAAGAGGGCCAGTTGGCCCGTCCGGCGATCGCTGACCGCGCCGCGAAAGGCTCGCCAGAGGCCGAGCAGGACGAGCGGTGCGAAGAAGATCAGACCGTAGTTCAGCGACAGAAGAACGGTGTGGAGGTTCACCAGCCAGCCGACGGGAGAGGTGACCAGGTCGACCGCGCTGCGGTCGAAGGGCGTCGCGCGGAGGGCGAGCAGAGGGAGCAGGAGCGCGAGCATGAGGGTTGCCGTGCCGTAGAGGAGCGGCTTCGGGTCGGCACGCCGCTCGACGCCGCTGCGCTCGGCGCTCCACCACGCGAGCCAGAGGAGGAGCGGCAGCAGGAGGACGCCGCTCGCGTCCAGCGCGAGAACGCCCCCGGCGGCGAAGAGCATTCCGGCCTCCCGAGCCGGAAAACGCAGCCTCGTCGGCCCGATGGCGAAGAAGGCGGCGGCGAGCAACAGGAGCGCCTGGGTCGACTCGAACCCGGAGAAGGCGTAGGGCAGCAGCGGAGTGGTGAAGAGCGCCGCGAGGGCGATGGCGAGGCCGCGTCGCCGCGACCCCGAGGCGCGCGCGACCCAGACGGCTATCAGCGCGCCGAGCGCCGCGGTGACCGCCAGGGAGGCCAGCGGGGCGAGCGGAGCCGGCGCACGCAGGGCGGCCATGGAGCTGCCCGAAGCGAGCACCAGCCAGAGGCCGAGAAAGACGGCGGCCGTCCAGAGCCTCTCAGAGTCGCGCAGTCGGGCGACGAAGGAACGCATGACAGGGAGGAATCTACTGCGATTCGTCGCCGGCGGGGAGGCGTTCGACGACGACGAGCGTCAGGTCGTCGGCCAGCGGCTCGGCGCCGACATGGCTCTCGAAGGCGGCGAGGATCTGTTCGTGCGTCCGCGCTGCCGCGCCGCCGGTCGCGAGCGCTGCGCGCAGGCGGTCGAATCCGAAAGCCCGGCCGCCGCGGTCGATACCCTCGAAGAGTCCGTCGGAGAACAGCAGCAGGAGATCGCCGGGTTCGAGGCGGAGGCGTCCGCTCGCCGGCTGGACCGTCTCGCGCATGCCGAGCGGGAACGAGCCGAGGGCGGGCTCTTCGATGGCGCCCGAGGCGCGCCGCAGCAACGGAAACGGGTGCCCGGCACAGACGTATTCGATTTCGCCACTGGCCGGGTCGAGCAGGGCGTAGAAGAGGGTCAGGAAGGAGCGCCGGTCGCCAGTCCGCCAGATGGCGCGGTGGAGGAGGTTCGAGACCGCGATCGGCGAAGGATCGAGCTCCAGAGCGAGGTACAGGGTCGCATTGGCGACCGCCATCAGCAGCCCCGCCGCCATGCCGTGGCCGCTGGCGTCGGCGACGACGATCGCCATCCGGCCGTCCGCAAGGCGGTGGAACTGGTAGTAGTCCCCGCCGATGTCGTTGGCGGTGCGCGAGGAGTGGGCGAAGCCGTAGCCCGGCAGGACGGGGCTCGCTTTCGGCAGCAGCTCGCGCTGCAGCTGGCGGGCGATCTGGATCTCGTCGCGCACCAGCACGCGGTCGACCATCTCGAAGGCGAGGAGGAGGAGAAGCGCCACCACCGCGACGACCAGAGGCAGCTTCGAGCCCCCCAGCGTGACGCGTTCGTCACCCTCCATCCAGACGAGTTGGGGGTCGATGATGCCGACCACCGCCGCGACGATGGCCACCGCGAAAAGGAGCCGGCGGCGCGGCGAGAGCTTCTCGGAGAGGCTGAGAAAGAGGAGCTTGGCGGAGAGGAGGTAGCGCTTCAGGCCCGAGACCTTCTCCACCTGGGCTTCGCGGTCCCGCATCAGCACCGAGTAGGCGCCCTTGGCGTCGCGGTCGAAGAGCCGGCGCAACTCATCGCCGGAGAGGCCCCGGGTGTAGTCGAGGAGAAAGGCCTCCGTCCGCCTGAAGACCGACGGTTGCTTCGCCTGCGTCTTTTTCTGCTTCACAGCTTCATTTTACGTCCGCTGGGCCAAGGAGTTGCTCTTGCCGTTCGATAAGCTGGGCCTCGACAGAGGGAGAAGTTCATGCATCGACGTTGCTCCTGGATCGCCTGTTCCGCACTTGCCTTCGGCTCCGTGATGGCTGGTGCCGGCGGACCGACCTCGCTCGAGCTGCTCGGCCAGACCGCGATACCCGGGGAACCCCCCAGCGGGAGCGTCCCTTTGGGCGGGCTCTCCGCCCTGACCCTGGAGGAGCGATCGGGGAGATACCTCGCCCTTACCGACGATCGCAGCGAGAACGGCCCGGCGCGCTTCTACCGCCTGGCGATTACTCTCCCGGCCGAGGGTCGGGGGGCGCCCGTCGTCGTTGTCGAGGGTGCGACGACGCTGCTCGCGCGGAATGGCGCACCGTTTCCCCGCCGCGGGCTCGATCCTGAAGGGATCGCTCTCGGCGGCGAGCGGATCTACGTCTCATCGGAGGGCGAGGCCAAGGTCGGGCTGGCGCCTTTCGTTCAGGAGTTCGACCTCCAGGGTCGCTTCCTGCGCGAGCTGCCGCTGCCCAGGCGCTACCTTCCTCAGGCGGGCGCCGATCTGGGTGTGCGCGACAACCTGGGGTTCGAGTCTCTCGCCCTCTCTCCCGACTGCCGCTACCTCTTCTCCGGCGCAGAGAACGGATTGGCGCAGGAGAGCCCGGCGTCGGCACCCGGCGTCGCGAGCCTCTCCCGCCTCCTGCGCTGGGATCTCGAGCGGGGCGGAGCCCCCGTGGAGTACCTCTATCGTGTCGAAGCGGTGAGCCGCACGCCGCCGTCGCCAACCGACCTGATCATGAACGGCCTGGTCGAGCTGATCGCCCTCGATCGCGACCGGCTGCTGGCACTCGAACGCCAGTGGGTGCCCGGCGTCGGGGTCGAGATCAAGCTCTACGCGGTTTCGCTCGCCGGGATTCCTGACGCCGCCAAGGTCGATCCGCCGGCGAGCCTGGAGCTCGCGACGGCGCAGAAGACCCTGTTGCTCAACTTCGCCGATCTCGGGCTGCCGCTGGACAACTTCGAGGGCATGGCGTTGGGGCCGCCGCTGCCCGACGGAAGGCGCCCGCTCTTCATCGTCAGCGACGACAACTTCAATCCCGATCTGCAGAAGACCTTCGTTCTCGCCCTCGCTGCCGGGTTCGAGCCGCTCACGATCGCTGCGCTGCAGGGCGGCGCTCATCGTTCGCCGCTCGTCGGCCGCTGGGTTGCCGGTGTCGAAGGCGTCGTAACGGCGACCGAGGACAGCGCGCGATCCAAGGGCTTCTGGATGGAGAGTGCGCAGCCCGATGCGGACCCGGCAACCTCGGATGGCATCTATGTCGCCTGGGAGGGCGCCTTCACCTTGCACCCGGGAGACCGGGTGCGGATCGGCGGGCGGGTCGAAGAGGTGGCGCCGTCGCCGACCGGCCTGCCGGTCACGACCGTCAGGCTCGTCGCGCTCGAAGCTCTGTCGGCAGGCGAGCGAGCGCTGCCGCCGCCGGTGCGGCTGATCGACGGGCTGCGGATCCCGGGGCAGGTCGACGACGACGGCCTGACGAAGTTCGAACCCGGGACGGATGCCATCGACTTCTGGGAGAGCCTCGAGGGGATGCGGGTCGAGGTTCCTCCGGGGACCGTTGTCGGCGCCACCCGCTCGTTCGGGGATGTCGTCCTGCTCGCCGACGGGGCCGATACGGCCGGCGCCTTGCGCACCCCTGCCGGCGGGCTGCGGCAGCCGGCAGCGGGCAAGCTCTTCGAGCGCATCTTCCTGAGCCGCAGGATCGCCAGCAAGATGCCCGACTTCCAGGTCGGTGACCGGATCGACTCGACCCTCACCGGCATCGTCGACTACGGCTTCTCGAACTACCGGGTGCAGCTGCTCGCGCCACCGCCGCTGCCGTCGCCTCCGGCGCCAGCTCGCGGGGCGCGGCCGGAGTGCGGCGACCGCACGGAGCTCACACCGGCGGCGGGGAAGCTCACCCTCGCCACGTGGAACGTCGAGAACCTCTCGATCGCCAGGGACGCACCGCGGATCGCGCGACTGGGACAGGCGCTCGTCGAAGCCCTCGCGGCGCCGGCGATCGTCGCCCTGCAGGAGATCCAGGACGACAGTGGCCCGGCCGACGACGGCGTGGTCACCGCGCACGCATCGCTGGCCGCTCTCGTCGAGGCGATCGTCGCCGCCGGCGGGCCGCGCTACGAACCGGTCGCGATCGATCCCGAGAACAATCGCGACGGCGGCCAGCCCGGCGGCAACATCCGCGTGGCGCTGCTCTTCGATCCGACCCGGGTGGAGTTGGTGAAGCGCGGCGTGGCGCGCCCCAACGATCCGGTGGAGATCGTCGGCCGCGGCCGCACGATGACACTGTCGCTCTCGCCGGGACGGCTCGCGCCGGTGTCGAACGCATTCGACCTGCGCGCCGGAGAAGGAGTCCGCAAGTCGCTGGTGGTGCAGTTCCGGGCCGCCGGCGACTCCCTTTTCGTCATCGCCAATCACTGGACCTCGAAGTGGGACGACGATCGCGCGTTCGGTTCCCGCCAGCCCCCGCACGCCCCGACTGCCCCGAAGCGTTTCGCCCAGGCGAAGGTGGTGCGCGAGTTCGTCGATCGCCTGCTCGCCGCCGAGCCCATGGCGCGGGTCGTCGTCCTGGGCGACCTGAACGAGTCGGAGACCAGTCCGGGAGTGGCCGCGCTCGGCGCTCTACCGCTCGTCAACCTGGTGAGCAAGGCGACGGATGAGGATCGCTACAGCTACAACTTCGAGGGTGCCTCCGAGATCATCGACCACATCGTCGTGAGCCCGGCGCTCGCAGGAGGCGCCGAGGTGGACATCGTCCACCTCAACTCGAACTGTCCAGATTCCGAACGGCTCAGCGACCACGATCCGGTGGTCGCGCGGGTATCGATCCGTTGACCGCAGGGCGCACCGACGCCGGTCCGTCTTCAGATCGGATGGCGTCGTCCCGGAGCGGACTGCATTCCGCTCCGACGAGACGCTCATAGCGGACCGGGGCCGAGCAGCTCCATCCAGCGTCGCGCAAGCGCAGCAGGAGGCCGGCCGACCGGCGCGCGTCCATGAGCATGAGGTGCGGAATATTCTCCCGGGCGATCTCGGGGAGTGCCTCCTCGAGAAGCGCAGGTGGTTTGAAGAGGGGATAGGACGTTCTTCCCTCGCGCACCCAACGGAAGTGGGTAAAGCCGTAGAAGGAAAGTCCGTTGGCTTGCGCCGAAATAACGACCAGCGAGGTCGAGCCGGGGGAGTGGGTGGATGCCAGGGAGTTGGCCAGTCGGCGCGAGTCGCGAGCGCCGACTGGCAAGTATGCGGCCCCCGCCTTGATGGCGACGAGAAAGAGGACCCAAGCCGCCAGAGGCTTCAGGAGGCGCCGCGACAGCATGTGCGTGTTCTCGAGTCGGCGCGCCAGGACGAGCGCCAGCGGTGTCCAGATCGGGAGGATGTAGAGCGGGAGGCGCGAGCTCGCTGCCATGAACAGCGCGAGCGGGAAGAGGACCCCGGAGAGCAGGAGCCAGTCGACAGGATTCTTGCGCGCGCCAACAAGTCGCCGCCAGGTAGCATTGCGCCAGGATGACGTGCCCAGCGTGCCTGCGGCAGCGATGGGCCACCAGGGAAGGGCGCCGAGCAGGAGGGTGGGCAAATAGGTGGCGACCGCACCCGTGACGCCGGGATTGCGTTGGTAGGAAGAGGTGAGGAGTCGCCCGGTCACCTGGTTGTCCATCATGTAGCTCGCAGATTCGGGGATGGTCCGGAGGATCGGTACGTACCAGGCGGCAGCGATTCCAAGCGCGAGGAGCACGCCGATCCAGGCCTGCGGAGCCCGGAGCGCGGCCCGCAGGCGCCCCGATCCGGCGAGGTAGAACAGCACTGGCGGCAACGAGACAAGGAGAGCCGGCCCTTTGGTGAGCATCGCGAGGCCAGCTGCGAGGCCGGCAACCAGCCACCAGCGCCAACGCTGTGCGGGCGTCGAGGCCCCAGCGGCCCGAACCACGCCGAGCCAGGTGAAGGCGGAGAAGCAGGCGAGGGCGAGATCCGGCGTCACCATGTTCGCGGCGAGGAACGGCAGCAGGCTCGTTCCCCAGATCCCCGCGGCGAGCCAGCCCGTCTTGCGATCCCAGAGTGCCCGGCCGATGCCGGCCAGGGCCACGGCCTGCGCGAGGAAGAGAAACGCCAGCGGCAGGCGCGCCCCCCACTCGTTCCTGCCGCCGAGCGCCATGCCTCCCGCTAGACTCCAGTAGAGCAGCGGCGGCTTGTCCAGATACGGTTCGCCGTTCAGCCTCGGCACAAGCCAGTCTCCGGACCGGAGCATCTGCGCTGCGATCGCGGCGTACCGCCCTTCGTCCGGCTCCCAGAGCCCCCTGGAACCTTGAAAGGAAAGCGCAAGGACGGCGAGCAGCGCAACAATGCCGAGGGCGCTCGACCGGCCCTCGACGGCTTCCACGCCAGCGCGTAACTTGCTGCCCCAGCCGACGTCGAAACGAGTCCCTGCGACGGTCACGACATTTCCTCCACGACGGAAGAGTCTCTGCGCCCTGCATGAGAGTTCGATGAAGTTCGAGGCGGAATCCTTCGGACGAGCCGAATGAAGTTGCCAGCGCTAGGATGGCGCCGATGAAGGTGCTCGTCGTCGAGGATTCCGAGAGTCTGCGCAGGTCCCTCGGAGAGGGCCTGCGGCGCAGTGGTTTCGCGGTGGATGTGGCAGCCGACGGCGACGCAGGTCTGTCGTTCGCCGAGCACGCTGGATACGACGCGATCGTGCTCGACCTCATGCTGCCGAAGCTCGACGGCCTGACCCTGCTGCGCCGCCTGCGGGCAATGAAGAAGAAGACGCACGTGCTGGTGCTTTCAGCCCGGGGGAAGGTGCGGGACCGCGTTGAGCTCTTGAACGCGGGAGCCGACGACTACCTCGTCAAGCCGTTCGCGTTCGACGAGCTTTTCGCTCGGCTGCATGCCCTGGTTCGCCGCAGCTACGCCGAGAAGTTCCCAATCCTCGCGTTCGCGGGTCTGGAGATCGACACCACCTCGAAGTCAGTGCAGCTCCGCGGCCGGCCGGTCGAGCTTGTGGGCCTGGAATACGGTCTCCTCGAGGTCCTTGCCCTGCGGCGCGGACGCGTGACCAGCCGGGAGGAGATCCTCGACCGTCTCTATGCCTCCGGCTACGAGCCGACGAGCAACGTCGTCGAGGCCCTGGTCTATTCCCTGCGTAAGAAGATCCAGCCTCCAGGGACTCTACCGATCATTCTGAATCGGCGAGGCGTGGGCTATCTCATCGAGGCGGACTGAGTTGCGATCGATCCGGCGCGACCTCGTGCTCGAGCTGTCGGTCGGCACCGCGGTGCTCGCCGCTCTGGCCGGTCTCGTTTCCGGACGGGCGATCGAGAATCGGATCCGGCGCGACTTCGATGACGCACTCCACTCCAAGGCGCAGGCGCTCGTGACCCTGACCGAGCAGAAGTCCGGCGTGATCCAGCTCGAGTTCGCCGACGAAGCGATGCCCGAGTTCTCCGTGCGTCAGCCACTCGAGTACTTCGAGATCTGGGCTTCGACCGGAGAGGTCGTCGAACGTTCGAGGTCGCTGCAGGATGGACACCTGCCGCGGAGGATGGGTTCGAATGGCGAACCGCGCTTCAGCGACGCGCTCCTGCCGGACGGCAGACGAGGGCACCTCATATCGCTCGCCTTCGTCCCGCAGCTGGAGGACGACAGGGATCCTTGGGCCGAGCATGCCGCCAATCAGCATCCAGAGTCGAGCAACGAGCTCCGGGAAGCCTCGCTCACGCTCGCGCGCGGCACCGAAGAGCTCGAGGGTCTGGTGCGATCGATCTACGCCGCCGACCTCGCCGTAGCGGGCGGGCTCGCGTGCGCTCTTGCGTTGCTGGTCGGATGGGTCGTGCGCAGGGGCTTCGCGCCGCTAAGCGAAGTCGCGCGGCGCGTCGGCACTCTCGACGAGCACAGCCTCGCATCGCGTCTCGAGGTGAATCCGCCGGTGCTCGAGCTCGAGCCGATCGTCCGCCGCCTGAACCTCCTGCTCGAGCGACTGGAAGGCGCCTTCGAGCGCGAGCGTCGCTTCTCCGGCGATGTCGCCCACGAGCTGCGGACCCCGGTGGCCGAGCTGCGGACGCTCTCCGAGGTGGGGGAGCGGTGGTCGGGCGATGCCGACCTGGCGCGTGACCTGTTTCGCGATGCCGCGAAGGTTGCCGGGCGGATGGAGCGCTCGGTCGAACAGATGCTCGCCATGGCGAGGGCGGAGGCCGGACGCGACGTGGGATTGGAGGAGGCGATCTACCTCGAAGCCCTGATCGACGAATGCCTCTCCGCTCAGGGCGTGGTGAGCGAGAGCGCAGGGACGCGGGTGACCAGGAATCTGGATCGGTCGCTGGTCGTCTGCACCCATCGTGAAATGTTCGTTCTGGTGCTGCGGAACCTCCTCGACAACGCATTCGACTACAGCCCCGCTGAGAGCAGCATCGAGATCGTGTCGCGAGCGCTGCCCGACGGGCAGTTCGTGCTCGAGATCTCGAATCTGGCGCCGAATCTCGAAGCTCGAGATGTCGCGCACCTGTTCGAACGCTTTTGGCGCAAGGACGCCGCGCGGAGCGATTCTCGGCACTCGGGTCTGGGCCTCGCTCTTGTTCGCAGTCTCTGCGGTCTGCTCGGCTTCGGCGTCGAGGCCAGCCTCGACGAAACGGATCGACGATTGACCGTAGTAGTCAAGGGTGCGACTGGCGCGGGGAAGCAGTCTCCTTCAGCGGTTTGACCCTGCTTCAGGCCAAAGATATCCTCGCCGCTCCCATGCCCCGTCGCCTGCCGTTGCACACCCGGATGCTGATCGGTTTCGCGATCGGCATCGTCGCCGGGCTTGTCGCGCACCGCTACTTCGCGGGCGATCCGCGGCTGGTCTGGTTCCTCTCCCATGTCTCTCAGCCGGTGGGGAAGGTCTTCCTCCGCCTGCTCTTCATGCTGGTCGTGCCGCTCATCTTTTCGGCCCTGGTGCTCGGGATCACCGGCCTCGGCGACCTGAAGAGCCTCGGGCGGATCGGCCTGAAGACTCTCGCCTACACAGTCGTGGTGTCGTCGATCGCGGTCCTTCTCGGGCTTGTGCTGGTGAACGTCCTCAAACCCGGCGAGGGGCTCTCCGAAGAAACCCGGGCGCGCATGATGGCCGGCGCCGCTGAGCGCTCCGCGGTGCTCGCCAAGGCGCAGGCGCCGAAATCGGGGATGGACCTGGTGACCGAGATCGTGCCGGCGAATCCGCTCAAGGCGGCGGCCGACGGCGACCTCCTGGCCTGGATGTTCTTCGCCCTGCTCTTCGGCATCGGTCTCTCGCTCACCCGCACCGAGGCCGCGCGGCGCCTCGAGGAGATGATCGAAGGGCTCTACAACGTCACCATGCGGCTCATCGCCATCGTCATCGGGCTCGCTCCGATCGGGGTGGCGGCGCTGCTGTTCTCGATCACCGCCGATCTCGGCCTCGAGATCGTGGTCCAGCTGGCGCGCTACGTCGGCGTCGTGGTGCTGGCGCTCGCCATCCACCAGTTCGTCGTCTACTCGGCGGTGGTCAAGCTCTTCGGCGGCATGAGCCCGCGCTTCTTCTTCAGCAGCATCCAGGAGGCGATGATCACGGCTTTCTCGACCGCCTCTTCGAACGCCACCCTGCCGACGGCGTTGCGCGTCGCCGAGGAGAAGCTGAAGCTCCCGTCGCACGTCAGCCGCTTCGTCCTCACCCTCGGCTCGACCGCCAACCAGAACGGCACCGCGCTTTTCGAAGGCGTCACGGTGCTCTTCCTGGCGCAGTTCTACGGCATCGAGCTCGCGCTCTCGCAACAGGTTCTGGTGCTGTTCATCTGCATTCTCGGCGGCATCGGGACGGCGGGCGTCCCGGCGGGTTCGATCCCGGTGGTGGCGATGATCCTCGGGCAGGTCAACGTGCCGATCGAGGGGATCGGCATCATCCTCGGCGTCGACCGCTTCCTCGACATGTGCCGCACCACCCTGAACGTCTCGGGCGACCTCGCCGCGGCGGTCGTCGTGTCGCGCGGCGAGGCCCACCCCGCGCCGCCGCTGGTACCGCCAGCGCCGCTGGGCGCGTAGTTCGGCCGGTTCCGGGATTCTCCGCGAATGGCACCGCCGCGCGCTGCGGCCGCGTTCGGAGTATGCTGCGGCGCGTTCGCTGACAGTACTTGGGGGAAGCCATTTTGACAGGTTCTGCCTGCCTCAAACAATGCTCTCTATGGTTGGGCCGGGTGGCGCTTTTCCTGTTGGCTGTAGCGGCAGGGGCAGATCAGCTCTGGTTGGTGTCGCGGGGCCTGCCCAGCGACACGCCGGCGGGATGGTCGCAGCCGCACACGATGACTCCGGACGGACGCTACGTCCTCATGAGCTCGGCGGCCACGGGTTGGGTGAGCGGCATCGTGGACTCGAACGGCGGCCCGGACGTCTACCTGTGGGACCGGGATACGGGCGAGCACACCCTCGTCTCGCACACCGTCGGGGATCCGGCGACGGCGGCGAACGACGAGTCGTTTCCCGGTTCGATCAGCGACGACGGCCGATTCGTGACCTTCAGCTCCTACGGTTCGGACCTGGTCGACGGCGCAACCGACATCAACTTCGTCGCCGACGTCTTTCTCTGGGACGGCGCCACCGGCTCGATCCAGCTCGTCTCGCACATGGGGGTCGCCGTAGCGATGACCGCGAACGAGCGCTCGACGCCGAACGCCATGAGCGCCGACGGCCGCTACGTCGTCTTCCAGTCCGTGGCCGACGATCTCGTCGCTGGCGGAGTCGACGACAACCAGACCTGGGACGTTTTCGTCTGGGACCGCGACACCTCCGAGGTGGTCCTGGTCTCGCACGATGCGGTCGATCCGGCGAGCGCGGCAGATGGACTGTCCGAGCCTGCCGCGATGAGCACCGACGGGCGCTACATCGCCTTCACTTCGTCGGCGACCAATCTGGTCGCCGGGACCACCGATGCCAATGCCGTCGAGGACGCCTTCGTCTGGGATCGGGTCGCGGGCGCTTCGACCCTGGTCTCGCACGCGGCGCCCTCGGCGACGACGGCGGCGAACAACTTCTCCGTCGCCCGGGCCATCAGTGCCGACGGCCGCTATGTCGCTTACGACTCCAACGCCACCAACCTGATCACCGGCTGGTCGGGCTCGGCCGCCAACGTCTTTCTCTGGGATCGCGACACCGGCGGAGCGACCCTGGTCTCCCATCGCGCGACCGGTCTCGCCGCGGGAGCCGGCGGCTCCGAGCTCGGCGCGCTCAGTCCGGACGGCCAGAGCGTCGCCTTCGTGTCGAAGGCGGAAACGCTCATCGCCGGCGGCAGCGACGCCAATGCGGAGGACGACACCTTTCACTGGCGGGCCGACAGCGGCGCGGTGGCGCTGGTTTCCCACACGGCTTCGTCGACGACCACGGCGGGAGATCGCGCGGCGCTGCCGGTGGCGATCAGCGCCGACGGTCAGTTCGTGCTCTATCGCTCGGCGTCGAGCGATCACATCGCCGGGGGGAGCGACGCGAACGGCGTCGAAGACGCCTTTTTCTGGGACCGCGACAGCGGCGCGATCGAGCTCGTCTCGCGAACTCCTGCCAGCGCGACGACTCCGGGCGGCGCGGCTTCGACGCCGCGCGCGATGAGCGCCGACGGGCTGTGGGTCGCCCTCGCCTCCAAAGCCAGCGACCTGCTCTCGGGAGGCGTGGACGGCAACGGTGCCCAGGACGCCTTTCTCTGGGACCGCACGAGCGGCGCCCACAGTTTGATCTCAAGCGCCACTGTGGCGGAGGTAACCGGCGCGAACGGCCTGGTCAGCCCGCTGGCGCTGAGCTCCGATGGGCGGTTCGTCCTGTTCAGCTCGGAGGCGACCAATCTGCTGGCCGGTGGGACCGCAACCAGCGACCTCTGGGACCTTCTGCAGTGGGATCGCACGACCGAAGCCTTGACCCTGGTCGCCCACGTCGCCGGCGAGCGGCCGACCGCGACGAACGAGGCCGGCAGCATGAGCTCCGACGGCCGCTACGTGGCGTTCTACTCCTTCGCCGCCGACCTGATCGCCGGCGGCAGCGATGCCAACGGCGAGGCCGACGCTTTTCTCTGGGATCAGACGAGCGGGCTGCGGATCCTCATTTCCGGCGCAGCCGGTTCGGGCACGGTGGCGGCGAACGGGCGCTCGATCCCGGCGGCGATGAGCCTGGACGGCCGCTACGTGACGTTCTGGTCGCTCTCCACCGACCTCGACGCGGGCCTAACCGACCTCAACGATGCCAGGGACGTCTTCCAATGGGATCGTGACACCGGCGTCGTGACCCTGATCTCGCACGTCGGCGGACAACCGCAGGTCGCGGCGGACTCCGAATCCGTTCCTACGGCGACGAGCGCCGACGGCCGTTACGTCGCTTTCTACTCGCAGGCGATGAGCCTGGTCGACGTCGCCAACGATCTCAACGGCACCGTCGAGGACGCCTTCCTTTGGGACCGCATCACCGGTGCGGTCACCCTCGTCTCGCACATTCCCGGGGCCCCGACGACCACCGGAAACGGCAAGTCGATACCTCTCGGGGTGAGCGCCGACGGCGAGTTCGTCGCCTTTGCCTCCAAATCGAGCGACCTGATCGTCGGCAACGACGACGGGAACGGGCAGTTCGACCTTTTCCTCTGGGCGCGATCGAGCGGCGCGGTGACCCTCATCTCGCACTCCACCATCGCGTCGACGAGCACCGGCGACGAGTTCAGTGCCTTCAAGGCGCTTTCCGCCGACGGCAATTTCGTCGCCTTCGTGTCGGCGGCGACCGACCTGATCGTCGGGGGCATCGACTCCAACGGGCCGGGCGCCGACGCTTATCTGTGGAGTCGCCTGACTGGGGAGGTGCAACTGATCGCGCACGCCCCTGGCGATCCGGCGGCGACGGCGAACGGTGCCTCCGAGCCCGTGTCGTTGAGCGCCGATGGCCGCTATGTCGTGTTCTCGTCTTCCGCTTCCGACCTGGTCGCGGGTGCGCTCGACACCAACGAGCTCGCCGACGTCTACCTCTGGGATCGGTTGAGCGACAGCTCGATCCTGGCGTCGCACACGCTGGATGACGCGACCGTTTCGGCGTTCGGTCCCTCGACGGCGCGGGCGATGAGCGCGAACGGGAGCTACGTCCTGTTCTCTTCCGCCGCCCGGGACCTCGCGCCGGCAAACACCTCTGCGATCCAGGTCTACCTCTGGTCGGCCAACACCCTGGACGCGACTCCTCCGCTCAATCCGGCGATTGACTCGACGCTGCCACCGGTGTCGATCTGGTCGAACAGCCCTTGGGTCGAGATCAGCTGGTCGGGGGCGAGCGACGAGCTCGGCGGCTCGGGGATGCACGGCTATTCGACGCTCTGGGACACCTCAGCGGACACGGTTCCGGACGCGGTCGTCGATGAACCGCACGCCACGGACCCCAATTCGGTGACCAGCCCGCCGCTCACCGACGGCGACTCGCACTACTTCCATCTCTCGACTTGCGACTCGGCCGGCAACTGCGCTGCGACCGTGCATGCCGGACCGTTCTGGGTGGACACCACGCCGCCCGCTGCAGCCACCGCGCTGGCGAGCTCCAGTCATGCGGTGGGCGTGCCGTCGAACGACCCGACCGTCGACGTCCAATGGCAGGCGGCGCTCGACCAGGCCGGACTCTCCGGCATCGACGGTTACGCGGTGGAGTTCGAGGCGAACAGCGGCTGGACCTGTGACGAGGTGCTGGACCTCGAGGAGGGCACACTCTCGACGACGAGCCCGGTGCTCGCCGACGGCGAGTGGTACTTCCACCTCTGCGCGCGCGACAACGCCGGCAACTGGGGGCCGGTGGCGTCGCTCGGGCCGTTCGTGATCGAGACCCTGCCGCCGGGCGCGGCCTCCGGGCTCGCGAGCTCGAGTCACGCGGTGGGCGTGCTGTCGAACGACCCGACCGTCGACGTCTCCTGGCAGGCGGCTCCCGACCTCGAGGTTCCCTCCGGCATCGATGGCTACGCGATCCAGTTCGATGGGAACAGCAGTTGGACCTGCGATGAGGTCAAGGACGTCGAGGAGGACACGCTCGCGGCGACGAGCCCGGCGCTCGCCGACGGCGACAGGTACTTCCACCTCTGCGCGCGCGACAACGCCGGCAACTGGGGGCCGGTGGCGTCGCTCGGGCCGTTCGTGATCGACGCCTCACCGCCGGGCGCGGCCTCCGCACTCGCGAGCTCGAGTCACTCAGTGGGCGTGCCGTCGAACGACCCGACGGTCGACGTCTCCTGGCAGGCGGCTCCCGACCAGGCGGGTCCCTCCGGCATCGACGGCTACGCGCTTCAGTTCGATGCGAACAGCAGCTGGACCTGTGACGAGGTGCTGGACGTCGAGGAGGGCACACTCGCAACGACGAGCCCGGTGCTCGCCGACGGCGACGGGTACTTCCACCTCTGCGCGCGCGACAACGCCGGCAACTGGGGGCCGGTGGCGTCGCTCGGCCCGTTCTTGATCGACGCCTCCCCGCCGGGCGCGGCCTCCGGGCTCGCGAGCTCGAGCCACGTGGTGGGCGTGCCGTCGAACGACCCGACGGTCGACGTTCAATGGCAGGCGGCTCCCGACCAGGCGGAGTCCTCCGGCATCGACGGCTACGCGCTGCAGTTCGATGCGAACAGCGGCTGGGCCTGCGACGAAGTGCAGGACGTCGAGGAGGTCACGCTCGCGGCGACGAGCCCGGCGCTCGCCGACGGCGACTGGTATTTCCACCTCTGCGCGCGCGACAACGCCGGCAACTGGGGACCGGTAGCGTCGATCGGGCCGTTCGTGATCGAAATCTCCGCGACCGTTTTCATCGACGGGTTCGAGCTCGGCGATATGTCGCGATGGTCCAGCAATGTGCCTTGAGAGCCTGGGCGGCAGAGCTTTCGCAAACGACAAGGAGTCTCCGATGGCATCGAAGCGCAGGACGGGTGCAAGGGTCGGGCTGCTCTTGCTGGCAGGCGCGTTGACGTCGTCTGCCTGGCTGATGGCGGGTGAGAGCGGAGAGCGCGAGACCCTGGCCTCTGCCCGCGTCTCCCGCTGCACGCCGGTCGAGGTCCGGGCGGTCCACGGCGGCGAGCTGCCGGCCAACGCGCGGCTGGCGCGAATCGAGAACGGCAAGGTGCCGTGCATGCACGTCGAGGAGATGACGATCGCCAGCTGTGAGTTTTCGACCTCGAGCGAGGCGTTGAGCGGCAAGTGGCTCGAGGGCCCGGAAGGGCAGTTCGCGCTCGTCGGTCAGGCGGTGTCGCGCGACGGCAAGCCGGGCGGGGATTGGATCGTCGCCGCGCGGGTCGAAGGTGGAGAGTCCGCGTATTGCAGCGAGCCGACCGGTATGGACACCGCCGGGCGTGTCTCACCGGGCGTCGAGCTCGCCAACATCTGCGTCATCGAAGATGTTCTCCAGCAATGGAACGCAATGTCGATCTACGGCTCGGGGACGTTGGTGAACGTTGCGACGATGGAGGTCTGCAGCCTCAACAACCCCGCGACGCGGCCCCACCCGGACGGCGCAGAGCTCGTCCGCAGCTACTCGTCCAACGGCGGTGACGTCGACGACATCTTCTGCTACACCGGCTGGGGCGCCGGGCTCAACGACATCAACGGTACCGAGCGCGACGAAACCACCAACTATCTGACTGGCGAACGGTACTGCCACTGGATCGTCAGCTCTGGATTCGAGGTTCCGGGAGCCAAGCGCCCGGCCACCAAGAGCCTGCCGGCGCCGGGCATCGTCAACGTCAAATCCCTCGTCGTCTGGCGGCCGGTGAATCCCAACGTCAATATCGCCAACTGAAGGTCGAAAGTGAACGTGGAGCTCTTCTCGATGGTAGCCCTCCTTCTGGGGTGTCTGCCGTGGGCAGAAGCGGCCTCGCCGCCGACTCCGGTCGCGCCGGCGAGGGCGACGGGGGCGGCGCTCCTTGCCAGCCGTTTGCCGCGGGTGGAGTATCGCGGCGGGCTGTTCCTCAGGAAGATCCGCGTCGTTACCATCACCTTCGCTGGCGACGATCCGGCGCTCGTGGCGCGGCTCGAGCGCTTCGGCGACACGATCGTCCGCTCGCCCTGGTGGCGGGACTCGGTCGAGGGGTATTGCGCGACCGCGGGCGACTGCATCGGCGCGGGCCGCCCGGGGCTTGCGGTCCGCCTGGACGAGCAGCTGCCCTCGCGGGTCCATGGCGTCGACATCTCGGCCCTCCTGCGCCGCGAAGCGCGCGCCGGACGCTTCGGGGCGTACGATCCGGAGAGCGTCTACGTCGTCTATCTGCCCGCCGGAGTCACCCTGTTCGACGCCTACCAGGAGCATTACTGCGCCGGCGGGCCGCGCGCCTTTCACCGCGCGCTGCGCGACGGCGAGCGGTTGAACGGCTTCTCGGTCATCCCGCGCTGCGGCGACGAGAGCGAGCTCACCGGGACCGCGAGCCACGAGCTCGTCGAGCTCGCGACCAACCCCGACACACAACAGCGGGGCTTCGCCTTCGAGCAGAGCTCGAACCAGCTGGCTTTCCTCGCCGCGGGCGTCGAGCCGATGGATCCCTGTGGACTCCTCACCCGGGATAGCCACCGCCTGCAGGAGAGCGGTTTCACGGTGCAGGGGGCGTGGTCCAACCGCGCCGCCGCGCTGGGACAGGATCCGTGCGCGCCGCTTCCCGCGCCCCAGGCCTATGTGGCGGGCATCCCGCGCGCGCCTTCGCTGCGGCTGCGACAGGTCGGCGACCGCGCCACCGTCGTCCTGGACGCGACCGCGGACCGCCCGGGCGTCGAATGGCAGCTGTCGGTCGTCGACCTGAGCGGCGAGCAGGAGGGCGTGCGCTATGTGGAAGCGGCGCTCGAGAAGTCGACGGTGACCGCCGGCGAGTCCGTCACGCTCACGCTCGAGCTGCGCCGGCGCCACCCGCAGGAGACGGTCGTCGTGGCCATACTTTCGACCCTCGGCGACCAGACCCGGATGTGGCCGCTGGCGGTGAACACGCGCTGAAATCGGCCTTCTGCGCCGAGAGCGCTCGAGGGATTCGGCATGATCCTCGGAGTCGCCTCCGTCCGACCGGTTCCAGAAGGGGCCGGAAGTGTCACCGCCGCGCGACTGACTTCGAAACCACCCCTCGCGTAGCCTCCAGACCGGGATGTCGATCCGGCTGGAACAGCTCACGAAGCGCTACGACGGCCGCGCAGTCGTCTCCAACGTCTCCTTCGAAGTCGCCACAGGCGAGCTCTGCGTGCTCCTCGGCCCATCGGGGAGCGGCAAGAGCACGATCCTGCGGCTCGTCGCCGGTCTCGCTCCCTGTGACGGCGGGCGGATCCTGCTCGACGGGCAGGACCTCGCCCCGGTGCCGGCGCGCGAGCGCGGGCTCGGCTTCGTATTCCAGAGTTACGCCCTCTTTCGCCACCTGACGGTCTCGGAGAACGTCGAGTTCGCGCTGCGGGTGCGCGGCGACTCTGCGCCGTCGCGTCGGCAGCGCCGCGAGGAGCTCCTGGAGCTCGTCGGCCTTGCCGGGCTGGGGCAGCGTTTTCCGGCACAGCTCTCGGGCGGCCAGCAGCAGCGCGTCGCCCTGGCGCGGGCGCTGGCGCATCGCCCGCGGGTGCTGCTGCTCGACGAACCCTTCGGGGCCCTCGATGCCCGCATCCGGCTGGAGCTGCGCCGCTCGCTGTCGCGGATCCAGCGCGAGCTCGCGGTGACGACGCTCTTCGTCACCCACGACCAGGAGGAGGCCTTCGAGCTCGCCGATCGACTGGCGGTGATGTCCCAGGGCCGGCTCATCGAGGACGGTCCGCCGCGCGAGCTCTACCTGCGCCCGCAGACCGAGTTCGCGGCGACTTTCCTCGGCGGCGCCAACCTCCTGGTCGGCAGGAGCGACGAGCACGGCATCCGTTTCGGTGCCGTCGAAGTGCCGCTCAAGGGGGGGATCGCGGCGGAGGGGCTGGAGCGGCGTGTCCAGCTCCTCGTGCGCCCAGAAGACGTCGAGCTCGTGGCCCCCGGCGAAGAGCTCGCTTCGACACCGCTCGGCGAAGGTCTGGTCGAAGAAGTAGCGTTCGTTGGCGCGCAAGAGCGCCTGCGCCTGAAGCTCCCGACGCCTCCCGGAGTGCGGGTGATCCATCCGCCGCGCCGTTTCGGAGATCCCGACCTGCCGGTCGAGGCGGTGCGCTCGCAGCATGACGCTCGCCGGCTCACACTCCTTCCCGGGGATCGCGTTCGGGTCGGCATCCGTCGTTTTCACGTTCTGCTGCATCCCGGACTCTCGTTGCTCCTCGCCGAGAGCGCCGGTCCGGCGGGGGAGGCGGCGCTGCACGCTGCAACGGAGATTGCGCGGCTCGCGCAGGCGCGCTTGCAGCGCAGCAGCCTCGAAGCGACCTTCGCTGGCCGCGGCTCGGACGAGGGCGTCGAGCATCCCGACCTGCTGGTGGTGGGGGCGCGCGCCGGAGCGGTTGCGGCTTCCTCGGAGAAGCTGCTCGCGGCGACCTCGGCGAACCTCTTGCTGGTGCGCGGCGCGACGCCGATGCCGCCCACCCGCTTCCTGATCGCGGTCGCGGTCGGCGAGCCGGGCAAGGAGGACGTCGCTTTCGCCGGCCGTCTGGCGCGCCACCTGGGCGCTTCGGCGACGGTCCTCTCGGTCCTCGCTCCGGATGCCGCAGAGAGCGAGCAGCGCGCCGCAGAGCGCTTTCTCGCCGCTTGCGTGCGCACGCTCGCGGCGCTCGGCGTGCCGGCAGAGATCGATGTGAGGCGCGGCGAGCTCCGTGCTGTCCTCGGCGGGCGAATCGACGAGGCGCGCGACCTTCTCGTTCTGGGCGCGCCGCCTCCAGACGACGAAGGTCGCTACTCCTGGGGGCGGACGCTGCGCGGTCTGCTCGATGCAGGTGGGTCGGTGCCCATTCTCGTCGTGCGCGCGGCGCGCGGCCAGGGCCTCGAGCCGGCGGGGGACGTGGAATGAGGTTCGAGAAACCGATCCGAGGAGAGGGAAATTCATGAGACCCGCGAGAGCGCCGTTTGCGTCCGGTTTCGCTGTAGCGCTGGTCGGACTGTTGGCGACGACATCCCTTGCTGCCGCCGAGTCAATCACCCTGCTGAACGTCTCGTACGACCCGACCCGCGAGCTCTATGGTGAGGTCAACAGGGCCTTTGCCGCGCAGTGGAAGAGCCACACCGGGCAGGAGGTCACCCTCCAGCAGTCGCACGGCGGCTCCGGCAAGCAGGCGCGGTCGGTGATCGACGGCCTCGAAGCGGACGTCGTTACCCTGGCGCTTGCCGGGGACATCGATGCCATCGCGCGGACCGGCCTCCTGCCCTCGACCTGGCAGCAGCGCCTGCCACACAACAGCACCCCGTACACCTCGACGATCGTCTTCCTGGTGCGCAAGGGCAATCCGAAGGCGATCCGCGACTGGGACGACCTCGGCAAGGCCGGCGTCTCGGTCATCACGCCGAATCCGAAGACTTCGGGCGGCGCGCGCTGGAACTACCTCGCGGCCTGGGGCGCGGTACTGAAGCGCGGCGGCGACGAGGCGCAGGCGCGCGACCTCGTCGCACGCATCTTCCGCAACGTGCCGGTGCTCGACACCGGCGCCCGGGGCTCGACCGTGACCTTTGTCGAGCGCGGCATCGGCGACGTTCTGCTGGCCTGGGAGAACGAGGCCCTGCTCTCTCTGAAGGAGTTCGGAGCCGACAAGTTCGAGATCATCGCGCCGAAGTACTCGATCCTCGCCGAGCCGCCGGTGGCGGTGGTCGACAAAGTCGCCGACCGACGGGGAACGCGCAAGGTCGCCGACGCTTATCTCGAGTTCCTCTACTCGGCGGTGGGCCAGGTCCTCGCGGCGAAGCACTTCTATCGTCCGCGTGATCCGGCGGCGCTCACGACAGCGAAGGTTCAGTTCCCGGTGATCGAGATGTTCACCATCGACGAGCTGTTCGGGGGCTGGAAGGCGGCGCAGGAGAAGCACTTCGCCGAGGGCGGCGAGTTCGACCGGTTGCCGCGATGAGCGCTCTCCCGGTCGGATGAGGGAGCGGCGGGATCGCGGGCCGCTGCCCGGCTTCGGTCTGGCCGGCGGGACGACGCTGCTCTACCTGGGGCTGCTCGTCCTGCTGCCGCTCGCGGCGCTGGTGTGGAAGGCGACGGAGCTCTCGTGGGCCGACTTCGTGCGTCTCGTCGCCTCCGACCGCGCGCTCGCCTCCTATCGCCTGACGTTCGGCGCCGCCGCCGCGGCGGCGCTGGTGAATCTCGTCTTCGGCAGCATCGCGGCCTGGGTTCTCGAGCGCTACCGCTTCCCGGGACGGCGGTTGGTGGATGCGCTCATCGACCTGCCGTTCGCGCTGCCGACGGCGGTGGCGGGGATCGCCCTTGCCGCGGCCTTCGCGCCGAACGGCTGGATCGGCAGCAGGATCGAACCGCTCGGCCTCAAAGTCGCCTACACACCGCTCGGGATCGGCGTGGCGCTCACGTTCATCGGACTGCCGTTTGTCGTGCGCACGCTGCAGCCGGTGCTGCGCAGCCTCGAGCCGGCGCTCGAAGAGGCCGCGGCCTCCCTTGGCGCGACACGGATGCAGACGATCCGCCGGGTCGTCCTGCCCGAAATCGTGCCCGCAGCGGCCACCGGCTTCGTTCTCGCCCTGGCGCGCGGCCTGGGAGAGTATGGTTCGGTCATCTTCATCGCCGGCAATCTGCCGATGAAATCCGAGATCACCGCGCTGCTGATCATGGTCCGACTCGAGGAGTACGACTACGCCGGCGCCACGGCGATCGCCTCGGTCTTCCTGGCTGCGTCGTTCCTGCTCCTGCTGCTGCTCAATCGGCTCTCGGCAAGGCGCCGGCCGGCAGCGGAGACGGCTCGCGAGCGGCGCGAAAGAGGTGCGAAGTGAGAGTGCGTTTCGAGGATCCCCGCGCCGACCCGGTCTGGCTGCGGATCTTCCTGATCGCACTCACGGTCGGATTCCTCGCCCTCTTCCTGGTGGTTCCGCTCACCGTCGTCTTCGCGCAGGCCTTCTCCAAGGGTTGGGCGGTCTACTTGGCAGCCGTCCGCGACCCGGTCGCCTTGCAGGCGGTGCGACTGACCCTGCTGGTCGCCGTCATCGTGGTACCGATCAACACGATCTTCGGGCTCGCCGCGGCATGGTGGCTGGCGAACTTCCGCTTCCGCGGCAAGGGTCTGGTGGTGACGCTCCTCGATCTGCCGTTTTCGGTCTCTCCCGTCGTCGCCGGGATGCTTTTCGTTCTGGTCTTCGGAGCGCAAGGGCTGCTCGGTCCCTGGCTCGCCGAACACGGCATCCGGATCCTGTTCGCGCTGCCAGGAATTGTCCTGGCGACGCTCTTCGTGACTTCGCCGTTCGTCGCGCGCCAGCTCCTGCCGCTGCTCGAAGCGCGTGGCAGCGCCGAGGAAGAGGCGGCGCTCACCCTGGGCGCCTCGGGATGGCAGCTCTTCCGCTGGATCACGCTGCCCAAGGTCGTCTGGGGACTGCTCTACGGCGTGATTCTCACCAACGCCAGGGCGATGGGGGAGTTCGGCGCGGTCTCCGTGGTCTCGGGGCATATCCGCGGGCGCACCAACACGATTCCCCTGCACGTCGAGATCCTCTACAACGAATACCAGTTCGCCGCCGCCTTCGCGGTGGCCTCGCTCCTCACCCTTCTCGCTCTCGTCACCCTGCTCGCTCAGGCCCTCCTGCGCCGCAAGGTCAGTGGCGGCTCCGTGCACTAGGTGCGTTGCGGTAACCTCCACTCCATGCGGCCCTGGAGCTTTCGCGGCCTGCTCATCGTGCTGACGGTCGGCCTCGTGCTCGCGACCGTGGTCGCGCTCGAGCTTTCCACCTATGCGCAGCTTCGCCGGCTGAGCCGGGAGGAGGCGCGGGCGCGAGCAGCGAGAGAAGTGGCGCGGATCCTCGAGCGCTTCGAAGCCACGGTCCTGCCCCTGACGCCAGCGCCGCCGGTCTCGCGTGCGGCCCTGCAAGCGGAGATCGCGCAGTGGAGCTCGACCTCCACGCGCTACCCGTTGGCCGCGCGACTCGTGCTGCCGCAGGAGGTCGAAAGCCGCTTTGCGGAGGAGCGCGCCGGTCTCTGGCGGGAGGCCCTTGCCGGAGCGGCCGTGGACGCCTTCCTGTCCGAGAGCGGCGACGCTCAGGCGGCGGCGCCGCTGCGCGGCGCGGACGGCGAGGTCATGGGGGTCGTCGAGGCGGCGATCCCGTCCGCGGAGGTGCACCAGCCGGTGAGGCGATTCCTGGCGCGCACCGTCCGTACCGCTGCGATCGTCGTCGGGCTGGCGCTCCTGCTCTCGGTCGTTTTCGGCAGAGAGCTGGCGCGGCCGCTCGCCGAGCTGGCGCGGCGCGCCACGGCGATGGGAGAGGGCGACCTCCGATCGCCGCTGCCCGTCGAGGGCGGACGCGAGGTTCGTGCGCTCGCCGCCAGTCTCGACCAGATGCGACGGGGGCGAGCCGCCGCCGAAGGCGAGCTCGGTCGCAAGCGCGACGAGCTTGCGGCCGTGCTCGGCGGGATCGCCGAAGGGGTTTACGCGGTCGATCGCGACCGGCGGGTGCTCTACCTCAACCCGCCGGCGGCGAAGCTGCTCGGTATCGCCGCGGACAAGGCGGTCGGGCAGTTCTGCGGCGACCTGCTGCAGCCGCGCAGCGAGAACGGTGTGCGGCCTTGCGACGAGCGCTGTCCGATCCTCGACGCCCGTTTTCGCGGCCCGACCCAGGTCGTCGAGCGCATCGGGCGGCGCAAGGACGCGACCGGTGATCGGGCGGTCGTGTTGCGCAGCTCGCCCCCCTCGGCGGGCATCCAGGTGCAGGTGATGCGCGACGAGACTGCGGTCGAAGCGGCTCACCGGGCGCGCGACCTCGTGGTCGCCGACCTGGCGCACGAGCTCAAGACGCCGCTCGCCGCCCAGGCGGCGGCGCTCGAGCTGCTGCGCGAGCGGCTCGGCGAATCGGACCCAGAGCTCGCGGGGCTCGCCGCCAGCGCCGAGGTGGGCACGATGCGCCTGCGCCGCCTGATCGAGAATCTCCTCGAGAGCATTCGGATCGAGTCCGGCCAACTCGCCATTCGCAAGCTCCAGATCGAGCTCGACGAGCTCGTCGAAGAGGCTTCGGAGATGACGCGCCCGCTGCTCGGCCAACGGCGCCAGGAGCTCGAGACGGAGCTGCCCTATCCGCTGCCGGCGCTCCACGGAGATCCGCAGCGCCTCGTCCAGGTCCTGGTGAATCTACTTTCGAACGCCTCGAAGTTCGCTCCCGCGGGCACGACGATCCGGATCTCCGGCGAGATCGACGTGCCTCTCGTGCGGATCCGGGTGGAGGACGAGGGACCGGGCTTTCCCGAGACGGCGGAGCCCGGACGCACCGGACGCTTCGAGCGCTGGGCGCCGACCGAGCCGGCGGAGGCCGGCAGCGGACTCGGCCTCTGGATCTCGCGTTCGATCGTCGAGCGCCATGGCGGTGCGATGACGTTTGCGCGCCGCGGAAAGTGGACCACTGTCGCGGTGGAGCTGCCGATCGACCTGCCGCAGGAGATGCCGGCGGAGGTCTCGGGATGAAGATCCTGGTGGTCGACGACGACCACGAGCTGCGCTCGATCGTCGGCTTCGCGCTGCGGCAGGGGGGCTTCCTGGCGCTAGAGGCCGGTGACGGCGGGGCAGCTCTGGCCGCGGTCGAGGCAGAGCAGCCGGCGCTCATCGTGCTCGATCTCAATCTTCCCGGTCGCGACGGGTTGGCGCTCCTGCCCGAGCTGCGGGCGCGCACCGCTTCCCCGGTTCTGGTCCTCTCGGTGCGCTCGGCCGAGGAGGACGTCGTGCGCGCGCTCGACCTCGGCGCCGACGACTACCTGACGAAGCCGTTCAGCCCGCGAACCCTGCTGGCGCGGATTCGCGCGCTCCTCAGGCGCTCCGGCGTCGAGCGCCCGGAGCCGCTCGTCGCCGGCGATCTGGCGCTCGATCTCGAGCGCCGCACGGCGCGCATCGGCGGCGCCGCGCCGGTGCATCTCACCCCGCTCGAGCTCCGGCTCCTGCACCTCCTGGTGGCCTCGGCGGGCGAGACCGTCGCCATCGAGCGCCTGCTGGTCCACATCTGGGGCGCGCGCGGCGCCGGCGAGCGCCAGCTCCTCAAGCAGTTGGTGCACCGGCTGCGACAGAAGATCGAACCCGAACCGGCAGCACCGCGCTACATCGTCACCGTCTCCGGCGAGGGCTACCGCTTCGCTCCCCAGCCCCGCTGAGCCGCGCCCCTGAGCCGGGGCCACTGCGCCTGCGCCGGACCGGGCGAGGCTTGGCCGGGCCGCGGCCGGCGTGAGAGACTTCGCCCCGTCTTCTCCTACAGGAACAGCCAGCGAGGGAGGCCCGAGTGTTTGCCGACTTGATGCGCAAGAAGAGTCTGGACGAGATCCTGGCTGCGCCCGAGGCGGGCCAAGATCGGGGACTGAAGCGCAACCTCTCCGCATTCAGCCTGACCATGCTGGGGATCGGCGCGGTCATCGGCGCCGGCATCTTCTCCTCGGTGGGAACCGCGGCGGCCGGCGGTGCCGATCACCTCGGAGCCGGCCCGGCTCTCGTGCTTTCCTTCGTCATGACCGCCGTCGCCTGCGGCTTCGCGGCCCTCTGCTACGCCGAGCTCGCGGCGATGGTGCCGATCTCGGGCTCGGCCTACACCTACTCCTATGCCACCCTCGGCGAGCTCGTCGCCTGGATCATCGGCTGGGACCTGATCATCGAATACGCGGTCGGCAACATCGCGGTGGCGATCTCCTGGTCGGGCTACTTCCAGGAGCTGCTGCGCGGCTTCGGGCTGCACTGGCCGGTCTGGCTCGGTATCGACTACCGGACGGCCTCGCAGGCCGCGGCCAACGTCGCGGCCGCACTCGCCGCCGGGAAGGACCCTGCGACCGAGGTCGGCGCCGCCGCCGTACGCTCGGCGCAGGCGCTCGCCGACGCGCCACACTTCGGCTCGTTCGCGTTTGTGTTCAACCTGCCGGCCTTCCTGATCGTCATGCTGATCACTGTGATCCTGGTGCGCGGCATCCGCGAGAGCGCCTCGTTCAACAGCTGGATGGTCGGGCTGAAGCTCGCCATCATCGCCTTCTTCCTCGGCATGGGCGCCTTCTACGTCAAGCCGGAGAACTGGACGCCGTTCGCCCCCAACGGCTTCGAGGGCATCGCCGGGGCGGCGGCGATCATCTTCTTCGCCTATATCGGCTTCGACGCCGTCTCGACCGCCTCCGAGGAGAGCATCAACCCCCAGCGCGACATGCCGATCGCCATTCTCGGGAGTCTCGCCATCTGCACGGTGATCTACATCGCGGTGGCGGCGGTGCTGACCGGCATGGTGCCGTGGAACCAGCTCGGCACCGCGGAGCCACTCGCCACCGCATTCTCGAGTCTCGGCATGAACTGGCCGGCGCTGGTGATCTCGCTCGGCGCGGTCTTCGCCACCACTTCGGTGCTGCTGGTCTTCCAGTTCGGCCAGCCGCGCATCTTCTTTTCGATGGGCCGTGACGGCCTGCTGCCGGGGTGGGCTGCAAAAATCCACCCGAAGTACCGCACGCCGCACATCACGACCTGGATGACCGGCATTTTCGTGGCGGTCCTCGCCGGGCTGGCGAACATCGACGAGATCGTGCAGCTCACCAACATCGGCACGCTCTTCGCTTTCGTCCTGGTCTGCATCGGGGTGAGCGTCCTGCGGGTCAGGGATCCCGACCGCCACCGTCCGTTCCGCGTGCCGGGCGGAGCTTTCCTGGTGCCGGGGCTCGGGGCGGCCTGCTGCATCTTCCTGATGGTCTATCTGCCGCCGGCCTCGTGGTGGCGCTTCATCGGCTGGTTGGTGATCGGGGCGGCCATCTATTGCGCCTACGGCTACAGCTCGAGCGTCCTCGGGCGCCGGGCGGGGCGGCCGACGAAGCGCCCGGCCTTCATGACCTGGATGGCCTACGGTTTCGCTCTGGCCGGCACCGGGCTGTTCGTCATCCCGCACGACGCCGGTCTCGGTCAACTGATCGCCGAAGCTCGCGACGGCGGCAACGTCGACCACACGCGGGCGCTCATCGGCCTCGCTCTCATCGTCGTCGGTGTTGCGGCGGTCGGCGTTGGCGCGGTGCAGGGACGCAAGCGGCTCGCCTGATCGGAGCTCGCGCATGATGGCCGCTGCAACAGAAGGCGCTTTGCCGCCCGAGCGCCGTTTCTGGGAGATGACCGGCTACCAGTGGGCGGTGCTCTTCGCCGCTTGGCTCGGCTGGGGCTTCGATATTTTCGACGGCCTGCTGTTCAACTTCGTCGCTCCGAACTGCGTTCCGACTTTGCTCGGCCTGACGATCGGCTCGCCGGAGGCGCGCGCTGCGACCCTGCGCTGGACGGGCGCCTACAGTTCGCTGCTGCTGATCGGCTGGGCGGTGGGTGGGATCCTCTTTGGGCGGCTCGCCGATCGCATCGGCCGGACGCGCACTCTCACGCTGACCATGCTGCTCTATGCCGTCGGCACGGCGCTCTGCGCTTTCGCGCCGAATCTCTGGGTCCTCGGCCTCTTCCGGCTGATCTCGGCGCTCGGCATCGGCGGCGAATGGGCGGCAGGAGCTGCCATGGTGGCGGAAGTCGTGCCCGAGAAGCGCCGCGTCGAGGCCGGGGCGTTGCTCTACACCTCGGCCCCGGTGGGGCTCGCGCTCGCCAGCTTCGTCAACTCGTGGGTCGCCGGCAACCTTTTTGCCGATCGTCCGGAGCTCTCCTGGCGGATCGTTTTCCTCGCCGGTCTCGTCCCCGCCGCGGTAGCCCTTCTTGTGCGCCGATTCGTGCGCGAACCCGAGCGCTGGATGGCGACGACGGACCTGGCGCGGCGGGCTCGTTTCGTCGAGCTCTTCGACCCGGCGCATCGCCGCCGCACGGCGAGCGGTTTTCTCATGGCGCTGGTCGCCCTCCTCACCTGGTGGAGCTGCAACGTCTTCATTCCGGTCGTCGCATCCGGACTCGCCCAAGCCGCCGCGGCAGCCCGTGGACTCGAGCGCGAAGCCATGCTGGCGCTCACCGAGGCCTGGAAGTCGCGCGCCGTGACCTACTTCAACTGGGGAGGCCTGCTCGGTACGCTGCTCACCGTACCGGCGGCGAAGCTCCTCGGCCGGCGCTTCATGTTCGGCATCTATTTCCTGCTCTCGAGCCTCGCGATCTTCTGTACCTTTGGCCTCGACCTGCCGCCCGAGTCGCGCCTGGCGATGTACTTCTGGATCGGACTCACCGTCTTCGGGGTCTTCGGCAGTTTCACTTACTACCTGCCGGAGCTCTTTCCGACCCGGCTGCGGGCGAGCGGCGCCGGCTTCTGCTACAACGCCGGCCGGATCCTCGCGGCACTTGGGCCCTTCGCCGTCGGCAGCATCGCCGCGCGTGGCGCTGAAAGCACGATGAACGCCCTCTTCGCCGTCGGCTTCGTCCCGCTTGCCGGCTTGCTCCTCCTGCCGTGGGTCGTCGAAACCCGCGGCAAGGCGCTCGAAGACTAGATTTCGCCGGCGGTCGCGCGGTGGCCGGCGGGGCGAGTCGCGGCGCGCCAGAGCACGTAGGTCGGAACGCCCAGCGCCAGGAGCTGCGCCGGGAGGAAGAGCGCGGCGCGCATCACGAACTCGCCTTCGCGCGGCAGGAGGAGGAACGGCGCCGAGGTCGCTAGCCAGACGATCGCCGCGAAGAGCGGCGAGAAGTCCTCGCGATCGACCGCCGCCAGCCAGACGACTGAGGCGAGGACGTAGCTGGCTGGAGCGAACGGGCTGGCGAGGGTGCCGAGCGAGAGCAGGGCGAGCCAGACCGAGAGCTCGGTCGTCGCCGACGACCCCTTCGCGACGGCAGTCGACAGGGCGCCGCGGCGCGCTGCCCAGATCGCCAATCCGACGAGTGCGACGCCGTAGGCCAGCGAAATGAGCTTCGCGGTCGCCATGCCCATGCCGGGAAGGCCGAGCTTCTCGAGCTTGAGCGCGACTCCGAACGGCGACATGTTGTGCGCCACGGCGAAGGAGCGCGAGAACGGCCGCGTGAACGCCTCGCCGCTCGACAGCCGCGGCAGCTCGAAGTCCAGAAAGGCGCGGAACGGTGCCGGTCCGACTACGGCGTAGATCGCGCCGCAGAAGAGGATCGCGAACGCGGCCGTCGAGGCGACGTCTTTCCAGCGTCGGCGCAACACGAGGTCGAGCCCCAGGATGCCGGGGAAGATCTTCGACACGGTGGCGAGCGCAAGGAGCGCGCCGCCCAGCGGCCGAATGCGGCGAAAGGCGGCCCACGAGAGCACCGAAATCGAGATCACCAGCAGCTGGACGTTCGACATCTGGAAACCGAGCTGCACCGGAAGCGAGATCCAGACCGCTGGTGCCACGGCGATCGCCCGCCTGCGGGCCCGCGGCTCGAGGGCCGCCGCCGCCGCCGCCGCGCCGATCGCGACGAGGAGGGCCAGGGCCGAGACTCCGAACCAGACCATCCGTTGATGCACGAAATCGTCGCCGGCCAGCGTGCGGAGCGTCAGCGGGAGAAGGAGGAAGGAAGGCGGGTAGTGGTAGGCGTCGACCTGAAAAGGGCCGAGCTTCCTGTCGAGATAGAGCTCGGGGGCGAAGATGTTGGGGTTGCCTTCGGTGGCGAAGCGCGCCGCTTCGCTGTAGGCGGTGAGGCAGCAGTGCGCGACGTACCAAGGGTCGTCCGGAAAGAGCGAATGCTGCGTCTGCTCGGGATCGAGCATGAACGCCGACATCCGCGCCGTCTGCCCGAGCGCGATCAGCGCGACCAGCAGCCAGGCGGCACACCACCAGCGATGCGTCCGGGCCAGACCGTCGAGATCGGCCGGCAGCCGGCGAACGACCGCCAAGGCGCCGGCGCCACCGGCCGCCAGGGCGAGCACCGCGGCGAGCCAGGCCTCCGCGCCGACTCCGCGAAGTCCGACGAAGAGCGCCATTGCCGCTGCGCCGCCCAGCGCAACGGCTACCGAGATACGTTCGATTCTCAAGATCATTGGGCGGGACTATAGGCGAGTCCGGCGGCTCTGGCGAGAATTCCGGGAGTGACGAGCGCCTGGCGCTCGCGCGACGAAGTTGCGGTTCCCGCGGCTAGAGGTAACCGAGGGATCGCAGAAGCTCCGTGGTCTCCTTGTCGACCTCGCGCGAGTCGTCGCAGGTGGCGGTGTCGGTCGAGCAGTTGAAGGTGGGGGCGCGCCACCATTTGCCGATCGCGTCCTGCAGGCGTTCGACGTCGGCGGGGTGGAGATCTACGACGTTTTTGGTCTCGCCCGGATCGGTCTGCAGGTCGAAGAGCGCCCACGGCCTGGCTTCGCCGCTGATCCAGCTCTGTTCCAGCTTGTGGGGCGCGAACTGCAGGACGAAGCGCTCGTCTCGCGCGATCCGGATCCAGCTGCGGTTCGAAGATGTGCCCGCCTCGGAGAAGCTCACAATCCGGGCCGCCGCCTCGGGATCGGGCGGGTTGGCGATGCGCGGCCAGAGACTCTGCCCCTGGGCCCAGCGGCCCTCGGGGAGCTCCATACCGGCCGCTGCGAGGAGCGTCGGGGCGAGATGGAGCAGCTGCACCGGCGCCGCATCCACCGCCGGTTTCAACCGGCCCGGCCAGTGCAGGATGAGCGGCACGTGGAGGCAGGTCTGGAAGCCGAGGCGGCCGTGGTTGAAGTAGTAGCCGTGCTCGCCCAGCGACTCGCCGTGGTCCGAGGTGAAGGCGGTCAGGGTGTCGTCGAGGAGCTTGTGCTGTCCCATTCCCGCGAGGAGACGCCCGATCTCCTGGTCGACGTAGGAGATCTCGGCGTCGTAGCGCGCGACATAGAACGCCAGCCGCTTGTCGCCGTTGAGGACCTGGCTCTTGCCGATGCCGGCGAGCTCCTGCTTGCGCTTGTTCGAGACCGGGACCAGTCTCGTGCCGTCAAAGTGAGCGTCGTTCTGGAAGCGCTCCTGGAAGGCGACCGGCGGAATGTAGGGCGCGTGTGGATCGAGATAGTGCACCCAGAGGAACCAGGGCTTCGCCGGGTCCATCCTGGCGGCGGCGGCGAGCGCCAGGCGGGTGACGTTCTCGGCTCCATTCGGATCGGTATCGTCATCGGGTCCAGCCGGCGGCGGCAGCTTCCACGACTCGAAAAAGGTCTCGAAGCCCTGGTCGAAGTAGAACTCCCGCCCGACGGCGCCGTTCGCGACCACGGCGTGCGTGGCGTAGCCGGCGCGCTGCAGGGCTTCGGCGAGCATGGTGAAGGTGCACGGCACAGGAATGCCGATTTGCCGCACGATTCCGTTGTCTTTCGGATAGGTCGAAGTGAAAATCGACGTGAACGACGGTCCGGTCTTCGGCCACTGGGTCTGCGCCTGGTCGAAGCGCAGGCCCTCGCTCGCCAGGCGATCGATGTTCGGCGACGTCGCGCGCACGTACCCCCACGAGGAGAGGTGGTCGGCGCGCAGCGTGTCGACGGTTACGAGAAGAATATTCGGCGGGCGCTGCGAGGCCCTGGGCAGGAACGCCGCGGGGTCGTTGGGGCCCATGGAGCCAGCGGAGCCAGCGGAGGCAGCGGCCGTCTTGCCGGAGGGTGCGGAGCGCTCGCAGCCGACTCCGCCGAGAGCCAGGATCGCGACTCCCGCCAGTGCGAAGAGGTTCGGCTGCTTCAATGCGCGTTCAGTCGCAGGCCGTGCCGCAACGTCATCCAGAGGATCTTGAAGTCGAGCCCGAGAGACCAGTTCTCGATGTAGTAGAGGTCGAACTCGAGGCGCTTGCGGATCGAGGTGTTGCCGCGCCAGCCGTGGACCTGCGCCCAGCCGGTGATGCCCGACTTCACGCGGTGGCGGACCATGTACTGCGGCAGATGCTTGCGAAACTCGGCGACGAAGGTGGGACGCTCGGGCCGCGGGCCGACGAGCGACATATCGCCGACCAGCACGTTCCAGAGCTGCGGCAGCTCGTCGATCGACCAGCGGCGGATGAACGAGCCGAAGCGGGTGCGCCGGGGATCGTCTTCGACCGCCCAGACCGGACCCGTGCTCGCCTCGGCGTTGCGCCGCATCGAGCGCAACTTCCAGATCATGAACGGCCGGCCGTCGAGGCCCATGCGTTCCTGGCTGTAGAAGATCGGTCCGCGGTCCTCGAACCAGATGGCGAGCGCGATCAAGGGGAAGAAAGGCAGCAGTACGAGGAGGCCGGCCGCCGAGAAGGTGAGATCGAGGACGCGCTTGACGAGGCTGTTCCAACCCTGCAGCGGCACCTGCGAGAGATTGATGATCGGCGTGCCGTCGAGCTCCTCGAGCGTCGCCTTGATGGTCGCGTACTGGAGGATGTCCGGCACCAGCTTGACTTCGACGCACTCGCTGCCGACCGTATGCAGCACCTGCATCATCTTCTTGTGCGCCGCGAGCGGCAGGGCAATGAAGACCTGGTCGATCCGCTTCTCGTCGATGACGCGCTGCAGCTCGGCGGTCTCCCCGAGCACCGGCAGGCCCGCCGGGCGGAGGTCCCGCTTGGCCGGATCGTCGTCGAGGAAACCGATCACCTCGACGCCGAAGTCGCGGTGGGCAACGAGCTTCTCGGCGATGTCGGTTCCAAGCTCGCCGGCGCCGACGACCAGAATGCGCTGCAGGTTTCCGGCCTGCAGGCTCGCGCTGCGCAGGAGCCCGCGGATCGCCACCCGCAGGGTCACCACCGCGACGAGCTCGAGCGCGGCGAAAAGAGCCAGGAAAGCACGGCTGTAGGTGAAGTACTCGAGGCTTCCGGGAGCGAGCGCCGGCCGGTACCACGAGGTGATGCCGGAGAGCAGGACCGTGCCCAGAATGACCGCCAGCAGGACCGAGACGGTCTCGTCGACGCGCGCGCGATAGAGGCGTTGGCGGTAGAGGCCGTGGAAGTAGAAGACCACCGGGAAGAGCACCAGGGCGACCGGCAGGAGCTCGACGTAGCGCCAGAGGTCCGGCGCGTTCTTGGTCAACGGGACGACTTCGAGCTCGAAGCGCAGCGCCCAAGCACCGAAGAAGGCGAGCGCGGTGGCTGCCAGATCGCCGAACAGGTGCGCCGCGGCGGCGATTCGGAATCGTTGCTGGATCAACTCGGCTCTCCCTCGGATTCGGGCCAGAAGGGGCGTAGGTACCCTTTCAGGCGGGTCGTGAACCGCTCGGCGGAAAACTCCTCCGCCCGGCTTCGAAGGTCCATGAGATTGAACTGCATCCGCTGGATTTTGTCAATTGCACCGGCGAGCGACTCGACTCCCGGATCGTCGACCAGGAGCCCGTGCCGGCCGTTCTCGACGATGTCCAGGACGCCCCCTTCGGCGAGTGCCAGGACCGGTGTGCCGCAGGCCAGGGCCTCGACCGTGGCGATGCCGAAATCCTCAATCCCAGTCTGGAGATAGCAACTGGCGGTCGAATAGAGGCGGCGCAGCTCCTCGGGCCCCACCCGGCCGGCGAAGCGGGTCGACGAGCCGGCGGCCTGCTCCAGGCGAGCGCGCTCCGGACCGTCGCCGACGACCACCAGGGGAGTTCCGGCCCGGCGGCAGGCCTCGATGGCGACATCCACTTTTTTGTATGGCGCCAGCGCCGCCACCACCAGGACGAACCGGTCGCGGGTCCCGTGTGCCGGGCGAAAGTAGGCGGTGTCGACGGGTGGGGCGAGGACTTCGGAGGTCCGTCCGTAGTAGCGGCGGATCCGCCCGGCGACGAAACTCGAGTTGGCGAGATAGAGGTCGACCCGACCTGCGGTCGCGACGTCCCAGGCCTGCAGGCGATCGAGGATGCGCTCGCGAAGCCAGCCCGCCGGGCCGGCCGGAGCCGGAAAATAGGCCCGGCGCTGATCCCAGGCATAGCGCATCGGGGTGTGGCAGTAGCAGGCGTGAAAGGCGCCCGGGCCTCGTCGCGCCCCTTTGGCGACGCAGTGACTCGAGCTCACCAGCAGCCGGTGGGCGGTCGGATCGAGAGTGCGCATCGCGGCGGGAAATAGCGGTAGGTAGTGGCGGTAGTGGCGACGGAGCAGGGGAGCCCGCTGCAGGAAACTGGTGACGATCGGGTGCGACTCGATCTCGGTCGAGACCGTACCGGGCAGGTGAAAGAGGGTGTAGATCGGCGCCGCCGGGGCGAGTCGGGCGATCGCTGCGAGAACGTGCTCGCCGCCGCGCTGGCCGGTGAGCCAGTCGTGCACCAGTCCGATGCCGCCTGCGCTTCGACTCAAGCCAGCCTCTCCCGTCCGTGCCTCTCGTTCGCGCCGTTCCCGCCATCGCTGCCTGCGGCGTCGATCACTCGCCGATAGACCGCCAGAGTCTGGGCTGCCGCCGTCTCCCAGCGGAAGGCCTCCGCGCGCGTCCGGCCGGCCTGCGCGAGCTCTCGGCGGCGTTGCGGATCGGCGGCCAGCCGGGCCATTCCGCCGGCGATCGCGCCGACGTCCCGCGGGTCGACGAGCTCGGCGGCGCCGCCGGCGATCTCCACCAGCGCCGGAGTCGTCGAGGCCACGACCGGCGTCCCGGCGGCCATCGCCTCGGCGAGCGGCAGTCCGAAGCCCTCGTAGAGGGACGGAAAGACCAACGCCAGGGCGCCCTGGACGAGTGCCGGCAGGCTGGGGGGAGCGAGATGCCCCAGCACGACCAGGCGTTCTCCGAGAGCGAGCTCGCGTGCCCATCGGCGCAGCCGGTCGGAGTCGACGGCCGCGCTGGCGCCGGCGATGACCAGGCGACGTCCATCGTGCGGCAGGCGGGCGAAGGCGCGGACGACCCGCTCGAGGTTCTTGTGCGGCTTCGGATTGCCGAGAAAGAGGAAATACCCCGGGGAGAGCTCCAGAGCGGCGAGCTCCCGGGCCAGCTCAGGAGCCTCGATGCGGCGCCGAAAAGCGTCGTCGACGCCGTTCCAGATGACGTCGATGCGGCTGCGGGCTACGCCGAGGTGCTGCTCGAGGTCGGCCGCCGTGGCCGCGGAGACGGTGAGGACGCGGTCGGCGCGGCGGACCGCCCGCCGCAGCAGGAGGCGCGCGTACGGCAGCGCCAGCGGATGGGGGAGGAACTCGGGAAAGAGCAGATGAATCAGGTCGTGGATCGTGACCACGACCCGCGCCGGGGTGCGCAGCGGCAGAACGTAGTGCGGACTGTGGAAGAGGTCGGGTCGCAGCCGGCCAAGGTGCTGTCCGATCGACCACTGCTCGCGCAACGAGTAGCCCGGAGCGTTCTCTTCGATCCAGGTGAAGTTCCCGGGAAGGTCGGGCAACAGGTCGCGGGCTGCGCGCGGCGCGAGCAGCAGGTAGCGCGAATCGGTATCGAGTCGGGCGAGAGCCCCCAGGAGCCCACGCAGGTAGGTGCCGATGCCGAAGTCGGCGAGTTTGCGGGCGTCGATCGCGATCGTCGGCTGAGGCGGCTGCGGGAGCGCCGTCACGCGCCACCCGCGCGGCCGCCGGCGTGATCGCCGAGGGCCTGGCGAAAGACCGCCGCATGCTCTTCGGCGGCGCGCTTCCAGGTGAACGCCGCGGCGCGCTCGAGGCCGCGGGCACGCGCCCGCGAGAGGAGGTCCGGCGATTCGAGCCATTCGCGCAGGCCTCCGGCGAGATCGACCGGATCGTCCGGATCGAAGAGCCGTCCGGCGTCGCCGACGACCTCGGGGAGACTCGAGCGGTTGGACACCATCACCGGAACGCCGCACGCCATGGCTTCGGCGGCCGGCAAGCCGAAGCCTTCGTAGAGCGAGGGAAAGACGAAGACCGTGGCGGCCTGGAGCACGGCGACGAGGTCGGAGCGTTCGAGGTGCCCGAGGCGGCGGAGGCCCGCCGGAGCGAGTCTCTCCATGCGCCGGTGGGTCGCCCGCGAGCCCCAGCCGTCGGGTCCGGCGACGAGCAGGGGGGGAGTCTCCGCGCTTTCTGCCCGCAGGGCCTCCCAGGCGTCGAGGAGGAGGTCGAGGTTCTTGCGCGGCTCGACTGTCCCGGCGAAAAAGACGAACCGTTCCGGCAGGTCGAGGCGCGCGCGGATGGCGGCGAGCTCCGGCCCGGAGGCAGGGAAAAACTCCTTCCCGACGCCGTTCCAGACGACTGCCGTGCGGCGCGCGGCCGCGGGCCATTGTTGGGCAATCTCGCCCGCCACTGAGTGCGACACGGTGACGATCCGTGTCGCTTCGCGCACCGTGTTCTCGAGGAAGGGCAGCAGGCTGAGGCGGATCTTCCAGGTCAGGGTCTCGGGGTGGTGGAGGACGGCGAGATCGTGGATCGTGACGACGCCGGGGACCGGGAGGCGATGCGGCAGGGTCAGCAGAGGCGACCAGAGAAGGTCGATGTCGCCCCGGGCAAGCCGGCGCGGCAGGTAGTGCTGCTGCCAGAGGACTCCCAGCGGCGCGCGGTGGACCTCGATCGCCAGGCCCCGGGCGGCCAGGCGGACCGATGGGTGCAGGGGGGCGTGCGCGAGCCCGACGAGCTCGAACTCCCGGGTGACGAGAAGCTCGTCCAGGAGCGCTTCGGTGTAGACGCCGATGCCGGTAGGGCGGGGCACCAGGGCGCGGAGATCGATGGCGACCCGCGGGCGGTCCGTCCGCTGCTGTGAAGGGGCGATGGAGGGCTCTCCTCGAGGTCGGAACCGGGTCGCGGTGCTCACCGTGAAGTGTACGACAGCGCTCGCCGCGGCGTCGGCGGCGAACGCTGTCGCGGGATCGGCGCGACCCGAGTGCTAAAGTTGCGCTCCGCGAAGCGATGGCCACCTTTCCTGAATCCCCCGACGCGCAGCCCTCTCCGGATCCGCTTTCCGATCCGGAGCGCGCGCGGCTCGCGGCCACGATCGGCGGGTTGCGGGCCGCGGTGCGTCAGCGCCAGGGCGAGGCGGCCACGATCCGCACCGGCGCCGACGAGCTGCACGGCCTGCTCCTCGAGCTGCAGCGCCACGAATTCGTCCAGGAGCCCGTGCCGGTGTCGCCGCGCCCGGTCTACGGACGCTTCGTGGTCTTCGCCCGCAAGGCCTTCTACCACCTTTTCGTCAAGTGGCATGCGCGAGCGGTCCTGCAACAGCAGAACGGCTTCAACCAGAGCGCCAGCCGGCTGCTGACCGAATTGGCGGCGCGGCAGAAGCGGGCCGCGGAGGAGAGCTCCCGGCTGGAGCTGCAGCTGCGGCGGCTGGAGCAGGCTGTGCTGCCGGCAGGAGACCCGAACGCTGCCGCGGGCCTCGAGGCGACGGCGCAGTCCCGGCCCGAGCCCGCCCGGGGGGAATCCGGGAGCACCGCCGGGTGAGCGCCCGGATCGCCATCTGTGCGGCTCAGATTCCTTTCGTCCGCGGCGGTGCCGAGGTCCTCTACGAGAGCCTGCGCGACGAGCTCGTGCGGCGCGGGCACCAGGCCGAGATCGTCAGCCTGCCGTTCAACTGGTCGTCGCGGCTGAACATCCTGCAGAGCGCCCTCGCCTGGCGGCTGGTCGACCTGACGACGGCCGCCGGGGAGCCGATCGACCTGGTGATTGCGACCCGGTTTCCGTCCTATCTGGTGCGGCATCCGCGCAAGGTCGTCTGGCTCATTCACCAGTTCCGGCAGATCTACGAGCTCAAGGGGACCCGCTTCAGCGACTTCGGCGAACGACCGGAGGACGCCGAAACCGAGAAGATCCTGCGCCAGTTCGACCAACGGGCGCTGGGCGAGGCCCGGGCGAGGTTCTCGATCTCGCGCAACACCGCCGACCGCCTGGCGCGCTTCAACCGGCTCGAAGCCGAGCCGCTCTACCCGCCGCCGGCGCTCGGCGGGCGCTTTCGATCGGGCGACCACGGCGACTATCTCTTCTCGGTCGGCCGCCTCGACCCGATGAAGCGCTTCGACCTGCTGCTGCGCGCGGTGGCCGCGGCGAAAGCCCCGGTGCGCTGCGTCATTGCGGGCGAAGGCCCCGACCGCGAGCGTCTGCAGCAACTGGCCTCCGAGCTCGGCATCGCGGAGCGGGTGGAGCTTCCGGGGCGGATCTCCGATGAGCGGCTGATCGAGCTCTACGCCGGCGCCTTGGCGGTCTTCTACGCGCCGTTCGACGAGGACTACGGGTACGTCACGGTGGAGGCTTTCCAGTCGCAGCGGCCGGTGCTGACGACCGGCGACAGCGGCGGCGTGCTCGAGTTCGTGAGCGACGGCGTGAACGGCTTCGTCTGCGCGCCCGGGGCGCACCGGGAGATGGGCGCCCGCATCGATCGGCTGGCCGGCGATCGTGCCCTGGCGCGCCGTCTCGGCGCGGCGGGTGCCGAGAGGGTCGCGGAAATCCACTGGGACGGCGTCGTCGAGCGGCTGCTCGCGCCGCTCGCCTGAGGCCGATCCGTGCGCATCGCCTGGGTCAGTCCGCTGCCGCCGTCGTCGTCGGGCATCGCCGACTACAGTGCAACGCTCCTGCCGCGGCTCGCCGAGCGCCACGAGCTCGAGCTCTTCTGGGACGGTGACCGGGAACCTCAGGATGCCATCACCGACCGTTGGCGATGCCACCCGGTGGCGGAGCTCACGAGGGCGGCCGGGCGTTTCGACCTGATCGTCTACCAGATCGGCAACAGCGCGCCGCATCATGCCGAGAGCTTCCGCCTGGCGCTCGAGCTGCCGGGAGTCGTGGTGCTGCACGAGTTCATGCTGCATCACCTGGTCCGCGGACTGACGCTGGCCCGGGGCGACGCGGCGGGCTATCGCGAAGAGATGCGTTACGCCGCCGGACGCAGCGGCGAGATGGCGGCACGGCGCCTGCTCGATACGCACTATCCGGTCGACACCTGGAACTATCCGCTCTTCGAGCGTCTCGTGGATCGCAGCCGGGCGGTCATCGTGCACAACGAGTTCGCCCGCCAGCGGGTGCTGGCGAGCCGGCCGCTCGCCCAGGTCGGAACGATTCCGATGCCGGTCGAAACCGGCGTGCTCTTCCCGCCTTCGGCCGCGGAGCAGCGAGCGCGGAAGATCGGCTTCGGTCTCGACCCGGAGGCGTTCCTGGTCGCCTCGTTCGGGTTCGTGACGCCGCACAAGCGTCTGGAGGTCGCGCTGCCGGCTTTCGCCCGCCTGCGCGAGAGCCGCCCCGACGCCGAGTTCGTCATCGTCGGTGAGGTCTCGCCGCACTACGATTTCGCCGCCGCTCTGGGGCGATTCGGCGCCGCCGGCGTGCGCGTCGTCGGTCGCACCGCCGAGGCGACCTTCGACGACTGGATGCGCGCTTGCGACGTAGCGATCAATCTGCGCCATCCCACCGGCGGCGAGACCTCGGCCTCCTTCATGCGCCTGCTCGCTTTCGGCCGCCCGACGATCGTCAATCAGACCGGCGCCTTCGCGGAGGTGCCGGAAGGCGTCTGCCTGCAGCTGCCGCTCGACGGCTTTGAGGAGTCGACCCTGGTGGCCTACCTTCGGGCGCTCGCCGATCGGGCGCCGTTCGCGGCCGGCATCGGGGCGCAGGCGCGAGCGTATGCGCTGGCCCGGCACAGCGCGCCCGCGGCGGCGGGGGCCTGCCTGGCGCTGCTCGAGCGGGCCGCCGCGACCGCCGCGCCTCCGTTCGTCGCCCTACCGCCGCTCGCGCCGTACCCGGACTCGGACCCCTGGCCGGCGCTGCTGGCCGTGATCGGCGGCGAACTGGCGGACCTCGGTCTCGGAGAGGTCGACGAGGCTCTCCTCGCGGCGCTCGCCGCGCAGCTCCACGAGCTCGTCTCGCGCGAGGTCGCTTGACGCCGCCGGCGACCGCCGCGTCCTCTCGTCGGTGGCAGCGATCGCCGCGATCACCGCGCCAGCAGCGGCTGGTGGTGGCTTTGGTCGTCGCCGTCGCGGTGGGGACCGCCGCGATCTACTACCTGGACCTTTTCGCGCCGCGCGAGCGCGCGCGCACCCCTTCCCCCGAGCTCGCGGCGCTGCTGGCGGCGGATTCTCCCTTTCAGCAGGTCTTCTGGCTGGCCTCGCCGCACCAGAACCTCGGCGCCCTCGACGAGCGGGTGGGCGACCTCGAGCAGTATCTTGCCGAGATCTCGCGGCTGACCGGACTGGCGCGCCCCAGGCTGCCCGCCTTCGGGCCTTTCGCCCTGCCGCCTGCGCGCGAGCTCGCGCTGGCCTGGAACGGCGCCGGCGAGAGCTTTCTGGGGGTCGCGAGGATCGAACCGGCCATCGGCTGGGCCGCCCGGCTCGCCGGCTTCCTCGCCGGTAACCCGTGGCTGGCCGGTGGCCGGGTGGACTCCGGCGGGCGGAGCTACGAAGTGCGCTGGCAGGGGCCGCTCTGGATCGTCGCCAGCGGCCTGCCCGCGCGGCTCTCGCCGCCGGCGCTTGTCCCGCCGTCCGCCCTGGCCGAAGATGCAGTCGCCGCAGCGCGCCAGCCGCGGGCGATCGCGCAGCTCGTGCTGCGCCGCGAAGTCGGACCGCTGCCTGCGGGGAGCTACGTGCTGGCGCGTGGCAGCGACGGGATCGAGCTCCGTTCGGGCGTGCTGCCGGAGGTCGCCCAACCGGCCTCCGAGTGGAGCTTTCCGGGGGTGGCGCTGTGGATGAGCTCCACCGATCGCGGTCCGGTGGGCGGCCCGGGTCTGGTGCTGCTCTGGGAGGCGGGCGAGGGGGCGATTCCTCGCGTGGCGGTCCTGCAGCGCGGTGGTGGCCGGAGCTTCAGGCTGCCGGGCGAGTCGATCCTCCAGCTCGTGGGAGCGGGCGAGCCGGCCTTCCGGCTCGGTTGGTCGGTGCGCGGAACACAAAAGAGCGCGCGTCGCGAGGCGCTCCTGCTGGTTCCCTGGTTCGAGCGCCATCTGCCGCGCCCGCGGGCGCGGCAGGCCTGGCTGGGACGGGCGGGTCGGCTGGTGCCGGCGGCGAGCGCGCGGACCCTCGACCTCCTGGTCCGCAATCTTCGCCAGCTGCCGCTCGTTCCGCCGGCAGAGGTGGAGCGGATCTCGGGCATGGCGCGACTCCTGGCGCCTTTCTCGGGATGTGCGGCGATCGCCTTCGAGGTCTGGCACGAACCGGAGGGAGTGCGGGTGCGGCTGTGCTCGCAGTCACCTGGGCCCGAGGCGGAAGTCGAGGCGGAATTCGAGGGAGAGCCGGAGCCGATGTCCTCTCTCGAGGACGGCGAAATTGACGAAGGGGCGCCGATCCGCTAGTCTTCATCGGCTTTCTAGGGGGCACGAGGGATGTTGATCCGCCTGGACGCTGCCCGCTACGAGCCCTTCTTCTGGCAGGAGTCGATCGAGCTCAAAGAGGAAGAGATACGCGAGCTGGGGCTGCTCGGGACGAGCGCGGTCCGTTGCGCGGGCAGCCTGACGCATGCGGAACCGGATTACCTGCTGCACGCCGACCTGACGTACGACCTGACGGTGGCCTGCAACCGGTGCCTGAAGCCGGTGCAGCAGGCAGTGGAGAACACGCTCGACCTGGTGCTCGTCGAGCGCTCGCGCAAGCGCGAGGCGACGGAGGAAGAGCAGCTCGAGGCGCAGGAGCTCGGGCTGGTCGAAGTGGAGGGGGGCAGCTTCGAGAGCCGGCCCCTCGTCGTCGAGCAGGTGGAGCTCGGCCTGCCGATGAAGCCGCTCTGTCGCGAGGACTGTGCGGGCTTGTGTCCGCAATGTGGGCAGGATTTGAATGAGGGGCGCTGCGGCTGTGTCCACGAACGGGTGGATCCGCGATGGGCGGCGCTCGCGATGCTCAAGGAGCCGCGAGCCCGCGGAGCCGGCTGACCTTGCCGATATCGCGGCGCCGCGAGCGGTAACTGATAGATCGAAGCGAAATCTGAAGAGGGGAAGCGAAGATGCCGAATCCGAAACGACGTCACTCCAAGGCCCGCCGCGACAAGCGCCGTGCCCATGATGCACTGACCCTGCCGGCTTCGTCGCTCTGTGCGACGTGCGGCGAGCGCAAGCTCCCGCATCGCGTCTGCCCGTCCTGCGGCACCTATCGCGGACGCGACGTGGTCGACGTTCAGGCCCGCACTTAAGGTTCCACCGAGCTCCAGCTCTTCGATGCGCATCGCCGTCGACGCGATGGGAGGCGATTTCGCTCCGCGCGCCGCGGTGCGCGGAGCGTTCGAAAGCGCCGTGCAGGACGGCGTTTCGGTCCTGCTGGTGGGCGACGAGCAGCGGCTCGGACGTGAGTTGCAGCGTCTGGGTTCGATCGCAAAAGGCCGCGGCCGGATCGAGATCGTGCACGCCGAGGAACGCATCGAGATGGACGATCCGCCGACGGTGGTGCGCAAGAAGCGCCGCTCGTCGCTCGTCGTCTGCGCCGACCTGGTGCGCGAAGGGAAAGCTCAGGCGATGGTCAGTGCCGGCAACACCGGCGCGGCCATGGTGGCGGCGAAGCTCTTCCTCGGTGCGCTGCCGGGAGTCGATCGGCCGGCGCTCGCCGCGGTCTTTCCGAATCCGCGCGGCAGAACCGTGGTGCTCGACGTCGGCGCCAACGTCGACTCGCGCCCAGAGCACCTGCGACAATTCGCCGTCATGGGTCACTTCTACGCCCAGGAGGTGGTCGGCATCACGGCTCCCCGGATCGGGCTGCTGTCGATCGGCGAGGAAGAGGCTAAAGGCTCCGGCCTGACGCGCGAGGTGTTCCGATCGCTGAAGGCGACGGGCTTGAATTTCATCGGCAACGTCGAGGGACGCGATGTCTTCAACGGCGAGGCCGATGTCGTGGTTTGCGACGGATTCGTCGGCAACGTCCTGCTCAAGTCGGCCGAATCGATGGCCGAGCTGATCGTTTCGATGATGCGCGAGGAGCTCCGGCGCACGGCGCGTACCCGGCTCGGCGGCTGGCTCGCGCGGCCCGCTTTCGTCGCTTTCAAGCGGCGCACGGACTACGCCGAGTATGGCGCCGTGCCGCTTCTGGGCGTCGCCGGGGGCTGTTTCATCGCCCACGGCCGGTCCAACGCCAAAGCGATCCGGAGCTCGATTCAGCGCGCGGTGGAGTTCAGCGTCGCGGAGCTGCACGTCAAGATTCGCGACAAGGTCGCGGAGCTGCACACTGCCGAGGCCCGCCTGGCTTCCGCCGCGGCCGCAGCGTCCGCTGTCGCAACGGACACGCCGAACCAGTGACGGACGGGAGAGATCGATTGGAACCGAAGACCGCTTTCCTCTTTCCCGGCCAGGGCTCGCAGAAGATCGGCATGGGCAGGGCGTGGGCCGCGATCTACCCCGAAGCGCGCGCTGCGTTCGACGAGGCCTCCGAAGCGCTCGGCTTTGACGTCGCGGCGCTCTGCTGGGAGGGACCCGAAGCCGAGCTCCAGTTGACTGCGAACACCCAGCCGGCGATCCTCACCGCCTCGGTGGCGATCGCGCGTGTGCTCGCCGCCCGCGGTTGGGTTCCGGACGCGGTGGCCGGGCACAGCCTGGGCGAGTATTCAGCGCTGGTGTCCGCGGGGGTGTTCCCGCTCGCGGCTGCCGTTCGCCTGGTGCGGCGCCGCGGTGAGCTGATGCAGGAGGCCGTGCCGGTAGGTGTCGGTGCGATGGCGGCGATTCTCGGGCTCGATTCCGCAGCGGTCCGGGACCTCGCTGCCGAAGCCGCTTCCGAGTCCGTCACCGGCGAGGTCTGCGCGGTTGCCAACTACAATTCGCCCGAGCAGACGGTTATCGCCGGCCACAAGGCGGCGGTCGAGCGCGCGATGGCGCTCTCCAGGGAGCGCGGCGCCAAGCGCGCCCTGCCGCTGCCGGTCTCCGCCCCCTTCCACTGCTCCTTGATGCGCCCGGCGCGCGAAGGCCTCGCGCCAATGCTGGCCGCCACCGCCTTCGCCACCGCGCGACTGGCTGTGGTGGTCAACATCGACGCCCGGCCCTGCAGCGAAGGGCCGGCTCTGCGCGACGCCCTCGAGCGCCAGATCGACGGCCCGGTGCGATGGGTCGAGTCGGTGCGCTGGCTGCACGACGAAATGGGTGTGCGTCGATTCGTCGAGGTGGGCCCGGGAAGTGTCCTCTCTGGGCTCGTCAAGCGAATCGTGCCGGGAGTGGAGACGGCCTCGATCTCCGAGCCCGCGGCGCTCGCAGCTCTCGAAGCGACTCCGGCGGGAGCAGGTGCCGCCGAACCGATGGCGGGCTGAGGAGATCGTCATGTTCAGATTGGACGGCAGGACTGCGCTGGTGACGGGCGCCTCTCAGGGGATCGGCGAAGCGATCGCCAGGCGCCTCGCCGAGCGCGGCGCCAAGGTCGTCCTCGCCGCCAGGAACCTCGAGAAGCTGGAGCGGGTGGGCGAGGAGATTCGCGCCGCGGGCGGCAGCGCTCACGCTTTGGCGCTCGATCTCGCCAAGCCGGAGGAGATCGGCGAGCGCCTGAAGAATCTGCCCCGGGACTTCGAGGCGATCGACATCCTCATCAACAACGCCGGTATCACCGGCGACAATCTGCTCGCCCGCATGAGCCTCGAACAGTGGCGCGGTGTGATCGATACCAACCTCACCGGCGCCTTCGCGGTGACACGCGAGGTGGTGCGTGGCATGATGCGCCGCCGGTGGGGGAGAATCGTCACGGTGTCGTCGGTGATCGGTTTGATGGGCAACGCCGGCCAGGCGAACTATGCCGCCGCCAAAGCGGGCCTCATCGGATTCAGCAAGTCGTTGGCGCGCGAGCTCGCGAGCCGCAACATCACCGCCAACGTCGTCGCGCCGGGTTTCGTCGAAACGGCGATGACCGAGGCGATGCCCGAGGCGACGCGCACCGAGATGTTCGCCCGCATTCCGGTGGGCAGGCTCGGGAGGTCGGAAGACATCGCCAACGCGGTGGTATTTCTCGCCAGCGAGGAGGCGAGCTACGTCACGGGGCAGGTTCTGAACGTCTCCGGCGGTCTCTATATCTGATGGACAGCGTAGGGGTTGGACTCGTTTCGCGAAGTTGTGTTAAAAACTCACCCTGCAATCCAGTTTCCATGGAGGAATTTTCGAAATGTCAGTTGCCGAGAAGGTGAAGAGCATCATCGTGGAGCAGCTCGGCGTTGAAGCCGACGAAGTGACGTCTGAGGCCAGCTTCACCGAGGATCTGGGCGCCGACTCCCTCGACATCGTCGAGCTGGTCATGGCGTTCGAAGAAGAGTTCGGGATCGAGATCCCGGACGAGGACGCGGAGAAGATCGGCCGGGTCAAGGAAGCCGTCAGTTACATCGAGAAGCACGCCGCGGAAAAGAACTGATCGCTGCTTTCGCAGTCGATCCCCCATCTCCCCATCTCCGGATCCTTGGCGGGAGCCCATCTGGCCAATTCGTCCCTGCGTGAACGGCGACGCGTCGTCGTCACGGGCATAGGTCTCGTCTCGCCGCTCGGCGTCGGCACGGAAGCGACCTGGAAATCGCTTCTTGCCGGCGACAGCGGCATCGGGCCGATCACCCGTTTCGATGCCTCGACCTACCATGCCCGCATCGCGGGTGAGGTCAAGGGGTTCGCGGCCGAGGACTGGATGGAGAGGAAGGAGGTCAAGAAGTGCGACTCCTTCATCCACTTCGCTCTCGCCGCGAGCCAGATGGCGATCTCCGACTCGGGGTTGACGATCGACGATGCAAACGCCGAACGCGTCGGCGTGGTGATCGGGTCGGGTATCGGCGGGCTGCCGCTCATCGAGCGCATGCATTCGACTCTGCTCGAAAAGGGGCCGGACCGGGTGTCGCCGTTCTTCATCCCCGGCCTGATCGTCAATCTCGCCGCTGGCCAGGTGTCGATCCTGACCGGCGCGCGCGGACCCAACAGCGCTCCGGCCACAGCCTGCACCACCGGGCTGCATGCGGTGGGCGACGCCTTTCGCCTGATTCAGCACGGCTACGCCGATGCCATGATCACCGGCGGGGCGGAGGCCGTGATCTCCCCGCTGGCGGTCGCCGGTTTCACCGTGATGCGGGCTCTTTCGCTGCGCAATGACGAGCCGCAACGCGCCTCCCGTCCCTGGGACAAGGACCGCGACGGCTTCGTGATGGGCGAAGGCGCCGGCATCCTGGTTCTCGAGGAGCGCGAGTCGGCTCTGCAGCGCGGCGCGAAGGTCTACGCCGAGATCGTCGGTTACGGCATGAGCGCCGACGCGTACCACATGTCCGCTCCCCACCCGCAGGGCAGGGGAGCCGCCCAGGTGATGAAGAGCGCGCTCGCCGATGCCGGCCTCGCCCCGGAGTCGGTCGACTACATCAACGCCCACGGCACATCAACGACCCTCGGCGACTCCGCCGAAGTCCAGGCGATTCACCAGGTCTTCGGCGAGCACGCGAAGCGGCTCGCCGTCTCCTCGACGAAATCCTCGACCGGACATCTGCTCGGCGCGGCGGGTGGACTCGAATGCGGACTCCTCGCCCTGGCGATTCGCGATCAGGTTCTGCCGGCGACGCTCAATCTCGACGAACCGGGGGAGGGTTGTGACCTCGATTTCGTGCCGCATCGTGCGCGGCCGGCGAAGCTCGAGGTCGGTCTGACGAACTCGTTCGGGTTCGGCGGCACGAACGGCGCCCTGCTCATGCGCCGTCCCGACTGAGTTCAGCCTTTTCCCTTCCGCCACTTCCCCCCGTTAACCACCGGCCGACCTACCCACGGGCGAGTCTCGCCGATCCGCGCCTGGGCCTGCCTGGCGCGTGCGGCCTCGGCGGCACCTCCTGGCGGCCTGTCCGGTTTCGTCGGCGGTCGCGGTAGATGGAGGCGGAGGGCATCGCATGTCCGTCGCTACCTTGAATGCCGCCGCCTCGTTGTGGATTCCTGCCATCGCCGGATCCGCCGCGCGCGGTTATCATCCCCTTCCAGTGGTATCCAAGGGAAAGGCGGCCGGCGAGATCACTCTCCTGCTCGCGGCGGTGCGCGAAGGGGACCGGAGCGCCCTCGACACGATCTTCGACCGCCTCTATGCCGAGCTCAAGCGGCTCGCCCGCTCGCAGCTGCGCTATGGGCGGACGGCGATCTCACTCGACACTACGGCTCTCGTCCACGAGGCCTATCTCAAGTTGGTGCGCGCCGAAAAACTGTCGTTGGTCGACCGGGGGCACTTCTTCGCTCTCGCCGCCAAGGCGATGCGCCAGATCCTCCTCGGCCACGCCGAGCACCTGCGGCGGCAGAAGCGCGGCGGGGGCGTCGAGGCGTTGCCGCTCGACGACCGGGTCGTGTCTCCGGCGCTCTGGCAGGCCGAGCAGCTGTGCGCGGTCGACGAGGCGGTCGCCGAGCTCGAGCGCCTGGCTCCGCGTCTCGCCCGCATCGTCGAGCTGCGCTTTTTCGTCGGCTTGAACGAAGGCGAGATCGGCGAGATTCTCGGGCAGTCGGAGCGCACCGTCCGGCGCGAATGGCGCAAGGCGCGCGCTTTTCTGCAGGTCGAGCTCGAGCGCCAGGGGTTCGGCGGGTGAGCATTGCGATCCGCAGTCGCTGGGTCGAGGTGGAATCGGCGTTCGAGTCGCTGGTCGACCTCGATGCGGAGTGCCGCCTCCATCGCCTGACCGAGATCGCCGTCGTCGATGTCGAGCTCGCTAACGCCGTCGCCGAGCTTCTGGCCGCCGACGGGGTCGAGCGCAGCGCCCTCGATCTCGACGCGGCGCTCCTCGTCGCGGTGGTGCAGGGCGGGTTGCCGGGCGCCGACGCCGACGCCGATACCGACGGCCATGCCGGTGCCGGGAGCGGCGACGGGCCGGATGCGGCTCCGCCCCTGCCGCGCCGGATCGGCTCCTGCCGGATCGTCCGCCGAGTCGGGCAAGGGAGCGCCGGCGAGGTCTTCGAGGCGGAGCGGGACGGCGAGCGCGTGGCGGTGAAGCGCCTGCTGTCGGGACATGCCGGAGGCGAGATCGCCCGCCGCTTCGCGCGCGAGAGGGAGATCCTGGCGAGCCTGGATCATCCGGCGATCGCCCGCCTGCTCGACGCCGGCAGCGACGCCCAGGGCCGCGCCTATCTGGTGCTCGAATGGGCGGAGGGTGTCGACATCGGCACTTTCGTCCGCCAGAACAGGTTGCCGGAGGTCGAGCGTCTGCGGCTGTTCCTGCGGCTCTGCGAGGCGGTCGAGTCGGCCCACCGGTTGCGTGTGGTGCACCGGGATCTCAAGCCGTCCAACGTGCTGGTGGGCGAGTCGGGATGGCCGAAACTGCTCGATTTCGGCATCGCCAGGCTGCTCGACGAGGCCGGTGACGGGCGCGAGACGGCGAGTGGCATCTGGCTCTTCACACTCGACTACGCGGCGCCGGAACAGATCCTCGGGCGCCGGCCGGGCCCGGCGGCCGATCAGTTCAGCTTGGCGATAATGCTCTTCGAGCTGCTCGCCGGGAAGCGGCCCCTGCACCGTGGCGGCCAGCCGATCTCGCGCATCCTGCGCCAGGTCGAGCGCGAGCGCCTGCCGCGGCTCCCGTGGGGAGACCGCGACCTGCGCGCCATCGTCGCGCGCGCGTTCGCCGCCGATCCGGCGGCGCGACACCCGAGTGTCGGCGCCCTCGGAGAGGCCCTGGCGGTCTGGCTCGCCGAACGCGCTCCCAGTGCGAGCTGAAGCCCGCAGCGCTGCCCTGGAAGAGCGCTACTTCGATCCGAGGTAAGCGGCGAAGACCTCGTTGAAGAGCGCACCGGGCCGGCGCTCACGCAGGCGATCGAGAGCCCGCGACCCCGACCATCCGAGCTCGACGAGAATGAGCCCGGCGACCAGCGCCGAGCGATTGAATCCGGCGCCGCAGTGCGAGAGCACCGGCTGGCCGGAGCGCACCAGCCGGGCGCCGAGTTGGGCGATGCCGTGCAGCCGATCGAGGTCGGGAAGGTCCTCGTCGAAAATCGGGAAATAGAGATAGAGCGTGTGGTTGGGCAGCACCGGTACGCCATGGTCGATGCCGCCCTCGAGATCGATCACCACGCGCACGCCGGCCGGCTCGAGGTGGCTCCAATCGTGAATCGCCGGCGAGATGAACAGGCGCCGGTCGTCGTCGACCGGGAACAGGTTGAAGTCGAGCGCGGTCTTGAGAGTCATGTGGGCTTTCTTTGGGCCGTTCCGTCCGGCCTCAGCTACCGGGCTTCAGATGGCGGTCGAAGAACTCGGTCATTCGAGCGTAGAAGTGCTTCGAGGCGACCGGCTCGAAGCCGTGCTTCTCGCGCGGATAGAGCGCGTCCTCGAAGGGAATCCCGGCGTTCACCAACTTGTCGATGAGGACGATCGAATTCTGCGGATGGACGTTGTCGTCACCGGTTCCGTGTACGACGAGGAGCGCATCCGCGAGCGCCTCCGCTGCGTGGATCGCCGAGCCGCTCTTGTAGCCTTCAGGGTTGGTCTGCGGAGTTTCCATGTAGCGCTCGGTCCAGATCGAGTCGTAGAAGCGCAGGTCCGTGACCGGTGCGCCGGCGACGCCGGCCTTCCATGTGCCCGGGCTGTGGAACAGCGCCCAGAGCGTGTTGGCGCCGCCGCCAGACCAACCCCAGATACCGATGCGCGCCGAGTCGACCCAGGCGATCGATTTGAGGTAGTCGACGCCCGCCAACTGACCGGCGAGCTCGAGCGGTCCGAAGTTGCGGTGAATCCGATCCTCACCGCGCTTGCCGAAGAAGACGGACGCTTCGTTGTCGACCATGAGGACGACGTAGCCGCGCTCGCTCATCCACCGATGCCAGAGGCCGCGGCTCTTGTCCCAGCTGTTCGTCACCACCTGCGAGGCTGGGCCGCCGTAGTGGAACATGATCGCTGGATAGCGCTTCGTGGCGTCGAAGTTCGCCGGCTGCAGCCAGCGCGCCGGGAGCCGGACGCCGTTGGGGCCGGGGATCTCGAAGTACTCCCACTGCGGGAGTTTGGCTGGATCGTAGGCGGGTGCCGGCGGCCCAGGGAGGGCGGCGACCGTCTCACCGCCGATCGTGCGCAGGGTCTCTGTCGGCGGATGGTGGGCGTCGCTCCAGCGGTGGACCCAGTGACGCGCACCCGGAGCGACGTTGGCGCCGTTCGCTCCGGCGTCGCTCGCCAGGATGCGGGAACCAACCCCGGTTCTACCAAGCGTTGGGGTTGAATTGAGCTCCAGGAGCACGACCCGCCGGTTCATCGGGCCGAGAGCTATGGGTCGGAAACCGGTGACGATGGCGACGCCGCTCGCCTCGTCGACGGCGTCGAGAGCGGTCACCGCGAACGTCTCCGGCGAGACCGCGGCGACCACCTTGCCGCTCGCATCGTGGCGCATCAGCCGATTCCAGCCGCTTTCCTCGCTGGACCACAGGAAGCCGCCGTCGCTCAAGAAGTGGAACTCGTTCGAAATGTTCACCCAGGTCGCGCTCGACTGGCGGGCGATCGCTTCGCAAGCCCCCGAACGCGGGTCGCAGAGCAGGAGATCGAGCTCGGTCTGGTCGCGGTTCAGCCGCTCAACGGCGATCTTCGCGTTGTCGGGCCGCCAGTGCACACGCGCGAGGTAGGCATCTCCCGCCGTCGGGGAATCGGCGGTGGCGAGCTCGCGGTGGGTCCCGGTGGCGAGTTCGACGACGCGTATGCGGACCGTCGGATTGACCTCGCCGGCCTTCGGGTAACGCTGCAAGCGGATCTCGGGATAGGTGCCGCGCTCGTCGAGCAGGGGATAGGTCGCAACGGCGCGATCGTCGAAGCGGAAGTAGGCGATGTGCCGGCTGTCCGGGCTCCACCAGAATCCGGTCGCCTTGCGATTCCAGATCTCCTCCCAGTAGACCCAGTCGTTCTTGCCGTTGAGAATCTCGTTCTCCTTGCCGTCGGAGGTGAGCTGGCTCTCGTGGCCGGTAGCGAGATCGCGCACGAAGAGGTTGCAGTCGCGGACGTAGGCCAACCGGCTGCCGTCGGGCGAGAAGGCGGGGCCCTCCTCCTTGGCGGCAGTCTCGGTGAGGCGCTCCAGGGACCGGTCGCCGAGGCGGTAGAGGTAGAGGTCCCCTCCGGCCGAGAGCAGGAGGGCGTCGCTGCGGGGCGACCAGCGATAACTCGAGGGAGCGATCGCCGGGCTCGAAGGCGACGTCTGGAGCTCGGAGTAGGCGAGCTTCCAGGTGACCTTTCCGGTCGTCGGATCGATGCCGCGCAGCTCGCTTCCGGCCTCCTCCTTGACGACGTGAGTCAGCAAGCCGCCGTCCGGGCGCCAATCGGTCTGGCTCGCCTCGGGCAGCGAGGCCGGATCGAAGATCCTGTCGAGGGAGAGCTCTGTGGCGGGCAGGGCTCCCGCGACCAGGAGCGATATCGAAAAGGGCAGTGCGAGACTTCTCATGCGAGATTCTCCGGGAGATGGAATCGAATCTGAAAGGCGGCGGGCGCTACATCTTGCCGTAGTTCGGACCGCCACCGCCCTCCGGCGGCACCCAATCGATGATCTGGTAGGGATCCATGATGTCGCAGGTCTTGCAGTGCACGCAGTTCGAAGCGTTGATCTGCAGGCGCTTCCCGGCCGCCACCGAGCTGTCGTCGACCATCTCGTAGACCGCCGCCGGACAGAAGCGGGTGCACGGATTGCCGAACTCGCGGGCGCAACGGTCGACGCAGATCGAGGTGTCGGCGACCAGCAGATGGACCGGCTGGTCCTCCTCGTGCGCGGCGCCGGAGTTGTAGACGTCGGCCAGGCGGTCGAAGGTCAGCTTGCCGTCGAAGTGGACCGGGGCTGGCGGGCGGTAGTCGGAGCGCTCGCTGTCGAGTCGGCGAAGGCGCTCGTGTCCGGCTTCGGCGGGGAGGCGATCGAAGAATCCGAAGCCGAGGCCGCCGGTGACCGTGCCGAGCGCCGCGTTGACCATCGCATCGAAACCGCCACGCTCGAAGCCCTGGTGGAAGTTGCGGCTCTTCCAGAGCTCTTGTCTCGCCCAGCTGGACTCGAAGTGCACCGGATAGGCGTCGCCGGCGGAAGAGAGCGGCTTGCCGGCGAGCGCCGCGGCAAAGATCGACTCGGCCGCCAGCATGCCGGATTTCACCGCGAGGTGGATCCCCTTGAGGCGCTGGCCGTCGACGAAACCGCCGCTGTCGCCGATCAGGCAGAAACCGTCGCCGCCGAGCTTCGGCATCGCCCAGTAGCCGCTCTCCGGGATCGCCTTGGCGCCGTAGTAGGACATCGTGCCGCCCGCGAGGAGCTGCGCGATCGCCGGATGCGTCTTCATGCGCTGGAATTCGAGGTGCGGGTCGTCGAGCGGGTTCTCGTAGTCGAGTCCATAGACCAGCCCGACGATCAGGAAGTTCTCCTGCATGCCGTAGATGAAGCCGCCGCCGAAATGATCGGGCCACATCGGCCAGCCCATGGTGTGCCAGATCTCGCCCGGTTCGAAGCGTCCCTGCGGCAGCTCCCAGACCTCCTTGATGCCGAGGGCGTAGACCTGCGGGTTCTTGCCCGCGGAGAGTCCGTAGCGGCTGTCGAGCTGTTTGGCGAGCGTGCCGCGCGGGCCCTCGCCGAGCACGGTCATCTGGCTGCGGATGTCGACTCCGGGCTCGAAGTTGGATTTGCGCTTGCCGTCCTTGCCGATCCCCTTATCGCCGGTGCGCACGCCGGCGACACGCCGGCCCTTGCCCTGAGCGGTGTCCTCGTAGAGGAGCGTCCGACCGGGGAACTCGCAGAAGATGTCGACCCCCAGCGCCTCGACCTCTTTCGCCATCCACTTGACGAGTTTTCCCAGCGAGGCAACGTAGTTGCCGTGGTTCTTCAACTGCGGCGGCTCCGGCAGGGAGAGGGCCTTTTCCTTCGTCAGCCACCAGAGGTGCTCGCGGCCGACTTCGGCCTCGAAAGGGATCGCGGAGAACTTGTCCGGGAAGAGCTCGCGCAGACTCCGTGGATCGACGATCGCGCCGGAGAGTCCGTGGGCGCCGACCTCGCTGCTCTTCTCGAGCACGGCGATCGAGAGCTCGACGCGCGATCCGGCGGCCGCGCGGGCGTTGTGGTCGGCGAGCAGCTTCGCCAGGTGGTAGGCGCCAGCGAGGCTTGCCGGCCCGGCGCCGACGAAGAGGACATCGATGTCTAAAGTCTCACGTTCCGCGTTGTTCATGGCAGACGAAATTTAGCATGCGATGGGTCTCCACCTACCCGTTGGGAGAGGCCGCCGGCGCCCGCCCCGGCCTAGACTCGGGTCTCGCACCGCGACTCGCCGCCGAGCCTCCGATCGCCCGGCGGGCGCCCTTGGTGAAAGTTCGTCCCGGTCGGAATCAAACCTCAAGGAGAGAACGATGAAAATGAGACTCCCGGTTGCAGGCGCCTGCCTGTGGCTCCTCGCTGGTTTCTTGCCCGCCGACGAAGGCATGTGGATGCCACAGCAGATTCCCGACCTCGCGCCGGAGCTCCGGGCGGCGGGGATGACCCTCGATCCCGCAAAGCTCGCCGACCTCACCGGCGACCCGATGGGCGCCGTGGTCTCGCTCGGCGGCTGCACTGCCTCGTTCGTCTCGCCGCAGGGCCTCATCATCACCAACCATCACTGCGTCTACGGCTCGTTGCAGTTCAACTCGACCCCGGAACGCAACCTGATCGCCGACGGCTTTCTCGCCGCGGAGCTCTCAGAAGAGCTGCCGGCGGCGCCGGGCACCTACGTCTACGTCACCACCGGCATCCGTGACGTGACGAAAGAGGTCGCGGGCAACCCGCTGGCAAAGCTCGCGGACGCCGACTATGCGCGTCAGGTCGAGCGCCGCAGCCGCCTGCTGGTCGACGCCTGCGAGAAGCCGGGGAGCCGACGCTGCAGCGTGGCGCGGTTCTACGAAGGCTCGCTCTTCCTCGAGGTGACGCAGATGGAGATCCGCGACGTGCGGCTCGCCTACGCCTCCGGCGAAGGGATCGGCAACTTCGGCGGCGAGATCGACAACTGGATGTGGCCGCGCCACACCGGCGATTTCGGCTTCCTGCGCGCCTACGTCGGGCCGGACGGGAAGCCCGCCGACTTCGCGAAGGAGAACGTCCCCTACCGCCCGCAGCACTTCATGAAGATGGCGACTGAAGGGGTGAAGGAGGGCGACTTCGTCTGGATCGCCGGTTACCCGGGACGTACCTACCGCTATCGCACGCTCGACGAGGTGGCGACGGCGCACGAATTCACACTGCCGCAGTCGGTGAAGTGGTCGAAGGACGAGATCGCCATCCTGGAGATGGAGAACCTGCGCGGTCCGGAGGTCGAGCTCGCCAACTACGGGCGCGTTCGCGGCATGGCGAACGGCATGAAGAAGTACGAGGGTCAGCTGCTGGCGATGCGCGCCGGCGCCGTCGAAGCGCAGCGCGCGGCGCGTGAGGCCGGCCTGGAGAAGGCGGCCAACGCCGGATCGTCCCCGCTCGCTACGCTCCGCAAGCTGAACGCCGAGCGCCGCAAGACCGAGCAGCGCGACACGGTGCTCGCCTGGCTCGGCCGTTCGTCGCCGATGCTCGGCCAGGCGATGACGATCTGGCGGATGTCCGAGGAGCGGCCGAAGCCCGATCTCGATCGTGAGGACGGCTACCGCGATCGCGACCTCAGCCGCTTCCGCCAGGGGATCGCGCGCGCCCAGCGCTCGATCGAACCGGAGAGCGACCGCGCGACGCTGCGCTACGCCTTGCAGCAGGCGGTCGCGCTGCCGGCCGGACAGCGAATTCCCGTGCTCGACGCCGAGCTCGCGGCGATGGGAGCGGGCGGCACTACCGCCAATACCGACGACGCGGCGCGGATCGAGGCGCTGCTCGACAAGCTCTACGCCGGGACGAAGATGGCCGACCTCGCGGCGCGCAAGGAGGCGGCCGAGCAGTCCTCCGCTGATCTCGCGAAACGCGGCGACAGCATGCTCGACCTGGCGCGCGCCTTGGCGCCGCTCTCGGCGGAACGCCGCGAGGCCGATCGCGCCCTCGAAGGCGCGACGCTGCGCACGCGTCCCGCATACATGAAAGGGCTGGAGCAGCTCGCCGGCGGCCGCCTGTATCCGGATGCCAACGGCACTCTGCGCTTCACCTACGGCAAGGTCACCGGCTACGTGCCGCGCGACGGCGTCGCCTACGGGCCGCAGACCTCGCTCGCCGGGGTGGTCGCGAAGACGACCGGGGAGCGGCCGTTCGACTCTCCGCCGGCCCTCGTCGCGGCGGCGAAGGTGGTGCCGTCGCCCTATGTCGACAAGGGTCTGGGCACCGTTCCGGTCGACTTCCTCTCGACCTGCGACATCACCGGCGGCAACTCCGGCTCGGCGACGCTCAACGGCAAGGGGGAGATCGTCGGCCTCGCTTTCGACGGCAACTGGGAGGGCGTGGTCTCGGACTTCCTCTTCGATCCGGCGACCGTGCGCACCATTCACGTCGACTCGGTCTACATCCGCTGGGTGATGGACGAGGTCGACCAGGCGCACAACCTGTTGCGCGAGATGCAGCTGCCGGTCCACACGCCGTACCACTAGAAGCCCGTGGCCTGCTGACGCGACGCGGTTGGAGACCGGGTCGCGCGAGCTTCAGTTGCCCCTGTCCTTCGCCGGCCAAACGTCCGGTGGTGCGCCTGCGAAGTTTGGCTTGCGGTAGGCGGCTTCGGCCAGTCGCTTGGCGTCGATCCAGATCGAATGGATGAAGATCACCGGGACCAGGGCAAGCAGGAAGAGCGTCCCATGGAACAACAGGTACCAGAGCGGGGTCCCGGGCACGAGGACTTCGATCTCCTCGAAGAAGAGTACTTCGCAGGCACCGTTTCCGGAATCCGTCCGCGCAGTGCTCGACCTGCGCCAGAAGTCTTGCCAATCGGCGAGTTGATAGTTGACCAGGGCTCCCTTGACGCGGATCTGATCGCCGACGCGAATGTCATCGAGGTCGGCTCTCAGTGTCTCCTGGTCCGTGATGAGGTGGCTGTTCGACATCTCGGAGCCGTCGAAGCGGACACCCTCTGGATACCTGTAGTAGCAGGTCCACGGGCCGCTCTCGAACGAGACTTTCCCGAGCTCCCCCGACTGGAGGTTGCTCCCCCAGACGACACAGAGGTCCTTGGTGTCGAGCGACGAGCTGTCGTGGTAGATGTCCGCGACGCTCTGGATGTTGTTGTGACTCACCACGAGACCCCAGAGCTCGTATTCGGCCACCGGTTGCACCCGAACCGTGTGGCCCTCATGGGTCATCTCGAACGGTTCGCGTTGCGTGGCTTCCTGGCGCGGCTCCTCGAACAGCGCCGGATCGATCTCGGAGGCGTCAGGAAAGCCGCCCTTGTTCTTCCAGGCGAGAAGCAACAGCGCGACGAGGGCGAGGGCGATGAAGCCCAGGGCCCGGCGACGAGCATCGAGAGGCGCCGGGAGGGTCCGCTGCGACTGGAGCGGCGCTGAGGGAATGGAATTGGACGACATTCTGGTTCTCGCTGGGCGCACTCGAGCCGCCGCAGAACCTCAGGCTAGCCCGAATGCCCGACGGATCGCTAGACTCTCGGCAGCGATGAGCCTCGAATCGACGGACAGCGCCGCAGTATCCGGGTTGGCGGAGCGCCAGCTGGAGAGCCTCCGCGGGCTCCTGCGGCGCGATTTCCTCACCGGCGCCGACTGGGGGCGGGCACTGTCGGAGACCGCGCAGATGGCTCGCGAGGCTCTCGGTGCACATACCGCAGTGGTCGCGCTCTACGACGCCGTCGCCGGCGCATGGACGGCGCGCACCCACGACGGCGAGTCGGTCGTCGGCGAGACGATCCGGCTCGTCGCCTCGCTCTCCGTTCTCGAGCAGGTGCGGAGCACCGGCGAGGCGACTCTCTCGCTCGAAGAGGTACCGCGACTCCTGCGCTCGAAGAGCGCGACCGCGCACGACCTGCGCAGCGTTCTCGCGGTGCCGCTCTGGTACTGGCGCAATGTCGCCTCGGCTGGCTCTCATGGCCCGGATGGCCCGGATGCCTCTGACGCGGCCGCCCAAGTAGCCTCCGAGCGCCACTTCGCAGGTTGCCTCTACGCCGATCGCCGGGGGCCCGACCGGCCGTTCGAGGTGGCCGACGTCGAGCTGGTGCGCGACCTCGCGGCGGTCGCCGAGCGCAACCTCTCGCTCCTGCGGCAGCTCGGACAGGTCGAGCGCAAGCTCTCGCGGGCGCGCGGCGAGGTCGAGCTCGTGCGTGGTGCCGCGGCCGAGGCCTACCGCCTGGGGCACTACGAATCGCGCGATCCCGGTTTCACCGCTGAAGTGCTCGAGCCGCTGCGCCGCGCCGCCCGCGCCGGCAAGGTCGGGGTGTTGCTCCTCGGGCCGACCGGCACGGGCAAGACCCACCTGGCGCGGGCGTTCCACTACGAGTCGACGCGCGGCTGCGGTCCTTTCGTGGTGCTCGACTGCGGCCAGGTGACTTCGGCGGAAGGCCTCGGGGCGGAGCTCTTCGGCTTCGCGAAGAAATCCGGCTTCTCGGCGCCGGCCGAGGGACGCCTGGGCAAGGCCGAGCTCGCCGACGGCGGCACGCTCTTCCTCGACGAAATCGGCGCGCTGCCGCTCGAGCTCCAGCAGCGGCTCCTGCGGCTCATCCAGACCGGACGATTCTCGCCACTCGGCTCGTCGGAGGAGCGCGAGGTCGACGTCCAGGTCGTCGCCGCTGCGAACCAGGATCTCGACGCGCTCATCCGTCAGGGACGCTTCCGCGAGGATCTCTACTGGCGGCTGGCGGAGATCACCGTGCGCGTGTCGACCCTCGACCGGCGGCGGGCCGACATTCGCGGCTTCGCCGACCTTTTCCTGCGCGCCGCACGCCAGCGCTTCCAGCGGCCCGAGGTCGAAGGTTTCGCGGAGGAGTCCTACTCTGTGCTGATCGATCACGATTGGTCGGTTGCCGGGAACCTCCGCGGGCTCGAGCACGCCGTGAACCGATCGGTCCTCCTCGCGCCTGCCGGAACGGCGCGCCTGGCAGGTTCGATGCTCATGCTCGAGCCGCTGCGCCGGAAGGCGAGCGCCACCGACACGCCGGAGGAGAGTCCAGCCTCGGCGCTCGCCGCGCTGTTGCGGCGCAAGATCAGCGAGCATCATGCGGTGGTGGCAAGGATCGCCGAGGATCCAGAGGTCGTGCAGGCCTTCGCGGTCCAGGGCGCGACGGTGCCGTCGTCGACGCTGCGCCTGCGTCTGCGTCAGCTCGGCCTGGACGGAGAGCTCGACGCGGTTCGGCAGGACGAGAAGGTCGACATCACCGCTGTGCGGCGCGCGCTCCTGCGTCACGGTTCGGCCGAAGAGGCGGCGCGCGCGCTCAACATCTCGCGCGACAGTCTGCAGTGGATCCTCCGCCGCGCCGGCCTCACGGTGCGCAAGGTGATCGCCGAGGGCCGGATTTGAGAGGTAAGCGGCGGCCTGGAGCGCTTCTTCCGGGGTTTCTGCTCGGACTTTCGCTCCTCGGCGCGAGCGCGCTCGCGGCGCTCGATCCGGACCGCCGCCTCACCCAGTACCGGGTGGAGACCTGGGGCGTCGAAGAGGGACTTCCTTCCCTCTCGGTGGCCGTGGTTGCGCAGACCCCCGACGGTTATCTCTGGATCGGAACGACGGAGGGCCTGGCGCGCTTCGACGGCGTCCGCTTCCAGACCTTCGATCGCTGGAACACGCCGGCCTTCAAACTGAACGAGATCCGCAGCCTCTTCGTGGACTCGCGCGGGGCGCTCTGGATCGGCTTCGCGGGCAGCGGCGTCGTCGTGAAGGAGCGCGACGAGTTCGTGGCCGTCGAGCCCTCCGACCTCACCGCGATCAACTTTGCCGAAGACGCCGACGGCATCCTGCTCGCTACCGACCGGGGGCTCTTCCATCGGCGGCACGACGCCCCGCTCCGTTTCGACCCGGTCCCCGCGGCGTCAGCGTTCTCCGACAAGTTGATCTTCCGCGTCGCCTACGACCGGCGCGGACGGACCTGGCTCAACGTGGTAGCACTCGGCGTTTTCTGGCTGGAAGGGGGGGAGCTGCGCGGGCCGCTGTCCTTCGGGCGCCCGTCCGGCCTCGGCGACGAGTATTCGACCTCGCTGCTCGATGCCCAGGGCGACCCGCTGTTCTCGGGATCGAACGGACTCTTCGGCCTCGCGGGCGAGGCAGTCCGGCCCGTCGCTCTCGCTCAGGAGACGACAGAGGATCCGCCGTTCGCGCAGTTCGTCGACCGCGCGGGGGTCCTCTGGTTCACCGGGAGACTCCGGGGGAGCAGCCGGCGACTCTGGCGCGGCAAAGCGGAGTTGTTTCCCGCCGGACATCGCGTCGCCGCGGGCCGGTTTGCGCCGATGTTCGAGGATCGCGAAGGCAACCTCTGGTTCGGTAGTTGGACGCAGGGGCTGATGCGCCTGTCGGATGGGCCCCTGGTCTCCTGGTCGCGCGCTGAAGGGATGACAAGCGACGCGGCGCGCACCCTGCTCGAAGACGCTTCGGGTGCGATCTGGGTCGGCACCACCGACGGCCTCAATCGCATCGCCGGCGGCGAGATCACCTCGTTCCAGCGCCCGCAATCCCTCGATGACGCGCGCGACCTCAACTGGGTCTACGCCATGGCCGAGGATGGCGAAGGGGGGCTGTGGCTCGGAACCCGGGCGGGGCTCGCGAAGTACCGCGAGGGTCGGTTCACTCCGCCGACGCGCGACGACTCCCAGCTGGCGCAACCGGTCTTCTCTTTATTGCGCTCTCCGGACGGCCGCCTCTGGATCGGTGCGACTTCGGAAGGATCGGTCGCAGGCCGTCCACTCGTGGTCTTCGCTGACGGTCGCAGGATCGAGCAGGGGTTCCAGGCCGACATCGTCTTCAGCCTCCTCCTGGACTCGCGGGGCTCGACCTGGGCGGCCACCAAGAACGGCCTCTTCGAAGTTCGCCTCAATGGCGACGTGGTGAAACACGAGACCCCGGTCGAGCCGCTCCATCAGCTCTTCATGAGCGCCACCGAGGACTCGCGCGGCGATCTCTGGTTCGGAACGCTCGAAGGCGGCATCGTGCGTTACCGCAAGGGCGAGTTCCGGCTCCTGCGCCGCGAGGACGGACTGTTCGACGACACCGCCTGGGCGATCGTCGACGACGGCCTGGGCTATCTTTGGGTCTCCTGCGCCCGCGGACTTTCCCGCATGGCGCTCCGCGACCTCGACGCCTATCTTGATGGCGGCGCGCCGAAAGTGCGCTACCGCCTGTTCGGCGTCGAGGACGGGTTGGCGTCGTCGACGTTCGAAGGCGGCAACGGCAATGCCGGAATCCGCGCCCGCGACGGCAGGCTCTGGTTCGTGACGATGAGGGGTGCGGCGGTCGTCGATCCGCGGGCGATTGCAGCGCTGCCGCTTCCTCCGGCGCTCATCGAGGCGGTTCGCGTCGACGGACGCAGCACCACCTTCGACGTGCCGATTGATCTCGCCCCCGGGAACCACCGCCTGGAGATCGACTTCACGGCGATCCACCTGCGCGCCCCGAACCGGCTGCGCTTCCGCTACCGCCTCGACGGCGTGGACGGCGACTGGATCGATGCCGGCACTCGCCGCCACGCCGAGTATCCGGCGGTACCCGCAGGGTCGCATCGATTCGACGTCCTGGCCTCCCTCGACGGCGAGAGCTGGGGACTCGCGGCAACTCTTCCGGTGGACATAGCGGCGCCCTTCTGGGAACGACCCTGGTTCTTCGGCCTGCTGGCGGTCGCGCTGGTGGCGCTCGGCCTCGCCCTGCAGCGGGCGCGTGTCGGCCAGCTGCGGCGCCGCGCCGGCGAGCTCGAAGGGATGGTCGATTTCAGCCGCAGCGTCGCCGGCGTTCTCGAACCGGAGGAGATCGGCCGCCAGCTCGAACGTGCGCTGGTCACGCGCTGGGGAGATTCGCCGCGGCTCATCTTCGCGGCGCGCGAGGGGCGGGCGGCCCAGCGCGTCGCGGCGCGGCTCGAATCGGAGCTCGAGCTCGACCCGGAGGGCACCGCGCACCTCTTCGCCGACTGGCGTCGGCCCCTGCGCCTCGCGGAGGCGATGATGGATGCGGACAACGCCAAGGGCCCGTTGGGCGAGCTCTATCGCGCCGGCCTCCTGCTCGCCGTACCGCTGGTCTCTGGCGAGACCGCATTCGGCCTGCTGGCGGTCGGCGGTGAACGCGCGCGCAACGGGCGGGAGGCGGACCTGGCGCAGCTCTCGGCGCTGGCTGCGCAGGCGGCGATGGCGCTAGAAGGCGCCTGGCAGGCGCAGGAGGCGACCCGCTGGCGGTACGTCTCGGAGGCCCGCGGCGAGTGGCTGCAGCTCGATCTCGCGGCGCGGCTGGTCTTCGCGACAGTGGCGCGCCACGGCTACGAAGGCGCGGTGACGGACGACGAGGTACGCGCCGCTTTGGCTTTGATCTTCAGCGTCTCCCCGGGATCGACCTCGCGCATCGACGCGGCGATCGGCCGCCTGGTGGCCGATCGCATCCTGTCGCGCGGCGAGCCCTCGGTCGATGCGTCGACCGAGCTCCGGGTAGAACGCGAGCGCTGGCTGCTGCTGCCGGAGATTCGCCTGCCACTGGCCGAGATCGTCCGCCAGTCGGCGCAGAAGATCGGCGCCTACCAGCTCATCGAGCGCATCGGCGCCGGAGGGATGGGCGAGGTTTACCGCGCCGTGAACGTGCACGACGGATCTCCCGCGGCCGTGAAGATCCTCTTCCCCGAGCAGACCGCGGATCCGACCGCCCGCAAGCGCCTGGAAGGGGAGGGCGAGATCGTCGCCGCGATCTCGCACCCGAACATCGTGCGCCTGCTGGAGCGGGGAGAGCACGGCGGGCGGCTCTATCTCGCTATGGAGCTGCTCCAGGGGGACACGCTGGCGCAACGTCTGACGCGCGGCAAGCTCTCCGAGCGCCGGGCGTTGCAGATGGGCGCCCAGATCGCGTCGGCGCTTCAGGCGCTGCATGCGCACGGCGTGATCCACCGCGACGTCACCTCGGGCAACATCATGTGCCTGCCGGACGGGCGCTTCGTCCTGCTCGATTTCGGCCTGGCGCGCGGCGCGGCGCGCACCACGCTCACCGAGGCGGCGACGATGGTCGGCACGCTGCCCTACATGGCGCCCGAGATCCTGCGCTCCGAGTCGATCGACGAAGCGAGCGACCTCTGGTCGCTGGGCGTGGTGCTCTTCGAAGCGCTCGTCGGCCACCTGCCGTGGGGCGAAGGGCAACCGACCCTGCAGATGGCGCTCGCCATCGCCCGCCTCGACACCAGCCCCGAAGTGCTCACCCGCGCCCCGCTGCGCACGGGAGTGGCGGAGCTCCTCGGCGAGCTTCTTCATCCCGACAGCCACAAGCGTCTGCGCGACGCTGCGGCGGTGACCGAGCGCCTCGCAGCCCTGGCGCTCGACGCCAACGCGGCCAGCGGCGAGGTCGCGCTGCACATCGGCTGAACGAATCTACCTGCGTGTACTGTGCGCACGCGCGTGTGCCCCACGCACCGTCGCGGACCTTTGCCTGTGCTGAGGTCTCGTCGTTAAGTCCTTCTATTGCCACTCTTCCTCGCCGATGGCGACCTGGCGCGAAGCGTGCTTCGTGCGTCCGCAGGCCTGCCCAGGATCTATCTGACGAAACGCGCCGGTCATCGGAGGAGCTCATGTACTCGTACCCGCCCGTCCCGTCGGTTCGCTTTCTCGCCGCCGTTGCATTCACAATGGCTCTGGGCCCGGCCCCGGCGCCCGCAGCCGTCACCGATGTCCTGAGCTACGGCCTTTCGCCCTCGACCGAGCCGGGCCTTCGGAACAGCGAGCCGGCGATTTCCGCCAATGGGCGCTATGTCGCCTTCGTGTCGTCGGCACCCAATCTGGTCGTCGGCGACACCTCGACGCTGATCTCGCCGCCGGACGTCTTCGTCTTCGACCGCGATACCGACACGACCACCCTGGTCTCGCTCGACAGCACTGGCGTGCAGGGCAGCGAGGGTGGCTATCACCCGGCGATCTCGAACGACGGGCGCTACGTCGCGTTCATCTCGTGGTCGCCGGAGCTGGTGCCCGCCGACCTCAACAACGCACCGGACGTCTTCATCCGCGATCGCGTCGCGGGCACCACGACCCGCGCCTCGCTCGACAGCGCCGGAAACGAAGGAGATGGAGAGTGCATTAGACCGACGATCACTCCCGATGGGCGCTGGGTCGCCTTCTGGTCTCATGCCACCAACCTGGTGACCGGCGACACCAACGGCTTCTGGGACGTCTTCCTCCACGATCGCGATACCGGCGACACGATAAGAGTCTCCGTCGACAGCGCGGGCGCCGAGATGGACGTCGAGGACACCCATCCATGGGAGGGCCCTCCGGCGGTCTCGGCCGACGGCCGCTACGTCGCCTTCCGGGCCGATGCCACCAATCTGGTGGCCGGCGACACCAACGGTGTCGCGGACATCTTCGTCCGCGACACCCAGACCAATGTCACCACCCGGGTCTCCGTCGACAGTATCGCCGCCCAGGCGGACGGCGAAAGTCGGTGGCAGGTGATCTCGGCCGACGGCCGCTTCGTCGCTTTCGCCTCGATGGCCGGCAACCTGGTGGCGGGGGACACCAACGAGCTCTGGGACATCTTCGTGCACGATCGAACCAGCGGGGCAACCACCCGCGTTTCGGTCGACAGCGCCGGCAACGAGCGGCCCTATCCCTGGGCCACCCAGCCGGTCCTCTCGGCCGACGGCCGTTACGTCGCGTTCGTCGCCCCGGACGTCGGCTGGAACGACATCTTCGTCCACGACCGGACGACCGCCACCACGACGCGCGTCTCTGTCGACAGCGCCGGCAACCAGGGCCACGGCCACGCCGGCTCCGTGGCGATGTCGGCCGACGGGCGCTACGTAGCATTCCAATCGTTGGCCCCCGATCTCGTCCCCGGCGACACCAACGGCAGCCTGCTCGATGGCGGCCATCTCGGCTTCCGCAACGCGATCAATGCGTCGGACATCTTCGTTCACGACCGCACGACCGGCACGACCGAGCGCACCCCGGACGTCGCCGCGCCGCCACCGCCCGGCGCGCTTCTCCTCGGCGACGGCAGCAGCGTGCCGAACGGCCCGCGGGCGGTGAGCCTGGACGGGCGCTACGTCGCCTTCGAGTCGATGGCCACCAACTTGGTGACGGGCGACAGCAACCTCGTCGGGGACATCTTCGTCCGCGACAGCCTTCTCGGCACCACCCAGCGGGTCTCCGTCGACAGCCTCGGCAATGAGGGCGACGGCCGCAGCGCGTACCCGTCGATCTCCGCCAACGGGCGCTACGTCGCATTCGAATCGATGGCGACGAATCTGGTGGCGGACGACACCAACGGGCTCTCGGACGTCTTCGTCCGCGACCGGGCCACCGGCCAGACCACGCGCGTTTCCGTCGACAGCGCCGGCAACCCGGGCACCTGGGGCAGTCACCGCCCCTCGATTTCGGCCGACGGGCAGCTCGTGGCCTTCTCGTCGTGGTCCGAGCTCGTGGCCGGGGACCTCAACGGTGCCTCGGACGTCTTCGTCCGCGACCGCACGGCGGGAACCACGACCCGGGTCTCGGTCGACAGCCTGGGCGTCGAAGGAGATTGGATCAGCGAGCATCCGGCGATCTCGGGCGGCGGCCGATTCGTCGCCTTTTACTCCTGGGCGACGAACCTGGTGATCGGCGACACGACCTGGTTCCGGGATGTCTTCGTGCACGACCGGACAACGGGTGCGACGACCCGGGTCTCCGTCGACAGCGCCGGCAACGAGGCCGACTTCTTCAGCGGGGTCGAAACCGCGCCGACGATCTCGGCCGACGGGCGGTATGTGGCGTTCGACTCTTGGGCCACGAACCTCGTGGCCGCAGACACCAACGGCGCTTCGGACATCTTCGTTCACGACCGGACGACCGGCGCGACCACCCGGGTCTCGGTCGACAGTCTAGGCAACCAGGGCGCCTGGGAGAGCTTCGCCCCCTCGATCACCGCCGACGGCCGCTACGTCGCCTTCGAGAGCCGCGCGGCGAACCTCGTGCCCGGCGACTGGTGGGACACGAACGATGTGTTCGTCCACGACCGTACGACCGGAGTGACCATCCGCGCCTCGGTCGACTCCGGCGGCAACCAGGGCTTCTGGGATCGCGACAGCTACTCGGCGGCAATCTCACCCAACGGAGCCTGCGTCGCCTTCGCCTCGGAGTCCGTGCTCGTGCCGCTCGACGCCAACGGCATCGCCGACCTGTTCCTGCACTGCTCGGTTTGGCCGACCCTGAATGTCTTTGCCGACGGCTTCGAGAGCGGCAACGTCTCCGTATGGAGCTCGAGCGTGGGTTATACCCCGTAGGCGAAGTGCCCAGCGGCCGCGGAGTGGGCGGGCCTTCAGGACGCCGGCGTCCGGCGGCGAATCCACGCGTCGAGGTCGCCCTCGAGATCTCGACCGCGGTGGAAGCCGCGCTCGACGATCAGCCGCACGGCGTGACGCGCCCGGTCGATTTCGGGTTGTTCGGCGGCGCGCACGAGATTGACGATATCGACCTGGTCCTGCGGTCGCCGTGCCTCATCGCTCGCCAGCAGCTTGAGCGCGATGAGGTGTCCGATCCGCGCGACGGGGGCGTGAACGCCGCCCGGCAACGTCGTCGGGGTCGCCTCCGCGACGACTTCCGGTTCAATGCCTGCAGTCGCAAAGAGCAGATCGATCGTCGCTGCCGAGCTGTCGGCTTCGGGCGGGAGGAGGCGGACAGTGGCCAGTCGGTGGAGGTAGGTCAAGAGCGCGGCCAGGTGACGACGCGCCCGACGCCGTCCGCGGGGCGCCCGCGCAGCCAGGCGCGAACCATCGCCCGAATTTCGGGGTCGGAGGCCTCGGGATGCTCACGGCGAAGGCGCAATTCCGTCAGCTCGACGCCGAACTCCCACATGTCGAGGCTGGCGAGGAGACGCTTGCCTGCCTCGTCAGCCTGGTTCGCGCTCACGCCTGGATTCTATCGCGGGCGCACAGAGGTGCGGAGGGAGCGAGGGATTCAGCGCGCGCGAGGGTCGAGCCCGAGCTCGTCGAGAGCGTCGCGGCGCAGCCGGTAGAGCTGCCCCCGCAACTCGGGTCGCAAAGCGGCCTCGAGCTCGAGATACCCGGCTTCATCCAGCGGCTGCAAGAGCGCGACGACGTCGGCGAGATCCTGGTGCCGGCCGGCGACGAGCTTCAGGTCGACGAGGCCGGGGAGGCCGACGACGTCGTTTTCGCGCGGGCTGCGCGCGAGATCGCGCGGCTTCGGGTAGGGCGGCGCACCCGGTCGCGGGCGGGGGTCGCCGGCGAAGAGGAGATCGACGTCGACGCCACTCGCGACATGGCGCAGCCGGTTCTCGGCGCTGCGTTCGAAGCCGTGTCCGGAGAGATGCGGCGTGAGACGAGCGAGGTCCTCACGCTCGAGCAGCAGATCGAGATCCCTCGTCGCCCGGACGTAGCCATGGTGGATCACCGCGACGCCGCCCACGAGCGCGTAAGGCACCTGTGCCTGCGCCAGGAGCCTGCGCAGGGCGAGCAGTCCGTCTTCGAGGACAGGCAGTTCGGGTCGCATGGCGCGGGCGAAAGCGGTCGCCCCGGCCAGCGCCACCGCAGTCGATTCCATGCCGTAAGTCTACGCCAGGCCCGGCCGCGGGAAGCTGAGCGCCTTCGGCTGGGATGCGAAATTTCAGACCGACTCGTGGAGGCCAGAGTGGGTGTCGTTCCCGCCACGGCCCCTTTTGTGCCGCTCGCACAAGTGTGTGTGGCGCGCACGCCGCAAGAGCCCCTCCAGCGCTGCACATCGAAGCCTAAACCCATTTACTGCAGTCTTTTAGCTTTTCCTTTCAAGTTGGCCCGAGCTGTGCTGACTGCCTCAGCAGCCATGCCGAGAATCTATCTAACGAGGCGTTCGGACGACAAAGGCGCGGACGGTCGGGCAGCGTTGCTCACGGTCGATGCCATGGAAGGTTCCGCGGCGACGGCGATCGCGGCGTCGGTGCCGCGTTCGCTCGAGCTCGCCGATTGGATCTACGCCGCCGGTCTCGAGGCGCGCGGCTGGCACGACGTGACGCGGGTCCTCGCCGCCGCGCTGGGAGCGACGCGCTGCTGGCTGGTCGCGACGGAATCGGGCCGCTCGCGGATCGTCGCGGCGAGCGATCTCGCCGTGGCACCGGGCGCCCAGCGGCCGGGCTCGGCATCCGCTGCCGGCCCCGGTAGCTCGGCCGGGTCGGAGTGGGCCGGCGATCCGCCGGGCGATGCCGCGATCGAGCTCGGTGGCGACGAAGCGCTGCGGTTGGTCTTCGAGCGCGCCCCATTCGCTCCCGAAGAACGTGATTTCGTGCGCATGCTCGGCCGGCACATCGTGCGCTCGCGGGTACTCGCCCGGGCGCTCGCTCGCGCCGAAGCGCGCGGCCACCTCGCCTCGGCGGCGCTCGACCGGATGGCGATGGGGGTGGTGATCCTCGACGGCGAGGGCCGCGTGGCGCATCTGAATCCGGCGGCGCGGAGGCGCCTGGGCACGGATTGCGGCGTGACGCTCGTCGCCGACCGGCTCGAGTTCGTGAACCCGGAGCTCGAAAAGCGCCTGCGAGCTTTGCGCGAGCGCGAGCACGAGACCGCGGCCGAGCCCCGGCGCCTGGCCTCGGAGCTCCTGCGCGCGCCGCGCGCCGGCGACAAGCCGCCGCTCGAAATCCTCGCCGTCTCGCTCGACGGCCTCGACCTCGCTGAAGGCGGCGCCGCAATAGCGCTCTTCCTCTCCGACGCCGACCACGCATCGGAGACCCCGGCGAGCGTCCTCCTGCGCCTCTACGGCCTCACCGCCGCCGAAGCAAGAGTCGCCGGCGAAGTCCTCCGCGGCAGCGGCATCGACGAAGCCGCGATCCGCCTCGGCCTCAAACGCGAAACCGTCCGCACCCACTTGAAACACATCTTCGCCAAAGTCGGCACCACCCGCCAGGCCGACCTCGTCCGCCTCCTCCTCACCGGCGCCGCGGGGGTGCGGTGGGAGTAGGAGAAGCGGCCAGCCGGACCCTCACCCGTTCGAGGGACGCGCAAAGCGAGTCGAGCTGCCTATGCTCAATCTCGTTCCATTGTTTTCTTTCCGTCACCGGAGGAGTCCAGGATGAGCCCTTGCCGCGCATTCAATCGTCTGCTCGAGTTGTGCCTCCTCGCCCTCGTCCTGTCGACTCCTGCAGCGCAGGCACAGAGCGGCAGAGTCGGGGACAGGGTCTGGTACGACATCGATGCCGACGGCGTTCAGGATGCCGGAGAGCCTGGCTACTTTGGAGCCGTGGTGGTCCTTCGGACGACCACCGGGAATTACGTCTCGCAGGCCAATACGGATGCCAACGGGGCTTACTTGATGACCGGGGTCGGCGCCGGTAACTACTATCTCGAGCTCAATGGGGGATCGTGCCTGGGCCTGACGCTCTCGCCGCAGGATCAGGGTGGCAACGACAGCCTTGACAGCGATTTCGTCCCGGCGACCTTTCGGACTGCGAACTTCTCATACTCTGGAAGCGATGACTTGACTTTCGATATCGGAGTCACGACCCAGCCGGTGACCGTCACCGGCAAGGTCTGGTTTGAAAGCGACTTCGACGGTCTGCGGGAGGGCGGAGAGGCCGGCGTTGCAGGAGTGACGGTGAACCTTTACTCCGAAAGCTGTGTCGGTACCTTTTTCCAGGCACCGACTGCGGCGAGCGGCGACTTCACTTTCCCCAACTTCCTGCCGGCGACCTCGGCGACGAGGCGATTTCGCCTGAGAGTCAATCTCCCGGGGTCGCGGTATTTCACCCGTCAGGACCAAGGCGGCGACGATACGACCGACAGCGATGTCGACGCCAACGGCTACTCGGTGGACTTCACGGCGCTCGCTGGCACGACCGCCAGCGGAGTCGACGCTGGGCTCATCTCCAACGCGGCCGGCCCGGTCACGATCGGGAACCGGGTCTGGCACGATGCCGATGGCGACGGTATTCAGGACGCTGGAGAGACGGGATACGGCGCGATTCCGCTCCGGCTTTACGGCAGCAATGCAAATTCTTACTCGGGAGACTCCAGCACCGGCGGAACGGGAGCGTACGGCTTCTCGGTTCCGCCTGGGAAGTACCGCGTCCAGTTCCATCCACGGTCCTGTCTTGGGGTGACGATGTCGCCGCTCGATCAGGGCGGCGACGACGCTGGCGACAGCGATTCGGATGCCAACGGCGTCACCGCCCTGTTCGAGGTCTATGTCGGATCGGACACCACGATCGACCTGGGAATCCAACAGGCGCCGGCCTCTCTCACCGGGAGGGTCTTCTTCGATTCGGACGGGGACGGCCTGCGGGGCGCCGGCGAGCCCGGCATTGCCGGCGCGACGGTTCAGCTAGAGTCCCCATGCTGGGGAACTGTCGCCACGGTGGCCTCGGACTCCGGTGGCAACTACGCGTTCCCTTCGATGCCCCCGTACCTCACGACGACGTCGGACTACCGCGTGCGCTTTTCGCTTCCCACCGGCTACTACTACACCCAACAGGACCAGGGCGGCGACGACGCGCTCGACAGCGACGCCGATACGGCAGGGTACACAAGCTATTTCGACGCCCCGGCCGGAGGCGCCCGGAGCGGCGTGGACGCCGGGTTCATCCCGAATACGATCGGGACGGTGCGCATCGGCGATCGCGTCTGGTTCGACTCGGATGCGGACGGAGTGCAGGATCCCGGAGAACCGGGCATGACCAGTCCGTACTTCCAACTCGAATCCTCGAACGGCGGCTACCTCGGGGCCGCCTTCACGAATCCAATCGGCATTTACGGATTCTCCGGCACTTCGCCCGGATTCCATCGTTTGAGGGCCTACGGGCTCAACTGCATGGGACTCGCCTCGTCGCCGGTGGACGCGGGTGGCGATGATGCGGTGGACAATGATTTCAGCGGCTCGCCGCCTTCGACTGCGGTTTTCAGTGCAGGAGTCGGCCTCAACTTGCAGTGGGATCTCGGTGTCACGACCCAACCGGCTGCAATCGGCGGTCAAGTGTGGCAGGACCTCGACGCCGACGGGATTCGCGATGTCGGGGAACCGGCGGTCGCCGGAATGATGATGGAGCTCAACTTCTGGGAATGCTACGGCTATTCCTACACCTACTCGAAGAGCGATGGGACGTTCGCCTTTCCGTATGTCATGGCGTCGAACACCGGCAGGCGCTACCGGGTCCGCGCTCTTCAGTCGGGCTTCGCGGGCTATTCGCCCGCCGACCAGGGTGGCGACGATGCGATCGACAGCGATGTCGACAGCGGCGGCAGCGTGCCGCTCTTCACCCTCGCTCCGGGTGGCTTGCGGACGAACATCGGTGTGGGCGTCGTCGGCGGGACGCTGCGTTCGGTGGGCGATCGTGCCTGGCAGGATCTCGACGCCGACGGACAGCAGGACGCTGGCGAGACCGGCCTGGATGGCGTGGACGTGCGCCTATTGGATCCAGATGGGCAGACGGTCGCCCAGACGACGACTGCCGGTGGAGGTGCCTACGCCTTCGGCGGCTTGATGCAGCAAACTTACAGTCTCGAGTTCGTCCTCCCCGCTGGCTTCGCGTTCACACTCAAGGATCAGGGGAGTGACACAACCGACAGCGATGTCGACCCGTCTACCGGTCGAACGTCGACCTTCTTCCTCAGCGCGGCATCGGACACCTCGCGCGACGCCGGCCTCCTCCCGGCGGATCCTGCCTCGGTCGGCGACAGAGTCTGGTTGGACCTCGACGGCGACGGCATCCAGGATGCGGGCGAGGGCGGCGTCGCGACCGTCACGGTTTCCTTGCGCAACGCTGCGGGGGCACTGGTCAGTCAGATGGCGACCGACGCCTCCGGTGCCTTCACGTTCGCCAGCATTCTCCCGGGCGACTACCGACTGACGTTCGCGCTGCCATCCGGTTTCGTCTACTCGCCGCAGGATCAGGGTGGCAACGACGCCGCAGATAGCGATGCCTCGGTCATCGATGGCCAGACTGCGCTCTTCACCCTTGCCGGAGGGGCGAGCGACACGACCCGCGACGCCGGCCTGATTCCAGATGCGCTGGCGACAGTCGGAAACTACGTCTGGAACGACGCGGACGAGGACGGCTTACAGGATGCCTTGGAGTCGGGACTGGGAAGTGTGACGGTGCGGCTCCTCACTTCGGGCGGAGCGTTGGTCACCAGCACGACGACGAACGCCGCCGGCAGCTACGGATTCGCGAACCTGGCATCAGGGGACTACTTCGTCGAGTTCGTGCTGCCAGCACTCTACGAATTTTCGCCCGCCAACCAGACATCGGATGCCCTCGACAGCGATGCGAACGTCGCGACGGGGCGAAGCCACACCTTCAATCTGTCGCTGGGAGAAGACGAAACCTCGATCGACGCCGGCATGAATCTGGCCGACACGACGTCGCCCTCCGATCCTGCAATCGGGTCGACTTCGCCACTGGAGTCGGTCTGGGCGAATGACAACACGGTAGGGGTGAGTTGGTCCGGCGCAGCGGACGAGGTCGACGGGTCGGGGGTCGACGGGTATTCGGTCGAGTGGAACACGACGCCGGTTTCGACGCCGAATGCTTCGGTGGATGTGAATCACACGACGGATCCGCATGCGACGACTTCGCCGGCGCTGGCGGACGGGAGCTCCCACTACTTTCATCTTTCGACCTGCGACAACTCCGGGAACTGCACTTCGACAGTGCATGCGGGGCCGTTCTGGATCGATGCCACGCCGCCGACTTCTCCGGGGGCGGTTACGAGCAGCTCGCATGGCGATGGATTGCCGCATACGGAGGCGACGATCGATGTCAGTTGGGGAGCTGCTTCGGATGCGCTCTCAGGGCTTGGGGACTATCTCTTCGCGTTCGATTCGATTCCGTCTGGTCCGTGCACTGGAGGCGGCTCGACGGCGGCGACGAGCGCTGCAAGTGCGAGTCTCGCTGACGGCATCTGGTACGCGCACGTCTGTGCGACCGATCTCGCCGGGAGCTCGAGCGTCGTTCACGGCGGGCCCTACTTCATCGGCGAAGACCTCGCGTACGCCTCGACTCTGGTCTCGCACCAATCGGCCTCGACCGCCGTCACGGGCGATGGTGCGTCGATCGGTAGGTACTTCTCCGATGACGGCCGCTACGTGGCGTTCTCGTCGATCGCGACCGATCTGGTTGTCGGCGGCAGCGACTCGAACGGCGTCCAGGATGCCTTCCTCTGGGACCGGGTCACGAACATCGTCACCCTGATCTCGCATCTGCCCGGTATTCCTGAGACTGCGGCGACGGGGGAGGCGACGGCGACCGGGATCAGCTCCGACGGCGCCTTCGTCGCCTTCCATTCCACCGCGCCCGACATGATCAACCCCGGTGTGGACACCAATGCCGTCATGGACGCCTTCCTCTGGGAGCGCGCCACCGGCACCGTCACCCTGATCTCGCACCAGGCCGGTCTGCTCACCACGGCCGGGGACGAGATCTCCTACACCGCCAACGGGGCAATCAGCGCCAATGGCCAGCGGGTGGCGATCTACTCCAACGCGACGAATCTCGTGGCGGGTGCGACGGACGTCTCGACCACTACCGACGCCCTGCTGTGGGATCGGTCGACGGGGCTACTAGCCTACGTCTCCCATCTCCCCGGTGCGCCGACCGCGGCTGCGGCGAGCTATTCGGTCCCCTACGCCATGAGCGCCGACGGCGAGTACGTGGGTTTCTACTCCCAGGCGACGAACCTGATCAGCGGCGGGAGCGATACCAACGGCGGCTACGACGTCTTCTCGTGGGAGCGCGCCAGCGGAACGGTAGTCCTCGTCTCCCATGTCGCCGGTAGCCCCGGCGTGGCGGGCAACCTTCCTGCGAGTCCGCAGGCCCTGAGCGCCGACGGCGCCTCCTTCCTCTTCGTCAGCAGCGCGACCGACCTGGTGGCCGGTTACATCAACGCCAACGGCGCCTATCCCGACGCTTTCGTGCACGACCGCGTCAGCGGAACGACCGAGCTGGTCTCGAGCATGCCGGCCGGGGCCACAACTACGGGCAACTCGTCCTCCTATCCGCAGGCGATCTCGCCGAACGGCCGCTATGTGCTCTTCACGAGCGCGGCGAGCGATCTCGTCTCCGGGATGACTGACGTCAATGGAGTCGGCGCGTTCGACGTCTTCCTGCGCGACCGCGTCGCCGGGACGACCGTCCTCCTGAGCCCCCAGGCCGGCACCCCCGGCTCGACGGCGAACAACGAGTCGATCGCTTCGGCGCTGTCGAGCGACGGCCGCTTCGCGCTTTACAAGAGCCTGGCGACCGACCTGGTGGCCGGCATGACCGACGGCAACGGGCCGGCCAGCCAGGATGTCTTCCTGCACGACCGCGTCACCGGCCTGACCAAGCTCGTCTCCCACGCCGGAGCCTCTCCGACGACCACCGGCAACGGCGAAACCCTGCCCATGGCTCTCACTCCGGCCGGGGACCTGGTGCTGATGGAGACCGTGGCGACCGACCTCGTCACCGGCGTGACCGATCCGAACGGCGCCGCGACCGATCTCTACACCTCGTCCTCGGCTCCACTCGACAGCACCCTTCCCACCGACCCTGCAATCGACGCGACCTCGCCGGTCGCAGGAGCCTGGTCGGCCGACAACACGGTCGAAGTGACCTGGTCCGGTGCGACAGACGAAGTCGACGGCTCCGGTCTCGCCGGCTATTCGTTCGAATGGAACACGACGCCAGTCTCGACTCCGGACACCGTCGTCGACGTAATCCACACTGCCGACCCGCACTCCACGACCTCAGCGGCGCTCGGCGACGGGGACGATCACTACTTCCACCTCTCGACCTGCGACTACGCCGGGAACTGCACAACGACGGTGCACGCGGGGCCGTTCTGGATCGATACGGCTTCGCCGGGGTTGCCCGGCGCGATCTCGAGCTCGAGCCACGATCCGACAGGTACTCCGGTTTCCGACACCACGATCGACGTCGCCTGGGGCGCGGCGAGCGACGGGCTCTCCGGAGTTGCGAGCTACGCCTACGCCTTCGACGGCAATCCGATCGGCAGCTGCGCGGGCAGCTCGACGGCAAGCCTCTCAGCGACGAGCGGCGCGCTCACCGACGGCAGCCACTATGTGCACGTCTGTGCGGTCGACTACGCCGGCAACAGCGGCGTGGCGGTCCACGGCGGACCGTACGTCGTCGACACCGCCGGTCCGACCGGCCTGGTGGTGAGCTCCTCCAGCCACAGCCTCTCGACCTGGTCGAACGACAGCAGCGTCGACTTCGTCTTCAGCAGCGCCACGGACGCCAACGGCGTCGCCGGCTACGCGGTGGTCTACGATCAGGCGAACGCGACCGAACCGACCTGCACGACGACGCAAGCCGGCACTACCTTTACTGGCATCAGTTCGCCTGACGGCGACCTCTGGCGGATCCACGTCCGTGCCAGGGACGTCGCCGGCAACTGCGGAGCCACCGTTCACCTCGGCCCTTTCTGGATCGACACCGCCGCGCCGGGCGCGCCCGGCGCTGTGAGCAGCAGCTCCCACGACGGCGGTCCAACCAACGACACGACGATCGACGTCGCCTGGGCCGCGGCGACCGACGCACTCTCCGGCATCGACGGCTACAGCTTCTTCTTCAACGGCGTCGACCAGGACTGCGACCTCACGATGGACAGCGACGACGACGAGCGCACGGCGAGCTCGCCGCCGCTCGCCGCGGGATCCTCGTACTTCCACGCCTGCGCGGTCGACCTCGCGGGCAACTGGGGTGCGGTGACGACCGGCGGCCCTTACGTCATTGACCTCTCGGCTCCTCACGTGACGACGGTCGACTCCGTTGCGACGAGCGGCGGAGCGATCGGTGAAGGTGAAGTCGTCAACGTCGAGATCACCCAGATGCTGGTGAGCTTCGACGAAGCGATGGATGCCACGCTGGCCGAGAGTCTGGGCAACTACATGCTGATCTTCGGCGGCAGCGACGGTACGGTCGATACGACGATCTGCGGTCCGCTTCAGGGCGACGACCAGAGCGTCAGCATCGACTCGATCAGTTACGCCGGACAGACGAGCACCTTGGAGGTGAACGGGCCGACCGTGCTTGCCGACGGCAGCTATCTCTTCCTTGTATGCGCTTCTTTGGAAGATGTGGCTGGCAACACGCTCGACGGTGACGGCAACGGCAGCGGCGGCGACGACTTCAGCCGCAGCTTCCGCGTCGACCTCGCGCGGCCAACGGTGACCGTCGTGCAGACGGTAGCCGATACCGGCGACGGCGTGCTGAGCGAAGACGAGCCGACCAACGTCGCGATCACCGAGCTGCTGGTGACCTTCAGTGAAGAGGTGCTCGGCGGCGACAGCACCGCGAGCTTCCTCCTGCTCGAAGGCGGGGTGGACGGAACCTTGGACACGACGGCCTGTGGCCCGCTGGCCGGGGATGACGCGAGCGTGGTCCTCGACTCGGCGGTCTACTCGAGTCTGAGCTTGACCTCGACGCTCGCCCTGAACGGCGGAGTGGCGCTGGCGGACGGCAATTACCGGCTGCTGGTCTGCGGAACCGTCACCGACCTCGCCGGCAACGCCCTCGACGATGATGACGACGGCGACAGCAACGACGACTTCGCCCGCAACTTCGTCGTCGATACCGTGCGGCCGACGAATCCGACGACGATCAGCTCCTCGACGCACGTTCTCGGCGCCTGGTCCTCGCTGACCGGCTTCGCGGCGGAGTGGAGCGGCGGCGCGGACGATCGGTCCGGCCTCGCGGGCTACTCGGTAGTGATCGACGGCAACCCGTCGACGGCGGTCGACTGCACGATCGAAGTGCCTGACTCGGCGGGAACCGGTGCCACCGCCGCGACGCTCGGCGAAGGCGCCAAGCATGTCCACGTCCGCCTGGTCGATCGTGCCGGCAACTGCGCCTCGGGCGTGGCGGAGAACGGCTTCTGGGGAATCGACACCTCGGCGCCGACCGCGCCGGGAGCGATCTCGAGCTCGAGCCACGATCCGACCGGGACCCCGGTCTCCGACGACACGATCGACGTCGCCTGGGGCGCCGCGAGCGACACCTTCGCTGGCGTGGCGGGCTACAGCTACGCCTTCGACGGCAATCCGACCGGCAGCTGCCTCGGCAGCTCGACGGCGAGCCTGTCGGCGACGAGCGGGGCCCTCGCCGACGGCAGCTGGTACGTTCACGTCTGCGCGGTCGACTTTGCCGGCACCGTCGGCACGCCGGCCCACAGCGGGGCGTGGATCGTCGACCGGCTTCCGCCGGAGGCCCTGGTGGTCAGCTCGCCCAGCCACAGCCCTTCGACCTGGTCGAACGACAGCAGCGTCGACTTCGTCTTCAGTGGTGCCACGGACGCGAACGGCGTCGCCGGCTACGCGGTGGTCTACGACCAGGCGAGCGCCACCGAACCGACCTGCACGACGACGCAAGCCGGCTCTACCTTTACTGGCAGCAGTTCGCCGGACGGAGACCACTGGTCGATCCATGTCCGTGCCAGAGACGCCGCCGGCAACTGCGGCGACACCGTGCACTTCGGTCCGTTGTGGATCGACACGACGGCGCCCGGTGCGCCCGGCGCAATCACCAGCGGCTCGCACGACGGCGGTCCGACCAACAACCCGACGATCGACGTCGCCTGGGGCGCGGCCACCGATGCGCTTTCCGGCATCGACGGCTACAGCTACTTCTTCAACGGCGTCGACGACGACTGCGACGGCACGATGGACAGCGACGACGACGAGCGCGCGACGAGCTCGCCGCCGCTCGCCGCGGGAACCTGGTACTTCCACGTCTGCGCCGTGGACCTCGCCGGCAACTGGGGTGCGGTGACGACCGGCGGCCCTTACGTCATTGACCTCTCGGCTCCTCACGTGACGACGGTCGACTCCGTTGCGACGAGCGGCGGAGCGATCGGTGAAGGTGAAGTCGTCAACGTCGAGATCACCCAGCTGCTGGTGAGCTTCGACGAAGCGATGGATGCGACGCTGGCGCAGGGCGTGAGCAACTACCTCCTGATCTTCGGTGGCAGCGACGGTACGGTCGATACGGCGGTCTGCGGCCCGCTGCAGGGCGACGACCAGAACGTCAGCATCGACTCGATCAGTTACGCCGGACAGACGAGCACCCTGGCAGTGAACGGCCCGACCGGGCTCGCCGACGGCACCTATCTCTTCCTTGTGTGCGCTTCTCTGGAAGATGTGGCCGGCAACACGCTCGACGGAGACGGCAACGGCAGCGGTGGTGACGACTTCAGCCGCAGCTTCCGCGTCGACCTGACCCCGCCGACGGTGGCGCTGGTCGGCACGGTCGCCGACACCGGCGACGGAGAACTGACCGAGCTCGAGCCGACCAACGTGGCGATCACCGAGCTCCTGGTGACTTTCGACGAAGAGGTCGTCGGCGGCGACAGCAGCGCGAGCTTCCTCCTGGTCGAGGGCGGCGTCGATGGCGAGCTCGACACGTCTGCCTGCGGCCCGCTGGTGGGAGACGACACGAACCTCCCGATCGATTCGGCTGCGTACTCGAGCCTGACCTCGACGCTCGCCCTGAACGGCGGA
>JANNGS010000058.1:0-4788 GCA_031403995.1 Thermoanaerobaculia bacterium
CCGCATCCTGGTGCAGATTCAGTCCACCTGGTTCCCGCTCTACGACCGCAATCCGCAGACCTTCGTCGACAACATCTTCTTCGCCCAGCCCGCCGACTACCGCGCCGCCACCCACCGCGTGTTTCACAGCGGCGACACCGCCAGCTTCGTCGAGTTGCCGGTGGTCGGGTCGGAGTAGCCTGGACTCATGCGCCGGCCCCCCCGGTGCGCCCTGTCGTCACCGTCGCCGGTTCTTGCAGCGCGGAGGCGCGGGCTGAAGTCCACTCGAACCTCGCGGCGACGACCTTCACCACGCTCTTGAATCTGCACCTGCTCCGGTCGACAGTCCGTCGTCAAGAGCTGCCCTCCACGCTGGCTGAGAAGCCTCCTGGACCAAGGCTCTTCCACCACCGGACGCAGCTCTTTTCTACGTCAGCGGTGCCATTTGCAGGCTAACCCGGCGTCTCTACCGCGCAAACACCCGACGCCGGCGCGGAAAGGAGACCGCGCAGCGTTCGCGCCCCATCCGCCGCGCCATGCCGCGCCAGCGCATCGGCCGCAGCGTCGAGCGCCATGTCCTCGAGAACGTGACCGGAGCGCGCGCACACCTGGGCGCGGTTCACCAGCGCCTCCGCGGCCATGGGCTCGATGGACTGCAGTAACGGCTCGTCGTAGATGCGCGCCACGCCATCCAGAGCCGCATCCAGGCCGGCGCGGTCGTACCAGCGCCCGCGCGCCATCACGCCGAGATTGGCCTGATAGGCGCCGACGTCCGCGAGTGGATTGGCGCTGAGCAGGACGAGATCGGCGCGTTGGCCTGGTGCGATGCGGCCGAATTCCTCCTCACGCCGAATCGCCACGGCCGGCTCGCTGGTGGCGGCGCGCACGATCTCCGCGTCCGACAGGCCGTGCGCGCGCAACATCAGCATCTCGTCGATCGCGGCGAAACCGGCGACATTGAACGAATAGCCGGCTGCGTCCGTGCCCAGAAGCCACCGCGGATGCAGCGGCAGGAGACGGGCCATGACGATGCGCGCGGTCTCGATCTTGCGATCGTGCAATGTCGCATCCGTCGATCCTTCCGCGGGCAGGTTGGCAAGCCAGTCCTCGCGCCGCGCGCGCGGGTTGTAGCGCTGCCGCGGATCGGCTGCAAGTCGGCGCGCCTCCTCGCCATGGGCCCGATCGATGTTCGTATACAGGCTCGGCGTCAGCCAGACTTCGGCGCCTTCGAGCGCCGGCGCATAGGGCTCATCACTTGGCAAGAGGGTCCGATCCATCAAGAAGCCCTTGAGATGCTCCAGCGTGCGCATATGGCCCGACTGAACCGCGTGTAGCAAGCTGATTTCGTGTGGCACGTGCCCCACCAGATCGAGTTTCCATCGCCGAGCCTCATCAGCGACGGCGTCGAAGAGGGGCTGCGACAGGGAATTGTGAATCTTGATGAAGGAGTACCCGCACTCGGCCTGATTGCGCACGACCTGCCGTGCTTCCTCTGGCGTTCCAACGACCACCGCATAGCCAGACAAGGACTGGTCGGCGATGATCGTGCCGGCGACGTAGCTTGTCGCGCCGATCATGGCGCCACCTTCGATGGCGTCGCGCGTGCGCAGCAGCCAAGGAAAGCCGTCCATGTCGCGCACGGTGGTGACGCCAGCGGCGAGGCGCAGCAGGTGCTGCCCCATCTGCTCGGTATGGACATGCATGTCGGTCAAACCGGGCGAGAGGTAGCGGCCAGCGCCATCGATCACGGTCACGCCGGCGAGATCGGGGGCTTGACCTCGAGGCCCTACCCAGTAGATGCGGTCGCCGCGCACGATCACGGTCTGCCCGCGGAGGACCGCGCCCGCTGCTGAGTCGACAACGTCGACATTGACAAAAGCCAGCGCACCTTCGTCCGCCGCAAGACGCAGTTCGTCCATGACGGCGGCAAGGCGAACGTCCTGATCCAGGCGTTGAATCGCTGCGAGATCTGCCGCCGCCCAGTGGCGCTGCACGCGAACATTGCGGGCGACTCCCAGACCTATCATCACCACAAGCGTGAGTCCCACCCAGGGAGCGAGAGCGCGTTTCATCTCGCTGCTGTCCTGCAGGAGATCTTGTCTTCCTTCATCGTATGGCTATCTACGGCGACAGCCGGCGGCGGTTTCAACCCTTCCGATCGCGGCGCGAGGCCGGTGCGGCGAGTTGGGCCTCCCGCGCCGCGGCGCGAGCGCGTCCACAAAGGGATGCCGGCAATGAAGATGGCCGGCGGCAGTGCAGGGAGAGTCTCAACGTGGCAAGCTTCTCCGGTCAGGAGATGACCATGCAGCGCTCCCCCGCCCGTCTCGTTCTCCTCTCCGCCCTCGGACTCGCGGCCAGCTCCACTGTGCTCCCCCCGGCGGCCTTCGCCGCGGCTGCCTCCACTTCAGCCGGCGCCGCCGCGCTCCCGCAGACTCTGCGCGTCGACTACTTTCACACCGGCAACGCGCGCGAGGAGCGCTTCGCGCTCGAGCGCGTGGTGCTCGAGCCGCTCCCCTGGCCGGGAGACCTCTCGAAGACACTCGACGACACCAACCTCGGCAAGTACCTCTTCGAAGTCATCGACCGGGGCTCGCGCCGCGTCCTCTACTCGCGCGGCTTCGCCTCGATCTACGGCGAGTGGGAGACCACCGGCGAGGCGGCGGAGATCGACCGCACCTTCTCCGAGTCGCTGCGCTTCCCGCGCCCCTACGGCCCCGTGCAGGTGGTGGTCAGGAAGCGCGACAAGGCAAACGACTTCCGCGAGATCTGGTCGCTGGTCGTCGACCCCGCCGACATGCTGGTCGACGCCTCGCGGCCGCACTCGGCCGGCGAGCTCATCGCGCTGCAGCGCGCCGGCGACCCGGCCGACAAGCTCGACTTCCTGATCCTCGGCGACGGCTACACCGCCGCCGAGCGCTGGAAGTGCGAGCAGGACGCCCGCCGGCTGATGGCGATCCTCTTCGCAGTCGAGCCGTTCCAGAGCCGGCGCTCGGACTTGAACGTCTGGGGCCTCTGCCCGGCCGCCGTCGAGTCCGGCATCTCGCGGCCGTCCCTCGGTATCCATCGGCGCCCGCCCGCCGGCTCGACCTACGACGCCTTTCGATCCGAACGCTACATTCTCACCTTCGACAACCGCGCGTTCCGCGATCTCGCCTCGCAAGCGCCCTACGAAGTGGTCGAGATCCTCGCCAACGGCAACACCTACGGCGGCGGAGGAATCTTCGGCCAGTTCAGCACCGTCGCCGCCGACTCGCTCTGGGCGCCGTACGTCTTCGTCCACGAGTTCGGTCATCACCTCGCCGCGCTCGCCGACGAGTACTACACCTCCGACGTCGCCTACGCCCCGGCGGCCGGCCGCATCGAGCCGTGGGAGACGAACGTCACCGCCCTCCTCGACCCGGAGCAGCTCAAATGGGCGAAGCTGGTGGCGCCCGGCACGCCCCTTCCCACGCCGTGGGAAAAGGAGGCCTTCGAAGCCCGCTCGCGCGACATCCAGACCGAACGCCGGAAGATCCGCGCCGAGAAACGCCCCGAGTCCGAGATGGACGCGCTCTTCACGCGGCAACGCGACGAGGAAGAGAAGCGCCTCGGCGCCGAGACGCACGCCGGCAAAGTCGGCGCCTTCGAAGGCGCCAACTACGAAGCGCAGGGTTACTACCGCCCCGCGGTGGACTGCATCATGTTCACCAGGGATCGCGTACCCTTCTGCCCCGTCTGCCGGCACGGCATCGACCGGGTGATCGATCTCTACGCCAAGCGGAAGTAGGGGCGCTGCGGACGCTCGCAGGCCGATCCCGGTCTCTACGTTCCCCGGGCGCTGAAGGCATGGCCCGGCATCGGACTCAGCGGTCGGTCTCTTTCAGCGTCCCTGCGGCGTAGCGGTGGATGACGCTCGAGATGAGCGTCTGGTACGGCAGGCCTTCGAGCAGCGCGCGCTTCTTGATCGCGTCGAGGTCGCGCGAGGAGAGCCGCAAGTTGACGCGTCGGTCCTTGCGCAGGGTTCCTGCTGCGGCGCGCTCGAATCGCGCCCGCTCCCGGGCCTTCAGACCGGTCGAGCGCCACTCGCCCTTTTCGATCGAATCGAGCAGCTCCCGCTCTTCGGAATCGAGCTTCTTCACCGTTTCTCCTCTTCCTTTCGCAGGTAGTCGCGTGTCGCCTTCCGGCTCGGGATGATGGTCTTGAGAAAAATCTCGCGATCCGACTCGACGAATGGCACCAGGTAGACGTAGTCGACTACCCTCACGACGAAGATCCGCTGGTGCCCGAATCGCTCCGGCTGCGGATGCTCGAGAACATCGAGCAGGTCGCCACGCTCGCTGTGGAACAGGATCTCCTCAAAGGTGATCCCGCGTTCCTGCCGCAGTTGGAGATTCTTCTCGGTACTCCATTCGAAGCCCTTCGCCACGCTGCAAGCGTAACACAGCGTGTGCATAGAGCGCACACACAACCACCGGCAGCCGCAGCGTCAGGCCCCGCCCCGCTGAACCCGCAGCAGCCAAGGCGGGGAGGTGCCGGGGAGGCGCCAAGCGATTCTCCGAGGCGAGGGCTAGACTTCGGCCTGGCGCGGCAAGTTCGAGGCCGGCGCCTGCCGGCGGATAGGGGTTTCCTTCCGCGAAAATGGGGACAGGCACACATTTCCCAGCTGTCGTACCGCCGGGTGCTCCGCCACCGGAAATGTGTGCCTTCCATGAGGGGGCCAGTCCGAGTCAAGCCGGCGGGAGAAGGGGCACCAGGACCACGCTTCCATACGCACTCTCGTGGGCTCACTGTGTGAGCCGGTGCAGTTTGAGGTCCGAGCGGCAAGGCGGG
>JANNGS010000059.1:0-72542 GCA_031403995.1 Thermoanaerobaculia bacterium
TGCCTGGATCCAAGACGTTCCCCATGCGACGGAGGGAGCCACAAGCCCCTCCTCGCCGTCAACGTCTCGGTCCCTACGGCCTCAAAGAATGGCCGGTTTTGAGGTGTCCATTAATGGCCGGTTTTGGGTGTCCACCGAGGGGCCGGAGGATCGCGTGATCCTCGGCCACAAAGAACGTAACAGATTCCGGTGCGCAACGCTGCGCAACTCGCGACATGTTGACAATGATGCTGTTGAGAAGTATATCCAAGACTTTGGATAAGTCAAGCCATTGCAATGAGTTATCAGTAGTCCAGCCCGATTGTACCGTGAGTCTCTCTGCCCCATCCCCCCGCCGCGCCTAGGTGCTGAGGGTGCTTGACGGCAGGATCTTGGACGACGACGCAGACCCCCACAGGGGCCTCTTCCTCTCCGCAGCTTCGCACACCCGTCAATCCACGACGCGGCCGGCCGCCCACAGCTTCGCCCGCTATTCAGGCTCAACGTTCTCTTCACTTAGATACATAAACGAACGAACAGTGGAAACCGAACAGAAAGCACACAGCATAGCGAGCGCTGTCCGCAGCGACAGAGCATCCCCCCCCGCATCCGATGCGTGGCGCCGTACTGTGGGCCCTGAAGCGATCAGACGCTTCGTTCGCTGAGGGAACTCAATGGGAAGGCCGCCGGTTGGCCGTGATCGACGAGGTGACAAATCTGCTCGCCGAGTAGTTTCTCAAGATAGATCTTTCCACACTGGCAGTAGTGCTCGGGGACCACGCTGATGTCACCGCGTTCCAGCCAAGATCGAGCCGGACAGTCAACAAACGCCACGCAGGTTGAGCACAGCGCGCACTCCCGGCAAGAGCTCACCGATAGAACTGTACGTTCAAGGAATCGACTACGAATCGCCCACGACGCGGGTGAGTCGTACCAGTCCTCATTGTGGAGGTTGCCCATCATGAAGGACTCGATCCCAACGAGCTGGTGGCAAGCGAATACGTCGCCCGACGGCACAGCACACCACTTCCATTCAGCTACCGGACATCGGTAGAGGCTACCGCCTTGCTGGAGCAGGGCGCCGACCTTCTTGCCGTAGTCCTTCATGTCGAATGAGAACTTCTTAGAATACTCGATCAGCTTTTCGGAGAACACTCGGCACGCTCGAGGATCACTGTATCCGGAAAGTCGCGGGGACAAGCCCCTACCGGCATGTTGTGTATGCTGGATTGGCGGAGCCAACGGCGAGAGCTGAATCGTCGTTATTCCATCAAACGCTCTCTCCCCCTCCAAGTAAGACATCACCTCGTCCAGTTTGTCCACACACTCGCCAGCGATGACGACATTGACGCTCGTCCTCGGGTGCTGTGCAGCAATGAGGTGCCGGAGTCCTCCTATCGCTCGAGGGGTCGCTGGAGTTCCCAGTGCGTCGACTCGCACCTGATTTGCCGGACTGTCCAATGCAAGAGTTAAAGCGGTTTCAGCGCGCGCAAGAGCCCTTGCTGCTGCGCCATCGATCAGAGTGCCGTTCGTGACGATGTGAGGTGTAAATACGTAGTTGTCGCGCCCGAGAGCAGCCAATCGCTTGCGCGCGAAAGAGAAAGCCGCGAGAAGATCCTCGAGCACGAGGAGTGGCTCTCCTCCAGTGACGAACATCTCGAATGTCGGAGTAACACCGGGCGCCTTTTCTAGTCGCATTTCGAGCTGGCGGATGCCAGCATCGATCGCGGCGAACATGGTGTCTCGCGTCATGTCCTTCGAGGGCATACCGTAGAACGTGCTCTCCGCCTCGCCATCGAAGGAGCGAGCGGTGCAGTGTGTACAGCGAAGATTGCAACGAGTGGTCGCTACCAGTTCGACGGCGCCGAATCCCAGGAACGCAACTGGCAGTGTCGGCACGGGACCCATCAGAAACTCTCGAATTCGAGGATTGAGATCATCAAGGTTGATCGAGCCTTCGACCTCAACAATTCGAACAGGAAACGCTCGCATTAGAAAGTGCCGGCCACTGTAACGCAGTTCGAACAACCCATCACCGAGCTCTTGCTGCGAGAGACTCATTTCGTGCTCGCCCCACCTTGCTCCTCGAGGAAATCCACGAGAATTGCCGCCTGAACTTGGCGCGCAAAGCCACAGAAACGTACGTCGACTTGTCCGAGGTCGCCAAGATCTTGCAGGGAATGAGCTGGGCAGTCGAAAGAGGACATGCATGTCGATTGAAAGACACATTCTCTGCAGGGCTCAAGCCGAGCGACACAGCGTTCTTTCAAGCTGTCAACTAGCGGAACACCGGGCCCAATCGAAAACTCCGGATCTAGCACGGAGCCGAGTGAGTACCCGGGCGCGATGAAATTATGGCAAGGGAACGCGCTTCCATCTGGTAATACCGCGAACTCGAACAACCCAGCACCGCAGCGGTACCGGTAGCCGCCCTCCAGTAGGCGACGTCGGTATCGGCGCGAGTAAATGGGAGCTCCGAGAGTGATTGCTGAAGCAACCGCCGCTCCAAATTGATCAAGAGTCTCACGACTGTATTGAGCCTGGACTAGCGCAGGGTACACGGCTCGTGAAGCTACACCAGACAGTGGCCCTCTTATGAACGACAAGTTAACAGGAATGCCTAGTTCAAAGAAGTCCGAAAGGCACGCGATCGTCTGCTCCGGCAATGCTACTGCCTCGGGAAGAACGCAGCACGTGACTGAGACGTCGACTCCGAGGCGAGCAAGCCTCGCAACGTTCTCCTTCACTTCTCTCGCCGTTGCCCCACCACCTCGCGTCAAGCGGTGTCGATCATGACTCCAACCGTCGTAGCTCACGACAACTTGGAAGTCCTCTCGTTCAGTCGCAAGGAACTTGAGCGCTTCGTCGGAGATGGAGTATCCGTTTGTGTTGATTGTAAGAACAGGCTGAAAAGTGCCAGGCCACCGCTCTGAAAGCCTAGAACACAGTTGTTTGAGACTCGAGTGTGTGAATCGGATGCGTTCCAACGCAAGAAGTGGCTCGCCTCCAAAGCAGATAACACCAAGTTCATAGCGCTCGCCAGCTCGCGTCTTCGGAGCGAAACTAGTCTGGATCATGCGCTCCAGGAATGAGATCGAACCTGAAATGACTCCCTCCGACATGTCATCCGCTGAAACGCCGTAAGTCCCCTGCAAGGCATAGCAATAGCTACAAGAGAGGTTGCACCGGGTCGTCAAGATCAATAGCGGCTGACAATAGGAAAATGGTTCCGTCTCATCAAATGATGACTGCGGCGCGGGGATCGTCTCTTCGCAGAGTCCTTCAGGCGGGTCTTCGAATACCGCGAATGGGTATAGGCGGACTGCCAAGGGCTGGCTATCGGGTCGCAGCCTTACTCTAAACAGATTCTCGGAGAGCCTCTCCTCGCTCCAAAAGACGGAGAGCAGGTCGCCCGTCTTCACGAGAGTCGCTCGCGGGAATCTGACGCTAGCGCTAGTTTCGACATCCGATGCCGTGAGCACCGTGAACAGTGAGGGCAGTGCTGTCAAACACGATCCGGACCGTGGGAGGCTTGCTTGCAGCAGCCACCTCCTTGCAGACTGGTTTCGTCTTCGTATCTGGGGCAAGCGTGTTGTCTGACTTTTTCATTTCCATTGCGCGCCTCCAAATGTCATTGCGAGCCGGGCCGATAAGGGCCAGAAGGTCGTTCCACTACATGCGCGTCGGGGTCGAGATGCCGAGGAGACCCAGCGCTCTCGTCAGGACTTCAGAAACGAGACGCGTCAGTTCAAGGTAGGAGCCACGTCTCGAAGGGTCCTCTTCGTTGATGATCTGATGTTCGTGGTAGAAAGTGCTGAAGTCCGCCGCCAGCCGGTATGAGTAGTCGCAAAGAAAGTTCGGTGCCCTTCGAAGCCAGGAACTGGCTACCGCCTCAGGGAATTCTGTTAAAGCCAGAGTGAGCGCCCTCTCGATCTTGCTGGATGGCGGAAGTACGTTTCCGGGCAAGAAACCGCGCTGCATCGCCTTTCGAAGGACGCTCCGCGCTCTGGTTGCAGCGTAGAGCAGATAAGGTCCCGTTCGTCCTTCGAAGGAAGAGAACTTCTCGAGATCAAAAACATAGTCTCTTGAGTAGTGGTTCGAGAGGTCTGCAAACTTCAGCGTAGCCAGTGCGACTTGGCTAGTGATTTCTCGCCGTTCATGCTCACCGAGGTCAGCAGTAATTCCAGAGTTCGAGAGCCGCTTGGCGGCAGCCCCCTCAACAAGGTCGAGAAGCTCTTTGAGCTTCATAGTGCCACCAGCGCGGGTCTTGAATGGTTTGCCATCTAGGCCATTCATAGTTCCAAAACCGATGTGCTCAAGACCAAGATCTTCGCTAGCTATGCCAACTTTGCGTGCAGCCTGAAAGAGCTGCTGGAAGTGGGTTGCCTGACGTGAGTCAACAACATAGATGATGTCATCCGGGGAGTAGTCCCTTACGCGTTGTTCAATCGTAGCGAGATCTGTCGTCCCGTAGAGTACGGCTCCATCAGACTTTCGGAGCATTAGGGGGGGGAGTGCAGTTCCCTTTTCTGGATCCACGATCTCGATAACGACGGCACCCTGAGATTCGATAGCAGCGCCAGTGGCAAGCAGCCTCTCGACAAGAGGTTGAACCTCTTCGCGAGTGTCGCTCTCTCCCATCCAGAGATCGAAGTCGACATCCAGTCGATCGTAGTCAGCGTGCAAATCGGCCTTCGACACGTCAAGAAAGTGCCTCCACAGCGCTCGATACCCGCGGCGCCCGGATTGAAGCTCAAGCGTTGCTGACCTTGCTTTCGCCGCAAATTCCTCGTCCGACTTCGCTCGAGCGCTGGCGCTTGGGTACATCTCGTCCAGATCCTCGACAGTGACAGGAGAGACAGATGGATACTCACCGGCGAAGGCAGGATCGAAGTAGGGCAAGTCCGCCTTCCTCGATTGGAGCTCGAGGATCAACATCCCCATCTGTAAGCCCCAGTCACCGAGATGGATGTCGCCGATAACTTGATGTCCTATGCAGCGACCGATTCTCTTGAGCGCTTCGCCCAGAATTGCCGAGCGGAGATGACCGACATGGAGTGGCTTAGCTACGTTCGCGCCACCAAAATCGAGAACCACAACGTGTGGAGGCAGAGCTAAGCCGCTGCAGCCCATGCTCTTGTCAGATGCGATCTCGGCAAGGTTGGAGGCGAGATAGCCGTCAGCCACAGTCAAATTGAGGAATCCAGGTTCTGCGAATTCGACCTTCGAGAAGAGCCCGGTGTGACCGAGTGAAGCAGCGATTGCGCTCCCCAGGTCGCGCATTGTCAGCTCGTCAAGCCCCTCGATTCTGAGCAAGCCGTTGCATTGAAACTGGCAACGATGAGGCATGCGTGAATGCTCTACGTGGCCCAGCGTCGAGTCTAGGCCACGAGCCTGAAACTCGTATTCGACTGCATCGGAGACTCGTTGTCTAAGGAACTTCATGTTGAAATTGTGTGTGCTTCTTTGTGTGGGTCAAGGGCACAATCCCTCCCAATTTTTATACCATTAGATATCCAGATAGTCACTCCCCGCTGGGGTAGGCTCCTCTTCGATTAGCCCTGGGCAGCGCAGCCATGTCCGTAAGACAGGCCTCCAAGAATTGAGTCCCCAAGACGCTGCTAGGAAGCGCTATGCCAGAGGCACAGCGCTTCATCTGGCGAGCGCCGCACTGCCTCTCAGTTGACGACGTGCTCAATCACTCGAGGCGAGGCCTTTCGGAAAGGAGCCAGGTCGACCTTATAGGCGAGGGCAATGTAGCTGGCCCTATCGAGAGACTCGCGTTCGCTACCTTCCGAGCGCGCCGAGCCACCCCTCCAAGCTGATGAGCCTCTTTTTCTCAATGTGGTCAAGAACTCGACGCATCGTAGGCTCGGGAGTCGCTCCATAGGTTGCCCTGATGGCCTCGGTATTGATGTGAACCACGTGAGTGAACATCGGGGCGTTTACGGCCAGCTTCTCGCACGCCCGCATGAGTCTCGCCGGGTCGAATTCGTTCGTGACGAAGACATACTCGAACGGTCTGCCATCAGACTCGGCGTTTACATAGTCGCCGAAGTCCGCCGGAAATTGCTTCTCACGATCCGCGCGAACGCTCCATTTCGCGGTGACCAAGACGCGTCTGCCGCTCCTTGGATGGGTGACAGAGAGGTCAACCTTGTTTAGCTTCTCGCCCTTCTTGGCGCGATTGAAGCCGGGGACCTCGTGTAGGAGGCTCCTCGTTTCCGCCTTGAGCTCAGGGTCGGTGCAGGTTCGTCGAACAACCGCGGCCAATACGTCTTCGAATCCTTCGCCGACCAGGTTCTTGCGCTTGTTCTCAAGCGTGAGATATTGGCGGATCCGCTGAACCAGCAGCTGCCACAGCTCCTCGGATGGCTCGTCGGTGAGGTGTTCACCCAGGACGTCTCGCATGATCGAGACCAACTCGGGATCCTGTCCGGGCTTTGGGAACCCGCGATCCGCGTAGGGTTGGAGTTGCTTCGCCGCCATCGCGGCAACTTTGCGGGAGTTTCGCATCACCTCGGCCGCCAGGTCAGATGTAGCTCGCTTGAAGAGCCAGTCAATTTCTTCAGCGAGACTGGCCGGCGTCGCGCCGAGCGCCTCAGATACCCAGTCATGGAATGCCAGCGACCGGGCGTACCAGTTCTTGCCAGGCTGGCTCTTGTCGCTCTCGTAGCAGTGCGCCAAACCGATCGTCTGGTCCTCCCAGAGGAGCAGGCGATAGACATGAGCCCAAGCTTTCGCCGACGTGATGTCATCTCCGGCGACTGAAGAGAAATAGGCATCGATCAGGCGAGTGCGGTTCTTGGCGCCGAATGCTGCCTTGACGACCTCCTCTTGTGGGCCCGCTTCGTCCTGTGCTGCCGATCCTTTTCTGGTCATCCCGCTCGAGTGCCGAGAGCTTCACGCACGGTAAGACTCTGAAGCTCTGCCAGCAGCTTCTGGGCGACGGCTTTGGCGAGCAGCGGCGGCACGGCGTTTCCGGCCTGGCGGTAGCGCGAGTGCGCAGGTCCTCCGTCATGCCGACCTTCGATCATCCCTCGCCTCGGATCGGTCGCGAAAGTGAACCGGTCGGGAAAGGACTGCAGGCGGGCAAACTCGCGCACGGACAGGGCGCGAGGTGCCGCATAGTGATAGACGGAATCTGCCTTGGTATTTAGCGTCCAAGCCCAAATGCCTGGGTGCAAGCGGCGATAGGCGTAGAAGTGCCGTCTCGAAAGGCGACCCGTTCCATTGTCCTGGCCCCATCGGTGGCCGGTAATGTAGCGTTCAAGGAGGCCCTCCCGAAGGTCTCTGTGATTGCCACCCTGGGGGATGCCACCGAGGCGCAGCTCCGTATCGCGGTTGATGCGAGGAACCTGCGCATTGGTCAGGAGCTCTCCGGCGCCAGCGCGCATGAGCCGCTGGTAGGCACTCTGGGCCTCCTGTAACTCGTCGTAAGGGTAAGCGTCCTGGCGATTCCCAACGGGCAGGCCCATAAGATCGGAGATTGCATCAGCTGCGGTCACGACCGCCGCGTTTTCCGGGTCAGCGAGCGCCTCACCAATGTGAAGGCTCAGCACGTGCTCCTGAACAACAACTTGGTAGCGAGGCCGCCGGCTTCCCTTGAACCGCACCAGTGTGGCCGAGTGGGTCGCGCTCGAGCCCTCTAGCCTCGGCGGGGTCATGCCTAGGGAGCTCCGTACGCCGACGAACAAGAGCCTCTTGCGTGTCTGAGGCACGCCGAAATCGGCGGCGTCGACCACCTGCGGCAGGACGGTGTATTCCCCTTCAAGCGCGAGGTCTGCGACTATCTGTTCGCGGGCGCCCATCTGGTCCATGCCCGTAACATTCTCCATTACGAACGCAGTGGGCAGCACCTGCTCCAGCACGTCGACGAACTCTCGATAGAGCGCGTTGCGCGGGTCTTCGATCACCCGCGCATGATTGCGGACCTGGGAGAACGCCTGACAGGGAGGACCACCGACGATGATGCTTGCCGAACGGGCGGCGGCGAGCACCCGCTCCTTGACCGCTTCGGAGCGAATGTCACCAGCGATCGGAAGAGCCTCCGGGAAATTCAGTGCGTAGGTCGCGACTGCATCGGGATCGTTGTCCGATCCGGCCAGGACACGGAAGCCTGCTTGGCGGAAGCCCTCGGAGAAGCCGCCTGCCCCTGCGAATAGATCGACTACAGTGAAGGCCGAGGAGGGACTTGGCGCAGGCAGCCCTGTACGACGAGACGCCGTCTCCTTCGAGTTGGGCTCAGTCGCCCGCCGAGGCGATCTGCGGGGCATTGGCATCGTCGAGTATGGCAGATGACCGTACGAAAAAGACACCCCCGGGTGCCCAGATTGGCTCCAGGAGTTCCGCTAGCTGGGCCGCAGCCTTCCGGTCAAAGGGCCTGAGGCGCAAGCCGCCTCGGTTCGCCCCTTCCGTTGATCCAACTCTGGTAGAGGATGTTCTCGCTAGCGTTTAGACTCTGCCGGTCGATAAATAGAAACAGGCCCGGAGTCCCCCGGTCGAAGCGCCGAGAAGCGTCGGCGAGATTCTGAACCCGCTCGACGCTCGGCGCCACAGTCAGCACTCGAAAGTTGGCAAGCCCGAACTGCGAGACATGGATCCTCTGCCTCCAGGTCGCCTCGTAGGCGAGGATCTTGCGGACGAAGGAGGACTGAGCAAGCCCTTTCCTTCGGACCGGCATCGTGCCTCGATCGGCCTCTAGGAAGAAGTAGGCCTCTCTTCGGTTCTCCGGCGCCCCTTCGAACCGCATTCCGAAGACGCGATCCGGCTCGACGCCGAGCACTTGCCCTCGCCCATTTACCTGAACTTCCACCTGCCAGCGGAAGGGAATCCTTCGGCGCCTCGTTTGCTCGGGCGCACGTTCGAGGATCTCCTCCGGCGAAACGAAGCGTACTCGGCCATCCCTCCTGCAAGCGGCCTCAAAGGTCACAAGTGTCTCGGCGACGGCTAGAGTGTGATGCAAGAACGTACGCGACATGTTGCGACTCGTCGTTCTCCGGAGAGCATTGCCTCGCTGCGTCCTTTCCAACAGCTCGAGCGCTTGAGCCCCCCGCCTGCCGAGGGCGTAAACCATCGGTTCCGAGCCTCTCGAGTACCAATCGAGCTGCATGGCCGGGCGATCGAGGAAGCCATGGTGAAAGAGCAGCTGGAGCCGCCGCAGGATGGCCTGTCGGCCACCGCCGAAGAGGACCGCGAGGTGGGTCGAGCGCAACAGCCTGTGCCGGTGAACTGCCCGAAGCATCTCGGTGTCGCGCGGCATAAGCGTGATCGGCCTGACAGGCGCGCGATTGAAGCGCGGCAAGCGGCTTCCAATGTTTGCCACGGAAGCAACGTTACCGACCGAACGGACCTCGAGACAGGCGGAAGATCTAGCCGCCAAGCCAGCGAGTGATCTTCTCCTCCACCTCGCTGCGCGGGCGGCCGTAGCGCTCTCTGGAATGCCGGACAATCGCATCCAGTCGCGCGGGCCGCGTGGCATGGATCGGCGGCATGGTTCTGCCTTGGAAGGGTTCCTGGGAGCGCCCGTGATCGAGCAGTCGAGCGTAGATTTCGTGCTTTCCCAGTGATACCAGGTTTCCGACCTTCACGTTTCCGCCGAGCTCTTCTTCCAGAATGCGGGCGTCCCGCTGGCCGACCCGGAAGGCGACCAAGTTGCCGGCATTGCCGAATACGCTTTGCCGGATTGAGTCCGGCAACTGATCGAGGTACTGGTGAGCGATAGTGAGGACCAAACCGTATTTCCTTGCTTCCGCGAGGATCGCAGCCAAGGCATCGGTGGCAAAGCTTTGAAACTCATCGATGTAGAGGTAGAAAGGAATCCGAGCAGCTTCGGGCTCGCCCGCACGCTGCATCGCCGCCCACTGAAACTGAGAAACAAGGAGTGCCCCCAGGAGACGCGCATTGTCCTCGCCGATCGCGCCCTTTGAGAGGTTCGCGATGAGGATTCGCCTACGGTTCATTAGAAAGCCGACATCGAATTGGTTCTTGACCTGGCCGAGAATGTTCCGAAGCGGCGCGCTCGCCAGTAGCCGGCCTACCTTGTTCTGTATCGGAGCGATGGCTTCAAGCCGAAACCGGCGCTCGTAACGGGCGTATTCGTCCCTCCAGAAGGCGCGGACGATCGGGTCGCGTACTTTCGCGGCGACACGTTCACGGAAGGAGTCGTCAGAAAGCAGCCGCGGGAGCGCGAGAATGGTGAGCCCGCCGTGTTCCAGTAGTGCCGCAAGGGCGTGGCCCAAGATGTATTCGAGCCTCGGGCCCCAGGAGGCGCCCCAGATGCCGCGGAAGGCCGAGACGAGACCCGAAACCACCAAGTGACCGGCGTCACGCGGGGCCGGTGTGAGGAGGTTCAATCCAACGGGGCGTTCCAGGTCGCCAGGGTTGAAGTAGACAACGTCATTCGTTCGAGACCGAGGAACCAGTCCCAGGACTTCGCGGGCGAGGTCTCCATGCGGATCGAGGAGTCCGACGCCGCGCCCTTCGTGGAGGTCCTGGAGTATGAGGTTCCTGAGCAGCGTGCTCTTCCCGAGGCCGGTCTTCCCGACGATGTACAAGTGCTGCGCCCGGTCTTCGGGCGCGAGCAGCACCAGCTTGGGCTCGTCGGAAATCCAGTACGTGCGCGTGCCGATGCAGAGAGGAAGTTGATTCATGGTGAGGGATCGCGCCCTCCCCCCTTCCTCTCCCCGGGGGCTGCCAGGCCGCCCCAGTGGGGAGAAACCAGGGCGAGGCTCGGAGTACGAAGCCTGGCGTCTCGGTTACGCCAGCATGAGCGGCTTGTGGTGACCGAGCGGGCGCGGCAAGGGAGGTGGCGCTCTGACCAGTATGCCGCCGCGCTTCGCGCACGAGTAGGCGGAGAGCCTCGACGCCCAAGCCCTTAGTCGGCGCCCGGCGCCAGCCCTTCGTGGGCCAGTCCCCACCGCTGCCGGGCTGCGCCCGACTCGCGGGGTTTGGTCGAGGTCCGTGCGCTAGCTACGAGTCCGAGACCCGATAGCCGTCAGGAAACACCGCGAGTCGGGCGCAGCCCGGCAGCGGTGGGGAGCCAGTTCTTAAGGCCCCATGGGCCTTCCCGGCAGGGGGCGCTTCAGTAACCCCTACATACCTTGTATGTAGGGGTTACAGTTCGTCGAGCTCGACTTCTCGAGCGCGCAAGTTGTCGCCGCTTTCCACACCTGCGGCGAGCCACCCGCGAGGCGCTGCGGCGGTACTCCAAACCTTCAGAATGGCGAGTCTCGCCGTCGCCAGCAACACTCGGGAGCTCTCCAGGACGCGCACGGCAGGTAGGGCAGAACGGGACCAGTTGTCGGCTTCTTGAAGTCCCGGGCGCTGCAAAGTTGGCGCATTCGCAATATCAAGCCCTTAACAACGACCTTTCGGAGGCTCGCTTCGAACTACCAAGGCAGTTCCTAGTCGGATCTGGAACGCTTGAGACAAAAGACGTAGCCCTGTCGCTCGTCTTTTTCACCGGGCACTCTGTATTTCTGAGACTCGAATCCGACTACTTCCCAGCCCTCCTTGCCGAGTTTGTTCAACTCATCCTCTGATCGCAATCTGTCGTCGAAAGGAGCCAGCTAGTACTCCCACGAGCTTCTCAGCGTGGAATTGGCCTGTGAGGGACCCTCCGGTTGCGAACCGAAAGAAAGAGCTGCAAGCCCGATCACGCCAAGCAACAACAGACCGCCGATTCCCTTTCGCATCTCTCCTCCGCGCTTCAAGTTCGTCGTTCCAGTAAGACGATTTCCCAAGCCTCATTCCAGCTGTTTCAAGCCGAATGAGGCCCCCCCGCTAACCCAACCGCTTCGGAGTCTCGAGCGATCTACTCACCCAACTTCAGCTTCACAGCCACGACGAACTTTTCGCGAAACGTGAACTTGTCGTTCGCATCGTGCCCGCGGGAGTAGTCAACACCCAATGCCAAGGAAGGATTGGCGTAGGGAAACCAATTCAAGCTTGACGAGACATCCCACAGCCGATCGCGATCGGCGGGATCCTGAAGCACTTTTCTGTAGATGCCCTCGGACTTCCATTGAAGCGTGCCGCCGATCGGCCAGTAGTTCAGAGTCAGTTTCGAAAAGGCGGTTGAGATCTCTCCTCCTCCCGCTTCATTCGGCGGATGGATCAACTCCCCTCCGAGGTCAACCTGATACGTGAACTTCAGCGCTTGAATCGCGTCTGGGCCGGTGGGAGGATGGAGCCATAGGTACCCCGGCAATCCCGGTCGTAGGCCGAAGAGCGAGACAAGAAGCTCCGACTTGTCTTCACCAGAATCAGCCACCAGATCGCGTTTGTAGGTTTCGCTAAGGACGAAGGCCGGCGCCAGGACCAAACCAGGACTTCCAGGGGCCTCGGAAACGTCCAAGGGGTTCCACTCGGCACGAAGCGTGGCCGAGAGCTTGTTCGACACCTTCTTGTTACCCGCGATTCCACGATGCCACTCCACCACTGGCGAAAACGCGAGGACTTGGTCCGCGTCCGGAAACGGCTCCCATTGCCCCGCTTTGATCGAAACGTCAGCAAGCGTGGCGCTTGGAACACCTCTGCCGCTGTCCTCGGACCAAAAAATGGCCGCCGGACTGTCGGTGTCTTTCGTCGTTTCGAAAGTCTTCCTGACAAGTACCTTATTCCTCGTAAACCAAGTCATCCACGAAGGCGCTGCCGGCGGCTGAGCGAAAGCTGGCGTCGCGAGAGAACCGAGCAGGACTGCGGCCATCACGCCTCCCTTCAATCTCGCCTCCATCACTGCACTCTTTGCCAAAGCACGTCGATCAGGTCCTGAATCGTGAGCTTCTTCGCCTGTACCTCCGCTCTCAGGATCGTGGCATCGGGATTGAAGTACTGCAGGAGCCCTCGAAGCCGCTTGGTTAGGAACCCATAGGCCGTGGGATTCTGAAGGAGCGAACTCAGTGTCGCCGTCTTGTGACCGGACAGAGCCGCCGCAGTCTGATTCGTGTACGCGCTAAGAACCTTAAGGACAGAGTCCTCCAGAAACGCCTTGGTCGGCTTTGGCGCGGCGGAAAGGAGAACTGCCAGCTCTTGACCCATGGATCTCGACCTTCGATTCCTTCGTTTCGCCATTCGCGTATCCTTATCTGCGAAGAAATTACAAGCGTCTCCTACGTCAGGAGGCGCCAGTCTCTAGTAAAACCGCGGCATCTCGCGCTTCGGCTGCCCCTTCGGCGACGTTTCCATTCGGCCAGTCGCCGGCTCCGACACGTTTCGACTCAGAGCCGAAGATCGCTGGCACTTGAGATCTCTCGCACGTCAACTGAACCTTCCTTGCCGAAGAGCGGATCTGACTCCCGCAGGAGTCCGAAGTCGAGTCCGGATAGCGCCTCGATTCGTCCCACTGGGACTTGATAAGTCTTGTATTCGTCTGCGTAGGCGAATTCGAGATCAGCGATGAGCTGCTTCTGCGTTCGAAGATATGCCGTCACTGACAGTCGGCCGGACTCCTGATGAACCATCGACACGACCTTCCAATACTCCACCGGTATTCGGAACGAATCGCGGTAGAGCATGTCGTCGTCACGGAAGACTGGGCCGGTGAACACAGAGGCTCGAAAGCCATAGTCGATTGCGTTCCGAAGGATGAAATCCTCAAGTTCCAGCCACAGCTTCTGATTCAGCTTCGCGTGCTGCGGCGAGCAATTCGTGAAGTGAAAGGTGTCCTCGTTGGCAAGCTGCGCCACAACAGTGCTGCCCCACACCGGGTCCAGGCGTCGAACCAGATGCCCTCGATCGAGAGGATTGTTGGAATAGAGCTCGGGTCCGGATTGAAACTTCCGAGGCACTCGTGGGTCGAAATACCAGCGGTCATCCTTCCTGGGGCCGAGATCCGCGGCTTTCGCTCCATCGATATTCACCGCTGTATATCTTGCGAGTTTTCGACTCTTGCTTAGAACGACGGCGAAATGGGTATACGGAATGACGTAGGCCGCGCTTGCCCCCATCGTCGCGCAGTCTTGCAGCTGTGCGGGAGATAAGCTTGGCAACGGAACTTTGACTTGCAGAAAGGCCTCGTCAAATCCCTTTCTGCTCGCATAGGAAGCAAGCGAAAGCTCGCGAACTTCGATCGTGGCCGACTGCAGCGGTGCGGGCTCCGACGCGCCCTGAGGAGCGGCAGGCTCCAGCACAATTTGCGACGACGGAATCTCCACCAGTAGAGCGCGCTCCTGCTGCTTCCAGTCTTGCTTGGCGCGGATCGCGGCCACGATGCTACTGACGCGAACTCCCTCGTTGGCGACCCACGCCATCTCGTCCTCTCCCATTTCCGGCTTCCAGACCTTGCCGCTTTTCGCCAGCGGCTTTCGTTGCGCATTTAGCTTCGGGACGCTCGAATGGTGAAGGGCTACTACCAGCCACTGATCGTTGAAGACGGCCGATCCCGAGGAACCGGGCATGGTGTCCGTCGAGTACTGAATGAAGGCCTCAGGAAGGTCGATCACCTCATTTTCCCGGAGCGCAATCTGTTTTGACGCTCCCGACGGATGCTGAATGATGCTAACGGACTCACCGACCAGCGCCTTGCCGCTTTCTGGCAAGAGCTCCAAGTATCCGAACTCGGCGAGCAACCGCCCATCAATCGAGGCGCTTGAGACGGCAACGAGAGTAAAATCCAGAGCCTTGTCCGTGAAGAAGAACCGGGCAGGTTCCAAGGAAAAGGTCGCAATCGGCTTGGGACGAAAGTCGAAGTCATCCTCGAAGTTGAAGTCGACGAGACTTCGTACCGCTTCATCGAACGAAGCCAGCACGTGATTGTTCGTGAGCAGAAGCGACGGAGATACCAGGAAGCCCGTGCCGAACCCGATTACTCGCCCCGAAGAGTCCCTGACCTGAATCCGACCGATCGCCTTCGCTTTTCTGAGTCCGATCTCGAGGTAGTTGAGACTGAGCAGATCGCTCCGTCCCAACACCCGCTCGCGACCCAGGCCGTCGAGCGGATCGATCATGGTCATTCGGTTGAATACGCGCTCAGCCGTATCGAGCTCGCCGCCTCCTTCCGCGACCGGCATCGCCTCCTGAGCCCTTGCCTCCTCGCGTTTCTTGTACCGTTTCGCCGACAGAAGCACCTGCTCCCGCCGACGCTCTTCAACAACACCCCCGCTCCCTGCACTCTCAAGCGCCATTGCCAGACCCCCCAAGAATTCTTGGAACCTATTTCGGACCCAAGTAGCTTTCGGACACTCGCCGCTTCTGGAATAGACGGACCGCGCTGAGCAATTTCCTCATGGCTCCGGCCTACCGTCGCGCCATGAACCTCGCCACGCTGGCGCGCACGTGGACCGCCGCGTCGTGCTCCGTAGGCAACTGCCGAGCCGCCTCGAGAACGCCTAGTTCCGGACTGGGTTCAAGCGAGTCGGCAAGCGCCACGAGCGACCTTTGGAGGTCAGATGGCGGTTCGATCGACTGCTCCTCCCTCGCCATAGCGAGCGCTATCTCACTTGGTTCGGCTTCGGCGACTGGATATTCGGCAAGTTCGAAATCAGCGTGAGGATTTGCGATCGCAGGGGTATCTCTGGGTTTTGCGAGCCAGTAGCTGAGGTCAATCGGGTTCGCCCACTCATCGCGTTTCGTGAGCGATCTTGGCAGCCCATAGGCTTCTCGCGCCGTCGCGAGGATCGACGAGTGCTCATAAACCGTCGAGTCGATTGTGCCCTTTGGGATCAGTGGCGAGACCAGAACCGTTGGCACGCGCAGTCCGAGGCGATCGAACTTGAACTCGAAGCCAGGGTCCCTAGACTGCTTCCCGTCTGGGCTGGGAACACCGCCTGGAGGAAGGACATGGTCATAAAAGCCACCATGCTCGTCAAATGTGACCACAAGGAGCGTCGTTTCCCATTCTGGAGAAGTGCGTAAAGTTTCATAAACATCACTGATGAGCGCCTCACCCCATCGCACATCGTGATTTGGATGCTGATCATTCGCCTGCCACTTCTTGAAAAAGTTGAAGTACCGCGGTTCGATAAATACATAGCTCGAGAGATTTCCAGAACGCGCGTCAGGCTCAAAGCGAGCAAATTTGTGGAAATTGCGTCGATTCTTCTTGGAGCGAAGTCGCCGCATAGCGAGTGCCTGAGGGATGTCATGGAAGTAGATGGTCCAGGTCTTCCCTGCCGCTGCGAGATTCTCGTAGATCGTTCGCATGGGATAGGAACGAAGATAGAACTTCAATCCCATTTGAACTACACCATCTGACGTGGCCGCATGGACAAAGAAGCGATTGGGCCAAGTCGGCCCTGGAACTGAAGAAAACCACCGATCGCAGATCGCGAACTCTTGCGCGAGTCGAACAAGGACAGGCACTCTCGAGGGATCGAAACACTGCATGATTTCTGGACCAGCTACGGAGCCCGCCGTTCCGGCATAGCTGGATACGAAGCCCTCGTTCGTCGGAACCGGCGATCCTCCTGGATTGGTCTTGCAGAATAGCTGCAGGTTCACATCTTCAAACTCATGCCCGGGATCTGTTGCGGTGATCGGCGTAGCGGTCGGAGAGACCTGAACTCTCGGACTCGCCGGCATCCCGCACGCTTGGGGATTCGACTCGGTCCCGTTGAGCCCGTCGATTGGATAGTTGGCGCCTTTGAGGAAGCCCACCATGTGGTCAAAAGAGCGATTCTCGAGCATCAGCACCACAATTCGACTGAATGGAACCGACCCCGACATGTCGCCTCCTGAGGCTGCCTTGAACGCCAAGGCGCCGCCCACACAGGTACTAACGAACGAGCCGACCATTCCGAACAGGGCAGCTCCGATTGTCACAGAGGCCAGTGTCAAGTTGCTCGTTCAAAGAGCCGTACCATTTCGCCCAGTTAGCCTCTGGCGGGGAGGAGGCCGCGGTTCTGTTCGGAAATCAAGTTCCGTTCGTTATACCAGGTGAGAGTGGCCAAACCTGCGACAGATGAGTCGCCTCGCGAGCCGATGACGTCTTTGGTCGCTCGACCGCAAGCTGGGCGATTTCGCAGTCGAGCTGCGGGACAATAGACCAGGCCATCTTGGGAAGGTATCAATGACGCGACCTCCACAAGCAGAAGGCCACTGGGCGACCCTGGTCGAGGGCCTCCAGGCATCCCCACAGGAATGCTACTCGGCGATAGAGGACGCCATTCGGCGACGGGAGATTCCAGGGGTACGAACGTCACGCGTGACGTACAAGGAGGGCGGCGCTATGTCGGCTGACCGGATCTACCTTCGAATCAGCCGGAAAATGCTCGCATTCGACGTCTGCGCGGCCCCATTCGGCAACGCCTTCTTCTTCTCCTGGTGGCGGCGAGAACTTCCAGCGTCGAACGGTCTTGGTTGCCTAGCGACGCTCTTCGCTCTCGGCGGTGCGGGCTGGCTCTTGCGCTTCGCCATGCGAACACGGGCCGCGGCCGAGGTCCCCCTAACACTCCTTCAAGTCGCAATCGTAGGCACCCTCCTCTTCCTTCTCGCTCTTTGGCTCATTGGAATTTTCATCCGGCGCGGCTACATCTTCTCTGAAGACGGAGTCCTCAATCTCCCCTTGATTGGACCCCTGTACGCATTTCTGTTTCAACCTCCGACTTTCTACAAGCTTGACACCATCGACATGTACCAGCGGGCTGTGCACGCCGCAGTCCTGGAGGTCGTGGACGGAACAATGAGCGCGAAGGGGCTTCGGGCTCTCTCGGCCGACGCCCGGATACCGAGGCTGGGTGGACCGCTCGGGTCCTGACCTCCAGCCTGCGTGAACCGTGATCGCTTCTCAGGTCGAGCGACTCACCCGCGCTTTCTATGAGTGGGAGATCTCCGGGAGAGGCTGGAACAGTTACCCTTACATAACTCGGCTTGAGCCGCCTTTCAAGCCATTTCCGGGTCTGGCGCCAGCGGTCAATCAGGAAGACGATGGTCAGCGCCACACGTGGCTCTCGGCGCTTGTCGAACGCCTCAGCCGCTCGCAGAACGCGACCAACTCTACTCAGCAGGACTCCGAAGGTCCGCCGGAGATTGCGCCGCAGCCCGGCTGCGCGCTGTCCTTCGATGAGTACCTACTTGCCCTTCCAGATGAGACTCGAGTCGCGCAATCGACTGTCTTGGGTTGGCTAGGAGCATTCGCGAGCGGAGCAGAGCACGCTGCCTTCGAACTCACTGGATCTGGCAGGCGGGTCGAAATTCGCCTCGCGATTCCGCCTCAAGATGCCCCTCACGTCATCTCCCAGCTTCGGGCTGCAGTTCCCGGAGCGCTCGCAGCGCCGTCAAAGGCGACGCTCCGCGAGCGCTGGGCGCGAAGCAGTAGCGCTTGCATGGCCGGCGTGGAGTTCGGCCTAGCCTGCGAGTTCATGGTGCCGCTCGCGACATTCCGCCCGAACGACGAACCGCTGCTTGCGCTAGTAGCTTCGCTCGCTGAGGCGAGATCCGGCGAGCTTGGCCTGGTCCAAGTTCTCTTCGAGGCCTGCCGGCATCCGTGGGCTGCGAGCATTCTGCGATCAGTATCGACTCCTCAAGGAGAACCGTTTTTCGCCGATGCGCCTGAGTTGACATCGCTCGCGCGGGAAAAGATCTCCTCTCCGCTCTTCGCGGTCGCGCTGCGCGTAGCAGCCGCAGCCAATGACGTTCGCCGAGCAAAGGAAATCGTGCGCCGCCTCGCCGGCTGCCTCGCCCCGTTCGGAAGCCCCCTAAAGAATGAGTTCCTGCCTCTTGAAGACTCCGAGTTTGGAGTACTTGAAGAAGACCTCCTCGCACGCACGACGCATCGGCCTGGAATGCTGCTCTCGGCCGACGAGCTCGCTTCTCTGTTGCACATCCCGGGCGCCGGTGTCCGAATCGATGAACTCTGGCGCGGAACGTCGAGGAGTCGGTCCGCTCCAAGCGAGGTCCTCCGCGAGGGCTCCTTCATTGGTGTGAACGAGCACGAAGGAGTCGTCAACACGGTGCGCCTTTCCCCTGACGTCAAAGGCAAGCACGTTCACATTGTCGGCGCGTCGGGCACGGGCAAGTCGACGCTTCTCGTGAGAATGATTCTCGAGGACGTGGCGGCAGGCCACGGCGTGGGTGTCATTGATCCCCATGGCGATCTCGTGGACGAGGTCTTCGAGCGTATCCCGCCCGAGAGGGCAGCGGCCTGCACTCTTTTCGATCCCAGCGACGACGAGGCCGCAATCGGCTGGAACATCTTGGGAGCCGATTCTGAGGCGGAACGGGAACTCATAGCCTCCGACCTCGTCGGAGTCTTTCAGCGCCTGTCCACCTCCTGGGGCGATCAGATGACGGCCATCCTGGGAAATGCGATCTTGGTCTTTCTGGAGAGCCCGCTAGGCGGGACTCTCCTCGACCTCCGACAGTTTCTCGTGGACGCCGCCTTTCGCGGAAAGATGCTCGCGACGGTGAGCGACCCGTATCTCGTGTCCTTCTGGAACACGGAATTCACTCGCCTCGTGGGGCGGCGGCCAGAAACGCCGATCCTCACTCGGCTTGACATGTTTCTCCGCTCCCGGCTGGTGCGCCGAGTCGTAACCGCTAACGAAAACCGGCTCGACTTTCGCACCTTCACCGACCAAGGGGGTATCTTCCTCGCGAAGCTCGCATCGGGCACTATGGGACAGGAGAACGCATCCCTTCTCGGCTCGCTTCTCGTCTCCAAATTCCACCAAGTGACCCTGGCGCGCGCCGCACAGGATCCCGCTTCTCGCCGACCCTTCTTCCTGTACATCGACGAATTCCACGCTGTCGCGACCGCCTCGATGGCTTCGCTTTTCTCCGGCGCGAGGAAGTACCGTCTCGGCGTAGTCGTCGCGCACCAAGACCTATCCCAACTCCATGCCTCGCTGCCGGAACTTGAGCGCTCCATCCTCGGAAATGCGTATACGCGAATCTGCTTCCGCGTTGGCGAAGAAGATGCGCGGCAGCTCTCGAAGGGACTCTCCCACTTTTCGGCTGAAGATCTCTCAAGCCTCGGCCTCGGGGAGGCAATCTGTCGGGTCGGCGGATACGGCTCGGACTTCAATCTGCGAACCGAGCCGCTGGAGCCGATGCCGGCCGAAGCCGCACGAAGTGGCCGAGATGCGGTTCGAAGCGCTGCGCGCAATCGGCAGCCTATCGCTTCGCCTCCACCGCCCCCTGAGGATTCACCCGAACCGGCGGGGAACAGAATTCCGACAGAAGCAGTTCAGTCGCAATATTCACCTCAGGAGCCCGCGGCCACCCATCGTGTTCCAAGACTCGGCGAGCCGCGCCCCGAGCACCCGGATCCGGAAGTCGAGCCGCCGATCGACAAGGCAACACTTGACTACCTGGCGCTCGTCGCAAGGTCACCGTTCTTAAGCGTTCGCGAGCGAAATACCGCCCTCGGGCTTTCCGCCTGGAGCGGAAATCGCCTGAAAGACGCGATTCTGGAATCCGGCCTTGCGAGCGAAATAGCTGTGAATCCAGGCGGCCGTGGCAAGCGCTTCAAGCTGCTCGAGCTGACGGAAAGGGGCCGCGAGTTAGCCATCCGCTATGGAATCAGGCTAGTGGCTGGCCACGGACGCGGAGGCCTTGTCCATCAATGGTGGGCCAAGACCATCGCCGACTGGCTATGTTCCAAAGGCGCGAAGAATGTCGTTATTGAGGATTCCTCAAGGGGAGTCCGCATCGATATCGCCGCCGAGTTGGGTGGACAGGAGGTCGCTATTGAGATTGAACTCCGCGAAAGTCACTCCACGGAGAACATCCAGAAAGACCTTGGAGCCGGGTATTCCCGCGTTGTGTGCTTGCTCGACTGCCCGAAGTCCGAAAAGAGAATCCGTGCGAAGCTCGGCGTTGCCCCAGAAAATGTCACCTTCGGAGATCTTCGCAGGTACGAGGACGTCCTTGGTTCCCTTCTCACTTCGTTACGAGAGCCGAACCAAAAGGAAGAACAAAAAGGCCGCAGGAAGCCCGCTAGCGCGCCGGAACCCCCAGCCTTGCCCCTCCCTGATTCCCTTTCCATCTTCGAGCCTGGAGCCTTCTCGACCCCCTTGGCGGCCGATTACCTAGGGCTTAGCCCGGCGACGCTTGAAACACTGCGCACGCGAGGCGGGGGCCCGGCCTTCGCGAAACTCGGACGGAGGGTTGTCTATGCCCGCCAGGACCTCGACCGTTGGATCAATGAGAGGAAGCACGCCTCGACAACAGCGTTCTTGCGGTGACGGACTTTCAACTTGCGAAGTACTTCGCGACTGGAATGGACACCGCAGCCATACGGAATTCCTTACGGCGCCGTAAGGCTCACGCCAGCCGAGAGGCCCGGCGCCAGCTTTAAATCATTGATTCTTTGGTAATAAAGGGGTGGTGAGCCGCGTAGGACTTGAACCTACAACCCGCAGATTAAGAGTCTGCTGCTCTACCATTGAGCTAGCGGCCCCTCTTGAACGAAAAATATAGCGGACGAAGCGCTCGGCTGGCAAGACCCCGGTATCCGCCGACTCCGCGCCTCCCACGGGCGGCGCCCGCGGCGCGGCACTGGAACCAGTTGCGGAACCAGTTGCGGAACCAGGTTGCCGATCAGCCTCCCTGGACGAAACGAACGATCTCGATGGTGTCACCGGGGGCGACGTCGGTCGCGGCGAGGTGCGCGCGCCGCACGATCGCTCCGTTGACCTCTACCGCGACCGCCTGCGGATCGCATCCGACCGATTCCACCAGCTCGAGCAGGGTCATCGGCCGCGAAATCCGGTGTGGACTCCCATTCAGCCGGATCTCGTGCGCCGAATCCGCGGTGGTATTCCCGGGAAGAGTTTGCACGGTGCTCACAGGAGTTGCTTGATCTCTGCGCGGCCGAGCTCGGAGGAGCCGGAGATGATGAGCGCCGCCGAGCCGCGCGCGAAGGCGGGGACGTCGAGTCGCATCTCGACCGCGCCCACGTCGTCGGTTTCGCCCACCAGGAGAGTGCGCGGGTCGGCGACCGTCGAGAGCATCTTGACCGAGACGTGGACGCCCGCGAGCGGCAGTCCGCTCTTCGAAGAATAAGCTCGCAGCGTCAGGTTGTTGACCTTTCCCGGCTGGATCTCTTCCTGCCCGTCCATCGCGAGCACGAGTTGCTCGTGCTCGGCCTCGGTCGACAGATAGTCCAGTATGACCTGGTCGAGGGTCGGACCCTCGTCGGTCTCATCGAGGTCGTCGAGCTCTGGAATCTCCGAGAGCTCGGGCGGCGTGCCGCCCACCGAGGCGTCCAGCTCTTCGACCGGATCGGCCATTTCGACCGGCCCGGCCGGAGCGGCCGGAGCGGGCCGGCCGGAGGGAATCGCACCGGTCTGCAAGAGGGTCTGGGCATGGACCTCGGGCGATTCGTGCTTCTCGGTGGCAGCAGCAGCCGCCCCGGCGGGCTTCTTGATCCCCTGCAACTTGCCGTCGAATCGTCCCGCCCGGATCGCCGCCACGATGGTGCGGTGCTGGTGGTCCATGAGGGCGGCGATCTCGGGGTCGCCCTTGCCGCCCTCGAGCAGCTGCGCATAGCTCGAGCGCTTGGTCGCGACCACCCGGCCAGCCACGTAGATGACGCTCTCGATGAAAGGGTTGCCGCGTCCCTTGTCCTCGGTTTGGACATGGACCACCGTCTCCACGTGACGAACGTCGGTGTTGTATCCGGTGATCATGGTTGAACTGCGGTCGCTCGCGGCATTGTAGGGAGGCCTTCACTCGCGGTCAAGGCGGCGGTGGACGCTCCCCCGGGCCCGTGCGAGAATCGCCTCGACGCACTCTACCGCGGCCGGCGGACGCTCGGCCGAAACGGATCCTTCAGCCCCCAGTCCCTCAGCCCCTCAGCCCCTCAGCCCCTCAGGAGACAAAGAATGACGCAAATCACGAGCACGCCCGATTCCAGCGCCAACCGCACGCTGGTGCACTACGACGTCCGCGACGGTATTGCCTACCTCAAGCTCGACGATCCGCCGGCCAACACCTATACCCACGAAATGATGCGCGCCCTCGACGAGGGCATCCTCAAGGCGCGCTTCGACAAGGACGTTCACGTCATCGTGCTCACTGGCGCGGGCGAGAAGATGTTCTGCGCCGGCGCCAACATCAACATGCTCAAGGCCTCCGATCCGTACTTCAAGTACTTCTTCTGCCTACACGCCAACGAGACCCTGTCGCGCCTCGAGCAGACGCCCAAGCTGGTGATCGCGGCGTTGAACGGCAACACGGTGGGCGGCGGCCTCGAGATCGCCATGGCCGCGGATCTGCGCCTCGCGAGAAAGGGCGGCGGCAAGGTCGGCCTGCCGGAAGTGACCCTCGGTGTCCTGCCTGGCACCGGCGGCACCCAGCGCCTGGTGCGCATCGTCGGCAAGAGCCGGGCGATCGAGCTCATGGTGACCGGACGGCTCTTCTCCTTCGAGGACGCACTGGGCTACGGCATCGTCGACTCGATTCTCGAGGGCGACGACTTCATGGGCCAGGTGCACGAGTACGCGAAGCAGTTCTGCCCGCCCAACAAGGCGGCCAAGGCGGTCGGGCGCATCAAGCGCGCCGTGCAGTCGGGCGCCGAGATTCCGTTCGAATCCGCCATGACCCTCGAGCGCGAGCTGCAGCAGCAGCTCTTCCAGAGCGACGACGCCAAGGAAGGGCTCTCCGCCTACATCGAGAAGCGCACGCCGCAATTCACGGCCAAGTAATGGCGCAGGAGAACGCGGGCGCCCGGCGCCGAGCGAGACAACGGCTGGCGCTGATCGCTCCAGTGCGCACGCCGATCGGGAAGTTCGGCGGCGGATTGGCCGCGCTTTCCGCGGCCGACCTCGGCACACACGTGGCCCAAGCCTGCTTGCGGCGCGCCGGAGTCGAACCCGCCGTCGTCGACCAGGTCATCTTCGGCCACGGCCGCCAGGCCAACGGCGGACCGAACAGCGCCCGCCAGATCGCATTCCGCGCCGGAATTCCGGTCGAGCGACCGGCCTTCACGGTCAACCAGGCGTGCGGATCCGGGATTCAGGCGATGCTCTCCGCGGCGCGGACGATCCTCCTCGGTGAAGCCGACGTCATCCTCGCCGGCGGCACCGAAAGCATGTCGAACACGCCCTACCTCCTTCCCAGGGCCCGATGGGGCTACCGCCTCGGCAGCGACGAGATCGTCGACGGCATGTACAAAGACGGCTTCAACGATCCGCTCTCCGGGCTCGTCATGGGCGAGACCGCCGAAGAGTTGGCGGTGGAAGCCGGCATCTCGCGCGAAGCTGCGGACACCTACGCCGTCGAGACCCAGAGGCGCTGCGAAGCCGCCCGCAGACGCGGCCGGTTCGTCTCCGAGATCGAGCCGCTCCGCATTCCTGGCCGCAAGGGCGAGACCGTCATCGCCGACGACGAGCATCCCCGCGACGGCGTCACCCTGGAGGCGCTGGCGAAGATGCCGGCTGCGTTCCGCAAGGGCGGGACGGTCACGGCAGCCAACGCTTCGGGGATTACCGACGGTGCCGCCGCCCTGCTCGTTATGAGCGAGGAGGCCGCGGCACGCCACGGCCTCACGCCGGCGGCCTTCCTGCTGGACTGGGAGGTGGTCGGTGTCGACCCCCGGATCATGGGAATCGGACCGGTGCCGGCGACGCGGAAACTCCTCGAACGCAACGCCCTCGACTACAGAGACATCGAAGCCGTGGAGCTCAACGAGGCGTTCGCCTCGCAGGCGCTCGCCTGCCTCGCCCAGCTTCCTTTCGACCCCGCCCGGGTCAACCCCGACGGCGGGGCGATCGCCCTCGGTCATCCGATCGGGGCCACCGGGGCGCGCATTGTCGTCACGCTGGTCGCCGGAATGGAGGCACGCGGCCAAAGGCTGGGCATCGCGACGCTGTGCATCTCCGGCGGCATGGGAATCTCGATTCTCGTCGAACGACCGGCCTCCTGACCCCGGAGACCCGGAGACCACTGTGCCCAATATCGTCGTCGCCTACATCAAGGAAGACAAGGTCGCTCCCTACATCGAGGCGCTGGCCGCGGTCGGCGTCCCGGAGTCCGACATCTTCCGCGCCACTCCGCGCCGGACCGCCACGGTCGATCTTCACGCCCTTCTCGCGCGCGCCGACGGACTTCTGCTCACCGGCGGCGCCGACCTCCAACCGTGCCTCTATGGCGAGGCGCGCCTGCGCGCCGCGAACCTCGACAAGCCGGTGCCGGATCGCGACCAGCTGGAGTGGGACCTGCTCACCGAGGCGCGCGCCCTCCACACGCCGGTCTTCGGCATCTGCCGCGGGCATCAGATGGTCAACGTCTTCCTCGGCGGAACGCTCTACCAGGACATCGAGCTGCAGACCGGCCGCGAGGGTCATGACAACTTCATCGATCGCGGCTTCGCGCTCGACCACCTCGCGCACGACATCGTCTCGACCGGAATCGACCACCCCTTCGCCGCCCGGCTCGAAAAGTTCGGGCATCCGGCCGTGAACAGCCGCCATCACCAGGCGGTCAAGGTGACCGGGAAAGGACTACTCGCCGCCGCGCGGGCGCTCGACGGCACCATCGAGGCGACCGTCGCAGAGGAGTCCGGCTGGTGGATCTCGTCGGTCCAGTGGCACCCCGAGAACCTCGTCGACCAGCCTTTTCACCGCGCCCTGTTCGAGGACTTCCTGACCGCGGCCGGGGAGTTCGCCTTCCGCCGCTCGCTGCAGATTGTCGAAGGAGCCATGCGATGAATCCGCCTGCGAATCCGCTCGTCGTCACGCTGCAGGAACGGGCGGCGACGCTCACCTTCGGCCGTCCGCCGCTCAACATCCTCGACCTCGACCTGCTGGCGGCGCTGGACGACCTGATCGCGGATCTGGGAACCGACCGCGAGCTGCAGTTGCTCTTCCTCCGCGGCGCTGGCGAGAAGGCCTTCTCGGCCGGCGTCTCCGTCCAGGATCACACCCCGGACAAGATCGACCGCATGCTGCTCTCGTTCCACGGCGCGATCGGCAAGCTCCGCAACCTCGAGTCCCTGACGGTCGCCCTCGTCGACGGACATTGCCTCGGCGGCGGCATGGAGCTCGCGCTCGCCTGCGATCTCGTCCTCGCCACAGAGCGCAGCCGTTTCGGGCAGCCGGAGATCGCCCTCGGCTGCTATCCGCCGGTGGCGGCAGCGCTCTATCCGCAGCGCATCGGCAGCGGCCGGACGCTCGAGCTGCTCCTGACCGGCCGGACTTTCGATTGCGCTGAAGCCTTGGCGCTAGGTTTCGTGCACGAGCGGCTGGCCGACAGGGCGGCTCTCGAGGCCCGCGCCGCCGAGCTCGCGCTCGTGATCCAGCGCCACAGCGCCGCCGTCACCCGGCTGACCAAGCGCGCCGTCCGCGCGGGCGAGAACCGTCCCTATGAGCCGGCGCTCGCCGAGGCCGAGCGGCTGTATCTGCGCGAGTTGACCGCGACCGCCGACATGGCAGAGGGGATCCGGGCTTTCGTCGACAAGCGACCGCCGGTCTGGAAGCACCGATGAAGCCGATCCGTCCGGCGCGGATACCGGTTCTCCTCGCGCTCTGCGCTTGCGCCGGTGCGCCTCTGCTCGGCGAGTCGGTCACTTTCTACTTCGGCCCCCCGGCAAACAGCGCCTTCCAGGCGAGGAGGCTCCAGGTCTCCGAAACTCACATCGGCGCGACGCGCGAGGAGTTGACCCTGGCGATGCTCGAGACGCTCCGGGTTCGCCAGGAGGCGGGTCGCACCTACATCGCTTCGCGGATCGACAAGATCGCCGCCGCCAAGGAGAAGAAAGCGATCGACATGCCCGCGGCCATCGAAGCCATGAAGGGTTCCGAGATCGTGCGCATCTTCGGCCTCGACGGCACACTGCAGCGGATCCTCGGCTACGACCGCATGGCGGCCAAGGCGCTGCCGTCCATGACCGGAGAGACCCGCCAGTCGTTCGAGAAGTACATGGCGGAGGGACGCCAGGAGGATCGCGACCGGGCCGACTGGTACGAGGTGGAGGTCCTGCTCGGGCAGACGATGGAGCTCGATCGAGACTACTGGTTCGAAGCCGCGTGGCCCGACGAGTCCGGCTGGATCACCCATCACACTCTCGTGCGCCTGGGCCCCTGGGTCGACCATCCCCGCGGTCGCCTGCTCACCGTCCACCTCGCCTATGTCGCGAACGCAGCAGCGGAGATGCCCGGTGCTACGCACCTCGTGCCGAAGATCCGCTCGCGCTTCAACGCCCGCCAGCCCGGGGCCCTCGGACCGAAGCTCAAGCTCGAAGGAGCCTCCACCTGGCTCATGGATCCCACCACCGCGGTCGTCTGGCGAAACCAGAGCCGCCGCAAGGTGAGTGAACCCTTGCAGGTCTCCGAGGAGCTGGGCGTCACCATCGTGACCGAAGAGAAGATCGACCTGACGCTCGAACCGCTCGCCGCTCCGGCAGCCACTTCCAACGAAAAACGCTGACTTCGAGAATCGAGAAAGCCATGTCCCAGACCGTGCTGTCCGCCCGTGAAGGCCGCGTCGCCATCCTCACCATCAACCGCCCCGACAAGCTCAACGCCCTCAACGAAGAGGTGCGCGTCGAACTGCTCGCCGCGCTCGCGGAGATCGAGACCGACGAGAGCGTCGGCGCCGTCGTCATCACCGGCGCTGGCGAGAAGTCGTTCATCGCCGGCGCCGACATCGGCGAGTTCGCGGGCCGCTCGCCGTTCGACCAGCGCTTCGCGATGCGCAGCCCGCGCATCTTCGACATCATGGCCTCGTTCCCGAAGCCGGTGATCGCGATGATCAACGGCTTCTGCCTCGGCGGCGGTTGCGAGCTCTCGATGTCGTGCGACATGCGAATCGCCTCCGACAAGGCCCGCTTCGGCCAACCGGAGATCAATCTCGGCCTCATCCCCGGCGGCGGCGGCACCCAGCGCCTGCCGCGTCTCGTCGGCATGGGCCATGCGATGCGCATGATCCTCTCCGGCGACCTGATCCAGGCCGCCGAGGCGAAGGAGATCGGCCTCGTCGATCTCGTCTTCCCCGCCGAGGATCTGCGCGCCAAGACCCTCGAGCTCGCCCAGAAGATCGCCAGCAAGAGTCCCTTGACGCTCAAGGTCGCCAAGGAGGCGTTGCGCGCCTCCGAGAAGCTCGCCATCGAAGACGGCATCACCTACGAGCGCGACCTCTTCTGCCTCTGCTTCTCCTCCAGGGACAAGGAAGAGGGCGTCGCCGCCTTCCTCGAAAAGCGCCCAGCGGCCTGGACCGGCAGGTAGGACGGCCTACGGAGTAGTATCCGGCTCAACAAACAAGCAGCCCCGCAACCCAAAAGGAGCCTGAGATGCGCACCCGTGTCGCAGCCATTGCTTTGACGCTGCTCGCCGCCCTGCCACTCGCCGCCGCGGCCCAGGAGCCCGTGACCGTCGGCCCGACGATCTACAGGCAGACGCTGGACAATGAACGCGTCCGCGTCTTCGAGGTGACATTCAAGAAAGGCACCTCGGTCGCCTTGCACTCGCATCCGGATCATCTCGCCCACGTCGTCTCCGGCGGCCAGCTCGAGCTGACTCTCGCCGACGGCACCAAGAACGTGATCGATGCCAAGCCAGGCGAGACCTTCTTCCTGCCGGCGCAGGCGCACAGCGCGAAAAACGTCGGCAAGGGGACGATTCGCATCGTCGTCACCGAGCTCAAGGAGTCCGCGCCCTCGGGCACCCTCTCCGACGCCGAGCGCGCGCAGCTCCTCGATCTCTACGAGCGCAGCCAACGCGAGCTCGAGACCCTCGTCGCGAGCACTCCGGACGAGCTCTGGGCGAAGAAGCCGGCGCCGGAGCGCTGGTCGGTCGCCGAGGTCGTCGAACACCTGGGCGCGGCGGAGTCCCTCCTCTTCGGCATGGCGCAGCAGGCGCTCGCCGCGCCGGCGAGCAGCAACTGGGCGCTGGTCGAAGGGGGCCTCTCGACGGAGAGTTTCATGGCCATGCTGCAGGACCGAAGCAAGAAGTTCCAGGCGCCGGAGCCGATCCAGCCCAAGGGCGGCATGACGCGCGAAGAAGCGCTCGCCAAGTACGCCGGCGCGCGCGCGGTGTCTGCAGAGTTCGTGCGCCGCACGGCGCTGCCGGTCAAGAAGCACCTCGCCGACGGACCGGCGGGGAAGATGACCGTCCACCAGATGCTGGTGCTGCTCGGCGGCCATAACCTGCGCCACAACGCCCAGATCCGCGAGGCGCTCGAGCAGCTGCAGAAGAAGTAGCGGAGCCTAGTGGCTGCCGAACTCGGCTTCGTAGTCGGCCATCGACGCGAGCACGACCTCTTCGGCGTGCTCGCGGCCGTAGGTCGCCGCAACGGTCACCACGTTCGAGCCGCCGGGAATCTGCTTGTAGGTCGTAAAGTAGTGCGCCAGGCGTTCGACCATCTTGGGCGGCAGCCCGAGGAGGTCCTCGACATCCCCCCAGTAGAGGTCGTTCTTGAGCACGGCGACGATCTTGTCGTCGGCCTCGCCGCGGTCGATCATCCGCAGACCGCCGACGACGCGTGCGTCGAGCAGGATGTCGGCGCGCGTCACCGTGCGCTCGCTGACCACGCAGATGTCGAGCGGATCACCGTCGCCGCGCTCGGCGGCGGGCGACAGCGCCGCCATGCGCGCGCCGCAGTATGTGCGCGGGATGAAACCGTAGAGCGTCGGCGGCTGCGCCGCGCCGCGCTGCGGCCGGTCGACCTTCAGGTAGCCCGAGACCTTGTCGATCTCGTACTTCACCGTGTCGAGCGGTCCGATCTCGATATAGGCGGTCACGGTCCGCGGCGGATCGGGGCCGACCGGGAGGCCGTGCCAGGGGTGCGGGCGGAACTCGTGAAAGTGCTTGTGGGTGGGCATCGTGCGAATCCTACTCGCCCTCGCTAGACTTTGCCGATGACCGCACCGCCGCCTCCGGCTCCGATCGAGATCCCCGACCGGTTCAACCTCGCCGACTGGCTGCTCGACGAGCGGCTGCGCGAGGGCAGGGGCGGCGAGATCGCGCTGCGCCTGCCGGACCGCGACGTCACCTACGACGAGGTCGCGGCGCACTCGCGACGTTTCGCCAACGTCCTGGCGGGCCTGGGCCTCCGCCCCGAGGAGCGGGTCTTTCTCGCGCTGCCGGACGGCGCAGACTTCGTGGGTGCGCTGTTCGGCGCGCTCCGTGCCGGCGGAGTCGTCGTGATGCTCAATCCGGAGCTCCACGCCGACGCGATCGCCGCCCTCGTCGACTATCTTCGCCCGCGCTTCGCGGTGATCGACGGCCAGCTCGCCCACACCTGGGCCGAAGCGCTCGGGATGAGCCAGGAACGCACCCAACTCCTCACGGTGGGCAACCCCGCCCCTGGCTGCCCGTCGTTCGAAGAGCTGGCCCGCACCGTCGTCGACGGCTTCTGCACCGTCTCGACCCATCGCGACGATCCGGCGGTGATGCTCTTCTCCGGTGGCACGACCGGGCGCCCGAAAGCGGTCGTCCAGAGTCATCGCTCGTACGCCTTCACCACCCAGGCCTACGGACAGCGGATTCTCGGCCTGACGGCCGACGACATCACGCTCGCCGTGCCGAAGCTCTTCTTCGGCTACGCGATGGGCTCGAACCTCTTCTTCCCCTTCTCCGTCGGCGCCTCCGCCTGTCTCTTTCCGGAGAAGGCGACCGCCGAGAGCGTTTTCGCTGCGATCGCCCGCCATCGTCCGACGGTGCTCGTCAACGTCCCCACGATGATCCTGCAGATGGTGAGCCACCCCGCCGCCCCCGCGCAGGACATGTCGTCACTGCGACTCGCGACCTCCGCCGGCGAGCCGCTCGCCGTGACGCTGCGCGAACGCTGGAACGAGATTCTCGGTGTCGAGCTCCTCGACGGACTCGGCACCGCCGAGCAGTGGCACATCTTCATTTCCCACCGGCCGGGGCGCGTCCGCCCGGGGACGCTCGGGGAGGCGGTGCCGGGTTTCGAAGTGCGGGTGCGCGACGACGCCGGCCACGATCTCCCCGACGGCGAGATCGGCTCGCTCTGGGTGCGGGGCGGCGCGCGCGCTTGGGGCTACTTCCGCGAGATGGACAAGACCCAGGCGGCGTTTCGTGGCGAGTGGGTCGTGCCGGGCGACCTCGTGTCGCGCGACACGGACGGCTTCTTCACCTATCAGGGGCGCGGCGACGACGTCTTCAAGGTCGCCGGACGGTGGTTCTCTCCCGCCGAGGTCGAAGGAACCCTCCTCCGCCACCCGCAGGTCGCCGAGTGCGCCGTGATCGGGATCGTCGACGAGAACGGCCTCCTCAAACCGCACGCCTGGGTGATTGCGAAGCAAACCTCCCCCGACCTGGCGCAGGCGCTCGCGGATTTCGTGGCGCAAGAGCTCCTGCCCTACAAGGCGCCGCGCGTCGTCCACCTGGTCGAAGAGCTGCCGCGCACTCACCTGGGGAAGATCGACCGCGGCGCGCTCAAGCACCCCGCCGGACTCGAAGGGAAAGAGCGATGAAGGGCAAGCGAAAGGCAGCGCCGAAGTCGGCGAGTTCGTGCCTCAGCCAACTCAGCCTGATCCGCGCTGAATTCGGTCCGGGGTGGGGCGAGCGCAAGCGCGCCCTGCTCGCCCGGCTCGAGCGCGCGCGGCTCGGTTCGGCGGGCGCAGTCGAAGCGCTGCACGATCTGCTGATCTTCCTGCGCGCCTATCCCGACGACGCCCCGCTTCTCGAGCTCGTGGAGCGCATGCTCGCCGCTTTCGCCCGCCGCCCCGACTTCCGGCGTCACCGAGGGGCGCTCGCCGACACCGGTATCGCCGGCACGACGATCGACTTCCCGTTCTTCGCCGAGACCGCCTGGCGGCTCGCCGAGCGCTTTCCGGAGAACCTGGAGATCGACTGGGACTCGGTCGACGCACCGGAGCGAGTTGAGCGCTGGCTACCGTTCGTCGCGCATCCGGCCGAAGCTCCCGGACTCGACGAGATCGCCTGGTCGTCGAAGGAGTGGCTCGACCGGATGCGCGGCGGTGGCCGCGGGGACACCCCGCTGTCGCCACCGCAGGCCGGCGGGGCGTTCTTTCTGCGGCGGCTGCGGATGGCGATCCCGGACTCGCACCTCTTCGAGCGCGTCGTCGACGACCTCGGTCTCTTCTACCGGCTCGCCCCCACGCTCGCGGCTCCGGCGACGCCGGCGCGGACGCACGAGCACCTCGCCGGCGCAAGGCCGTTCTTCCACGACGCACCGCTGCGGCGCGGCCGGCCCGACCTCGTGCGCGAGCTGGCGGGCGGCAAGCTCCAGCCACTCGCGGTCGAGGAGCTCACCGGCCGGCGCGCCGAATGCGTGCTCGAGCTGGCACGTGATGCCATGGTGACCCGGAGGCGCGACCTCGATGCCTTCGCCTACGGCAGCGCCGAGGACGTGCGCTTGGTGACCTGGGAGGACGGCCTGCAGTTCGCGGTCATCGGCGTCCGTCCCGAGCGCCGCCTGCTGCTCGAGGCGGTCTACGCCTTTCTGACGCTCAAGAACGGCATCCCGGCAGGCTACGTCCTGAACAGTGCGCTCTTCGGCTCGGCGGAGATCGCCTTCAACGTCTTCGAGGCCTTCCGCGGCGTCGAGGCGGCCCAGGTCTATGCCCGCGTGCTGGCGACGGTGCAGCAGGTCTTCGAGGTCGACGCCTTCACGATCTTTCCCTACCAGCTGGGCGACGGCAACGACGAGGCGCTCGACTCCGGCGCCTGGTGGTTCTACCAGAAGCTCGGCTTCCGTCCGCGAGCACCCAGGGTCGTCGCGCTCATGGAGCGCGAGCTCGAGCGCCAGCGCCGCGACCCGTCGAGCCGCTCGACGCGCTCGACGCTGGCCGCCCTCTCGCGGGAGAACCTGTTCCTCCATCTCGGGAAGGAGCGCCGCGACGTCATCGGCGAGGTCCCGCTGCCCTCGGTCGGCGTCGCGGCCACCGCGCTCCTGGCGCGCCGTTTCTCCGCCACCCACGATCGCGGCGACCAGGCCTGCGCCACCGAAGCCCGCGCCCGGCTGGGGCTGCGGAGCCTCTCGGGGTGGAGCGCGAGCGAACGTGCCGCTTTCCATCGCTGGGCGCCGGTCGTCCTGTTGCTCCGCGGCGTCGAGCACTGGAGCGCCGCCGAGCGCCGTGCGTTCGCCAGGGTCATCCGCGCCAAGGGTGGCCGGCGGGAGTCGGACTTCGTGCAGCTCTTCGACGCCCATCCGCGCCTGCCGCGAGCTCTGGCGGCGCTGGCGCGCGCCTCCGAGCGCGCCTGATGCCGGCCTGTTCCGGGGACAGCGCAGCCTCTGCGGCTACTCGATCGCGCGCGGCGTCGCCTGGATCCGGACGACGCCGACGATTCCGGCCAGCGTCAGCAGGCAGCCCAGCGCCTGATTCCAGCCGAAGGACTCGCCGAGGAAGAGCGCGCCGAGGGCGAACGCGATCAGGACCGTCAACTGCGCCATCGCTCCCGACTGAACGTTGGTGACCCAGCGATAGGCGTAGGTCATGAGCAGCTGCGCGGCAATCGATGTCGCCCCCACCGCGACCAGCAGGAGCCACTCCCGGCCGTTCGGCGTGCGCCAGTGAAGGACTCCCACCGGCGCCGTCGTGAGCAGGCCGAAGACGGTGAAGCTGCCGTAGATCGCCCAGGAGCTCTCGGTGCGCCGCGCGGCACGGATCGCCGCGACCGCAGCGCCGGAGAGTACGGCCGAGGCGAGTCCGACCGCCTCCCACCTCCCGAAGTGAGCGAACAGACCGCCTTCCGCGAGCCCGCCCGTGACCAGCGCGACGCCGAGGAACGCAACCCCGGCGGGCAAGAGCACCCAGCGCCGCACTCCTTCTCCGAGAAGAAGCGATGCGAAAAGTACGCTGAAGATCGGCGACGAGTAGTTGAGCAGCGTCGCCGTGCCGACCGGGATGTGCGCAATGGCGAGGAAGTAGAGCAGAACCGCGGAACCTCCGAAGATGCCGCGATAGACCAGCAGGTCGAGGCGATCGTAGGCGAGCGCCCGGCGCGCGAGGCGCGGCACGAGAAGCAGCGGCAGGAGCATGAGCGCAAAGCGGATGAAGGCGATCTCGCCCCCAGAGAGCGTCTTCGCCGCAAGCTTCGCCGTGAACGCCATCAGGGCGAAGCTCACGGCGGAGAGCGCGGTATAGACCAGCGGGTGCCGCGGCGGCATCGAGCGCAGAGGCTCCCGGGCGGGCGCCGTCAGCGCGCGATCGGCGAGCGGAAGAGATCCGCGAGCCACTCCGGCACCGCGGTCTTCTGGAAGGAGTCCATCGCGACACAGACCGTGACGATCCGGCTCTCCGCCGCTGGACGCTCGATATCGCGGTGCAGGAAGCGATACCGCCAGGAGACCGAGCTGCCGCCGACGCGCGGGATGGAGACCTCGATCTCGGTGTCGTCGCCGTAGCGCAGCGGCCGGTGGTACTCGGTCTCGAGATGCACGACCGGGAAGCCGATGCGATGCTGGCGCAAGAGCTTCGGATAGTCGACGCCGATGGCGTCGCGGAAGAACTCCTCCATGGCGACGTGGCAGAAATGCATGAAGCGCGGGTAGTAGACGATCCCGGCCGGATCGAGATCGCCCCAACGGACGTGCAACGGCGTGCGAAAGGCCATGGAGCGAAGTCTAGCCTGCCGGCTCCCGGCTATCCGAGGACCGGCTTCGGCTTGCCCGGCAGGTACTGCCCGGGCCAGGGGACGTCCACGCCATACTTCACCGCCGCGTGCAGGGTGAGATACGGATCGGCGAGGTGCGGCCGGGCGAGCACGGCCAAGTCCGCACGCCCGGCGGCGAGCACCGTGTTGGCGTGGTCGGCGTCGAGGATCGCCCCGACCGCCATCACCGGGATAGCGGCTTCGTAGCGGATCTTTTCGGCGAACGGCACCTGGTACATCCGCCCATAGTCGGGCTTCGACTCCGGCGAGTTGCCGGCCGACGAGACGTCGATCAGGTCGCAGCCGAGCCGCTTGAGCTCGCGCGCCACCGCAACTGCGTCGTCGGGGGTGAAGCCGGAGCCGTCGGGCATCCAGTCGGTCGCCGACAGGCGGACCGAGATCGGCAGCTCCGCCGGCCAGGCCGCGCGCACGGCAGTGAAGACTTCGAGCGGGAAGCGCATCCGGTTCTCGAGCGAGCCGCCGTGATCGTCACGCCGCGAGTTCGAGAGCGGCGAGAGAAAGCTCGACAGCAGATAGCCATGCGCCATGTGGAGCTCGAGCCAGTCGAACCCGGCCTCGGCCGCCCATCCAGTCGAAAGTACGAACTCAGCCAGAACCCGATCCATGTCGGCGCGATCCATGGCCTTCGGCGCCGGCCACGAGGCACGAAACGGATCGGCGGAGGGGCCGAGTGTCGTCCAGCCACCTTCCGCCGGGGCGAGGGGAAGATCCTCCCCTTTCCACGGGTGGAGCACCGAGCCCTTGCGCCCGGCGTGGGCGAGCTGGATTCCGACCCTCGCAGCCGAATGGGCGTGCGCGAAGTCGACGATCCGCTTCCACGCCGCCAGATGTTCGCGCCGGTAGAGCCCGGCGCACCCGAGGGTGATCCGTCCCTCCGCCGAGACATTGGTCATCTCGGCGATCACCAACCCGGCGCCGCCCACGGCGCGGCTGCCGAGATGGACGAGATGCCAGTCGTTCACCGTGCCCTCTTCCGCCGAGTACTGGCACATCGGCGAGACGACGATGCGGTTCGCGAGCTCGACTCCACGCGCCCGGAACGGGACGAACGCCGGCGGCCGCTGCGCGCCGGAGCCCGCTCCCGGGTCGAGCTCCCGATCGACGCGCGCCACCAGCTCCGGGTCGCGCGCCTTCAGGTTGTCGTAGGTGATGCGCTTCGAGCGCGTCATCAGGTTGAACACGAACGACAGCGGCTTCTGCACGAGATAGCGGCTCGAGTTCTCGAACCACTCGAGGCTGGTCTGGGCGGCACGCTGGATCTTGGCCACGTCGACTCGGCGCGCCTCCTCGTAGGCCGCGAGCACCGCCGGCACGTCCCCGATACCGAGGGCCCGAAATGCCGCGACGAGCGCGATCGAGTCCTCCATCGCAAGCTTCGTTCCGGAGCCGATCGAGTAGTGCGCCGTATGCGCGGCGTCGCCGAGCAGGACGACGTTGCCGCGGTGCCAGCGGCCGCAGCGCACGGTCGGGAACTGCCGCCAGACCGAACGGTTGGCGAGCAGCCGATGGCCGGCGAGGTGCGGCGCGAAGAGCCGTTCACAGAAGGCGACGGTTTCCACCTGCGTCGCACGGTCGAGCCTGGCCTTGTGCCAGGTCGCCTCCGAGCACTCGACGATCCAGGTGCTGCGGCCGGCAGCGAACGGGTAGGCGTGCACCTGAAAGAGACCGTGCACGGTCTCCTCGAAGATGAAGGTGAAAGCCGGCAGCGCAAAGTCGGTGCCGAGCCAGGAGAAGCGGTTCGGTCGCAGATCGACGGCCGCGTCGAAGTCAGCGGCGAAGCGCTCGCGGACGACGCTGTTGACGCCGTCGCAGCCGATCACCAGATCGGCGGTGGGCAGGGCGTCCCCGGCGACAAACTCGCGCTCGAAGCGGATCGTGCAGCCGAGCCCCTGGGCGCGCTGGCGGAGGATGGCGAGCAGCTCGGTGCGCGCGATCGCGGCAAAACCGTGACCGCTCGAAACGACCGCTTCGCCGCGAAAGCGCGTCTCGATCTCCGTCCAGGTGCGGAAGCGGCTGCGGATGCGGGCGGCGGACTCGGGATCGGCGTCGTCGAAGAAGGACAGCGTCTCGTCCGAGAAAACGACTCCGAAGCCGAAGGTGTCGTCCGGCCGGTTGCGCTCGAGGATCTCGATCTCGACCGCCGGGAAGGCCTGCTTCATCAAGATACCGAAATAGAGCCCCGCCGGTCCGCCGCCGATCGCCACGATGCGCATCGCCGGATTCTATGCGGTCATCTCTCTTCGGCGAGCGAGCACAATGCCGACAGAGTGGTCTAGGCTGCGAGAATGGAATGGTGGGCCGTTTCCCTGCTCGAGCTGGCCTGGATCGGCAGCGTCGCGATCTGGGTCGCCACCGACCGCAGGGCGCCCGCCGCCACTCTCGCCTGGATCGTGACGCTGTCCTTCCTTCCCCTCATCGGCCTTCCGGTCTATGGGCTGATCGGCCCACGGCGAATGCTCCGCAAACGCCTGCGCTACCAGGACTTGAAAACGACCCTCGCGGCTTCGCTCTCGGCGGCGCCGGGGCGAGCCGCGATTCCCGACGACATCGCCCGTCAGGTGCGCCTCGCCGCGCGCCTCGACGAGGCGCCGCTCGCGACCGCCAGCGCGCTCGTCCTATACCGCTCGGGCTCCGAGGCTTTCACCGCCATCGAGCGGGCGGTCTCCGAGGCTCGTCATCACGCGCATTTCGAGTTCTACATCTGGGAGGACGACGCGACGGGACGACGCGTCCGCGACCTGCTCAGCGAGCGCGCCCGCGCAGGTGTCGAGGTTCGGGTCCTCGTCGACAGCGTTGGGACAAGACTCCGGGAGAGCTTCTTTCGTCCGTTGCTCGCCGCCGGCGGCGAGTACGCGCGTTTCAATCCTCCGCGCTTCGGACTGCGGATGCGGTTGTTGAATTTCCGCACTCATCGCAAGATCGCCGTCCTCGACGGCAGAGTGGGCTTCCTCGGCGGCATGAACGTCTGCGACGCGCAGACCGTGGGCACGCGCGGCGCCAAGCCGTGGCGGGACACCCAACTGCGGCTCGACGGCGAGGCGGTGCACTGGCTCCAGCGCGCGTTCCTGGAGAACTGGCAGTTCGCCAGCGCCAAGCCGGTCAAGTTCTCTCCGCAGCACTTCCCCGCGCTTCCGCCCGGGGATCAGCGGCTGCAGATCGTGCGTTCCGGACCTGATCGCACCGACTTCCCGATCCACGAGTTTCTCTTCACCGCGATCGCCGGCGCCGACGAGCGGGTCTGGATCACCTGTCCCTACCTCGTCCCCGACGAGGCGATCCTCACTGCGCTCCGTTCGGCGGCCCACCGCGGGGTCGACGTCCGGCTGCTGGTGCCGATCCGCGGCGACTCGCGCCTCGTCGCCGCCGCGGTGCGCTCCTACTACGACGACTGGCTCGCCTGCGGCGCACGGGTCTTCGAGTACCGGCCAGCGATGCTGCACTCCAAGACGATGGTGGTCGACCGCGAACTGGCCGTGGTCGGCAGTGCCAACTTCGACAATCGGAGCTTTCGCCTGAACTTCGAGATCCTGGCCGCAGTCTACGGACCGACGCTCGCCGACCAACTGGCCGCCGGCTTCGAGGAGGACCTGCTGCGCTCCCGCGAGGTCCACCCCCATCGCCTCACCCGCCGCAGCTACCCCCGGTATCTGAGCGAAGTCGGCGCCCGGCTCTTCAGCGCCCTCCTCTGACTTCGCCATCGGAGCGCCGGATTCCCGGCGAGAGAAGGGGGACTTGACAAGTTGACCTAGTGTACCAGTACACTAGTACACATGCTGCATCTGCCACTCAGCATTGACACCGCGGACCCCCGGCCGATCGGGCGACAAATCGAAGCGGGGATTTTGCAACTGGTCACTTCGGGGGCCCTCGGTCCCGGAGAGCCGATCCCCTCAGTGCGCGACCTCGCCCGCGACCTGCGAGTCAATCCGAACACGGTCGCCAAGGTCTTCCAGAGACTGGGAGAGGCCGGAGTCCTCGAGATGCGCCGCGGCGAGGGGACCTATGTCTCCCAGGCCCCCCCGCTCCCCACCGCCGCCGAACGTCAATCCCGCCTGGCTGAGGCGGCCGCCCGCTACGCCAGTGTCGCCGCCGGGCTCGGCTTCGGCGCCAAGCCGGCCGCCGTTACCCTGTTCGAAGCTTTTCTCGCGCTCGAGTCCGAAGAGAGGAAACGCCCGTGAAGATCCTGATCCGCGACGTCACCCTGCGCTACGGCCGGACGACCGCCCTCGACCGGCTCGACCTGCACGTCCCGGCGGGCTCCGTCTACGCCCTGCTCGGCAGGAACGGCTCCGGCAAGAGCTCGCTGGTCAAGGCCCTCCTCGGCCACCGGCGACCCGACGGCGGCGTCCTTTCGATCGACGGACTCGATCCCTGGAAAGCCCGTCACCGGCTCATGACCCGGATCGCCGCCACCCCGGAGACCCCCGACGCGCCGCCAGCAATGAAGGTCGACGCGATCGGCAGCTTCGTCGCCTCGTTCCATCGTAGCTGGGACGCCACCGGCTTTCGCGGTCGGCTCGATCGCTTTGGCATTCCGACGAACCGGCGCTTCGGAGCTCTCTCCCGCGGTCAGAAGGGACTGGTCATGCTCTCCCTGGCGCTCGCCCAGCGACCGGATCTCCTCCTCCTAGACGATCCGACGCTGGGCCTCGACCCGGTCGCCCGCCGCTTCGTCTTCGACGAGCTCATCGGCGAGCTCGCCGACCGCGGCACGACGGTCCTCCTGACCACCCACGACCTCGAGGGGATCGAACGGATCGCCTCCCACGTCGGCATTCTCAGTAAGGGAAGGCTGCTGGTGGAGGGAGAGCTCGAGGATCTGCGCTCCTCCGCTGTGACTCGCGGCGCCGAAGCCCCCACTCTCGAGAGCCTCTTCTTCCACTTCGCCGGCACGGAGGGCAATTGACCATGCGCAGCTTCGCCTATCTTTTCCGTCGGGAGATTTCGCAACGTACATTTCTCTTCGTCGCGTCGCTCACGATGGGCCTGTTCGTCTTCGGCCTGCCCTATCTCCCCGGTTCGCACGCTGCGCCGGCCGAGCTGCGCGGCGCCGGCGGCGTGGTCACCGCACTCAGTTGGTGCGCCTTCTTGGCGATCCTCCTCGGCGGCTCGATCTTCACCCGCGACCTGACCGAGAACCGCCTGGCGTTCGACTTCCGCCTTCCCGTCCGCCCCGGCGCCATCTGGGCTTCGCGGCTCCTCGCCGCCATCGTCACCCTGGCCCTCGCCGGCGCCCTTCTCGTCGCCCCGTCAGCGGTCGCCGGCATGGACCTCACCGGCGCTGCCGCCGGCTTCGAAGAGCTCCTCGGCCACGGAGAGCAGGGCGCCGTCGCGTTCACTCCCATCGCTATCCTGGCGCTACTCCTCCTCGCCAACCCGATCGCCCTCGCTTCCCGCACCCGTTCCGCCTGGGCCGCAGTCGACATGTTCTCCGTCGCCATCGTCTGTGTAGCGGCCTACTCGAGCTGGCAGCTGCTGGGCCTCTGGGAGGCCCGCAGCGCTCAGTGGCGGACAACTTGGCTTCTGGCGACCATCGCCCTTCTCGGTGCGGCCATCGCCTCGATGCGTCAAGTCACCCTCGGTCGTACAGAAGCCGACCACGCCCAGAAGTCACTCTCCCTCACCCTCTTCATCTCCTCCCTTACAATCGCAAGCGCAGTCCTGGCCTACGCCAACTGGTACGTTCGACCGCAGATCTCCGCCCTCGTCGGGAACTACGTCTACGCTGCGAGTCTGGGACCGGACTGGGTAAGTCTCATGGGAGGTACGACCCGCGATAAGGACTTCTGGGCCCGATTCCTCTTGCACCCCTCCTCCGGCAAGACGATTCTCCTCGGCCCGAGCGAACCATTGATGGACGCCGGAGAGGCCAAGGGGTCACGCGACGGGTCCAGAGCTGCATGGCTCGAATGGGACGGCTCCCGCATCCACTCGAGCCTGCGCCTGTACGTGCTCGCGCTGACATCGCAGCAGGCGACGCCGACGCGGACGGACATCACCTGGAAGTCCCCATTGCCTGCTTGGGCGCTCTCGCCTCGAGGCGACGCAGTCGCCTCGCTGCAGCACTCCGGCGGGGAGAATTCCCCGCGTCGGCTGGTCGTCGAGAACGTCGACTCCGCGGCCATCGAGTCTTCCCTCCTGCTGCCAGGCTGCGAGCACGACGGACCGCTGCTTTTCCTCAACCGCACCGAAGTGCTTGCCGCCTGCGGCGAGATTCACGGCGATCTCATCCCTGAGCGGTGGTACGGCGTCCTCCACGTCGACCTGAACTCTCGCGTCGTCCGCCCCTTCGAGTCCGGTTTCTATCCGAACAGGCTCTTTGCCTGGCGACTCAACCGCAGCGCGCCTCGACCCTGGGATTCCGCAGAGCAGAGCAGCGCCTTCGAAGGTTCTCCCGCACTCGATGCCGTGTCCAGAGACCGCAACCACCGATGGCACTGGTTCGATCCGCAGTCCAAGGTACTGAAGCCATTGCTGAAGGAGAAGCAATACCAAACCGGCCTGCGGAGTCTCTATTGACTGCTGCCTGAAGTTGCGCTCGCACCAGGGCCGACAGGGACTCGACGCCGATCTGTACTCATTCACCAGAACACCAAGAAGGAGAACTGCCATGAACCGACTCCAAACCGCATCGCTCGCCGCCGCCGTTGCGCTCTTGGCCGCCACCAGCATCCCGGCGGAATCCGCCGCCCCCTCAGTCGACCCGATGCGGGAGACGCTCGACTCCGTACGAACGGTCGGCGCAGCTCTCTTCTTCTGGGGCAGAGATCAAGGCTTCTGCTGCAACGAGGAACCCGCGGCGGACAGCATGCCGCCCGAGGCCGACCTCTCGCGGATTGCCGTCCTCTCTGCCAAAGAGCTCGAAGCGCTGTTGGTGCCGAGCTATCTGACGAGTCTCAAGCTTACCGACGGCTGGGGGCGCGAGCTCGAAGTGCGCCTCGATCGCAGCCGTCGCGGCTGGGATGTCATGGCCGTTCGCTCTGCCGGCGCCGACGGCAAGCTCGAGGGTGACCGCTACTCCAGGGGGGCCTTCGACAAGAGCGATCCCGAGGCGGATATCGTCTGGGCCGACGGCTTCTTCGTGCGCTGGCCAGGGAAGTATGGAAGGTAGGCTCGCCACCCGAGACCATGCACAAGAACGGGCAACGCAAGGCGGGATAGAAGAGGTCAACTGACATGCGTGGCTTCATCCTCCTGGTCCGTCGCGACCTCGCTCAGCGCGTGCCGCTCTTCGTCGCCTCGCTCGCGATGGGTCTCTTCATCGCCGCCATACCGCTGCTGAGGGGTTCGCAACCCTCCCCCGCTGAGATCCGTGGAGCCGCCGGCCTGACCGCGGCTCTCAGCTGGTGCGCGGTCCTGGCGATCCTCCTCGGCGGCTCGATCTTCACCCGCGACCTGACCGAACACCGCCTCGCCTTCGACTTCCGCCTCCCCGTCCGCCCCAGCGCCATCTGGGCGGCCCGACTCCTCGCCGCGATCGTCACCATCGCCCTCGCCGCCGCCCTCGTCCTCGCCCCCTCGGCGCTCGTCGGCATGGACCTCGCGGGCGCCGCCGCGGGTCTCGACGAAATGATCGGTCACGGCATCCACGGCACCCTGGCCTACGTTCCGCTCGCCATCCTCGCCCTCCTCCTGCTCGCCAACCCGATCGCTCTCGCCTCCCGCACCCGCACCGCATGGGCTGGCGTGGACATGCTGTCGGTTGCGGTCGTCGGTCTAGCCGCATTCTGGACCTTGGCAATGCTGAACCGGTGGGAGGCTGACATCGCGTTCCGGTGGAGCTGCGCGGCACTGGTCCTCTTCTGCGGCCTGGGGGCGACCTGCGCCTCATGGCTCATGCTCGGACGCGGCCGCACCGAAGTCGACAAGGCGCACAAGGCCTCGTCTGTTGGAATGTTTGCGACTGCGCTCGCCACTGCCGGCATTCTGGTGGGAGCCACTACTTGGATCCTCCGACCCACAACAAGCCAGATCCTTGGCAGCTCCGCCTCGGCAAGGGGACTTGGTACCGACTGGATTCAGCTCGTCGGTCCAACAATGTTCGCCAGCGACGTTTCGTTCCGATTCCTGGTCAACCCCAACCACAACCGAACGATTCGCCTTGGTCCCTACTCGGGGAAGATGGTGGGCGGCGATGCGAAGCTCTCCTTTGACGGATCGACGATCGGCTGGCTCGAGACAGACTCCTCGACCCTCAACTTCAGCCGCCTCCATACCCTGGAGGCCCTGTCTCCAATTGCCGTCCCCACAGCAACCCAGGTAGTCATGCCCGCGCGCATCGGCTCCTGGGCGCTCTCGCCGGATGGCAAGGATGTAGCAGTCATGGAGTACACAGGCGGGGTCAAGGCGCCGCAGCGTCTCGTCGTCTCCTCCGTCGCCTCTGGTGCCGTAAAGGCCGCTCGAATGGTCCCCGCCTGCGTTTACAGGGCCGACATAGCCTTTGTCAGCACCAGGCAATTGCTCATCCCATGCTCGGAGCTCAGAACGGATTCCGATGTGTCGGAGTCTGTAAGTACACTTGATCTGGAAACGAGCCAGCTCGTTCCACTCGATTTTCGACCGCGATCCCCGGCGTCCTTCGAGTCGGGTTTCCGTCTCTTCAAGGGTCGATCGAGCTGGCTCCGATTCGAAGAAATCGATACGTCAGGGGACTCGCAGGGGTGGCGACTACTCGACCCGGATGGAACCAGGCCTGAAGCTACCGTCCGCCTTCCCGCCACAGCCTTCAGATACTCAGGTCCACCGATCGGCCGCCAGTTGCACGACGGCAAGTTTGCGATCGCTATTCGCACACGGGATGGAAGCTCGATCCTGGTCTTCGATACGGGCGGAGCGCTGGAGCGCTCGATTGATGTTCCTCTGGAGGGGACTACGACCGTTCTCGCAGAACTTGCGCAGCCTCAGACTCTCCTTATCGCCACTCTCCCTTTTCCTTGGAGGAGCTTGAAGGAATGGTGGTCCGTCTCGTTGGTCGACCTTTCATCCGGGCGACATGAATTGGTGGCGACCGCCATTCGGCTGAGCGACTGGCGCGACCTGGGCGCATCTCGTTCGGTCATGCGGGATCAGGACGGCCGCTTCCTCTGGTTCAATCCACACACAAGAGCCATTCAGCCAGTTCTCTCTGAATCGCAATAACTCGAACCAAACCTCCGACCCGGTAACTCATCCCGACCCACCAATCGTCGCCAACCCGACCAGCGCGCCCCCTAGGACAAGCAGAGCCGGACTGATCTTCGTCGTTCGCAGTGCGATCAGCGCGGCCAGGGCGAGGGCGACGAGAGGGAGCTCAGGAGCGCCGGCGAGGCCGTGGGGGAAGAGGACGCTGCGGCCGAAGGTTAGGCCCAGGTGAAGAATGACGCCGGTGACGGCGGCGAGTATGGCGGTGAGGGCGGCGGAGAGGGCTCGGACGTTGCGCAAGCGGTCGATGTAGGGGGCGCCGATGAGGACGAGGGTGAGGCTGGGGAGGAAGGTCGCCCAGGTGGTGAGCAGGGCGCAGAGGACGGCCGTCGCGGCGGGCGAAAGGCTCCCCGCCGGCGCTTGCCAGCCGGCCATGAAGCCGACGAACTGCAGCACCATGATGAGCGGGCCGGGCGTCGATTCGGCAAGGCCCAGGCCGTCCACCGCCTGCGCGGCGGTGATCCAGCCGAACTGCGTCACCGGGTGGGGTGCCAGCTTCTCTGTGAAGAGGTGGCACCTCTTCCAGCACCTCTTCCAGCTTCCCTCGATGTCGGGCTACGCGACTTCCAACTCCACGCGCACCCGTCGCCCGAGAGCCGTCGCGATGTTCACCAGGGCATCCAGGGAGAAGCGCGACACGCGCCCGCGCAACAGGTCGTTGATGCGCGGCTGGGTGACGCCGCAATGCGTCGCAGCGTCGGCCTGCTTCCAGCTATTAGCTTTGACGATGGCCGCGATCTGCCGCATCAGCTCGGCCCGCGCACGAAGATTGGCTGCCTGCTCGGGGGTGTCGGCGATCGCATCCCACACGTGGTCGAAGGTCTCGGTTCTGGTCATCGCACGCCTTTCGTCAATTCGGTGAATCGCTTTCTGGCAACCTCGATGTCGCGCTTGGCTGTCGCCTGCGTTCGTTTCTGGAAGGCGTGCAGCACGTAGATCGCTTCGGCGCGCCTGGCTGTGTAGATAACCCGAAAAATTCCGCTGTCATCCCTCACACGGATCTCCTCGACGCCCTTTCCGATGGCCGGCATCGGCTTGAAGTCGTCCGGCTGCTCGCCCCGCTGCACCTTGTCCAGTTGAAAGCCCGCATCGTGCTTTGCGTCCGCGGGAAACTCCCGCAAACAGCTGAGCGAATCGCCGAGAAAGCGTAGGCGCTTCACGGTCCAAATATACTGTAATGGATATAGAAAGCAAGCCGACGCCGGGCTTCAAGGAGCGTGGACTCCGATCTCCTCGTCTGCCGTCGAAAGCACCCGAGCGCCCACTTCCGTGTCCTGAGGAGGTGCAGGTGCCGAGGACATTCCAGGCAAGTCGGCGATTCGCAAGTCAAATCGGGACAGCAGGTTGCGGCGAGAAACGGCTGGCACTTACGTAGGAGCACTTACGTAGGAGCGAGAAACGGCTGGCACTTACGTAGGAAGAGCAATACCAGACCGGCCTGCGAAGTCTCTACTGAGCGAAGCCTGAGCTCGTACTCATCGTGAGCCCGAGCAGCGCACCCGTGAGGACGAGGAGCGCGGGGCTGATCTTGGTGGCGCGGAGCGCAATCAGCGCCGCAAGGGCAAGCAAGAGACTCCAGACCTCGGGACCGGCGGCAAGGCCTTGGGGGAAAAGGACGCCTCTCCCGAAGGTCAGCCCGAGGTGGAGGATGACGCCGGTGACCGCGGCGAGGATGGCGGCGAGGGCGCCGGAGAGGGCGCGCACTTTTCGCAGGCGCTCGATGTAGGGTGCGCCGACGAGGACGAACGTGAGGCTGGGCAGGAACGTCGCCCAGGTGGTGAGCAGGGCGCAGAGGACGGCCGTCGCGACGGGAGACATTCCGACCGCCGGCGCCTGCCAGCCGGCCATGAAACCGACGAACTGCAGCACCATGATGAGCGGACCCGGCGTCGACTCAGCGAGGCCGAGTCCGTCCACCGCCTGCGCGGCGGTGATCCAGCCGAACTGCGTCACCGCCGCCTGGTTCACGTAGGCGAGCACCGCGTAGGCCCCGCCGAACGTCACGAACGCCGCCTGAGTGAAGAACAGGTAGAGCTTCGCCGGCAAACTGCCTGAACCCAGAAGCGAAAAGACCAGTAAAGGAGGTATCAGCCAGAGCACGATGGAGACAGCCAGAATGCGGGCGACTCGCCAACCGCCGCCGCCCCCCGGAGCCACCGCCGAATCGCCCTCAACCCCTTTACTGGAAGCCTCTTGCTCCAGAGTCCGACGAGGCTGCACGGACCCGCCCCCGCCGAAGGCACTCATCCCACCGATCACGCCAGCGCCGAGGACGATCCAGGGAAAAGCGATGCCGCCCGCTACCGCCGCGAAGGCGGCGATGGCGAGGGCGGCGGCGAGCGGCGTGCGCAGCGCGCGCTTGCCGATCCGCAGTACCGCGTCGAGGACGATCGCCACGACGACGGCTTTGACTCCGGCAAGCACCGCCGCGACCGCCGGCAGCGCGCCGTGGGCGGCGTAGATCCAGGAGAGCCCGAGCAGGATGAAGATCGACGGCAGCACGAAGAGGATCCCCGCCGCGAGACCACCGCGCAGGCCGTGGAGCGTCCAGCCGATGTAGGTCGCGAGCTGCTGCGCCTCCGGCCCGGGAAGCAGCGAGCAGAAATTCAGTGCGTGAAGGTAGCGCGGCTCGTCGATCCACTTGCGCTCGGTGACGAGGTCGCGGTGCATCATCGCGATCTGCCCCGCCGGCCCGCCGAAGTTCACGCAGCCGAGGCGCGCCCAGTACCGGAGAGCGGTCGTGAACGACGGCGCTGGCGCCGGCAGCGCCGCAGGTGGCTCCGCCGATTCGGTCATCCGGGCGACCAGGCGGGCGCGACGAGGCGCCGCCGACCGTCGCGCGACTTGAGGATCCCCGGCTCCTCGAGATTCTCGCGGTCCCAGAGCTGGCAGGTCACCTGCTTGTGCATCTGGTCGAGCCCTTCGCAGTAGTTCGAGAAGATGCAGCGGCGGACTTCGTCGCCGCGGCCGAGGCGGATCTTGCGGAACCAGTCGGGGTCGGCGAGCGATTGGCGCGCCGCCGCGACGATGTCGGCGGCACCCGCGGCGAGCAGGCCCTCCGCCTGGGCGAAGCCCGAGATGCCGCCGGCGAGCACCACCGGCGTCGTGAAGCCGGCCGCGCGCACTGCGGCGCGGATCTCGGCCACCGCCGCGACATTGCGGCCAAACGGCCCGAAAGCGTCCGAGATCGCGGTCGGCATGCACTCGTAGCCCGAAGGGCCGGTGTAGGGGTAGGCCGACCAGCCGACCTTGGGCTGCTTGGCGTCCTCGAACTTGCCGCCGCGCGAGAGCGACAGGAAGTCCACTCCGGCGCGCGCGAACTCGGTGGCGAAGTACGAGGCGTCTTCGACCGTCCCGCCGCCCCCTTCCACCCCGATCCGCTCTTCGGCAAGGAAGCGGCAACCGACCGCGAATCCCGGGCCGACCTGCGCCCGCACCGCGCCAAGGACCTCGACCGGCAGACGCACCCGATGCTCCCGTGGTCCACCGTAGCCGTCGTCGCGGGTGTTGAGCGGCGACAGGAAAGAGGCCATGGTGTAAGCGTGTGCGAAGTGGAGCTCCACGCCATCGAAACCGGCGCGCTGCGCGCGCAGGGCCGCGGAAGCGAAGAGTTCAGGCAAGACCACCGGCAAAGACTCCACCGAAGGTAGATGCAGGTCAGTCACGAGCTCCCGCGAACCGAACTGGAGGTCGTGCCACTCACGCTCCGAGAGAACGGCACGCAACTCGTCATCGGACAGCGTCAAGAGGACGTCGCGCGCTTCCACGTCCCCCTTTACTGAAAGCTTCTCCTTGAGAATCTCCGAGATCTTCAGGAACCGGGAAAGAAAACCCGCCCGCTCCGGCCGCCGTCGAATCGACAGAAAATCGATGATCTGGAGAAAGAGCCGGGTTCTTCCGCCGCTCGCGCGGCGGACGGTGGATACGAGCTCAGAGAGCCCCGGAAGAAATCGATCGTCTCCGACCCGCAGCAACGGACCGCTCGGGACGTCCCGGATCCCGGTCGCCTCGACAACGATCGCCCCCGGCTCGCCGCGGGCGAAGCGCTCGTACCAGGCGAGGACCTCGGAGGTGACGAAGCCCTCCTCCGTAGCCCGCCAGGGAACCATCGCCGGCACCCAGGTGCGCTCGGCGAGACGCAGCGGCCCAACCTCGACCGCCTGGAACCAGCGCGCTTCCGCAGCGGCAGCGGCCGTCGGCCAGGCCGGCTCCGGCAACGGGTGGCGGATGCGCTCAGGCGGCTTCCACATTCGGGGAGTCTACCGACCAATCAGGAGAGGGGACGAAAAAGGGGACACGATCTCTCGTGTCCCCCTCTTTCCCCACCGATCCGACGCTTCTGAGCCAATCTCGGAGCGCCTGCCCCCGGCGCCGCAGCTCGGATCAGGCGATGCTGCGCTTGCGCAAGGCGATGAACGCGGCGCCGCCGAGGAAGAAACCGAGCAGCGTCAGCCCCCATCCGTCGAGCGCCGGAATTTCGGCCGCAGGCCCGGCGATCTGCGCGTCGCCCACCGCGTTGAGCACGATGTGCATGTCCGGGAATCCGATGCCCGCCGTCGGCGTCGGGCTCAAGACGCCGCAGTCGGGCGCCATGATGTAGGAGAGGCCGCTTTGACCGAGGTTGTTCGTGCCGATGAAGAAGCCGTTGCCGGCCGACTGGCCGTTCGGCGTGAAGACCTCGAGCACCATCTCCGTCGTTCCGGCCGGAACACTGGCGGCGAGCGGCACATCGAGTACCGCCAGCGCCTGGTCCGCGACGCTCACCGGGGCCGTCCCCAGCAGGATCTGCGTGCCGGCAGGAAAAGCGCCGCCGGTGTTGGCATAGACGTTGACCGTGATCGGCTGCGTGCCGCCGAGGCTCGAGGCCTGTTCGACGCCGACCTGAATCTCGCAAACGTCGAAGCCGTCCGGGAATCCGGTCATGTCATAGGCGCGGAAGTAACTGTTGTCCGTGTGCAGGCCGCCGCCGTTGCAGGCCACGCTGTTGAGCGCCACGATGGTCTGCGAGGTGGATTGCGTCAGCAGCGTCGCGCCGCAGCCGCCCTCCACGATGCCACCACCAACCTGCCCGGCGACGCCCGCTGGGTTCGCGGAAAATCCCGCACTCCACGACGGCGAAGCCAGGAAAAAAGTCGCGATGACGGCTGCCATCCCAATTCGTGTGCGCATGCCGGATCCCCTCTGAGAAAAGTCTGCAGTACCGCAATGCCCGAAAAGCTGTGAAATTCTAACACCAGCCTTGGGGTTGCCCCAATCGGTTCCGGCTACGGCTCCTCGCGCAGGATCTCCCGGGCGATCACGAGATGCTGGATCTCCGATGTGCCCTCGTAGATCCGCAGCCCACGCACCGCCCGGTAGAGGCGGTCGACCGTACTGTGGGCGAGAACGCCGCGCCCGCCCAGGATCTGCACTGCGTCGTCGACGATGCGCTGCGCCGCTTCGGTGGCGAAGAGCTTCGCCATCGCCGACTCCTTGGTGACGCGCTGGGCGCCGCGGTCGCGCTCCCAGGCGGCGCGGTAGGTGAGGAGGCGTGCCGCTGCAAGGTCGGTCGCCATGCGCGCGATCTTGGCCTGAATCAGCTGAAAATCAGCGAGCACCGAGCCGAACTGGCGGCGCGAACGCGCGTGAGCTACCGCCTCGCCGAGCGCCCGCGCGGCCATGCCGCAGGCCGCTGCGGCGACCGTCGGCCGGAGCAGGTCGAGGGTGCGCATGCCGAGCTTGAAGCCCTCGCCCTCTTCGCCGAGGCGCGCCGAGGCCGGGATGCGACAACTCTCGAAAGCGAGCTCCCCGAGCGGATGCGGCTCCGACAGGACAAAGGGTGCGACGAAGCGCAGCCCGGGAGTCTTCGCCGGGACCACGAAGCAGGACAATCCGCGCCTTCCCATCGTCCGGTCCATGGAAGCGAAAACGCAGTAGAAATCGGCGATTCCGGCATTCGAAATGAAGCTCTTCAGGCCGTCGAGCACGTAGTCCGGCCCGTCGCGGCGTGCCGTCGTCGCGATCGCCCCGACATCCGAACCGGCCTCCGGTTCGGTCATCGCGAAGCCGGCGATGGCGCGGCCAGTGGCCACCTTCGGCAGCCAGCGCTCCTGCTGCTCGGCGCTGCCCGCGAGGGTGATGGGCATCGAGCCCAGCACCTGCAGCGCGAAGAGCGCGTCAGCGAGAGGCGAAGCGCCCGCGAGAGCCTCGCGAATGAGACAGAACGCGCGCAGGTCGGTGTCGCTCGAGCTCGTGCCACTGAGGAGCTTCTCCTCCCCCATCGCCTCGACCAGACCGCGCGCAGAGGCTCGCGCAGCGGCGTCGTCCACCGGCGGCGCGAGATGCAGGAATCGCCGCCGTACGATCTCCGCCACTCGAGTCGCGAGGTCGAGATGGTGAGGCTCGAGGAACGCCCGCACGGAGCGCGTTCCAGTCACCGGAAGTCCGGCTTGCGCTTCTCGCGAAAGGCCTCATACGCCTCCCGGAAGTTCGCATCCTGCATGCAGATCGACTGGATCTCCACCTCAGCCGCGAGCGCCGCATCGAGGTCCATCGCCGCCTCGCGATAGAGCATCTTCTTGGTCACCTCGAGCGCGAACGACGGGCCGGCCGCCAGCCGCACGGCCCAGGCGCGCGCCTCGTCGAGAATCCGATCCTGTGCAACGACGCGGCTATAGAGCCCGATGCGCTCCGCGGAGTCGGCGTCCAGAAAGTCGCCCGACATCAGCAGCTCCGTCGCGCGGCCGAGTCCGACGATGCGCGGCAGCAGCCAGGAGGCCCCCATGTCGGCGCCCGACAGACCGACTTTGGTGAACAGGAAGGCGATCTTCGCGCTGGGAGCGGCGATCCGGATGTCGCAGGCCGCGGCGATCACGGCGCCCGCGCCCGCCACCGTCCCGTTCAGGGCGGCGACGATCGGCCGGCGACAGGCGATCATCGACCGGATGAGCGCACCGGTGGCACGGGTGAACTCGAGGAGCCCCCGGGCGTCGGTTTCGAAGAGCTTGCCGATGATCGCCTCGACATCGCCACCCGAGCAGAAGGCCCGCCCGGCGCCGGTGAGCAGGATGGCGCGCACGCCCGGCTCGGTGTCGAGGGCATCGAAAGTCGTCTTGAGCTCGTCGTAGACGTCGAACGTCAACGCATTCAGGCGCTCCGGGCGATCGAGAGTGATCGTCGCGACGCTCGTCGTGGCGTCGACCTGGTAGCGAAAACTGCTGGGCTGGATCATCTTCCTCCTCCCGTTCCGGGCGCCGCGGCGGCCTCCGGGGATTCCGGAGCCAGCGGGGCCAGGGCTGCGGTCGCTTCGACCTCCACCAGCGCGCCGGGCTCGAGGAGGCCCGCGACCTCGACCAGCGCCATCGCCGGGTAGTGCCTTCCCATGACCCGCCTGTAGGCCTCACCCACTGCCCGCAGGCTGCCCTCGTAGAGGCCCTTGTCCGTGACGTAGATGGTGAACCGACAGAGGTCGTCGACGGTGCCGCCGGCACTCTCGACGACCGCGCGAACGTTCTCGAGCGCGCGTTCGAACTGGGGAACGAAACCGCCGGGGGCGAGGAGCTGCTCGCGATCCCAGCCGACCTGCCCGGCGACGAAAAGCATACGGCTTCCTGCCGGCGCGAGAATGCCGTGACTGAATCCGCGCGCGGCCCCGAGCGCCTCGGGATGGATTGTCGTCAGGCGCGCGCTCATCCGAGAAATCCTCCGCCGTCGATCCCCACCGTCTGTCCGTTGACTCCGCGGGCGCGTTCGTCGCACAGAGCGACCGCGACGAACGCCACCTCCTCGGCAGTGATCAGCCGGTGCTGCGGGTTGGCGGCCACGAGCTTCTCGCGGGCAACGCCGGCGGCGACGCCGGCCCGGGCGACGATGCGGTCCACTGACTGGTCGGTCATCGGCGTGTCGACGTATCCCGGGCAGAGCGCATTCACGGTGATGCCCTTGTCGGCGAGCTCCGCGGCCAGGGAGCGGGTCAGACCGACCAGCGCATGCTTGGTCGCAGCGTAGGCCGAGATATAGGGGGCGCCGGTCCGGCCGGCGATCGAAGCGATGTGGATGATCCTCCCCCATCGGCGGGCGACCATGCCGGGCACGAACGCCTGCGCGCAAAGGAACGGGCCGGTCGCGTTCACCGCGAAGAGCCGGTTCCACTCCTCGAGTCCGACCCGAGCGAGCGGAGCCGAGCTGGCGATGCCGGCGTTGGACACCAGAATGTCGACCGTTCCGAAACGCGCCCCGGCAGCCGCGTGCAGGCGCGCGATCGAATCGGCATCCGAGACATCACAGGGCACTGCCTCGGCGCTCGCTCCGTTCCGGCGAATCTCCTCCGCCACGGCCTCGATCTCGTCGGCGCTGCGCGCCGCGACGATCACCCGCGCGCCGGCCTCCGCGAGCAGCCGCGCGGTGGCGGCGCCGATGCCCCGGCCACCGCCGGTGATCAGCGCCACCCTGCCGTCGAGATCGATCTGCATCGTGCGCCGCGTTCCGCCGGTCACCTTCTAGCCGCGGGTTTTCAGGAGGTCGCGAATCTCGCCCAGGAGGCGCACGCCTTCCGGCACTTCGGCAGGAGCCATTGCCGGCGGCTCGGGCTTGCGCATCGCATTGACTGCCTTGACGAGGAGGAAGACGCAGAAGGCGAGGATCAGGAAGTCGAGAGAGGCCTGGATCAGGCTGCCGTAGCCGAGCAGAACCGGCGCCTCGGCGGTGCCACCGATCGCCAGGGCGAGCTTCGTGAAGTCAACTCCGCCCAGGAGCAGCCCGAGCACTGGCATGAGGACGTTGCCGACCAACGAGGAGACGATCTTGCCGAAGGCGCCACCGATGATCACGCCGACAGCCATATCCATCACGTTGCCGCGCTGGATGAAAGTCCTGAACTCCTGCATCATTGCCATGGAAGCCTCCTGGTCAGTTTCGTGGTGCGCTTTGTCCGTCAACAGCGTGTGAATCTGCTCACCCTGCGTTCCAGGGCGAACCGGGCCAGCTTAATTCCGCACGTACTTCTTCGGCAAGGATGGCGCCCAGTTCGGCGATGAGCGCCCGGCCCTCCTCTGCCGAAGCCGCCGCAGGGTCGCCGCAGTAGGCCAGGTTCAGACCCGCGTCCACGAACGTCTTCTCGCCCCTCCTCGCGGCCTCAACGAGCGAGACCGGAAGCGGTGGCAGAAGAAGCCGCGCCGCATTGTCCACCAGCTCCGGCCGGCAGGCGAGGAGAATGGACGACTCGTAGCGTCCGGCATGACAGGCGCCGGAGCGGAACTCCTCGCCGAGCCGATCGGCGAGCCGCCGCCGCGTGAGGTCGGGGAAAACCACGCGCAAGCGGCCGGACTGCTGCAGTAGCTCGACCGCCGAGCGCAGTGCCCTGACCTGCGCCGGATCGAAATGTGCGTTGACGAGCGCCAGGAGCGCGATTCCGCGTTCCGCCGCTGCCGCCCCGATGTCAACGACCAGAGCGATCAACGTTTCGGGCCGGATGGTCAGCGTTCCCGCGTGCCGGTCGGCAAACGGCGCCGGCGCGTAGGCCAGCGCGGGCAGGACGAGCGCAGAGACGCCCACTCTTGCGAGCCCTTCGACTCCCGCTCGCGCCATCGCCTCGGCGATCCAGACATCGGCGCCAACCGGCAGATGCGGACCGTGCGCTTCGACAGCGCCGAGGGGCAGGATGGCGACCACCGGCCCCCGGGCGAAGGAGTCTTCGAGTTGCGTGAAGCTTCGATCCTGCCAGTTCATGATCGCCTCGATGCTACCAGCCGGAGAGCTCGCGGAGCCGGCAGAAGCACGGCCCCGGCAGCTCAGGGGATCCCGAGACGCTTGCGCTTCTCCCACAGCCCCTTGCGGCTGATGCCGAGCAGGGCGGCTGCGTTTCCCTGATGGCCGCGGCTCGCGGCCAACGCGGCCACGATCGCGCCGCGCTCGGCTTCGCCAAGCGTCAGCGGGACCACCGCCCTCTTCTCTTCCGGCGGCGGGTCGAGAAGGCTCCCATCGGCGAGCAGCATCGCGCGCTCGAGGACATTCCTGAGCTGCCGGAGATTTCCCGGCCAGGAGTAGCGGAGCATCCACTGGCTGGCGCCCGGAGCGAGCTCGAGACCGGAGCGGGCGAAGCGCTCGCCGAGGTCGGCGAGAATCGCCGCGACGAGCGCCGGAAGCTCGGAGATGCGCTCGCGCAGCGGCGGCAGGACGAAAGTCAGGACTTCCAGGCGGAAGTAGAGGTCACGGCGGAAAGCTCCGCGCTCGACCCGCGAGGCGAGGTCCTGCGCCCCGATGGCGACGAACCTCACGTCCGCCGCGATCTCGGAGCCCCCGAGCGGTGAGTAGCGATGCTCGGCGAGGAGCCGCAGGAGCTTCGGCTGGCTGGCCAGAGGCAGCTCCTCTACATGATCGAGCACCAGCGTGCCGCCTTCGGCACGCGCCACCCGCCCTACCTGGCTGCGCTCGGCGCCGGTGAATGCGCCGGCGCGATAGCCGAAAAGCTCGCTCTCGAGGAGTGCTGCCGGGATCGCCGCCGGATCGAGCTCGACGAGCGGCAACGAGGCCCGCGGACTAGCCTTGTGAACGAGGCGCGCGAAGGCCGAACGGCCGGTACCCGGCTCACCCAGAATGAGAACCGGCGAGGACGAGGCGGCGACTTTCTGCAGGGACAACGAGGTCCCGGAGGAACCTGGCAGACTGGCGAGGAAGAGGTCCATCGCCGGCTGCCCGAAGCTCAAGGAGTGATTTCCGGGCTGTCCGGAGGCGCGAAGTCCGGCGTCACATCGGGTGCGTCGCGCCAAAGGCGTTCGAGACCGTAGTAGGCCCGGCGCTCCTCGAGCAGTGAATGGACGAGGAAGTCGCCATAGTCGAGCAGGACCCACTGCGCCGAGGTGTAGCCCTCGATATGCAATGGACGCACGCCGATCTCGAGCAGACGTTCCTCGACGGCGTTGGCGATCGCCTGGACCTGGCGCTCGTTGGTGGCGCTCGCGATCACGAAGTAGTCGGTGAACGAGGTCACCGGCTCGAGGTGCCGAACGCGGACGTTCTCCGCCTTGGTGTCGTGAGCCGCCGCCACGGCTTCGCGGACGCGCGCCCGGATGTCTTCGGGAGAGGCCAGAGCTGAGCGCGAGGGCAGGGTCATCGGTAGAGGCGATACTTGGACAAGTATCGTACCACCCGCGGCGCCAGCCAGCCGTCGGGGATTGCCTCCCCGGCGGCGAGGCGGCGGCGCACTTCGGTCGACGAGACGGCGAGCGGAGCGTTCTCGACGAAGTGGACGTTGCCGGCGGCGACGGCGGCCTGCAGCTCGGGCGCGAGCTGCGGATGCGCTTCGGCAACCGCATCCACGACGCGGAAACCCGGGCGGGTGAGCACGACGAGTCGCGCCAGCTCCAGTATCTCGCGCCAGCGCACCCAGGTGGAGAACTCGAGAAAGGAGTCGTCGCCGAGGATCAGGAAGAGCTCCGAGCTCGGCTCGGCGGCGCGAAAATGCGCCAGTGTCTCGACGGTGTAGGCGGGCCGGTCGAGCGTCAGCTCGTGGGTGGAGACCATGACATCGGCGTGGTCGAGGAGTGCCAGTTCGACCATGGCGTAGCGCGCCAGCGCCGGCGCGAAGCTGCGCCGGCGCTTGTGCGGCGGACTCGCCGTCGGAAGATAGACGATCCGGTCGAGCGCGAGCGCGCGCTGCGCCTCGAGGACCGGCTCGATGTGCCCCTGATGGATCGGATCGAAGCTGCCACCGAAAAGTCCGACCCTCACCGCGGCGCCTCGAGCCGCGATGCTTCAAGCCGCAGCGCTTCGAGGCGCTGCGCCAGCAATGCGACGAGGGCTTTCAGACCCTGCCCCGTCGCCGCGCTGATGAGCAGCAGCGGGAGATTGCGCTCGGCGGCGGCGGCTTCGAGCTCGTCGCGGCGCTCCTCGCGCATCGCGTCGAGCTTACTGCCGACCAGGATTCGTTCGCGCGTCAACAGATCGGCGCTGAACGCTCCGAGCTCGTGCTCGATCGTTGTCAGGTCCGCGAGCGCCGAGCCCTCGGCGGAGAGATCGACCAGATGCAGCAGAATCCGGCAACGTTCGACATGTTTCAGGAACTGGACGCCCAGGCCGGCACCCTGCGCCGCGCCCGCGATCAGTCCCGGCAGATCGGCGATCACGAACGGCCGCGACAGCGGCCCCTCGGCGACGACTCCGAGATTGGGGATCAGCGTCGTGAAGGGATAGTCGGCGATCTTGGGCCGCGCCGCCGAGACCACGCTGATGAGAGTCGACTTGCCGGCGTTGGGGAGGCCTACCAGTCCGACGTCGGCAAGGAGCTTCAACTCGAGCCGGAGGCGCCTCTCCTGACCCTCTTCGCCCGGATCGGCGCGACGTGGAGCGCGGTTCGTCGGGGTGGCGAAGTTCTGGTTCCCCTTCCCTCCCCGGCCGCGGCGGGCCACTTCGAGGCGTTGCCCGTCCGCCAGCAACTCGCCCAGGATCTCGCCGGTCGCGTCGTCCATCACCACGGTGCCCATCGGCACCTGGATGACGAGGTCCTCCCCCGACTTTCCGGTGCGATTGCTGCCCATGCCGTGCTGGCCGCGTTCGGCGGCGTAGATCGACTGGAAGCGCAGATGGTAGAGGGTGTTCAGGCCTTCGTTGGCGACCAGAAAAACAGAGCCGCCGTCGCCGCCGTCGCCGCCCGAAGGGCCGCCGTGGGGGATGTACTTCTCGCGCCGGAACGCGACACACCCGTTCCCACCGCGGCCAGCGCGCACCGGAATGACCGATTCGTCGAGAAAAACCACGGGGGGAGGGGGCGCCGGCGAGCCGGCGGGACTTTAGTCGTTAATTGGCGGGAACGGCGGGAACGGCGGGAACGGCGGGAACGATGTGCACGAACATGCCACGCTGCCCGCGGTTCTGGAACTGGACCGTTCCATCGCTGGTCGCGAACAGGGTGTCGTCCTTGCCCAACCCTACATTGTTGCCCGGGTTGTATCGGGTACCGCGCTGACGAACGAGGATCGACCCGCTCGTCACCTTCTCGCCGCCATACTTCTTCACGCCCAGCCGCTGGGCATTCGAATCGCGGCCGTTCCGCGTGGATCCTTGACCTTTCTTATGTGCCATTGACGGAAGCTCCTGAAGGGGTTGAGCTCAGATGACGATGTTCTGGACGCGGACCTTGAGATAGTCCTGGCGATGTCCGGCCTGACGCTTGTAGCCCTTGCGCCGGACCTTCTTGAAGATCCGCACCCTGGGACCGCGGGTATCGTGGAGCAACTCGGCCTCGACCCGCGCGCCGGGGATGACCGGATTGCCTACCCGGGTACCCCCCTCGCCGTAGACCAAAAGGACGCGATCGAAGACGATCTTCTCGCGCTCGCCCTTCTGAGCGGGCTCCACGGGCAAGAGCTCGACGTCGAGCACGTCCCCTGCCTGCACCCGATACTGCTTTCCACCTGTTTCGATGACAGCAAACATGACGACACACCTCTTTCGCCGCACTGGTTGCGGGCCGCAAAGCTTACCTGTCCGGGCCCACCGGCGTCAATCGGGCCTTGTGGCCCCTCCAGACTGCCCGAGAAGTGCCCGAGCAAGGCGCGGAAAAGAGCCGGGAAAATGCGAATTTCCGGCTGTTAGGCTGCGGCAGTGCTGACCCGATTCTTCGAGCTCGCGACCGCCACCGCCCTCGCCGCCCGGGGAATGCGGGCCGAGACGGTCGCGACCGCTCCCGGCTGGCCCGTCAAGTGCTGGCGCGGCGGCAACCCGGGTGGAGAACCCTGGGTCCTGGTGCACGGGCTCGGCGCCACTGCGGCGACCTATCTCCCATTGCTGCCGCAGTTGCAGCCCTCCTGCGACCTCCTCTTGCCGGAGCTCTCGAGCCTCGGCGGCACCCGCGGTCCGCAACCGGCGCTGGCCATTCCCCAGGCCACGAGCGTCCTCGCGGAGCTCATCGAAAAGCGCTTTCCGGGTCGTCGCGTGACCCTCTGCGGCATCAGCCTGGGCGGCTGGATCACCGTGCGGCTGGCGCTTGCCCGCCCGGACCTCGTCGAGCGCCTGCTGCTCGTCGCCCCGGGGGGCTACCGCGAGCAGGACTGGGAGCGCATCGGGCAGATGGTGCGGGTCGAGACCTACCGCGACAGCGCCGCGATCTGGCAGGCGCTTTTCGCCCGTCCGCCCTTCCTGCTGCGCCTCGGCCGCCCGCTGCTCTACCTCGCGTATCGCTCGTCCGCCGTCCGCGCGGCGCTCGCCACGCTGCGCGAGGAGGACGCCTTCGGCGACGCCGAGCTCGCCACCTTGAAGATGCCGGTCGGCCTCATCTGGGGCGCCGAGGACCGGCTGTTCGTGAGCTCGGCCGGCGAGCAGATGGCCAGGGCGATTCCGCACGCCCGCCTCCAGGTGATCGACCGGGCCGGGCACGGCGTGCAGTGGGAGCGCCCGCGCGCCTTTTTCGAGGCCGTCCGCGCCTTCCGCCGCGACCTCCCCTTGTCCTGACGGAGCCAAGAGGGGGAAGATCCGCGCTCGGCGCCCCTGGGAGGACCCGAACATGTCCCAACCCGACTTCCTGATCTGCCTCAACTGCGAATCGCCGTGCTACGTCTTCGAGTGGGGCGACGAAGGCTGCGAAGAGGCGCTCTGCCAGGTCTGCGGCAACGACGAGCCCGACCAGTTCGCCACCGAAGACGACTTCGACGCGATCGTCATCGACCACGGCGGCAAGCACTAGGGCCGGCGTTCAGTGCCCGCCCTCGTCGCCGAAGCCAACGCCGACGGCACGGGCGGTCCCGACGAGCTCGCCTTGCGGGTCGACGAGCTTCTGGCCGGCGGTCGCCTGGTCGAGAGAGACCTCGGCGACCTGGCCGTCGCGCAGGCAGACCATGGTGCCGAAGCGGCCGCCAGCGGCCGCTTCGGCGGCGCGGCGTCCGAGGCGGGTCGCAAGGATGCGGTCGAACGGCACCGGCGAACCGCCGCGCTGCAGGTGACCGAGGACGGTGACCCGGATCTCGTGCTCGATGTGCGGCGCGAGCTCGCGCGCCAGGCGATCCCCGGCACCGCCATGGCGGGGATGCCCGTCGCCGGCGTCGGCCATGCGCCAGGACGGCTGCCCGCCTGCAGGGACCGCGCCCTCGGCGACCACCACCAGGGAATAGGACTGGCCGCGCGCCGCGCGCTCCTCGATCTTGGCCTCGACCGCATGGATGCGATACGGAATCTCCGGAATCAGGATGACGTCGGCCGCCCCCGCGAGGCCTGCGTGCAGGGCGATCCAGCCGGCGTCGCGCCCCATCACCTCCAGGATCATCACCCGGTGATGGCTCTCGGCGGTGTCGCGCAGCCGGTCGAGAGCGTAAGTCGCGACTTCGATCGCGGTCCAGAAGCCGAAGGTGTAGTCGGTCGCGGCGAGGTCGTTGTCGATCGTCTTGGGAACGCCGACGATCGCCATGCCGAGCTCGGAGAACTGGCGCGCGATGCGCAGGCTGCCGTCGCCGCCGATGACGATCAGGGCATCGATTTCCGCCTCGCGGGCGTGGCGAACGACCTCGGCCGAGCGATCGACCCGGGCGCCGGCGGGGGCCGGCGGCTCAGGGATCATGGCGAACGGATTGCAGCGGTTCGTGGTGCCCAGGACGGTGCCGCCCTTGTCCACCAGGTCGCGCACCTGGGAGCTCGTGAACTTGCGATAGCGGCGCTCGAGAAGCCCCTCGAAACCGTCGAGCACGCCCAGCGTCTCGATCCCGCCGAGGCGGTCGGCGGTGCGCACCACGGCGCGAATGACGGCGTTCAATCCCGGCGCGTCGCCGCCTCCGGTGAGCACGCCAATCCTGCGGATCCGGTTCATGGCCGAGGATTGTATGCGTTGCGAGGGTCGCGAATCAGGTGGTGGCGCTGGGCTGCGCCACGGCGAGAGGCAACGCCACCCGGAAGGTCGAGCCCTTGCCGAGCTCGCTTTCGAAAGAGAGCTCTCCACCATGGGCGCGGACGACCCTTTCGGCGATGGCGAGTCCGAGTCCCGAGCCTCCCTTGCGGGTCGAGAAGAAGAGCTCGAAGATGCGCTCGCGGATCTCGTCGGGAATGCCGGCGCCGTTGTCTTCGACTTCGAGCAGCACGCGCGGGCCCTCGCGCCGGGAGCGCAGGACGACCCGAGGCGGTCGACCGGTGCCTTCGCTCGCCGCGAGGGCGTTCTGCAGCAGGTTGATCAGCAGCTGCTGCAGCTGCTCGTCGTCCACCCGCACCGCGGCCCCCGGCGACTCGTCCGCGACCTCGAAGATCGCGCCGCGCAGCGCGAACTCGCGCGCCACGACTTCGCGAGCGCGCTCCAGCAGGTCGGCGGCCGGGACGGCCCGGAGGCGCATCGGACGCGGGCGAGCGTAACTCAGGAAGTCGCTCACCAGCCGCTCCAGCCGGGAGATCTCCGAGCGCGTGATGGTGAGGAGCTTCCTCTGGCTCGACACGGCCTGGGGACTCGCCAGATCCTCCTCGAGCATCTGCATATTGAGGCTCAGCGAGTTGAGGGGATTGCGGATCTCGTGCGCCAGACCCGCGGCCAGGGTTCCGAGGTAGGCGAGCCGCTCGGCCTCCGCCGCCTGCGCTTCGAGTCGCTGTCCACGGCGGACCAGCGCCGAGATCAGCACGAAGGCAAGGACGAAGATCGCCACGGTCAGCCCGCCAATCCAGGTCGTCTGGCGGATCAGCTCCTGGCGGAGCTCGCCGATCCGGCGATCCATCTCGAGCGGACTGATGCCGATGCGGAGCGAACCGAACTCCCCGATCGGAACGGTGACGTCGAGCGAGTTGACCGCGCCTGTCGGCAGCCTCACAGCGCGGGTGTCCTGACGCTCCTCCGTCCGGTTCTCGACCCGCGGCGCGCCGATCGCAAGCTCGCGGTCGGAGCTCGCCGCCGGGGAGCGCGGCGCGGGCGCGGCGATCTCGGTCTCCCGCTTCTCGCGCATCACCAAAACACCGTCCCGGTCCGTGATCTCGACCGTCTGCACGATCTGCCGCTGGCGCAGGACCGAGTCGATGTAGGTCTGGGTTTCGCGTTCGAAGGCGACGGCGGTGAACAGGTCGCCACCGGTGCTTTCGGCACTGCCGGCGATGCGCTGCGCGAGGTCCTGCGCCTCCTGCCGGGTCTCGAGCAGAACGCGGTCGAGCTCCCGCCGCGAGAGGGTCTGAAAGATCAGCCAGGAGAAGAGGGCGAAGTCGCTGACGATGAAGAGCCCAAGGATGGCGAAAAGGATCCAGTTCCGCCGCGAGGGGGGCCTTCTGGGCCTCGGAAACACCGTCAAAGCATAACACCAGCGGCGCTAGACTGAGCTAACTCAATGAAAAGGCAGCAGTTGGAAGAGGGCTTTAAAGCTTAGTCGAAGTTCATCAGATTTTGTGGCGTTCGGGAAATAATCCGACAAATCTCAGCGTTGAACACTCTGACCATGCACTCCGGTCCGGGCGGACCGGTGGCCCAACCGACGAAAGGAGATGGATGATGACGACTGGACTGATTCGCTTCAACCCGGAGACCGACCTCTTCCGCGGGCGGATGGACCGTCTGTTCAATCAAATGCTCAACACCCCGTGGAGCCCGGTCCAGACCGAGGACGTGACGAACCGCGGCTTCCTCCCGGCGGTGGACATCCGCGAGACGCCGGAGCAGTTGGTGATCTCGGTGGAGCTTCCCGGCCTCGACAAGAAGGACGTGCACATCACGCTCGAAAACCAGGTGCTGACCATCGCTGGCGAGCGCAGCTTCGAGAAGGAGGTCCAGAACGAGACCTGCCACCGAATCGAGCGCAGCTACGGCACTTTCTCCCGCTCCTTCACCCTGCCGGCGAACCTGAAGACCGACAAGGTGGACGCGAAGTTCGACAAGGGCGTCCTGACGATTCAGGTGCCCAAGGCGGAAGAGAGCAAGCCGCGCAAGATCACCATCCTCTGAGGCTCGACCCTGAAACGGGCGGCAGCGAGCGGGAGCCCGGGTGGCTCCCGCTTTTCTTTTGCGGACGACTTCTCTACGATCCTCTCTCCATGGCCCAGGGTCGCGCCTCGCAAGGTCCACCGGGCGCAACCGCCCTAGTCCGGCTTGCAGCGCTCACCTCGCTCGCAATGCTGGGCGGACTCGCCCTCGGCTGCACCGGCGACCGGCAGGCGTCGCCTGCGCGGGCAACCCGGGCGGCCACTGCCGTCGGGGCGACGATCGCCGACCTTTCGGGTGTCAACGAGCTGCTGGCGAGCGACATCCAGTTCACCACCGACCTGCTCGATCAGCTCTTCGTGCAACTGCTTTCCGAGCAGGCCGACTACGCCGAGCATCCGCCGACGTTCGCGCCCGAGCTCGCCCGGAGCTACGCCTGGTCGGACGACCATCGCGCGCTGACTTTCCACCTGCGTGAAGATGCGGTCTGGAGCGACGGCGTGCCGATCACCGCCGAGGACGTGCGCTGGACCTGGCAGGCGCAGGTCGCCCCGGAGATCGCATGGAGCTACGCCGACCTCAAGGACGCCATCACCGACGTCGAAGCCATCGACCCGCACACCGTTCGTTACCACTTCCGCGAGGCCTACACCTCCCAGCTTCTTGATGCCATCGAAGGCAAGATCCTGCCGAAGCACGCCTGGAGCCAGATCCCCTTCTCCGAATGGCGCCAGCGCGGCGATTGGTTTCGCGACCACCTGGTCACCAGCGGACCGTTCCGCCTCGCAGCTTGGCGCCCGGGAGAGGAGTTGGTGCTGGAGCGCAACGAGCGCTACTTCGACCCGACAGTTCCCAAACTCGACCGGGTGGTCTTCCGCGTCGCTCCCGACGCCGCGACCCACATCGACCAGCTGCTTGCCGGAGCGCTCGACTTCGCCTGCGGCGTCACGCCGGCGGATGCAACGCGTCTCGCGACTCGCAGCGACTTCCGGGTCGTGGCGTTCGACAACCGCCAGTACGACTACATCAGCTGGAACTCGCTGCGGGCTCCCTTCGACGACCCCGAGATCCGCCGCGCCCTGACGCTCGCGATCGACCGTCAAGCGTTGATCGACGCGCTGTTCAAGGGCTACGCCCGGGTGGCCTCGTCGCCGATCCCGTCGAATATCTGGGCCCACGACCCGGCGCTCGAGCCGCTGCCCTACGATCCCGCGGCGGCGCGCCGGATCCTCGAGCAGAAGGGCTACCGCGATCTCGACGGCGACGGCATCGTCGAACGCAATGGCCACCCCTTCGTTTTCGAGCTGACGACGAACTCCTCGAACCGGATTCGCACCGCCGCCCTGGTCATGATCCAGGAGCAGTTGCGCCAGGTCGGCATAGCGGCGACACCCCGCACGATCGAGATTCACGCCCTGACCGAGGCCAACACGGCGCACGAGTACGATGCCACGATCTCGGGATGGGCGATCGACACGACGCTCGACCTCAAGCCCTACTTCCATTCGAGCGCGAGCGCCGGCGGCTACAACTTCGGCAGCTACCGCAACGACGAGGTCGACCGGCTGCTCGAGACCGCGCGGCGGGCGGCGACGCCGGAGAGCGCGCTTCCCGACCTCATCCGCCTGCAGCAGATTCTCCACGCTGAGCAGCCCTACACTTTCCTCTGGGAGCCGCAGCGGCTCTGCGCCGTACGCGCCGACCTCATCGACGTGCGCCCCAACTCGATCTCCGCCTATTTCAATCTGCCCGAGTGGCAGCGTCGCGCGACACCCGACGGATCGTGACCCGCGCACTGCTGGGGAGGTTCACGTCGGCGCTGCTCGCGGGCTGGATCGTTCTTTCCGCCGTCTTCTTTCTCCTGCGCCTGCTGCCCGGCGAGCCCGGCGCCGCTTTCGAAGACCCGCGCGTGCCGCAGGAGCAGCGCCTGCGCCTGCGCGCGATCTACGGACTCGACCGTCCGCTGCCCGAGCAGTACGTGCGCTGGATCGGCGGCGTGGTACGCGGCGAATGGGGCTACTCTCTCAGCCAGCACCGGCCGGTCGGCGAGATTCTGCGCGCGACGGCACCGAACACCCTTCTGCTCTCCTCGGCGGCGCTCCTCCTCGAGCTCGGACTCGGACTCGCGCTCGGGGTAGCCGCGGCGGCGCGGGCGGGCTCCCCGTTCGACCATGCGCTGCGCGCCATCTCCCTTGCCCTGTGGTCGCTGCCGGCTTTCTGGCTCGGACTGATGCTGATCGCCGGCTTCGCGGTCGCGCTGCCGCTCTTCCCCCCAGGCGCGATGCGCGCCGTCGAGGCCGGCTCGTTCGGGCTCTGGCGCCGCGGTCTCGACCTCGTTTGGCACCTGGCGCTCCCCGCCGCAGCGCTCGGCCTTCCCGCCGCCGCGGCCACGGCGCGCTTCGTCAGGTCGACGGTCCTCGAGCGGCTCGGCGAACCGTTCGTGCAGTCGGCGCGGGCGCGCGGACTTTCTCCAAGGCGGGTTCTCTGGTCGCACGCGCTGCGCGCTGGCCTGGCGCCGATCGCTCAGCTTGCCGGCCTGTCGCTCGCCGCCCTGCTTTCCGGCACGGTCGCGGTCGAGGTCGTCTTCGGATGGCCCGGTATCGGCCGCGCCACTTACGACGCTCTGGTGGCGCGCGACTATCCGCTGCTCCTCGCCGGGACGGCGCTCTCCGCCACCTTCGTTCTCGCCGGGAGCTTCCTCGCCGAAGCCCTGCAGGCCTGGCTCGACCCCCGGCTGCGCGATGCCTGAGGCAGCGCCGGCGGTGCGGTATGGACGCCAGCGGCGCCAGCGGCGCTCGCGGCGGCAGCGGCGTTCGCGGACCCTCCGGACGGGCCTGGCACTGCTCGCGCTCATCGTCGCGGCGGTCGGACTCGTCCCGATCGTCTGGTCCCAGTCTCCCGATCGCCAGCTCGATCCGGCCGTCGCCGGACTGGCCGCTCCCTGGAGCCGGTTCGAGGTACTCCACCTCACCGACCGAGGGACCCTCGCCGCCGTCGCGGTCGAAGTCTCCGGATCCGAAGTCGTGCTCCACGGGCAACCGCGGCCGACACGGGTGGCGATCTCAGACCTGGACGGAGAGATCGAGTCGCAGCGCTTTGCGCTCGGCAGCGACGAGTTCGGCCGCGATGTCGCTGCGCGCCTGCTCGCCGGCGGCCGGGTCTCGCTCGCCGTCGCCGGCTGGACCGTGCTGCTGATCTCGCTGGTCGCGGTGCCGCTCGGCGCGCTCTCCGGCAGCGCTCCGCCGGCGGTCGACCAGTTCATCCTCCGGGGACTCGAAGCCCTGCAGTCCTTTCCCCGGCTCTTCCTGCTCCTCGGCCTGGCCGCGATCGTGCGGCCCGGCATGCTCTCGGTCGTCCTCATCCTCGGCCTCACCGGCTGGATTCCGATGGCGCGCCTGGTGCGCGCCGAGGTACGCGCGCTGCGCGAGCGCGAGTTCGTCCTCGCGGCGCGCGCTGCCGGCGCCGGCCGCGGACGAATCGTCTTCCGCCACCTGCTCCCCAACGCGCTCGCGCCAGCCCTCGTCGAGGCCTCTCTCGCCGCCGCTGCGGCGATCGTCAGCGAGGCGGCCCTCTCCTTTCTCGGCTTCGGGCTGCAGCCGCCGTCGGCGAGCTGGGGCAACATGATTGCCGACGGGCGCTCGACACTCTCCGTCGGGTGGTGGGTTGCCTTCTTTCCCGGCGCCGCTCTCGCGCTCACGGCGATTGCCTTCAACCTCGTCGGCGAGGGGCTGCGCGACGAGCTGGATCCGCGAGCGCTCGCACAGGCGACGTGCCCGCCTCCATGGCCGCTGTCCTCGCCACCCTCCGCGCTCCCTTGATGCTGGTCCGCGACTTCGACTTCGACCTCCCCGAGAGCGCGATCGCCCAGGAGGCCGCGCCGCGCGGTACCAGCCGGCTGCTGCGGCTCGATGCGACGGGTGCCGAACGTCACGCGAATATTCGCGATCTGCCCCTCCTCCTCCGGCCCGGAGATCTCTTGATCGCCAACGACACGCGGGTGATTCCGGCGCGGCTCTTCGCGCGGCGAATCGGCGGCGGAAGGGGGGAGACGGACGGCGCTGGCGGCGGTGGCAGCGGTGGCGGCGCCGGCACCGGGGCCGGCGTCGAGCTTCTCCTGGTCGAGAAGCTCGGACCGCGGCGGTGGCACTGCCTGGCGAAACCCGGCCGCAAGGCCAGGGTCGGAGCGCTCCTCCGCCTGAGCCCGGAGGTCGACGCAGTGGTCGTCGCCAAGCACGAGGACGGCCGCCACACCGTCGACTTCTCGGTCGAGATCGAGCCCCACCTCGCGGCGCTCGGCCATATGCCGCTGCCGCCCTACATCGCCCGCGCCGACGGGCCGGGGGACCGCGCGCGTTACCAGACCGTGTGGGCGCGCGAGCCCGGGGCGATCGCCGCTCCCACCGCCGGGTTGCACTTCTCGGAGGAGCTCGTGCAGCGGCTCGACGAACGCGGCATCGAACGCGCTTTCGTCACGCTGCACGTAGGGATCGGGACCTTCAAGCCGGTGACCGCCGAGCTCGTGCACGAGCACCGAATGGAGCCCGAGCGTTTCGAGATCCCGTCAGCGACCGCGGAGGCGATCGCCCGCGCGCGCCGCGAGGATCGGCGGATCGTCGCTGTCGGCACCACCGTCGTGCGGACGCTCGAGAGCGCGGCGTTGGCCGCGGAAGCGCAGAGCCTCGGCACCGTCTCCGCCGGAGCCGGGAAGACATCGATCTTCATCACGCCGGGATTCCGCTTCCAGGTCGTCGATCTGCTGCTCACCAACTTCCACCTGCCGCGCTCGACCCTGCTCATGTTGGTTTCGGCCTTCTCCGGTCGCGAGCGCGTGCTCGCTGCCTACGCCGAAGCGATCGTCCACGGCTACCGTTTCTACTCCTACGGTGACGCCATGCTCAGCGAGCGCCGGCGCGAACTCTAGAGGAGAGCGTCTTCCGGAGGCGCCGGGGGCGCCGGCTGCGCCGACCGGGCAATGCGGCTCGCCACCACCGCGGCACCGAAGCCGTTGTCGATGTTGACGACGGCGACGCCCGGAGCGCAGGAGTTGAGCATCGTCAGGAGCGGAGCCAGGCCGGAAAACGCCGCGCCGTAGCCGACGCTCGTCGGCACGGCGACTACCGGGGTGGCGACCAGGCCGGCGGCGAGCGCCGCGAGGGCGCCGTCCATGCCGGCGACGGCGACCACGACGCGCGCCCGCCGCAGGTCCGGCAGGCGGTCGAGCAGACGATGCAGGCCGGCGACGCCGACGTCGGTGTAGCGCTCGACCCGGTGGCCGAAGTGCTCGAGGCAGACCGCGGCCTCCTCCGCCACCGGCAGATCCGAGGTCCCGGCGGCGAGGAGAGCAATCTCGCCTTCGTGCCGCGTCGTCTCGCTCCCCAGGGTCACGATCCGTGCGCGCTCGTGGTAGACCGCTCCCGGGAACTCTCCCGCGAGGCGCGCGCCGACTTCGCCGGCGAGCCGGGTGACCAGGAAGCGCCCGTGCGCCTCGGCGAAGCGGCGGCAGATCGGCACGAGGTCCTGCCAGCGCTTGCCTTCGCCATAGACCACTTCCGGGTGTCCGGTGCGCAGCTCGCGGTGCAGATCGAGCTTGGCGAATTCGAGATCGGCGAAGGGAAGCTCCGCGAGGCCGGCGAGCGCCTCTGCCGGCGATACGGCGCCCGCGGCGACCTGCTCGAGGAGGAGTTTCAGCCGCTCGGGATTCATCCGCGGCCCAGGAGGTCGGCGCCACCGCGGCGGTAGCCTGCTGGCTCGATCGTGGCGCCGAGGAATCCGAGCGCGAGCAGGTCGGGCAGCAGCGCGGACCAGATCGACTCGAGGCGGGGCACTTCGTCGCCGCCTACCTCGACGCGCGCACCGGCCTCGTCATGACGGACCCGGACGACGCGGAAGCCGCGCTCGTGCAGCAGGCTCTCGGCGCGTTCGACCCGGCGGAGCTTTCCCAGCGTCACCGGCTGTCCGTGGGGGATTCGCGACGACAGGCAGGCGTTCGCGGGCCGGTTCCAGGCCGAGAGGCCGAGCTCGCGGGCGATCTCGCGCACCAGTTCCTTGGTGACCCCGTGGGCCAGCAGCGGACTCTCGACGCCTTGCTCGCGTACCGCTCGCAGGCCGGGCCGATCCGGGCCGGGATCCGAAGCGTTGGTTCCGTCGCACACCCTCGCGTAGCCGCGGGCCTGGGCCAGGCGCACCATGGTTCCCATGCGCATCCCCTGGCAGACGTAGCAGCGCCATGCGGGGTTGGCGACGTACTCTGGATCGTCGAGCTCGGAATAGGTCACGACCTCGTGTGCGATGCCGATCTCGGCGGCGAGCGCCCGCGCCTGATCGAGCTCGGCTCCGGCAAGCGTCTCCGCCGCCGCGGTGACCGCCAGCGCCCGCTCTCCGAGCGCGCGCCAAGCGAGCGCCGCGACAACTGCGGAGTCGACCCCGCCGGAGAAGGCGACCAGAACCGGACCGCGAGCCGCGAGGTCCTGCTCGATCCCGGTTCCGAGGGCGCGAGCGCGCGCCGTCGCCGCTGCAGCAGCTCCTCCGGACTCCTCTGGCGAGGTCAGAGGCGGCTCTCCTCTGCCGCGCCCGCCGGTTGCGGCGATAGTGGCGGCGTTGACGGCATCGCGGCGCTCGCGAGCTTCGAGAGCAGCACGGCGGGATCGCTCGCCACCTTGAGCAGCGCGCGATGCCGCGAGCTCACGAAGCCCTCCTCGACCGCCCGGTCGAGAAAGGCGAGCAGCGGATCGAAATAGGTACCGACCGCGAGCAGTCCGCACGGTTTCTGCTGCAGCTCGAGCTGCATCCAGGTCCACGCCTCGAAAAGCTCCTCGAGCGTCCCCAGCCCGCCGGGCAGGGCGACGAAAGCGTCGGAGAGCTCCGCCATTCGCGCCTTGCGCTCGTGCATCGAGTCGACGAGATGCAACTCGGAGAGGCCGGCATGACCGACTTCGCGCTCCTGGAGGAAGCGCGGCAGGACGCCGACCACGCGCCCGCCGCTGGCGAGCGCCGCGTCCGCAACCACGCCCATGAGGCCGACGTTGCCGCCGCCGTAGACGATCGCGAGGCCGCGGCGCGCCACTTCGCGGCCGAACTCCGCCGCCGCCGTGCGGTAGATCTCTCCCCGACCGGCATGCGACCCGCAGAAAACTCCCAGGCTCTTCATTCAGCGGCTGGCGTATTCCTCGACCGGGGGACAGAGACAGACCAGATTGCGGTCGCCGTGGACGTTGTCGATCCGGCCGACGGCGGGGAAGAACTTGCCGTCCCGCACCCAGTCACGCGGGAAGATCGCCTGCTGCCGCGAATACGGCCGGTCCCAGCTCTCGCCGGCGATCACCGCCGCGGTGTGCGGCGCATTTTTGAGCGGATTGTTCTGGCGATCGATCCGACCTTCTTCGACCGCACGAATCTCCTCGCGAATGGCGATCATCGCCTCGCAGAAGCGGTCGAGCTCGCGCTTCGACTCGCTCTCGGTGGGCTCGATCATGAGCGTGCCGGGCACCGGGAAAGACATCGTCGGCGCGTGGAATCCGAAATCCATCAGGCGCTTGGCAACGTCCTCCGCCTCGACGCCGGCGCTCGCCTTGAAGGGCCGCAGGTCGAGAATGAACTCGTGCGCCACGCGCCCATGCGCACCGCGATAGAGAATCGGGAAGAACTCGCCCAATCGCGCCGCCATGTAGTTTGCGTTGAGAATCGCCACCGCGGTGGCGCGCTCGAGGCCGTCGCCGCCCATCATGGCGATGTACATCCACGGAATCGCCAGGATGAGGGCGCTTCCCCAGGGGGCCGCTGCCACCGGACCGATCGCCTGTTCGCCGCCGCAACGCACCAGCGGATGGCCGGGCAGAAACGGCGCGAGATGCCGCGCGACGCCGATTGGCCCCATGCCCGGGCCGCCGCCGCCGTGCGGAATGCAGAACGTCTTGTGCAGATTGAGATGGCAGACGTCGGCACCGTAGTCGCCGGGACGGCAGAGCCCGACCTGGGCGTTCATGTTGGCGCCGTCGAGGTAGACCTGCCCGCCATGGGCGTGCACGATCTCGCACAGCCGGCCGATCGCCTCCTCGAACACTCCGTGGGTCGAGGGGTAGGTCACCATGATGGCGGCGAGCCGCGCCGAGTGCTCCACGGCCCGCGCCTCGAGGTCCGCCATGTCGATGTTGCCGTGTGCGTCACAAGCGACCGGCACGACCTTCATCCCGGCCATCACCGCCGAGGCCGGATTCGTGCCATGGGCCGATACCGGGATCAGGCAGACGTCGCGGTGGCCCTCGCCGCGCAGCTGGTGGAAGGCCCGGATGACGAGCAGGCCGGTGTACTCCCCCTGGCTGCCGGCGTTCGGCTGCAGCGAGACCGCCGAAAAGCCGGTGACCTCGCACAACCAGCGTTCGAGGTCGGAGAGAATCTGGGCGTAACCCTCGGCCTGCTCGACCGGCACGAACGGATGCATATCGGCGAGATCCGGCCACGACAGCGGGACCATCTCCGAGGTGGCGTTCAACTTCATCGTGCAGGACCCGAGGGCGATCATCGAGTGGGTCAGCGAAAGATCGCGCGCCTCGAGCCGCCGCAGGTAGCGCAACATCTCGTGCTCGGTGTGGTAACGGTGGAAGACCGGGTGAACGAGGATCTCCGATTCGCGCGTGTGCGGCGCGGGAATCGACGAGCGCTCCGCCACCGCGGCGAGCGCCGCGAGCGCTTGCGGATCGGTGCCGAAGAGATCGAGGAGGTCGGCGATGTCGTCGGCGCCCACGGTCTCGTCCAGCGAGATCCCGACGCTGCGCTCGCCGAGCTTGCGCAGGTTGATGCCGCGTCGCGCGGCGTCGGCGATGAGGCCGTCGGCGTCGCCGCCGGTCGAGGCACCAATCTCCACCGCCAGGGTGTCGAAGAACGGCTCCTCCGGCAAACGATGGCCGGCGCGGCGCAGGCCTTCGGCGAGCGCCACCGCCATCTGATGGATGCGCATCGCGATCGCGCGCAAGCCCTCCGGACCATGATAGACGGCGTACATCGATGCGAGAATCGCCGGCAAGACCTGCGCGGTGCAGATGTTCGAAGTCGCCTTCTCCCGCCGGATGTGCTGCTCGCGGGTCTGCAGGGCCATGCGGATGGCGGGATTGCCGGCGTTGTCCTTCGACACGCCGATGAGACGCCCGGGCATCTGGCGCTTGAACTCGTCGCGCACTGCCATGAAGGCGGCGTGCGGCCCGCCGTAACCCATCGGCAACCCGAAGCGCTGCGTGGAGCCGACGGCGATGTCGGCTCCGAACTCGCCCGGCGCGCGCAGCAGCGCCAGCGAGAGCAAGTCGGCCGCGACGACGAGCAGGGCGCCGCCGGCGTGGGCAAGCGCCGCGAGCGGCGCGTAGTCGAGGACCTTGCCCTCGGTCGTCGGGTACTGCACCAGCACGCCGAAGACCCGGCCGCCGGCGAAATCGCACCGGAACGGGTCGCCGGTCACGATCTCGATGCCCACCGCCTGGGCGCGCGTCTGGACGACGGCGATGGTCTGCGGATGGCAGCCGTTGTCGACGAAGAATACCGGGTGCTCGATCTTCTCGAGGTGCGGATGAATCGCGGCACACATGTGCATCGCCTCGGCCGCCGCGGTGGCCTCGTCGAGCAGCGAAGCGTTCGAGACCGGGAGCGCCGTGAGGTCGGCGATCATGGTCTGGAAATTGAGCAGTGCTTCCAGGCGTCCCTGCGCGATTTCAGCCTGGTAGGGGGTGTACTGGGTGTACCAGCCCGGATTCTCGAGGATGTTCCTCTGGATGACGCCGGGCATGCGCGAAGCGTGGTACCCGAGACCCAGGTAGGAGCGTGAGCGGCGATTGCGTGCCGCGAGCGACTGCAGCCGGTCGAGCATCTCCTGCTCGCCGGGCGCCCGGTTCTCGCCGGACGCATCGATCGCGAGCGATCGGGCGGCGCGGATCGACGCCGGGACAGTCTCCTGAACGAGCGCATCGATCGAGCCCAGGCCGAGGGCCTGGAGCATCTCGCCGATCTCCGCGTCGTTCGATCCGATATGGCGGCGGACAAAAGTGTCGAGCGGCTCGAACAAGTCAGTGCTTCCCCTGCTGCACGAACTCGCCGTAGGCCTCGGCGTCCATCAGGCTGTCGAGATCCGAGGAAGCGGAATAGCGGATCTTGACCAACCAGCCGTCGACGTGCGGATCCTCGTTGACGAGCTCGGGGTCGTCGGCCAATGCCTCGTTGACCTCGACAATCTCTCCGGCGATGGGGGTGAAGATCTCGGCGACCGCCTTGACCGACTCGATCGTGCCGATCTCGTCGCCGGCGTCGTAGACATGCCCGACCTGCGGCAGCTCCACGAAGACGACCTCGCCAAGTTCCTTCTGCGCGAAATCGGTGACGCCGAGCACCGCGATGTCGTCTTCGACCCGCACCCATTCGTGTTCCGTCGTGTAGCGATAGTCATCCGGATACATTGCGGTCTCCCTCCTGAAAGTTATTGCGTCGCACGCCCCCGATCGGGGTTGCGCTAGCGTGATCGCTTGTAGAACGGCAGCGCCGTCACGCGGGCCGCCAACGACTTTCCGCGCACGTCGATCTCGATCGCCGTGCCCACCGCCGCCATCGCGACCGGCACGTAGGCCATGCCCAGCGCCTTCTCGAAGGTAGGGCTCCAGGTACCGCTGGTGACCGCACCCACCTGCTGTCCGGCCTGCATGATCGCGCAACCCTGGCGCGCGATGCCGCGCGACTCGACTTCGTAGCCGACGAGGTGGCGGCTCTCCCCCCGCGCCCGCGCCGCGACCAGCGCATCACGGCCGACGAAGTCGCCCTTCTCGAGCTTGACGGTCCAGTCGAGCCGGGCGTCCCAGGGCGTGGTGGTGCGATCGATCTCGTGCCCGTAGAGCGGCATGCCGGCCTCGAGACGCAGCGTGTCGCGCGCGCCGAGGCCCGCGGGCACTAGACCTGCGGGCTCCCCGGCCGCCATCAGGACGCGCCAGAGCGGCATCGCGTCCTGCGGGGCGACGAAGAGCTCGAAACCGTCCTCCCCGGTATAGCCCGTGCGCGAGATGATCGCTTTCCTGCCGGCGACCTCGCCGAGC
>JANNGS010000060.1:0-32439 GCA_031403995.1 Thermoanaerobaculia bacterium
CACTACATCATGGGCGGCATCCGGGTCGACGCCGACACGCAGGAGTCGTCGATTCCCGGCCTCTTCGCCGCCGGCGAGTGCGCAGCCGGCATCAACGGCGCGAACCGCCTCGGCGGCAACTCGCTGTCGGATCTCGTGGTCTTCGGCAAGCGGGCTGGGGAGTTCGCGGCGGCGCACGCCCGCGCCGCTTCGGCTCCCAGGCTCGACAGCGCGGCGATGGAGAGCGCCGTCGCCGCCGCCATGCGGGCGGCGCTCGCGCCGTTCGAGCGCGGCCATGGCGCCAAAGGGGCCGGCGAGAATCCCTACAAGGTCCAGTCGGACCTCCAGGACACGATGCAGGACCTGGTCGGCATCGTGCGCCAGGCGTCGGAGATGTCGGAGGCGCTTCGCCGACTCTCCGAGTTCCAGGATCGGGCCGAGCGCGCCGGGGTCGAAGGCCATCGCGAGTATCACCCGGGTTGGCACACCTGCCTCGACCTCAGGAATCTCCTCGCGGTCTCCGAGGCGATCACGCGCTCGGCGCTCGAGCGCCGGGAGAGCCGTGGCGGGCACTTCCGCGAGGACTTCCCCGAGAAAGACCCGGAGTGCGCGACCTTCAATGTCGCGGTCTCGCGCGGCGCCGCCGGCGCGATGCGCGTCTCGCGAAGACCTATCCCGGCGCTGCCGGCGGAGCTCCAACAGGTGATCGAGGAGCAGAAACAGTGACCACCCAGACAGCGGCGCCGGGTACGGGAGAGGCACCGACGCGAGCCACCTTCCGCATCTGGCGCGGCGGATCCGACGGCCACGGCGCCTTCGTCGACTACCCGACGGAGGTCTCGGAAGGGATGGTCGTGCTCGACGCGGTGCATCGCGTCCAGGCCGACCAGGCCCACGATCTAGCCTGCCGCTGGAACTGCAAGGCCGGCAAGTGCGGCTCCTGTTCGGCGGAGATCAACGGTCACCCGAAGCTCATGTGCATGACGCGCCTCAACACCCTGGACTTGAGCGAACCGGTCACCGTCGAGCCGATGCGCGCCTTTCCGCCGGTCAAGGATCTGGTCACCGACGTGTCGTTCAACTTCCGCGTCAAGCCGACGCTCAAGAAGTTCCAGCCGCGCGTCCCCGACGCCGCCGACGGCACCTGGCGGATGGCGCAGCGCGACATCGACCGGGTGCAGGAGTTCAGGAAGTGCATCGAGTGCTTCCTCTGCCAGGACGTCTGCCACGTGGTGCGCGAGCACAAGAAGCACGAAGAGGGCTTCATCGGCCCGCGCTTCTTCGTCTACTCGGCGGCGCTCGAAATGCATCCGCTCGACACCGCGGACCGTCTGCGCGACCTGAAGGACGGCAACGGGCTCGGCTACTGCAACATCACCAAGTGCTGCACGAACGTCTGCCCCGAGCACATCCACATCACCGACAATGCGATCATCCCGCTCAAGGAGCGGGTGGTCTCGCGGTTCTACGATCCCGTCACCCGGCTGTTGCGGGTACTGCGCTCCTGATGGAGCGCAGCTCAGGACACCGCGCTCCTGATGGAGCGCAGTCCAGGACAAGGCGCTCCTGAAGCGAGCGCACCGGCGGAGAGGAGGCAGCAGATGTTCGAGCTACGACCCCTGTCCCACGCGGCGATTCCCGGCGCCCTGGCGAAGGCCGAGCGCTACCGGCTGCTCAACGAGCCCGAGCAGAGCGCCAGCATCTGCGAGGACATTCTCGCCACCGAACCGGGCAACCAGGCCGCGCGGGTCGGCCTCATCCTCGCTCTCACCGACGGGTTCAGGCGCTCCACGCAAGGGGCCGGGCGGGCGGCGGAGCTCGCGGCCGGGTTGGCCGCCGAATACGAGCGGCACTACTACGGCGGGTTGGTGGCGGAACGCCGGGCGCGGGCGCTCCTCTCCCACGGCGGCATGGGCCGCGGCGCGGCCTGCCAATGGCTGCATCAGGCGATGCGCGACTTCGACCGCGCCGACGCCCTCCACCCGGAGGGCAACGAAGACGCCCGCCTGCGCTGGAACGCCTGTGCCCGCGTCTTCAACGTCCACCCCGAGCTCGCCACCGAAGCGGAGCAGCCGCTCTCGGCGCCGATGCTCGAGTAGGGCAGGCCGCAGAGGGGATCGATTCGCGTCCCTGGCGAGGTCAATCCAGATCGCTCTCGAGCGGCCGATCGAGGACCTTGAGATCCCACCACTTGCCGGCGTAGTTCAGGAGGCCGCGGCGCGAATCCACCTGGAACAGGGTGCCTCGCGCGGACGTCCGCAGCGCATAGAAGTTTCCCTGCTGGTTGCGAATCAGGACGTGGCTCAAGTCCCCTGAGCGGCTCTGCCTGTTCGGCTTTCCGGTGGCCATGTCGAGCTGGAAATCCTGGAAATATCCGGCGACGAGGAGCGGATCGCGGGCCAGTTCCCACGAGAGGCCGTCGAAGCCGGAGATGGCGTTGTGCGAGCGGACGGTCACGCGCCGCCGCTCGACATACCGTTCGCCGTCGTACTCGAGCCAGACGTGCTGGCGACGGTTGGGACTCGGGTCGCGAGCCAGCTCCACCACCCCCGCGAACCCCTCTTGGATCGTGGCAAGGACGACGGTTCCGTCGCTGGTGGTCGCGACGCTCTCCAGCTCAGCGGCGGCCGCGAGCTCGTGCGGCGGCAGCACGAGCGTTCCGACGGCTCGCCGCTGGCAGGTCGAGAGGTCGAGGCGCCAGATGGCCTCGCCCTCGACATACTGGAGATCAGTACCGTTGCCCAGGTAGAAGGGCCGACGAAGGATCCGGCCAACACGGCTCGAGGGCTCTTGAGTGGAGCAAAGTCGCCCAGCGCGCAGATCGAAGAGCATGAGACCCTCGGTCTCGCTGAAGAGGAAGAAGGTCGAGGGCCTGCTGGCGGAAAACTCGATGTCATAGTTGAAATCGAGCGCCTCGCTCCAGAGTACTTTCCTGGACTCGAGGTCCACCGACCAGAGCTCTGGTGGCTCGTAGTTGTCGCCGCCCTTCGATCGCAGCTCGAAGCCGGAGACCGGAGGCGTGAGTACCCACACCCCATCCGAAGCCTGCTTGCCCCCACTCCTGGAGTCCTCGAATCGCGGCTGAAGCACCTCTGATCCCCGGCGGATCCGCGCGAGGATCTCCGCGCTCTCCTCGGGAGAAACCTCGACGAGCGGAAGCACCTCATCGACGGTGGGCATCTCGTCGAGGTCGGCCTTCGACAGGCGGAGATGGAGAGACCGGTCCTCGTCCATCTCGAGCAGTACCAGAGAGCGGCGGAGGCGATTGGGTGAGTCGACAGCGAAGTGACGACGCGAGGAGTAGTAGCCCTCCGAGTCGGGACACTCGCCGTAGTAGTCGGCTCCGCTGCCCGGAAAGAGGCAATCTCGACCCGCATCTGGAAGGCCCACCTCAGCCGACGTCGCCGCAGGGGGTGGAGCACTTCTGGGGCTTGGCAGCTCGGCTGGCCAGCGGTGTTGCCAGACCGCTACGGCGACCAGAAGTAGGACGGAGAAGATGGCGGGCAGCAGGATTGCCTGCCACCGGCGCGAGGCTGGTCTCGGATCGTCCATGATGTCAAGCCGTATTCACGTCACTTCCCGCGAGAGGACAGTCTTCCGCACCCAGGGGTAAGATCGCGCCGTGTCTAGGTATCGCCAACTGTTCGAGAGTATTTTACGCGGGGCCTCGGACGCGAACATCGACTTCAGCGAGCTCTGTGGATTGCTGCTGCGGCTCGGCTTCGAAGAGCGCGTCCGCGGCAGCCACCACATCTTTCGGCGGGCCGGGGTCGAGGAGCGGATCAACCTTCAGAGTGACGGCAAGCATGCGAAGGTCTACCAGGTGAGGCAGGTCCGCGCCGTGGTGTTGCGCTACGGATTAGGAGGTGAGCTCTGATGCATCGTTACGAAGTGATCATCTACTGGAGCGCCGACGATCAGGTTTTCGTCGCCGAAGTTCCCGAGCTTTCCGGATGCGCCGCGCATGGAGCCACGCCCGAGGCGGCACTTGCAGAGGCGCAAGAGGCGATTTCGCTCTGGCTCGATACCGCCCGAGAGTTCGGGGATTCCATCCCCGAGCCGAAGGGTCGGCGACTTCAGTTCGCCTGAAGCCGAAAGGCCCCTCGTCGGGTCAGATCTTCGCGAGCGCCTGTTCGGTGTCGGCGAGGAGGTCGGCTAAGTCTTCGATGCCGGCGGAGATCCGCACCAGGCCGTCGGTGATGCCTAGCTCGGCGCGCTTGTCTGCCGGGACCGAGGCGTGGGTCATCGACGCCGGGTGCGAGGTCAGCGTCTCGACGCCTCCGAGGCTCTCGGCCAAGGACATGACTTCGACGGTGTCGAGAAACTTCTTGGCCGCGGCGTAGCTCCCGAGCTCGAAGGTGATGAGCGCGCCGAAGCCGGTCGACTGGCGCTGCTGCAGGGCGTGACCGGGGTGGTTTTCGAGGCCGGGATAGAAGACGTGCTGCACCTTCGGGTGCTTGTCGAGGTAGGCCGCGAGTGCCCGGCCGTTCTGCTCGTGGCGCTCCATCCGCACGGCCAGCGTCTTGATGCCGCGCAGGACGAGGAACGAATCGAACGGACTGAGGATCGCCCCCTCCGACTTGATCACGAAGTTGAACCACTCGCCGTGCTCGGGACGCTTCGCGACCAGCGTGCCGCCGATCGAGTCGCTGTGGCCATTCAGGAACTTGGTGGTCGAGTGCACGACGACGTCGGCGCCGAGCGCGAGCGGACGCTGGAAGTAGGGCGACATGAAGGTGTTGTCGACCGCGAAGACGAGGTCGTGCTCGCGGGCGATTGCCGCCGCCCCGGCGATGTCGGTGACTTCCATCATCGGGTTGGTCGGCGTCTCGACGTAGATCATCCGGGTGGTTGGGCGAATCGCCTTGCGAAGCTCCGCCAGATCGGTCGAATCGACCCAGCTCGACTCCACGCCGTAGCGCGACAGCACCTGGGTCATGAAGCGGTAGGTGCCGCCGTAGACGTTGCGCGAAAAGACGACGTGTTCGCCGCTCTTCACCAGGGTCATCAGGGTGGCGATCGCCGACATTCCCGAGGCGAAGGCGTGACCCGAGAGCCCGCCCTCGAGCGCCGAGACGTTCTCTTCGAGCGCGAAGCGGGTGGGATTCTGCACCCGCGCGTACTCGAACCCCTTGTGCTTGCCGAGCTCGTCGTGAAGGTAGGTCGAAGTGGCGTAGATCGGCACGGTGACCGCGCCGGTAGCCGGATCCGGATGCTGCCCGGCATGGATGGCACGGGTCGAGAAGCCGCGCGTCTTCGGATCGCCTTTCACGGGTGATGCCCCTTTCTGGTGGGCGCTGCGGCGGCAATCCTATCAACCCGTCTAAGATTGCCTGCATGACGGACGCCCTCTCGCCCCTCGGGGACTTCTCGCCGGTGCGCTTCTCCGCCGGCGCGCTCGAGCTTCTCGACCAGACCCTCCTGCCGCAGGAGGAGGAGTGGATCTCGTGCGCCAGTGTGGAGGCGATCGCCGACGCCATCCGGCGCCTCGCCGTGCGCGGCGCGCCGGCGATCGGCATCGCGGCGGCCTACGGTCTGGTGGTGGCTCTCCTCGACCGGGACGACCCTGAGCCCGACCCGGTGCGCCGGTTCGCCAACGCGCAGCGCGTCCTGGGCGAGAGCCGGCCGACGGCGGTGAACCTGCGCTGGGCGCTCGAGCAGGGGGAGGAGGCGTTCGAGCTGCTCAAAGACCGGCCGCCGGTGGAGCGCGCCGCGAAGCTCCTCGACTGGGCGCGCGCTCTGCATGCCGACGATGTCGACCGCAACCGGCGGATGGCCGGGCACGGCGCGGCGCTCTTCGCTCCCGGCGACCGGGTGCTGACGCATTGCAACGCCGGGGCCCTCGCGACCGGAGGCATCGGCACCGCGGTGGGAGTCATCGCCGCCGCGCACCGCGCCGGGAAGGTCGCCGCGGTCTGGGTGGACGAGACGCGGCCCCTGCTCCAGGGGGCGCGGCTCACGGCCTGGGAGATGTTGCGGCTGGGGATTCCGCATCGCCTGGTTACCGACTCGATGGTCGGGGCGCTGATGAGCCGCGGCCTGGTCGAGCGGGTGATCGTCGGCGCCGACCGCATCGCCGCCAACGGCGACGTGGCGAACAAGATCGGCACCTACACCGTTGCTGTCCTCGCGCACCGCCACCAGGTCCCGTTCTACGTCGCGGCACCGCTCTCGACCTTCGATTCGCGGATCCCCTCCGGCGCGGAAATCCCGATCGAGGAGCGTGCCGGCCTCGAGGTCACGGAGCTCGCGGGGCGGCGGACCGCGCCGGTCGGAACCTCGGGCTTCAACCTCGCCTTCGACGTCACGCCGGCCGAGCTCATCACGGCGATCGTGACCGAAGAGGGCGTCCTCGAGCCGCCGTTCACCGCGGCGATCGCCCGCCTGTTCAGCTGATCGGCAGCCTCACTTCGGACGCTTCTCCAGCCGGACGATGCGGCCGTCGAGAGCGGTGGTGATCCGCCGCCCGGGGAGCGCGACGAGCGCCTCCTCGGTGAGCGTGCGCCAGGAGACGTCCGGTTTCTCGAGCAGCGCGGGGCTCGTGCCGCCATCGCCGGCACCGGCCGAGAACAGCGGATATCCGTCGCGGTAGCCGTTGCGCCAGGTGTAGGTGAGCGTCGCCGCGCGGTAGCGCCGGTCGAGCTCGAGGGGGGAAAACTCCGTCCCGCCGGCCGGGCGAACCGTGACGTCGGCCGCGTCGACCCGGGTCTTGCCGTCAGGCGCGACTTCATAGCGGAAGCGCAGTCCCGCGACCTGCAGGAAGCGGCCGTGCCCCAGGGTCGCCTGGGAGACCGACTTTTCCAGCAGTCCCAGAATCTCGCGTCCGGTGAGCTCGAAGACGACCGGCTTGTCGTCGTAGTAGAAGATCCCCTCGAGCTCGTAGACGCGGAGATCTCCCCCCGCCGGCACGTCGTCGTTGACGCGGATGGCGCCGCCGTTCACGAAAGCGAGGTCAGCGCCGAGGCGTTCGCGCAGGATGTCGCACAAGAGATCGCCCAGGGCGGTCTCGCGGCCACGTATCGTCGGCTCGGTTCCCTCGAGCAGGTGTTCGGTGGTCGCCACGACGTCGAGCAGCCGCCGGCCGGTCTTCTTCTCGACGGTGCTCGCCAGCGTCACCAGGGAGGTCGCGACTTCGCGGATCAGGTCGGGATCGACCGGCACTTCTGCGCCGAGCTCGATGAGCGAGCTGCCGGCGACGATCTTCTCGCTGGAGGTGCCTCGATCGTCGGCCCGCCTTACGTCGATGCGGTAGGCGCTCTTGGCGTCAGCGTCGGCCTTGGTGATCGTCGTGCGCCCGACCTTGCGTGTCAGCGCGACATGCTCGTGGCCGCCGACGATCCAGTCGATGCGCGCTCCGAACTCGCGCGCCAGCCACTCGTCCTGCTCCACCTCCTGATGGGTGAGGCCGACGACGAACTCCGCCCCCTCGCGCTCGAGGTCGGCGAGCACCCGCGCGATCAGCGCTTTTCGCTGCTCGAGATCGTAGCCGTACTCGACCCAGGGCCGGCGCTGATCGTCGAGCGTCAACCCGAAGATGCCCACGCGGATGCCGCCGAGCTCGAGCACGACATGATCCTTGACGTTGGGGAAGCGCCCGGCAAGCGGCGTGAACCGTGCGTCGCCGACGCCGTTGTCTCCTTCGGCCGCCGCAATCATCACGTTCGACGAGATCCAGTCGAACTTCGACTGCGCGATCCGGTCGAAGAGCACCCTGGAATCCGGGTTGTCGAATTCGTGATTGCCGAGGGTGACGAAGAAGTGCTCGTCCTTCCCCTCGTCGCCGTCGAGAAGATTTAGCGCGTCGATCATCGGCACACCGGCGAGGTACTTGCTCATCACCGAGGGAAAGAGGAAGTCGCCGGCGTGCAGCATCAACACCGGCCGGCCCGCGCTTTCGAGCTCCTTGCGCAGGGTGCGGACGCGGGCGAGCCCGCCTTCGGCGCCGGCGCGCAGCCCTTCGATCTTGTAGGTGTCGTTGATCTGGAGGATCGTGAAACCGGTCGCAGCCGGGGCCGCGGACTCTGCGGGCGGGACCTTGGCGGCCGGCGGGGAGCCGGCGCAGCCGCTGACGAGCGCGGCGAGGGCCACGGCGACGCAGCCGAAAGCGAAAATTGACCGGAGGACAGCTCGGGGAGGCCGCGAGCTCGGCCGAGAGGGAACGCAGAGGCGGGTCGTCTTCACGAAAGGCTCCTCGGAAATTCCGGCATGACCTGCAGATACGACAAGGGACACGATAGCAATCGTGTCCCTGGGTCGAGAAGAAAAATGGTGGAGGCGGTGGGAATTGAACCCACGTCCGAGAAACGCGTCCCGAAAGTATCTACGCACATAGCCTTCACTTATGGTCATCGCCCTTGCGCAATGCAGAAGGCCGCCTACGCAAGCGCCAGTTCCGATTTGACGATCCCGCTGAGGAGCGGAACCAACCTCAGCGTTCAGTCCACTTTAGCGTCGCCCCAGCCCGTGCCGTGGACAATGGCCCATGGCTGGAACGTCACGGTCAATTAAGCCGCGAGAGCGTAGTTGTCGTTGGCAGGTATAACTTGCCGTTTTACGGGTGCAAACCCGATGCGCAACCCTCGAACCGCACTGTTCCCCGTCGAACCCGGTGCGCCCCCAAGTTGTGAAAGAACCTCGCTGCTACGGACACAACATAGCAGAGCCGGGGCCTATTCCCGCAGCGGTTCCCGGCGCCCCGTCCGCTCACGGCAGGTCGGCGCTCCAGTGGGTCGTCAGGCCGGACTCGAAGCCGTCGGCGAAGAGGATGGGGCCACAGGTGAGCTCGACGTCGTCGATCTGCGCGTAGCCACCCTCGACGCCGCCGGCGGAGTGGGCCGAATGGGTGAACCAGAGCTCGACCACCGGGCTGCCTCCCAGGGAGAGCGGCAAGACGACGGAGCCACTCTGGTCCTGGCCTACCCAGTAGAGCTCGGAGTTGCCGGTCCCGTCCTGGCGTCGGAGCTCGAGATCCAGGAATTCGTACTGCCCGGCACCGTTCGGGTCCACCACCAGAACGGCCCGCAAACGCAGCGTGGCGGAGGTCTGCCCGACGAGGGACAAAGGCATGCTGAGCCGGGAGTCGGTACGCGGCGCGGTGCAGAAGAAGTTGGCGACACAGGCAGCGCCGCCGGCGCCGCCAGTATCGTTCGCCTGACAGAAGACCGGATCGCCAAACTGCGCCGGTGGAACCTGGACCCAACCGGGGCCGCCGCCAGCCGTGTTCTCGCTCGTCCAGTCGAGCGGCAGTCCGACGAGCGGGTCGCCGGAGCCGAAATCCTGCGGTCCGGTGTTGCAGCCGCCCGAGGCGAGAACCAGGTTGCGATAGTCCGACGGACCGCCCAACGTAGCGCAAGCGGGCAGGCAGACGACAGGGCCGCCGTCGCGATAGATCAGAAACGCGACGCCGAAGCGCTCCCCCGGACCCGCCTGCAGCGGTGACGGGCCGTCGAGCGGAATTGCCGCCTCGTAGGTCAGCCCCTCCGGCCGCAGGACAGAACGGAAGCTCGTCGCGCCGGTGAGGATCTGGTCGAGGCAGAAACCACTCTGAGGAACTTCCTGGTAAAGGACCTCCTGGCTGAAGGTGAGGTCGATCCTGCCCTCGCCGAGATCCGGCGTCGGGTGGCAGAGAAGGCTGCCGAAAGCGCCGTCGTCGAGGATCGGCGGCACGCCCCCCTCGTCGTCGAACAGCAGCCCGACCGAGTCGTTGGAGGTGAAGACCGGGTCGGCGGAGTCGAGGATAGCGAGGTAGAGCGTGCGCCCGTCGTTGCCGATGCGGAGCGTCACCCCGGCGCCCAGGTCGACGAGCTTCGCCGCGTCCCACTCTCCGGCGGCGATCTGGCCGTCGATCCGCGGCGCCCGGCTCATCCACTGGGAAAGCAACCGGCCAGTGCCGGCGAAGCCGGCCTCAGGGAGGATCAGAAGGCCCAAGAAGACCAACTTGGCACCCGTCCACGAGAGTTGCCACTTTCCGAAGTCGCGCACCTTGCACCTCCACCACCGCAAGCCGAGAGCCGTCTCTCGAACACTACCGTGCCTTCCGGCGGGCAAACGGCTCAATCCGGCCCGATCCGCCGGGTCGATGTTTCACCTGCGATTGATCTCTTTTACGGTCGGGTCGCACGATCATGGGCAAGGAGATCCACCATGTTCGTCCGAACCCGCCTCTGCCGCCCCTCGCGCCGCCGCTCGACCTCGACCCTCTGGGCCCTCGCCGCCCTGATCGGCTTGCAGGCTCAGATGCTGCCCGCTGTCGACGGTCTCGACGACAACCCCGGCGCGGGGGGCTTCGTCCCGTTCGATCTCGGCGCCGGCGGGACCGATCAGGCGTTCGCCTGCGCGGCGCAGTCCGACGGCAAGATCCTCCTGGCAGGACGCGCCTCGGACGACGACGGCGAGGAGTCCAAGATCGCCCTGGCGCGCGTCCAGGTGAACGGCACGCTCGACCCCGCCTTCGGCGTTTCCGGCCGGGTCGTGATCGACATGTCAGCCCTCGGGCTGGCGCTCGAGAGCGCCGCGGCGCGCGCGGTCGTCGTCGACGGGCAAGGCCGCCTGCTCGTCGTCGGAACGGCGTTCTTGACGGTGGGTGGCGCGGTGCAGGTCTTCGTCACCCGGCTGCTCGCCAACGGCACGATCGACCAGACCTTTCTCTACAACGGCATTACCGGCGGCTGGTACTTCTCGTCCTACATGCAGGGAGTGACGACCGCGGCACTCGACCAGGTTGGCAACCTCTGGATCGTCGGTCCGGAGCTCGCCGATCAGACCGGCGGCTGGTCGTTCCTGCGCCTCGACCCGAACGGCCTCGAGTTCGGCGCCCAGACCATTCCGATCTCCGGTCACGCCTGGTCCAGCCCGACCGCGCTGCTCTTCCAGCCGGGCAACAAACCGGTCCTCGGTGGCTGGGGCCAGGAGGATGTGTCGCCTTTCTATGCCTCGTTCCTCGTCCACCGCCTCCTGGCGGGGGCCCCCGCCGTCCCTGACCCGACCTTCGGCTTCACCAACGACGGCTGGTTGCAGCTCGACTACCCGCAGGCCGCCTGGCTGCAGTCGATCGCGCTCTTGCCCAATCTCGGGCTGGTCGTCGCCGGTCAGACCGGGCCGCTCGCCGAGGAGGATCTCGTCGTCCAGCGGCTGACTGCGAACGGAATCAGCGACGGCAGCTTCGAAGAGTACGTGGCCTTCGATGTCGGCGGCCTCGAAGGCGACGGCGTCGGTGGTCAGGTCCGGATGGTCGCGCAGTCGGATGGCAAGGTCGTGCTCGCGGCGCGCGTCGTGACCGGAGATCCCGGCAACACCTCGGACACCGGCGTGGCGCGTCTGCTGGCGAACAACCAGCTGGATGCCTCCTTTGGTGGACTCGGCACCGGCAAGCGGGTCTTCGGCCTGGCGTCGCCCCCCCCGGGGAACGGCGACGACGGTGTCTTCTGCCTGGTGCTCGCGGCCGGCAAGCCGGTCGTCGTCGGCTGGGGGGAGTACATCGGAGTCGACACCGACTTCGCGTACCGCCGGTTGACGAACGCGCTCATCTTCACCGACGGTTTCGACTCTGGCTGGACTTTCTTGTGGTCCTCGGCCGTAGTGATCTAAAGGGCGCGCGAAGCTCCTGCCGCGCTCGTTCACCTACGGCAGAGACAGGCTCCACTGTGAGGTGTCCTGGCTTTCGAAGCCATCGTTGAAGATCTCCGGCAGGACGGCGCCGAGCTCGACAGCGCCGATGTCGCAGCCGTCATCGGCGTCGGCCACGGTTGGCTCATCGACCGCGCGCGCCGCGCCCGCCGGATTGGCATAGCCACGCTGATCGGCAACCTCTCCCGGACAGCTGCCGTGGTCGATGGCGAGACTCGGGCCCGTGGCGAGAGCGGGCAGGCGGGAGGGCGTTGGCCCGCCGTTCGCAGCCAGCGCCAGGAGCCCGTGGGCGAGCGGGGCTCCGATCGTACCGACCCAGTCGTCGTTCGCATTCGGCTGTCCGGCCGGGAAAGCCGACGCCCCGTTGCCGCGCCGCACCCCGACGAGGTTATGGCCGAGCGAAACGAAGTCCAGGCCGTCGAGATCGGGTGCCTTGTCCGGCCCCGAGTCGAGGTTGCCGGCGACAATCGAATCTTCGAGCGTCGTCGTCCCGGGCGTGTCGGTGACGAAGATCCCGCCGCCGCTGCCGCCGGTGTAAAGGCCTGGAGTGCCGCCGATTCCGTCGCCGTCGGTATCGGCCTCGTTGTCGACCACGGTCAGAAAACGCAGCACCGCGGTGTGGGCGGTGGGGTAGGTGCGATGGATGCCGATGCTGATCGCGCCGCCGGCGCCGCGCGCCCGGTTGCCGGTGAAGGTGGAGCGCTCGATGGTGATGGTGCCGAAGGAGAGCGCCTGGACGGCGCCGCCGTGGGGATCGAACAGTGCCCCGCTCGGGTTGTCGGTGAGCGCCAGGTTGTCGACGAAGGTGCTGTCGCGAATCGTCAAGTCGTAGCTCGAGTTGTGACTGATCGCGCCGCCGCCGCCGCTGAATAGGATCGGGCCGAGGTTGGAGTTGCCGTCGAAGGTCGAACGTTCGACGGTGAGCCGGGAGGCGGAGTAGACGCCGCCGCCCTGGTCCTGCGCCAGGTTGTCGCGCACGACGAGGTCGTGCAGCAGCGTAGAACCGTACTGGGTGAGCAGCGCTCCGCCGCTCCCCAGGCCGAAGCCATTGTGGTCGCCGACCGCCCAGCCGCCGGTCAGGGTCACCCCGCCGAGGTCGAAGGTCGGGGCGCCGAGAATGTCGGTCGGCGAGTAGACGAAGAGGCGATGGAAGCCTTGCGCGTCGAGCGTCAAGAGATCGGCGCCCGGGCCGACGATCGTCAGGCCGTCGGTGATGACCAGGGGGCCGAAAAGCAGGAAGTAGGTGGCCGGGGTCGCGGCGGCGAAGACGATGGTGTCGTCGTCGAGGCCGGCGGCGCACTCGCCGCCGAGGGTGCCCGAGGTGGTGTCGGTGTTGGCAGCGACAACCGCCTCGTAGAGCGTGCACCAGCCGTCATCGCCCGCGGGCAGACTGAAATCCAGACTGTTCACCGTGATGGTCGCCGCGGCGGCCGGCGAGCCGCCGATGGCGAAGACGACAACCAAGGTCGCGGCGAGGAGTACCTTCGGTCCAGACACGCCGACAGCTCGACTCATGACTCCTCCTCCAGACGCAGGCCTCGGTTGGATGGATGGTTGTTGCCGCGACTCTAGTTCGCGCCGCAGGTCGCCGCAAAGGGAAGCGTGACAGGCTGGAGAGACAGGACCGCCCGACCTGATCCCTTTCTCACGGCTTGCGCACGTTCAAATACAGGAGCCGCGAACCAGGAGGCCTTCCATGCCGAAGCAGCTTTCCAGCCATCGACTTTGCCGCTCGCCGTTCTGGCTTTTCGCCGCTCTGGTCGCGCTCCAGGTGCAGCCGCTCTCCGCCTTCGACCTCCTGGCCGAGGATCCACTCTCCTGGCTCGCGCTCGAACCGGCTGCCGATGAGCTGCCGAAGGTGGACCCTGGCGGACGCTTCGCCGTCTACATCGAGCCGGCGGCGACTCGCGCCAATCCGGCCGGCGCGGAACTCTGGAGCGTCGCGCTCGCCGGCGGCGAGCCGGTCAGTCTCTCGGGCGCGATGGCGCCGGGCGACCACGTTCTCGCCTTCCGGATCAGCCCGGATGGCCGCTGGGTCGCCTTCGTCGCCAGCCGCGGCGGTCGCCCTCCAGGCCTCGCGCTGGTTCCGACGCAGGGCGGCGCGCCGCGCGCCATCGCCGGCTACGTGGGAACGGAGGGTGAAGCGCTCTCCGGCGCTGTGTCCTCGCCGTTCGCGCCACGCGCTCTGATGGCTCCGCTCGCTCCGCTGGCTCCGTTCGCTTTCGACTCCGGGTCCCGCAGCCTCGCGTTCAGCACGGGAGAGGATTCCGCCCGCAGTGCGCTGCTGGTCGAGGAGATCTTCTACAACGGCTTCGAGAGCGGCGACGCTTCCGGCTGGTCGGACATCACACCGAACCTCTGCCCGACGCCCACCGGCGGACCGACGCTGCACAGCTCGGTGGTTGCGAACCAGACCTGGACGGCGAACACCAGCCCGCACGTCTTGACCGCGAACGTCCTGGTGCCGGTGGGGGTGACGCTCACGGTTGCGCCGTGCGCCGAGGTGCGCGTCCGCCCGACCTTCGATCTCACCGTCCAGGGCACGCTGGTCGCGCGCGGCACGCCGCTGCAACGGATCGCCTTCCGGCGCGACAACCCGTCTCTGCCGTGGGACTCGATCTGGGTCAAGAGCACCGGCTTCGCCGACCTCGCCTTTCTCGACCTCTCCGGCGGCGGCGCCGCGGGCGCCTCGGTGATCGCCGAGGGGACCGGCTTTCTCCCCGCGGCACTGCCGCTCTTGGCCGATCATCTCAAGGTGGTCGGCTCGACGAGCCTGGGCGTCCGGCTCATCCAGAGCGCGGGCTTCGCCGCCGGCTCTCGAGACCTCGTCGTCTCGGGCGCCGGGGCGACCGATCCGGGGGCTCCCTATCCGGTGCGCATGCCGCTCATCACCGTGGGCACGTTGCCGACCGGGACCTACACCGGCAATGCGAGCGATCTGATCTCCATCAACGAGGGCAACCATGTCGTCGAAGTCGACGCCGCCTTCCACGACCGGGGGATTCCCTACCAGATCGGCGGCCCCGCAGCTACGTTGGGGGTCATCACGATCGATGGCGACCCGGCGCTGGCGACGCTGACGATCGATGCCGGGGTGGAGATTCGGTTCTATACCCAGGGATCGAACATCGGCGGGCTGTTCGTGGGGACGAGTGGCAGCCCGGTCGCTACCGGGCGCATCGTCGCCACGGGCACGCCGGTCGCGCCCATCCTGTTCACCGGCGCCGGCGGCGCGCCGGTGGCAGGGAGCTGGGAGGGGATCACCTTCTTCGGCGCGCTCGCCACCGGCAACCTCCTCGACCACGTCGAGATCGACGCCGCGGGTGCCCACGGCGGCGACCAGGGCTTTGGCTGTCCACCGCCGCCGCTCGTCGACACCGACGGCGCGCTCAAGATCTTCAGCCAGCCGAGCGTCCAGTTCCTCACCAATTCGACCATCTCGCGCTCGAGCACGCACGGCGTCTTCCGCGCCTGGATCGGCGCGCCAGTAGACTTCCTCGCCGGCAATACTTTTGGCGATGTCGCGCTCTGCAATCAGGTGCTCCCCAAGCCGCCCCTGCCCGCCGTCTGCCCGGCCAATCCGGACTGCCCGCAGTAGCGAAGCTACTTCTGGGGCGCCGGAGTCACCGTGGCGAAGAACTCCTCGGGGCCGCTGTTCTCTAGACGCGACAGCACCAGCCACCAGGCGAGGAGGCCCATCACCGCGGCGAACGGCAGGAGGGCGAGGAGCTTCGGCTGAAACGGCCAGGCAAGCGCCGGAAGCAGAGCCACCACCGCGAGTCCGAGGACGGCGACCGAGGCGCGTTGCACTTCGAGGTGGCTCTCTTCGAGATGCCAGCCGATGCGCGCGCCATCGCCCGCGGGCTCGAAGTCGACCCGGCCTACGAGCACGCCGCGACGCAGCCCGAAGACCACCGGCAGGGCGAGGCGCCCGCCGCTTCGATTCGATGGGGGGTTCGCCGTGTCCGCGGTCCATTCGGCGCCCCAGGCGTCGGCGGCGGTGGCCAGGGCCTCCGGCAGCTCGGCGATCGTCAGAGCAACCTGGACGTCGAGGCGGTTCAAGCCGCCGCCGCCGTCATCTCTTCGAAGAACTCCTCAACCGCGGCGAGGAACGACGGCACGTCCTGGAGCTCGTTGATGCGCTGGCGGAGCTCGCGGCCGTGAGGCACTCCGTGGGTGTACCAACCGGTGAACTTGCGCAGCTTGTGCATGGCGTACTTCGACGGCTCGCGCAGGGCGACCAGCCGGAAGTGCTCGAGGATGAGGTCGCGGCGGGCGAACAGCGAGGCCTCCTGCGGCACCCGACCGGCGAGGAGCGCCGCAGCCTGCTCGAAGATCCACGGGTTCTTGGTCGCCGCGCGCCCGATCATGACCCCGTCACAGCCGGTGGCCGCGATCATCCGCAGGACATCCTCGGGTTCCTTGATGTCGCCGTTGCCGAACACCGGAATGGCGAGCGCCGCCTTGAGGCGGGCGATCTCGTCCCACTGGACCGTCGCGTCGCCGCTGAACATCTGGCGTGCGGTGCGGGCGTGCAGCGCCACGGCGTCGGTGCCGTTCGCCTCGCAGATCCGCCCGAGCTCGAGGAAGTTCTTGCGCTCGTGATCGAGACCGAGGCGGAACTTGACGGTGAGCGGGATCGAGATCGCCTTGCGCACCGTGGAGACGATCGACGCGGCGAGATCGAGGTCGCCCATCAGGGCGCAACCTGAGCAGCCCTTGAGAATCTTGTTCGCCGGGCAGCCCATGTTGATGTCGCAGATGTCGGCGCCCATGGCTTCGACGAGGCGCGCCGCCTCCGCCATGGTGTCGGCGTCGGAGCCGTAGATCTGGATCGAGATCGGCCGCTCTTCGGGCAGGAAGTGCATCAGGTCGAGCGTCCGCGCGACGCCGCGCACCAGCGCCCGCGAGGCGATGAACTCCATCGTCACCAGTCCGACGCCGCCGATCCGCCGCACGATCAGCCGGAAATCGCGATCGGTCACCCCGGCCATCGGCGCGAGGACGAGCGGCGGGTCGATCGGAATCGGGCCGAGGCGGAGCATCGAACCCCTGATTCTACCGCTTCGCCACCCCGCGCCGTGCGGTCTTGCCCTCCAGCCTTCTCCGGCTGCCCCGGGCCTCCGCCACCCTTCGTCGATCTCCGCCGCCGTCCGCCGGCGTCCGCCGGCGTCCGCTAGGATGCGCCAGATGGTCAGTTCCCCTATGGACGTCGATCTCGTTCGCGCCGGTCTCCTGAAAGGCCTGCCGGCGGCATGGCTTGCGGGCAGGGAAACCGACCTCCTCGCGCCGCTGCGCCTCCTCGTGCCAGGAGCTCTGCCCGAAGGCCCGCCGCCGAGGGTAGAGCGCAGCGGGATCGCCGCAGGACTGGCGCGAGCGAATTCTGAATACGGTCATCCCCGCACCGCCCCTCTCGCAGCGAAGCTCGCCGACCCGGCGACCCGGGTCGTCGTCACCGGCCAGCAGACCGGGCTCTTCGGCGGCCCACTCCTCGCGCTGGTCAAGGCCGCCACTGCGGTCCGTCATGCCGAAGAGCTCGAGGCGGCCGGGCACCCCGCGGTGGCCGTCTTCTGGATGGCGACCGAGGACCACGACTGGGCGGAGGTCGCGAGCGCCACGTTCCTCGGCCCGGCGGGCCTGCTGGACCTGGCGCTGGGCGACGATCCGTCACCGCTTGCGCCGGTCGGGACGCGCTCGATCGGGCCCGAGGTCGAAAGCCTCTTGGCGGCGCTTGCCGAGAGCTTTCCGAACCAGCGCTTCAGCGAGTGGCGGCAGCGGCTCTCGCAATGGTGGGCGCCGGGGGCGCGCTTCGGCGACGCCTTCGCGCGCCAGATGGTGGCCCTCCTCGGGGCGCGGGCGCCGCTGATGCTCGACTCGATGCTGCCGGAGCTGAAGAGCGCCGAGCGCCCGCTGCTGCGCCGGCTGGTCGAGCGCCGCGGCGAGGTCGAGGCGGCCTATGCCGCCGCGGAGGAGCGTGTGGTTGGGCGCGGTTTCGATCTCCAGGTGGCGCCGCAGCGCGGCGCGAGTCCGCTCTTTCTGCTGCAGGGCGGCGCGCGGCGGCGGATCGAGTGGAGCGGCGACAGCGCCTTCCGGCTGCGGGGAGCGCCAGGCTCCCAAGCAACGGCACCGGTCGCCTCTCTGCTCGAGCTCCTGGACGGCGATCCGGGCCTGATCTCTCCCGGGGTCCTGGCGCGACCGGCGGTCCAGGATGCGGTTCTGGGCACGACGCTGCAGATCATGGGGCCGGGTGAGGCCGCCTATCTCGCGCAGGCGGCGGCGATCTACCCGATTCTCGGCATCGAGGCCCCCTGGACGGCGATCCGGCCACAGGTGCTGGTGCTGGACGGAAGGCAGCGCGGGCACCTCGCGGAGCTCGGCGCCGGGCTCGAGGAGCTCCTCGTCGCGCCGGAGAGAATCGCCGCCCGCCTCGCCCAGCGCGCCGGAGGGGGATTCGTCACCGGGCGCAGGGGCGAGGCCGAACAGCTGATCGAGTCCTTGCGCGCCCCGGCGCTCGCACTCGACCCGGGTCTCGAGAAGCCGTGGGTGAAGACCCGCGACACGCTCCTCGGTGCCCTGGACGCTTTTGCCGCGCGGGTCGAGGCCGCCGCGGCGCGACTCGACAGCGTCGGGCAGCAGCGCTTCAACCAGCTGCGCCTGGCGACACGGCCCGCCGGCGCGCTGCAGGAGAGGCTCCTCTCCACCGCCTGGTTCGCCGGGCGCTACGGCGAGATCTTCGGCGCGGCGCTGCTCGATCAACTCACCCTCGACCCGCGCCAGCTCGCCGTCATCGATCCGACCGCCGACCGGTCGCCCGCGGCGATCGCAGGGGCCGCGACGTCCGCCGCGACAGCCGCGACCGACGCTGCGACGGACTGAAACCGGCTAACATCGCGCACGCCGATGAGTCAGCAAGGATTCAACGCCATCGCGCTGTCGATTCCGGTCTTCTTCCTGCTGATCGGCCTCGAGCTCTGGATAGAGCGCCACGAGCGGCGGAGAGATTCCGGTCGTTCCCTCTATCGGCTCAACGACACGATCAACGATCTCGCCTGCGGCACGATCCAGCAGCTGGCCGGCGTCTTCGGCAAGACCGTGCTCTTCGCCGGCTACATTCTGATCTTCGAGCGCTTCTCCTTCTTCCGGCTCGATCCCGGGAACTGGGCGCACTGGCCGATCGCCTTCCTCGGCCTCGACTTCTTCTACTACTGGTTCCACCGCGCCAGCCACGAGGTGAACTTCCTCTGGGCGGCGCACATCGTCCACCACCAGAGCGAGGAGTACAACCTGTCGGTGGCGTTGCGCCAGAGCGCCGTGCAGCAGTTCCTCTCGGCGCCGTTCTACTGGCCGCTCGCCTTCCTGGGTGTGCCGCCGCTCATGTTCCTGGCGCTCGATGCCGGAGACACCCTCTACCAGTTCTGGATCCACACCCGGACGATCGGGCGGATGGGTTTTCTCGATTCATTCCTCAACACGCCGTCGAACCACCGCGTCCACCACGGCTCGAACGAGAAGTACATCGACCGCAACCACGGCGGCGTCCTGATCGTCTGGGACAAGATGTTTGGCACTTTCCAGCGCGAGGAGGAGGAGCCGGCCTACGGCGTCACCCGGCCGCTCGCTAACTGGAATCCGCTGTGGGCGAACGTCCAGTACCTGGGCGAGCTCGTCGACGTGGCGCGCCGCGCTCACCGCTGGCGCGACAAGCTGCTCATCTTCCTCAAGCCGCCCGGATGGCGCCCGGCGGACGTGCCGTTCGACAAGCCGCCCTACACGCCGCTCGACGGGCGGAAGTACGACTCGCGCCCTCCCGAGGGCCTGCAGGCGCTCGCGATCGGCCAGTTCCTGCTCGCCATGGGCGCGGTCATCGCCTTGCTCTTCGGCGGGACGCTCTTCGGTGCCGGCGTCAAGGTCGCGCTCGCCTTCTTCGCGGTCTGGGGCCTGATCGACGTCGGCGGCCTCTTCGATCGCCGCGCCTGGTTGCCGGCGAGCGAGCTCGCGCGCTGGGCTGGAGTCGTCGTGGCGGCCATTCTGCTCGCACCGGACGCGTGGCGGATCGCCGCCGGCGCCGGCGCGCTTTTACTGGCGTTGGTTTCGCTGCTGCCGGTGCTGCGCCGACGCGCGGCTTTCCCGAGCGAGCCTGGTCCGTTGCCGGTGCTCGCGGCCGGCGAAGGAGGAGCTCGCGGATGACGGTCGACGTCCTGGCGATCGGGGCCCACCCCGACGACATCGAAATCTGCTGCGGAGGAACGCTCGCCCAGATGGCACGGGCGGGGCGCCGGGTCGGCATCCTGCACCTGACGTCGGGCGAGGCGGGGACGCGCGGCACGACCGCCGAGCGCCAGCGCGAAGCGGCGCAGGCGGCGGAGATCCTCGGCGCTCAGGAGCTCGAGTTCCTCGCCCTCGGCGACGGCGCCCTGCGCACCGGCCCAGCGGAAGAAGACCAGGTGATCGCGATCCTGCGCCGCCTCCGCCCCGAGCTCGTCCTCGGGCCGGCGACGGTCGACCGCCACCCCGACCACGAGCGCGCCCACGCGGTGGTCGCCGCTGCCTGCTTCTATGCCGGCCTGGCGCGCCGCGGCGCGGGCACGCCACACAGGCCGGCGGCGCACTTCACCTACATGCAGAACGACTCGTTCGAACCCTCCTTCGTGGTCGACGTCACCGCCACCTGGGAGATCAAGATGCGCGCCCTCGACGCCTACGGCACGCAGCTCCATCCGAGCCAGGGTGCGAGCAACCCGGCGGACGGACCGGTGACCAAGATCTCGTCGCGCGAGACGCGGCTCATGATCGAAGGGCGGGCGCGCCACTACGGCGATCAGATCGGCGCCGAGTTCGGCGAGCCCTACCTCTCGCGCCGCCCGCTGGCGGTCGCCGATCCCTGGCAACTTCTGCCGCGCGGCCTGCGTTAAAGAGTCATGCGGATCGGAATCAGCTGTTACCCGACTTTCGGCGGTTCCGGAGTCGTCGCGACGGAGCTGGCGATGGCATTGGCCGACGGCGGCGACGAGGTGCACGTCATCAGCTACGCCCTGCCGTCGCGCCTCTCGCTCCTCGCCCCGAGTCTCTTCTTCCACGAAGTCGTCGTGCCGCACTATCCGCTGTTCGAGTATCCGCCCTATTCGCTGGCGCTGGCCTCGAAGATGGCCGAGGTGGCGCGCCACCAGAAGCTCGATCTGATGCACGTACACTACGCGGTGCCGAACGCGATCTCGGCGATTCTCGCCAAGCAGATCCTCGCGCCACAGCCGCTCGCCGTCGTGACGACGCTCCACGGCACCGACATCACGCTGGTCGGCAACGACCCGAGCTACCTCGAGACGACGCGCTTCGGCCTGCGCATGAGCGACGCGGTCACCTCCGTCTCGAGCTCGCTTCGCGCCGCCACCGTCGAACAGCTCGGCCTCGACGCGAGCCGCATCGAAGTGATTCCAAACTTCATCGATCCGCAGCGCTTCGAGCAGGTGCGCGGGTCGGCGGGGGCGCGGCGCTGGGCGAAGCCGGGCGAGAAGATCCTGATCCACATCTCGAACTTCCGGCCGGTCAAACGGATCATGGACGTGCTCGACGTCTTCCTCGCGGTCCACAAGGTGATGCCGGCGCGACTCCTGCTGGTCGGCGACGGCCCGGATCGCGCCCGCGCCGAAGAGCGCTGCCGGCGCGGCGGCACCTGCGGCGCCGTGACCTTTCTCGGCAACATCGCCGCTGTCGAGGAGGTCCTCGTCGGCGCCGACCTCTTCCTTCTGCCGTCGGAGAGCGAGTCTTTCGGCCTGGCGGCGCTCGAAGCGCTCTCCTGCGCAGTGCCGGTCATTGCGAGCACCGCCGGCGGCATTCCGGAGGTGGTGCGCGACGGCGTCGACGGACGGCTCTTCCCGGTCGGCGATGTCGCGGCGATGGCCGCCGGGGCGATCGGTCTGCTCGCCGACCGGGAGCGCCACGCGCGCTTCGCCGCGGCGGCCCGCGAAGGCGCGGTGGAGCGCTTCGCGCAGGACCGGATCGTCGGGCAGTACCGGGCGCTCTACGAGCGGACGCTCGCCGGGCTGGCGGCGGGTGCCGCGGGCGTCTCTTCCTGACCGAGGGTTACCTCGTGCCGGTCGGCCGCGCTGAAGCGGAGGTGCGGGAACAGGGTTCGCGCTTCCTCGCCTACCTCGCTCCGGCAGCGACCTCCGAGGCGGCGAAGGAGCTCCTCGAAGGGCTGCGCAAACGCTACCCCGACGCCACCCATCACTGCTTCGCCTGGCGGATCGGCTGGCCGCCCGAAGAGCGCGCCGCCGACGCCGGCGAGCCTGCCGGCACGGCCGGGCAGCCGATGCTGCGGGCGCTGGCGGGCGCCGGAATGACCGACGTCGTCGCCGTCGTCGTGCGCTGGTTCGGCGGCACGAAGCTCGGCAAGGGCGGTCTCGCCCGCGCCTACACCGCCGCCACCCAGGCGGCGCTCGCGGCGCTGCCGACGCAGCACCAACTGCCGCGGCGACGCTTCCGGCTGTGCGTTCCCTACGAGCGGATCGGCGCCGTCAAGCGCCTCGTCCGGGCGCCCGCCGTCGAGCTCGCGAGCGAGACCTATCTCGCCGCCGCCGAGCTCGTCCTGGCGGTGGTGGAGAGCGAGGTTTCCGCCTTTCTGGCGACCCTCGAAGAACTCGGGCTCGTCGCCGAGCCGGCCGCGGGAGCGCCCTAGCCGCACGGTGTGCGCTCGCCTCGACCGATTCCGTCACTCCAGACAGGTCCGCCCGCTCTCTGCCTGGCCAGAGAGGTCTCGCTAGTCACGGCTGAGTCGCTCGCAAGAACTACCCGAATGTGCGGCCCATTGTCGGACGGGCGGTTGTAGGTTGGCTTGAATACGACCAGACCAACACGGCGCTGCCATAGTCGCCGCAACTACCGGCGTGAGGCCCCTGGTCGGCACAAGGTCTCATGCCGCGTCCAGAAGGCAAGGGGGTTACGATGTTCTGTCCTCATTGTGGTGCTGCGGCGGAAGATGGCGGGATGACTTGTGGTGTATGCAGCAAGCCACTATCCAATGCGGCAGGTCCGGCAGTAGCGGCGCAGATCGGCGAGCACATCAAGGCGTCGTCGCGCGACGCGGCTTCGGCGCTGGGAGCCTTGGCGCGCGATCCGGTTTCGGGGATGGTGGCAAGTTGGCAAGCCTTGGGTCCAGCGAGGGCACGAGCGGCGGGGATCGCTCTCGGCGTCGGTTTCGCGTTGGTCGCCACGATCGGCATGACCATCGGGGCTCGACGATCCTTCGGGGGTTTCTTCGGAATCTACGGAGGGGGCGCGGCCACCTTCTTCAAGATCCTTCTCGCCATGCTCGTCCCGCCAGCAACCATGGCCGCTGCCTCCTTCGGTGTCCGCCGGCTGCTCGGGGCGGCCCAGGACTTTGCCGCCGACATCTTCATCGCCGGCGCAGCGCTCGCTCCCCTGGGCCTCGCCATTCTGGCCGCCGGTCTGCTCGGCACGCTGAACTTCGAGGTCATCGCCCTCCTCTTCCTGTTTGCCCTCTCGTATCTTGTCCTCATGCTCTACCGCGGTCTGACCGCTATCGGAAGAATCAGCGAACGCGCCGGTCCGCCAGCGGTTCCGGTGCTCATCGCGCTCTCAGTGTGGCTCACCAAGATCGTACTCGCGGCCCTGCTCTAGCAGTCGGGCCTGCCGCCGGTATCTGAACAAGGAGGCTCCCGATGAAAATGACCAAGAGACTCGCCAGCGCCAGCGTCATTTCGCTTGCCACGCTCCTCCTTCTGGCCGCTTGTGGCAAGACCCAGGTGAACGACGTACTTGGGGCTTGGCGCACCCACCCGGCCAACGATCAAATCGTGTGGAATGCCGAGTTCTTCGACGACGGGACGTGTTACATCTCGGAGGCCGACGGACGCACGAGCGGATCGTGGAAGCTCCTGCAGGACGGTCGCGTGAAGCTCGACTTCTCGGCCCTGTCCGGGAACCGTACGCTCTTGGCAACCGTCGAAGGCGACGAAATGACAATCGACGACGGCAAACAGACAGTCAACTGGCTACGCAAGGACTCGAAGCGTGATCGTGGCACGGCTGCATACCTGGACGGCGCTTTGCTCGAATGGGAGAAGAAGCACGACGAGGCCCTCGCGAAGTACACCGAAGCCGCAGAACTTGGCGACCGCGAGGGCTGCAACGCCGCCGCATGGCTGTTGGCAACGAGTCCCGCCTCGAGCGAGGAGGATTCCAAGAAGGCAATTAGGTATACCGCGTGTGCTCTTGCTGGCGAGAGAAGACGGTGGGAATTCGTGGCCACCTTGGCCGCTGCATACGCGCGTGTCGGGCGCTTCGATGAGGCGATCTCAACGCAAACTGAGGCGATAGAGTCGTTTAGCAGTTCGACAGTTGCGAGCTCCGAAGCCCTAGACAGGCTCCGCGAGCTTGAGGGGCGGCTCGCTCTCTACCAAGCTCAAAAGCCTTATCTGAGGCAAGAGAGCAACGGGACAAAGTAAAGCCGCACGGTCAACGAACGGATTGCCGGGCTCGGATTTCATAGGACTCGAAGCAACAAGCGCCCCCGAAACGGACTGAGGCTCCGACAGGGTCGCCGGCCTAAGGACGACATGTCCCATGGACGAACTACTCTCGGAAAGAGCCCGGGCGCGAAGGGTCCAACCTCACCTCGTGAACATGCGGCGAGGCCAGAAGGCTGTCTGGCGGGATGGCAGCCTCTGGCAAGGTCAGCGTGCCAACTCGCGCCATGGCAGGCTCCAGATTCACTCCTGCTTGACCTAGAGCCTTGAGAACGAGCTCCGTGCAATACATAGCTGAATCGTCCGAGTACTGGAAACGATAGTCAAATGGCTTTCCGAGCTGAGCGAGAAGGTATTCCTTAACTCTCTTCCTCATTTGCTCATCGAGGCCGTCGATGCGAAAGAAACCGAGTTGCGCGGCGACCTTGCTCGAACCAAAGTCCTCGAGGGACTCTGCATGAACTCCTCCCGCGGTCCCGGGCTCCGCGGGCGTCGAATGGTAGACCAGCCAACTATCGGCGACGCGAACAAGCAGACCGGCATGCGAGAAGCGTGCTCCACTCCCAGAGGCCAGCACCAGCCCAGCGAGTGCATCTCTACCGGCGCGGAAGACGATGTCTCCGTCCTGCAACATTTCCGGATGAAGAAACCGTGGTGCGCGGGCGTTCGCACTGACCGGCACAACAAGTCCTGTGGTCGACGGGAGGAGCGTCGCAGTGAGGATGAACAACGCTGCCAGCGGCAGCGCTCTACTTGTCAGCCGCAATCTTCCACTTCCCGTCTTCCATGACCAACTTGACGCTTTCGTTCTTGGGGGGACAGTCGCCCGCGTAGGTGACCATGGCGGCTCCGGACCGAATCTCCCCCTGCCCCTCCAACTTGACGTCGATTGACTTGATACCGCCGCACTTTCTGATTCGTTGCGATTCTTGGGCGAGGGCAGCCGACATCTTGTCCCTACCTAGCATCCCGGTCAGCTGAGAAGAGACGTAACTTACCGCTTCGGAGATCTCTCCCTTGCCAAGGGCTCTGTAGAAGCTCTCAACGGTGGATTCTGGGGATCTCGCGCAACCGGCAAGCATCACGGCCGTGGCAGTCAACGCAGCAAACATCAACTTTCGCATCGTATCTTCCTCCGAATAGGTTGCCCGCCGACTTGCAGCAAGCGGAACGGGCGCATTCCTGGGCCTGAGGCCCTCGAAGCCAGGCGGGAACGGGCCGCCGCTGCCAGACCAAGGCAGATCGAAGCAACTTGCGACTCGGCTGCTACTTGCTTCCCAACCATCACAATTCGGGGAGAGCACGCCGCGCAGAGAGGTCAGACCAGGATCTTCTTCTTCTGCAGTTGAAACTCCTCATCGGTCAACAGTCCACGTTCCTTGAGCACCGCGAGACGTTCCAGCTGGTCGATGTCACTTCCGCCAAGTGCCGCCGGAGACTTGACGATCTCAGGCTGGGAGGCTGAGGCCCCACCAGGAGCGAGCTCGGTCAGCGCATGGCCGCACTCAATGCAAACGAGCTCGGTGAGCGCATGGCCGCACTCAATGCAATAGTTCGTTTCGGAACGGTTGTTCTGCCCGCACTTCGGGCACTTAGCAGTCCGAGCCCCGCCTCCACCTTGTGCCGGAGCGGTATCGAAAGCCAGGAGCACGCCCACCGCCGCAACAAGTACACCAACTACGAGAAGGGTTACGCCCAGTGCGTCGTTCCCGCCGAGAGCTCTGACGATATGGGATTCCGCGGAGTTGAACCGCACTAGGCCAATGAGAAAGACAACCCCCCCGACGATTGTCGTTAGACTCGCACGTTCCTTCATGCCGCCTCCCGTGGTCGTGAATCTCCAGCAGTCTCAATGTGCGACGGCAGCAATGGGGCTATAAATCTCCAGCGGAACGAACACACAGCGCCCGCGCGCCCGACTTGCGGTTGGCCCAGGCTTTGGCTCCGCTGTTGAAATTGAAATACCAGCCAAGGAAGGAAGCGCTCCCTTTCAGGTCGGCGCTCCAGACACCATGTAGCCCCACTTCGACACTGCCACGAGTCTTGTACTTCTTTGTCGAGCTCTCGTCGTACAGCCCTTCCAGCTCAACGACGGACGGTAGCCTCCAGTCGCTGAAGCCCCCCAACGTGAGGCCCTGGCAATACAACTCAGCTTCGGCCTGGGAGATATTGCTCCCGTTATCGCTCGGCGTCCACAGGAGTCCCGACCATTCGTAAGGCGTCGCATCGGCCGCCACGCCCCTCGGGTCTCCGGAAGCGCCAGTGCGGGACGCTGAATCCCGGTGAGCGCCAGGGTGCTTGGCGAAGAACTCCGTACACTCCGTGTAGGTCACGCCTCCCATCGCGCTCGCGGCACGAACAAGGCAGGTCTCTGTCTCCTTTAGGCCAACCTGAAAATCGTAGAGCATGCTGTTGAAGCTCAGCCCGTAGCGACCAGGGGGCAGAGGAATGGGAGGAACGACACGAACCATCATCTCGGGGTTCTTTGCGATCGGCGCGACCCGCATCGTGTAACCCGTCTGCGCCCCTACCCAACCCCAATCGACCTTCTGCAACTGGTCGCTGACGTAGCCCGGGACCATCGAGGGCTGAAACGCGTACTCCACACTCTTCATGATCTCGAGAAAAAACGACGTGACCTCGGAGGCTCCGTTCTTGTAGATCACGAAGTTGACGTTGGGGTCCTCGATGACGAGGCCTGAACTTCCTTTGAGCAGATCACCGCCACCCATCCCGAGTTGAATGGCTTGCTGGCGCTCTCTGTCGCTGCTTCCAGGGAGTGGGTGCATTTCGACGAGCTGACCATTGACCACAGCGTAGACACCCAGAAACTCGGGGATGGGTGGATCCGCGGCCTCCGAGCGAGTCGCGAGTATTAGGGAACAGGACAAAGCAAGGCCGACAACCGTCGATCTCCAAGGAGTTCGCCTGCGCATGCCAAATCCCTCCCAGTAAGCCAAGGTTGGTCTTAAGGCTAGGCCTTCCAGGAACCAGCACAAACGCCTTTTCGGGTAGCTAGGCATGGATCCGCTCAGCGGCTCCACTGCTAGGGCGGCAGACCTAATTCTGCCCGGGCTCCCGCAATGGCAGTTCCGCCCGTCGGCCGCCGCTGCCGTTCGGGCAGGCATTCATCAGGCGAGTTCGCCCGACGCCTCGAACACATCCGCTAGTTGAGTAGGCTCGAGTACTTGGCGCGCCAAGCAGCTAGTTCGAGCGTCAAGGCGTCGAAGAACGCGTCGCGCTCCGGCTCTGATGCGAACTCGTATCCTCCTCCAACTGAAACACCGTGTTCGAGGGCGTGCACATTTACGCAGGGCTTCACTGTGTTGTTCACAGTGTTCAACTGTGTGCCCTTCTTGAAGTCCTTTATGAACCCGAACCAGACGTTGTGTGCGCGCCAGGCGGGCAACGGCACCCCATCGTCGATGCTCACATCGGTAAGTGCAATTTCATACTTCTCGTCCCGATAGAGTCCAGTAAGCGTCATGAAGCGCGTCGCCCGTTTCGTTGGCGTCTTCGACTGAGCTAGCAGCGCGTCGCGCGCACGGTCCGCCGCAGCCTTCGCCGCTGCTTCCTGATCTCTACGCTCCGCGATGCTCTTCGTTAGCTCGGCGATCAGATCTTTGGCCCTTTCGCTCGCTGCATAGGGGTCACGGGAGTACACCCAAGAGTCTCCACCCGCGAGCCGAAATCCGTCGTCGTATAGGCGTGCCAGGAGTCCACCTGAACCGCCGCTCGTCGCAAAGGTTTCCGCAATTATGGGAAGATCGATATAGCGCCACGAGTACTCGATTTCCTTGACCTTGCCCTCCGACATTGGAGCGTCAGTAATCCCGGTCACTTCGAATTCGACCCGGTATGTGTCCACCAGAAGAAGCATCTTCTTCCCGCCATACTCACCCACGGACTTGATGTACAGCGCCGCTTCAGGCGATACGTCACCGTTGCGCGACCAGAGGCCGACACGCGCCCCCTTCTCGAACTGCTCGCTCGAGATGGTCAGTGAATCGAACGGTTTCGCAAGCCAAGGCCTCGCGCTCCGAACTAGGTCCTCAGCCTTGCCGCGTGAAAGGTTCTTGCCTCCACCGCACGCGAGCGGCGCCACGGCCACCAGTCCAACTGCGACGACTGCGACCAGGGTCCTCTTGGCCATTCCCAGCTCCTCCCGTTGAACTGTCCGCGCGATTTCGAAGCTACCCCGCCCGAGGACCATCGCAACCACCTCTTCAGGTGGGAGTCGAAAGCCATGCCCCGCTCGAGCTCCGCCAGATTGGGCGCCAATGTTCGAACAGGCGTTCCGCAACATCGACGACGTCCTCCGCAAGGAGGCGGGCTGCGACGCAGGAGATCGCGCGTGGCGCGGAAGCGCCGCGGGTAGACGTAGGCGCTGGGGAAGTTTCCGCCGCGCAGGAGCTGAGCGATCTTCCGGGAGTCGAGCTTGTCGCTCTTGGTCTTCAATCCGTGGATCGCGCGCATGCCGAGAGCGTCGCCGAGGGCGAAGGGAATGCCCTCCCGCTCGCAAAGATCGGCGAGCCAGTACCAGGCGAAGAGACACTCGCAGCCGACAACGAGATCGGTGGAGCGAAACGGCGCCAGGGCGGAGAGCAGCGCTTCGGGTCGCGTGGGCAGATTGCGATTCAGCAGCGTCTTGCCCTCGCGATCGAGGACGCAGACATACATCGTTCGCGCGTGGAGATCGATGCCGCAGCTGACCTCGTGAATCCGGGAGTAAACTCGCAGGCAGTGGTGCGTCCTGAAAGTTCCATCAGGCCAGCGGGTGGGAGTCCCGCCGCGGTAAGCGAGCTGGTGCGCCGTGTAGCAGGCTCCGGGCGTGGTCCGAGAGGGTTCTTGATCTTTGCGATCATGGGACCATTCGGGCTAGGCAAGCCGACGCGGCAAACAAGCTGAAGATGACCCTTGTCGCGCGCTACGGGCATCTCTCGGATGGGGAACCTGAATGGGCACTCGGTCATGGCCTTGTCGCGGGCACACAGGAGTGGCTGGATTCCTACCCTGAGGCACTCGCGCTGTACAACGAGGCGCTTGCGAAGTACGAAGCCAAGGCGTTTCAGCGCAACCGTCTGGACGACTTGCGCCTCGCTCTCGAGCTTCTAATGCAGTCGGTGCTCTCGAATGACAAGTCGCTTGAGAATCAGATCGCACCACTGGGCCGCTTCGTCAAGGACCGAGGCGGTTCCACAGAGTTCTCGAACATGTTCCAAAAGCTCATTGATTATTACTGCAAGTACCAGAACTCCTACGTCAAGCACGATGATGCCGTGATCGAGGATGAGATCGAGTTCGTTCTCGAGCTAACGTCCTCGTTCGCCAAGCACCTCGTTCGGTTGGCAGCGCGCGATACGGGATAGCAAGTCGCTCAAGCGGACGCGCTTCGCGCGCCGCTTAGCTCAGATCCGTTAGGCGTCGTGGTCAGCCTTTGCGTGACGAGGTAGGCGTATAGTGAAGCGAGAATCGCAGAAACACACACGCCGATCAGTCGGGGCATTCTGCCTCGAATCGAGCTTCTCGGCAGGAGAAGGAGCGTCGAAATGCGGACAGTCAAGTACCTTCTTGGACTCTGCCTTCTTCTCGTCGTGGGCTGTAGTCGGTCGAAGGAACTGACGCCAGAATCGGCCAAGGCAATGATTCAGGCGGAAATCAAAGCGAAGAAGCAGGTACTGGCCTTGCCGCTTGGCGGCGTCGACGCCTTGTTCAAGGAGACTTTCTTTCACAACTATGCGACCGAGTCCTTCACCGTTGATGAGGACGGAGCGGCCTTTCAGCGGATGGTCAAGGCCGGACTCCTCGAAGCGTCAATACAAGAGATCACTCAGCTCAATATCTCAGGCGCATATGAGGGAATCTGGACGAAGTGCTACAACGTGCACTTCGATATCAATCTAGACCAGTTTCCTGCGGTTTCTGGTGTCTACAAGCTCGAGAGTCAGGGCTGCTGGCCAGGACCCAGACGTGGCGAGACCTTCAGCGGAACACTCTCGGGCGAAATCAAGCCATATGACACGATCCTCATGCGGTTTTCGCCCAGATTGCTCGACAGCTTCGAGTATGCGCGGCTGAACTCCAACAACATTCAGCCTGCCGGTGGTGGCGAGAGCACTGCGCTAACGGGGCAAACGCTCTCGGGCCAGACCTCATGGCCGATTTCCCTTAGCCGAAGTGGCCATAGTCCGCAGCTCCCCGTAAAGGAATACCAGTACCTCATCTCGCCTGTTCTTGCAGCGCAAATGAGGAGTGAGACCAAGACCGTTGAAGCTGGAGAATACACACTCGACAGCGTCGATGATCTGCTTCTCGTGACTGAGACGGTCGCGGAGTCTGGACTCTCATGGCACTCGAAACTGAATCAAGTCGGAAGTGCCCTCTCCGGTGAGACTCAAGTGGTCGGCAAAGGGAAGGCGCAATTCCGAAAACAGCCTGATGGGGTTTGGGTTCTCTCTGCATACGAGCTCAAGCAGAAGGCCATTCAATCGCAGAATCTAGCTAGTCAACGCCCTGAAGCTGCCGGTGCAGCCAACGTTCATATCGCGATTGCCAGTCTAGGCAGCTTCTCAAACGGCTCGGTCGAGCTCGATCTCTGGCGAGACCAAAGCGCTGGCGGTCAAGTCCTAGGAAAGATAGTGATCTTCTCCGAAGATGTCAGCCAAAACCCCAAGATTGGCGAGCTTGAAAACATCGTGGGCACCGGAGTAGGCGGACCGCTCGCCTTTACTGCCCAACTCCGCGGAGAAGACGTTTCTTTTGATGGATCCCTAGATACCGGTACAGTGCGCGGAGTGCTCAAGTCGAGCACGGGTAGAGGACCGTACGATCTCGAGCTGGGACGCGGCGAGAGGCAGTACGAAAAGAGCTTCTCCAGCAGGAGCGACTGGGCAAAGGAGATGGCCAAGCACCTAGCATGCTGCGGGCCGTCAGCCGAAGGAGCGCAATAGGATGGCTCTTCTCCCCGAATCTTGATCCAGTAAGGCTCTCGTAACCGAGGTAGATTTCGGCTCGTTCACTGGGCTCCGGAGGGAGCCGGGAGGACGGGCAGGTGAGGAAGAGCCGTTTCACGGAAGAGCAGATCGCGATGGCGCTTCGGCAGGCCGAAGCGGGTACGACGGTCGAGGAGATCTGCCGGAAGCTGGGCGTGAGCAGCGCGACGTTCTTTCGCTGGAAGAAGTTGTACGGCGGACTTGGGGTGCCGGAGCTGCGCGAGCTGCGGCAGCTACGCGACGAGAATCGGCGACTGAAGGGCTTGGTCGCCGATCTGACGCTGGACAAGAACATGCTGCAGGAAGCGCTCCGAAAAAAATGGTGACCCCTACGCAGCGCCGGGAGCTGGCTGCGTGGGGAATCTCGTCGTACCAGGTTCCCGAGCGCAGGTCTTGCTCCGTTCTCGGCGTTTGCCGTAGCACCCTGCGCTACAAGAGCCGCAAGCCCAGTCAAGAGCCCTTGCGACAGCGCCTGCGCGAGCTCTGGGCGATGGACTTCATGCACGACACGCTGGCTAGCGGGCGTACGATGAGAGTGCTGACGGCGATCGACGTCTACACATGGGAGTGCTTGGCACTGGAGCCCGCGCCGGCTTTCCCGGGCGCAGACGTCGCGAAGATCATGCACGCAGCCGGCGTCGAGCGAGGCAAGCTGCCAGCAAGGATCAAAGTCGACAACGGCACGGAATTCACCTCGAAGTCCCTCGACGCCTGGGCCTATTGGAATCAGCTCGAGCTGGACTTTTCCCGCCCGGGCAAGCCGGGAGACAATGCACGCATCGAGGCCTTCAACAGCATCGTCCGACGAGAGTGCCTCTCGCAACATTGGTTTTCAAGCATCGAGGATGCCCGCAGGATCCTCGACGAGTGGCGGAAGGAGTACAACGAGGTCCGACCCCACGGGGGTTTGGGCCGCGAGGTTCCAGCCCGATATCGGGCTGGAACCTCGAAGAACCCGAGCCGAATCGAAGCTCGAAAGTCGCAGAGCTAGTGGATCGGAAACGGGGAGAAGAGCCGAATCGAAGCTCAAAAGTCGCAGAGCTAGTGGATCGGAAACGGGGAGAGGAGCCGGTTGACCCGAGTCTGTGGGACATCGGAGCGGTCGGCGACTATTGTTGTCCCATTGGTGCTGATTGCGACTGCTTGGTTTTCCAAGATTATCTAGGTAGCCTTGCTGTAAGAGTTTCATACCGTCAGACGTTCAGAGGCGTAGCGGCACCTCGGTGGACACTTCAAAACCGGCCATTTGTCGACGGGTCAAAACCGGCCATTTCCGGCCGGGGACCGAGACGGGTGAGTTTTACTCCTTAGTCGCCTCCGTGCGCAAGTCGGTGTGGATCTTGGTGCGCCAGCTCCGC
>JANNGS010000061.1:0-110370 GCA_031403995.1 Thermoanaerobaculia bacterium
CCGCTGCCGCTGCTCTTCCGGCGACCGTGCCGCTCGCCCAGGCCCACTGGAAGTTGAAGCCGCCGATGCGGCCGTCGACGTCGAGGATCTCGCCGCAGAGGTGAAGGCCAGGGCAGCGGCGCGACTCCATCGACTCGATGCGGACTTGGTCGAGCGGGATTCCGCCGGCCGTGGCCTCGGCGTGGACGAAGCCGCGGTCGCCGGCAATCGGGATCTCGTGCTCGAGGAGCGCCCGCAGGAGTGCCCGGCGCTCCTCCTTCTTTAGACGTAGCGCGTTCGCCGCCGGGTCGAGCCCGGCGCTGCGCAAGAGGGCGTCGGCGAGGCGGTCGGGGAGCTTCTCCGCCAGCCAGCGTCCGAGGCTGCGGCGGCCGAGGTTCACGAGCTCGAGGACCAGATTCTCTGGCGCCGCATCGGGCAGGAAGGCCACCACGAAGCGCGCCTGCGGGTCGGCCTGACGCGCAGCGAGGTAGTGCCGGCTGGCGTCGAGCACCACCGGGCCGGAGAGGCCGAAATGGGTGCAGAGCAGGTCGCCGCGGAAGCTCGCGAGTCTCTTCCCATTGCCGCTGCGGACTTCGATGCGGGCCGGGACGGCGATTCCGGGCACGGTGCGCAACCAGTGATCCTCCGGGACGAGGAGCGGCACGAGCGAAGGGAAGATCGCCGCCGTCGTGGTGTGCCCGAGGGCGCGCCCCAGGGCGAAACCGGAGCCGTCCGAGCCGCTCTTGGGCAGTGCCTGTCCGCCGGCGGCGAGGATCACCCTGCGGGCTGCGACCTCGCCCCAGTCGCCGGACACCAAGAAGCTCTCGGCTGTGCGGGCGAGCGCTGTCACGCGACGCGGGTAGAGGAGCTTCACGTCGGCCTCACGCGCCGCGCGCAGCAGCGGCTCGAGAACGGTGCGGGCTTTGTCGGTCACGGGAAAGAGCTTGCCGGTCGGCTCGCGCTTGAGCTCGACGCCGATGCCGCGGAAGAAGTCGACCGTCGCCGCCACCGGTAGCTCGCGCAGCACCTTGGCGATCGCGTTCCTGGAGGAGCCGGAAAAATCGTCGGCGGAGACCTCGAAGTGGGTGACGTTGCAGCGTCCGCCGCCGGCGACCAGGATCTTGGCGCCCAACGAGCGCGCCCCGTCGAGGACGAGGATGCGCAGGCCTGGGGCGCGTCTCGCCGCTTGTATAGCGGCCATGAGCCCCGCCGCTCCTGCGCCGACGATGGCGAGGTCGACGTCGTCAGTCATGGAGCTGTCGTTCCACCCACTTCTTATACCACTGGCGGTCGAGGTGCCGTCGCCTCGCAGCCTCGAGTGTCCCCTACCGAGCTGAGTTGACGGACATACGTATGGGAGACCCCATGCGCGATTGCAGGCCGGAGGAGACTTGAGAGCAAGAGACTCAGCCCGGGCCGGTCTCATCCTGTTTGCGATTTGCGTACTCCCCGCTGCGGCGGGAGAGGCGAGCCGTTCCGAAGCTGGGTTCGAGGTCTCGGTCGACGCCACTCGGCTCGGCGAGAGCTCGATGGTGGGGGGAGCTTTCGTCCTCGCGGCAGAAGTTGCGCCAGCCGCCGCAGCGCGCGGCGGCGACTATGCACTGACGGCGGCGCTCGCGCCCGGAGACTTCCGGACGCCGACCGGGAGCCTCTGCTTCTGCGGTGCGGCGCTCTTCGCGGACGGCTTCGAGTCCGGCGGCACCGGCGCGTGGAGCGCCGCCTTTCCCTGATGGCCGTCGATCGGCTCAGCAGCTACTGTGATTTGGAGGAGTTCATGTCTGGAATGTCGACCTTGTGCCAGCGCGCCACAGTAGGTTCTCTGCTTCTGCTCTCCACTTTGGTCCCGGCCGGGGCGGAGGATCGAGCCGGCTTTTCGCTCGGCACCGCTTTCAACTATCAGGGGCGTCTCCAGCACGACGGAAGGGCGGCGCAGGGGCGATTCGATTTCGCCTTCGAGCTCTTCGACGCCGCCCAGGGCGGGCGCTCCTTCGGACGTGTCGATCGACTGGACCTCCCGGTGAGTCAGGGTGCCTTCGTGGTCGAGCTCGATTTCGGTCCCGCGGGCTCCTCCGGCGACCCGGGCTGGCTCGAGATTCAGGTCCGTCCGGCCGGCGAGGGGGCTTTCACGGCGCTCGAGCCGCGGCAGCGGCTCGCCGAGGGGCGCGGTGCGCTGTGCACGGTCGACAGCGATGTCCTGATCAACGGCACACTCGGGGTCGGGGTCGCCAGCGTCAGCGCGCCGCTGCATCTGCCAGGCATTCCCGACGCCGAGCCCGGATCGGGGGGTGTGCTCGTGGTCGGCGCCGTGACGGGAAGCAACGTCGCGATCGACGCCAACGAGATCATGGCCCGTTTCAACGGCCAGCCGTCGACCCTCCTCCTGAACAACGACGGCGGCACCGTCGTTGTCGGCGGTCCTCTCGACATCGGGTATCAAATCGTGGAGCAGACCTTCGGCGCCACCCCTGGCCAAGTGTCCTGTCCAGCGGGCCTGCGAGTTCTTGGCGGGGGCTGCCGGAGCTGGGATACACCTCCCGACCCTCTTTTCGCCTCCCAGCCGTTCAACTTCGGCGCCGACTACGGCTGGTTCTGTGCCTATCACGATCAAGACAGCGACTCGAGCGAAGTGGTCGCCTACGCGGTCTGCGCCAACGTGCAGTAGCGCGATCGCCGAGGTCATCGCCCGCGCTGCGCGCGACCGACGGAGGTCTAGCGCGCGAGGACCGCTTCGGCGGCGAGGAGGCCGGCGGTCGGGCGGACGCCGCCACCGGGGTGGTTGCCGGCGCCGCCCAGATAGAGGCCGGGGACGCTGGTGGCGTAGCGCGCGGTGCTCGCGGACGGGCGCAGGACGAGGAGCTGGTCGAGGGCGAGCTCGCCGTGGTGAATCTGGCCGCCGGTGAGAGCGAACTCCTGTTCGAGGTCTTTGGGAGTGAGCACCTCGCGCGCCACGATCTGCGCGCGCACGTTCGGCGCATGCCTCTCGAGCTCGCCGACGACCTCCTCGCCGAGGGCGTTCCTCGCCGCTTCGGTCCAGCCGCCTTCGAGGGTGTAGGGGGCGTAGCTCGCGAGGATCGAGACCACGTGGTGGCCCTGCGGCGCGAGGCCCGGGTCGGCGACCGAGGGAACGCGCACGTCGAGATTCGGGCGGGCCGAGAACTGACGGTACTTGATGGCGTCGAAGGCGCGCTCGAGGTCGTCGACGTGCCCGCCGCCGATGCGGATCGCTTCATCCCGTCGGCTGCCGGCCGCCGGCAGCTCGAGCGGACCGGAGAGCGCGAGGTGGACCTTGGCCGCGCTGCCGCGGGCGCGGAAGCGGCGGAATTCCTCTTCGATGGTGATCGGCAGCGAACCCGGCGCGACGAGGGAGAGCATCGTCTTCTTCGGATCGGCGGAGGAGACGACGACCGGGGCGTCGATCGTCTCGCCCGAGGCGAGCGTGACGCCGGCGACGGCGCCGCTGCTCGACAGGCGAATCCGCGAGACTTCCGCGCTCAGTCGCAGCTCGGCTCCGTTGGCACTGGCCGCTGCGACGAGCGCCGCGATGAGCGCCGCCGGGCCGCCGGCCAGGTGTTCACCGCCGGTGCATTCGCGGAGCAGGAGGTTGGTGTTGCTGCCGGCCGACCAGGGGCCGCTCCAGGTGGAGGCGACGGCGGGAGCCGCCAGAGCTTCGACCAGGAACGGGGTCTCGAACTTCTCGTTCAGGAAGTCGGCGACACACATCGGGGCGACGCGCGCCAGCTCGATCATCTCCCTGCGCTTGAGCTTCAACGCCACGAGTCCGCGGCGCGCGAGGCCCAGCACTTCGCGCCAGCCGTTCGGGGTGAGCGGCGGCGGATCGTTCGTCAGGATCGCTTCGAAGACCGGTTGGATTCTGGTCAGAAAAGCTCGGTAAAGGGTGTAGTTGTCACTGTCGTGGCGCGATAGCGGTGCGATAGCGGCGGCCCTAGCGGTGGTGTAGGCGGAAAGAATAAAGCCATGGCCGCCCGGTTCGGCGATGTAGGTCGCGGGCGCGATGCGGAACCTGAGTCCGTGCTTCTCGAGGTCGAGCTGCGCGGCGACCTTCTTGGTCGTCAGCGCGTCGTCGTGCAGGATCCCCGGGACCGCATAGCCGGGGCGGAACTCGCGCTTCGCGGAGAGGCCCCCGGGCTGGGGTGCGCGCTCCAGGACGAGGACCTTCTTGCCCGCCTTGGCGAGGCGGGTCGCGGCCGCGAGGCCGTTCGGGCCGGCGCCGATGACGATCGCGTCGTAGGCGCTGGGCATCAGACTGCCCTCTTCTCGAGCATCGTGCGCGCGCAGAGGGCGCCGGGAGCGCCCATGATGCCGCCGCCGGGATGGGTGCCGGAGGCGCACATCCAGAGCTTCTTGACCGGCGTCTGATAGCGGCTCCAGCCGGCCATCGGGCGGAGGAACGCGAGCTGCTCGAGCGACAGCTCGCCGTGGAAGATGTTGCCCTCGGTGAGGCCGTAGATCTGCTCCATGTCCCAGGGGGTGAGCACCTGGCGGTGGAGGATGTGGTTCTTGATGTTGGGCGCGTACTCGGAGAGCGTGTCGATCACGGCATCTCCGAAGGCCTCACGTTGATTGGGCCAGTCGGCGGCGCCCTCCTTGAGATTGTAGGGCGCGTATTGCACGAAGATCGACATGGTGTGCTTGCCCGGCGGCGCCACCGTCGGATCGGTGAGCGACGGGATGACGATGTCCATGAACGGCTTCTTCGAGAAGGCGCCGTACTTGGCGTCGTCGTAGGCGCGCTCGAGGTAGTCGATCGACGGTGCGATGGTGATGTCACCGCGCAGGTGCGGTCCGTAGCCCGGCAGGCAGGTGAAGTCGGGCAGACCGTCGAGGGCGAGGTTCACCTTGCCCGAGGAGCCGCGCATCTTGAAGCGCTTCACCTGCAGCGCGATCTCCGGATCGAGGTTCTGCTCGCCGACCAGCTTCAGGAAGGTGCGGTGCGGATCGACCCCCGAGATCACCGCCTTGGCGCGGATCTCGTCGCCGTTCTCGAGCACCACTCCTTTGGCGACGCCCTTCTCGAGCAGCAGGTGGTCGACCGGCGCCTCGAGTCGGATCTCGACGCCGAGGTCGCGCGCCGAGGCGGCGATCGAGTCGGCGATCGCGCCGGTGCCGCCCTTGGGGAGACCCCACGCCCGATACGAGCCGTCGATCTCGCCCATGTAGTGGTGCAGCAGGACGTAGGCGGTGCCCGGCGAGCGCACACCGAGGAAGGTGCCGATGATGCCGGAGACCGACATCGGCGCAATCAACTGTTCGCACTCGAACCACTCGGAGAGGAAGTCGACCGCGCTCATGGTCATCATCTTGACGTTGCCGACCAGCCACTTGTCGCCCTGGCCGCGGATCCCCTTCGCCAGCCGGGCGAGCTTGAGGAGCTCCTTCGGGTTCCGCGACATGGGATCGGGGGCCACGTCATCGATCACCGGCTTCACCAGCCGGCCGAGCTCGGCCATCTCCTGGCCGAAGCGCTTGTAGACCTCGGCATCGCGCGGCGAGAAGGCGGCGATGGCGCGGCGGTTCCTCTCTGGGTCGCTGTCGCGCATCAGGTAGCGCCCGTCGGGGAACGGCGTGAAGGTCGAATCGAGCGGCAGGATCTCGTAGCCGTAGCGCGGCAGATCGAGGTCGCGAATGATCCACGGCCGCAGCAACGAGACCACGTACGAGCAGCAGGTGTACTTGAAGCCGGGGTAGATCTCCTCGGTCGTCGTCGCTCCGCCGACCTGATGGCGGCGCTCGAGGACCAGGACCTTGCGGCCGGCCTTGGCGAGATAGGCGGCGCAGATCAGGCCGTTGTGCCCGGCGCCGACGACGATCGCGTCGTAGCTCTTTGCTCCTGCAGCGGTCACGGCTTGCGCTTCCTTTCGGGATCGTAGAACGGTGTCGGCACGACGGTCGCCGCGACCTTGCGGCGTTCGAACTCGACGGTGTGCTCGAGCAGGAGCCGCGTTCCCTTCGCCTCGTAGCCGCGATGGACGGAGGCGATGACGAGATATTTCTTGAGGATCGGCGACCAGGTGTGGCTCGTTGCCTTGCCGATCTGGCGGCCGTCCTCGGCGTAGACCGGCAGGCCGTCGCGGCGTGCCGTGGCGGGGAGCGATGGCGGCAGGTTGAAGCTCTCGTAGAGCGCTTCGAGCGCCTCCCAGCTCACTTCGAGTCCGACCAGATGCCAGGCGGGGCCGCGCTTCTGTTCGGCGAGGATGGCGTCGCGGCCGATGAAGTTGCCGCGGTCTGTCAGACGGCTGGCGGCGCTATCCACCATCCAGCCGAATCCGAGCTCGAGCGGCGTCGACTTGCGAGCCTCGAGGACGACTTTGGGCGCGCTGTAGTAGTCGATGCCGAGGAGGATGAAGCCGGCCTCGATGCGCGTGACGTCGAGGGCGTCGAGCCCGGCCGGTTCGATTCCCAGCGGCTTCCCGGCGGCCGCGAGCGCGTCCCAGATCGTGAGCGCGCGCGCACTGTCCATCCAGATCTCGTAGCCCAGATCGCCGGTGTAGCCGGTGCGGCTGATCCAGACCGGAACGCCGTCGATCGCCGCCTGCGTCACGCCGAAGAACTTGAGGCCGTCCATGTCCGGGCCGGCGTCGAAGCGGGCGCACGCCTTGAGGATGGCGCGCGACGTCGGACCCTGGAGCGCCAGCGCCGCGAGGCGGCGGCTCGAATCCTCCAGTTGGGCATTCATGCCGCGGCCGCAGTCCTCGAGCCAGTGCAGCGACGGGTCGGCGGCGGTGACGCGGTAGTGGTCCTCGTCGAGCCGCGCCACGGTGCCGTCGTCGACCACCCGGCCGGCGTCGTCGCACCAGCAGGAGTAGGCGACGCGGCCGACCTTGAGGCTCCCGATGTCGCGCGTCATCATGCGCGAGAGCAGCTTGGTCGCGTCGGGCCCCGTGATTTCGTACTTGAAGAGCGGCGAGACGTCGAGGAGGCCCGCGGTTTCACGGAAGGCGAAGTACTCGCGCTCGTGCGAAGTGTCGTAACTGCAGACCGCGCAGTAGCCGGCCCAGTCTTTCCAGGCGTAGCTCCGGCAGAGAGGGGCGGTGCGCTCGTGGAAGGGCGATGGGGTCGGCATCGGTCTCTTTGGATTGGCCTGTGAGTGGCGGTCAGAATATCATCGACTTCGACGGAAGTTCGATCCCGAGAGCGCTACCGGGAAACGGCGGGGAGTGGAGGCGGTCATGAAACAGCGGACGGCGTCCGGGCAGCACACGCTGGCAGGCGAGTACTTCACTTCGAGCGCGATCTTCGCCCAGGAGCGCGAGCGGATCTTCGGCCGCCACTGGCTGCTCGCCGGGCACGTCTCGCAGCTTCCGGAGCCCGGGAGCTTCTTTCTCTTCGAGCTCGACCGCGAGAGTGTGGTGGTGATCCGCGATGCCTCCGGGTCGATCCGCGCACATCACAATTTCTGCCGCCACCGCGGAACCCGCCTCTGCACCGAGGCTCAAGGCCAGCTCAAGGCGGGCCTGCAGTGCTCGTACCACGCCTGGACCTACGGCTTCGACGGCGCGCTCAAGGCGGCGCCCAACATGCAGGAGGTGCAGGGCTTCGAGAAGTCGGAGCACGGCTTGAAGCCGGCGGCTATCGCGCAGTGGCGCGGCTTCCTGTTCCTGAGTCTCGCCGAGGAGCCGGTGCCGTTCGCCGAAGCGTTCCATGCGCTGCAGGGGAAGTTCGAGCACTGGCGCATCGAAGAGCTCCGCTCGGTGCACCAGACGGTCTACGAGGTCGAGTCCAACTGGAAGCTCTTCTTCCACAACTACAGCGAGTGCTACCACTGCCCCAACGTGCACCCGCATCTCAACAAGCTGACGCCGTACAGGAACACCGAGAACGACCTCGACGAGGGGCCGGTCCTCGGCGGACCGATGTGGATGTCGAATCCGGAAGGCAGCATGACGATGCACGGCGGGCGCTGCGCGGCGCCGTTCGCCGACCTGACCGACGCCGAGCGCGGCCGGGTCTTCTACTACACGCTCTTCCCCGGCGCCTTCCTGTCGTTTCATCCCGACTACGTGCTGGTCCACCGCGCGCAAGCGCTCGCCATCGACCGCACGCGCATCGTCTGCGACTGGTACTTCCATCCGGAAGCGATCGCCGCCCCCGGCTTCGACCCGCAGCCGGCGATCGACTTCTGGGACCTGACCAACCGCCAGGACTGGCAGCTCTGCGTGGATGCCTACAAGGGCGTCAGCTCGCGCGCCTGGGAGCCCGGCCCCTACTCCGAGCTCGAGAGCCAGCTCGCCGCCTTCGACCGCCAGTATCTGCGGGCGCTCGGCGTCGAGGACCCAGCCGCCCGCCTCCGCCGCGCCTGAGCGAGAGACGAGTTCGCCTCTTGGTGCTGAACCGCGGCGCGGCGCATTTCGCTGTGTTAGCTTGAACCCGATGTCGCCTCTGCTCTCGCGCCAGCCGATCGGTCTCGATGAGCAGGGGCTATCGTATTCGATTCTCGCGGCGCAGAGCCGGATCCTGCAGCTGCTGGGAGACGGGGTCGCGGGGCGCGAAGTGGCGGCGGAGATCTGCCGCATTGCGGCCGAGCGCTTCGCCGGCATCGGTTGCGCGATCCTCACGCTCGATGCCGCTGCGCCACATCTGACGCTCCTCGCCGCGGCGGCGCTGCCGCTGGATTTCATCACCGAGCTCGGCGGCCTCGAGGCTGCCGTCGCGCGCACGGTCTTCCGGGCGCTCGAATCCGGCGCGCCCGATTTCTGCGAGGCGATGAGCGAGGAGCCCGCGTTCTTTCCGCTGCACGCCGCGGCGCGCGCCGCCGGACTCGAGTCGTGCTGGTCGGCGGCGATCCGCGGCGTCGAGGGCGACGAATCGGCGGCCTTCACCGGCGTCGTCTGCCTCTTCCATCCGGAGCGCAAGCGCCCCGGTCCGCGCGGCGTCAAGGTGCTCGAGCTCCTGACCTCGCTCGCCGCGCTCGCCGCCGAGCGTGCGGCGCGGACGCGGGACGCCATGCGTTCAGCCGCCAGCGACAGCGCGCGCGAGCGCTGGATCGATCCACTCACCCAGCTCCCCGGCCGGCAGCTCTTCGAACGGATGCTGCGCGATCTGATCGGAGCCTCCGATCCGGAGGGGACGCGCTTCGCCCTGCTGCTCGTCGATATAGACCGGTTTCTCGACATCAACGAGCGCTACGGCTCGCGCCTCGGCGACATCCTGCTCGCGAGCTTCGCGCGCCGCATGCAGAAGGCGCTGCGTCGCGGCGATCTCGCGGCGCGGCTGGAGGGCGACTGCTTCGCCCTCCTCGTGCGCATGGGCGACGACGCCGACGAGGCGTCGCGGCTCGCCGGACGGTTCCGCGAGGAGGGCCGGCGCCGCTTCGAGTTCGACGGCCAGGCGATCCCTCTCACCGTCAGCGTCGGGGTCGGGGTCTATCCCTGGGACGGCTCGCAGGGCGCGATGCTGCTCGCCAACGCCGAGGTGGCGCTGCGCGCGGCGCGTGCCGCCGGCGGCGACGGCTTCCAGATCTATTCGGCGAGCCTGCGGACGAGTCCTTCCCGCGGAGCGGACGCGACGCTGGGCACCACCGGGGCGATCCCGCTGCTGCCTCCCGCGGCCCATGGCAGCGCCCCGAAGCTCGAGGAGCTCGAGCTCCGGTGGGATCCGCTGTTCGAGGTCAGCTCGCGGCGCTGGGTCGGACTCACCGCGCGCCTGGGCTGGCGGCGGCCGGGAGGGGCGCTCGCCGGCGCCGCCGATCTCTGGCGGGCGGCGGCGCGCGCCGGCATGGTCGCGGCCATCCTGCGCTGGCAGGTGCGCAACGCCCTTGGCGATTTTGCCCGCGCCACCCGCGATCTGCCGGCGCCGGTGCGGCTCACCATTCCGGTGGCCCCGGCAGCCGTGGCGTCGGAGGGGTTCGTCGGCACGGTCGTCGAGCTCCTCGGGGATCAGCGCGTGGCGCCGGAGCGCGTCGCGCTGGAGATTCCGGTCCTGGTGCTGGAGCGCGACTTCGCCACCGTCGGCGCGCGCCTGCGCGGGCTCGCCGCTGAGCGGCTCCGTCTCGAGCTCTCCGGGGTCGGCGCGGGAAGCCTGCCCCTCGAGCCGCTCACCGAGATCGCCTGGAGCGGCTGGAAGCTCGATGACTTCCTGGTGAAGCAGGCGCGGCAGCGTCCGGCGATGGGAGCGCTCGCCTCCGGCCTCCTCGGCATGGCGCGGCAGATGAATATCGCCTCGATCGCCGAACAGGTCGACGACGCGCTCGACCTCACCTGGCTCGGGCTCCATCGCTGCGACCTCGCTCAGGGCGCTGCGCTGCGCCGCGCAGTGTCTGCCGACCAGCTCACCGTGATGGTCGCCGAGTTGCGCAAATCGAGTTAGCCGGGCCAGCCTCGAAACCGCAGGATGGGGCGACTTCGAGTGTTATCCTGTTTGCAGCGAACCCGAAATCGGAGAGTCTCCATGCGCGATCGACGCCCCGCGAGGCAGGCTGTCGCAGTGCTGGCGTTGTTGCTGACGAGCCTGGGCTGGAGCAGCGCAGACGCCGCGATCATCGTAGTGACGGCGACCGCGGACGTCGAGGCGGACGACGGGCTGTGCACCTTCCGCGAAGCGGCGACCGCCGCGAACACCGACACAGCGACCGGCGCTACCCCGGGTGAGTGCACCGCGGGATCCGGGGGCGACGACATCCTTTTCGCCCTCCCTCCCGGCGCGGTCATTGCGCTCACCATCCTGCCCGTGATCTTCGACCAATCGGTGACGATCTGGGGACCGGGGCACGCCGAGCTCGAGATCGCCCAGGCCGGCATGAACCGCGTGCTGATCTTCGACGGCAACGCCTCGTTCTCCCGCTCGTTCGCTCTGATCGGCCTGACCTTGAGCGGCGGCGTAGCGGCGACCGACTATCCCGGCGGGGGCGCGAACTTCGGCATGGGAGGGGCGTTGCTGGCGGACAGCGTCGGCCTCGAACTGACGATCACCGATGTGCACTTCCGCAACAACAACGCGCTCCAGGGCGGAGCCGCCCTGGCGCTGGTCCAGCGCACGGGCAGCAACGCGATCATCCAGGACTCCACCTTCGAGTCGAGCTCGGTGAATTCCGGCGTCGCCGGCGGCGGCGGCGCGATCCTCGCCAACATCCAGGGCTCGGTTTACCTTCGTCGCTGTCTCTTCACCGGCAACGATGCCTCGAACGCGGGAACTGGTACCGGCGACGACGGTCAGGGAGGGGGCATTTGGGTGCCGCCGCTCGCCACCGGAACCTTCGAGATTTCCGAGTCGACTTTCAGCGGTAACTCGGCGGCCGGCAACGGCGGAGCAATCTCTTTCGGCACTCCTTCAGCGGCGGGATTCGAGCCGACGGTGGTGACGACGATCATCGACTCCACTTTCACCTCGAACGCCGCCGATGTCGACGTCGACGCGGCCGGTCGCAGCGGCGGGGCGCTCAATACCGCCGCCAGCGCCGCCCTCGTCACGGTCAAGAACTCGATCTTCGCGAGGAACCTCGACCACGGCCCGGTCGACAGCGCGCCGGATCTTCTCGGAGATCCCGCGGATCTCGCCAGCGGCGGCTACAACTTCGTCGGCATTCGGCGCGGCGCCGGCGCGGTCTTCCCGGCGGGCCAGCCAAACGCCAACCAGGACTGGGTGGGTACAACGGCCGTGCCGCGCGACCCCGGGCTCGAGCCGCTGGCGGACAACGGCGGACCGACGTTGTCGCACCATCCGATGCTCGCGCCGGCGAGCCCGGTGATCGACCAGGGTAGCTGTACCGGACCACCCTCGGTCACCGATCAACGCGACTGGAACGACGGGGCGGCGGGGAGGATCCACGACGATGGCAGCATCGCCGATCTGGACGACGGCTGCGACATCGGTGCGATCGAAGCCGGGCTCGCGCCTCCGTCGACGATCTTCGTCGACGGTTTCGATACCTGGGGTGACTGGCGCCGATGGTCGGGCATCGCCGGCTGGGTACCCTGAACCGGGGCCCGATGGAATCGGTGGGTCAGCTGTTGCTGAAGATGAAGCCGAGGATGATGAGCGCGGCGAGGACGGCGAAGCCGATCTTGACCCAGCTCCACGGCGCCGTCCCCGTGGCCTTGCCGGTGGCGCCGTTGACGACGTAGCGGAAGCTCTTGCCCTGGTAGACGTAGGCGGCGATCCAGACCGGCACCAGCCCGCTCTTGTACAGCCAGTTCGCATAGACGGTCGACACCCGGAGATTGCGGCACTCGTCCCCCGGGACCTCGGCGCGGCAGGCCTTGCGCAGCGTCTCGTCCATCCGCTCGCGCGCCAATCCGTGAGCCTCGGCGAGTCCGATGGCGTACTCCTCGGCGAGAAAGCCGGAGAGATAGCTCGGGTCGTAAGGCACCAGATTGGCGGTAGGGAAGGGCTCGATCTCGCGCGCCGTCGCGGCGTCGATGCCCTGCGAGGCCGGGACCGGCAGATCGTCGAAGCGGTGATCGAGCGTGCCCGACGCCTGCCGCCACTCGACGCGGGCGTTCTTGCCGCTGCCGCGGCGGTAGCCCGCCTCTGCCGTCCAGTCGGAGCGGCTGTCGGCGTCGAAGGTCCAGAACGGCACGTAGATCCCCTGGATGCCGGTGAGCGCGGCGCGCTCCTTGAGGTTGCTGGGCCGGAACCAGAGGGAGGAGAGCCAGCCGCGGAAGCGCTGCAGGGCATCGTTCTTCGCCACGGCGAAGGGGAGCACCCCTTCCGGACGCACGAGGTTGGCGTCGGTCGGCGCTTCGACCACCGCCGGGGTGCCGCAGAAGGCGCACGCTTTCGCGGCGACGCCGGGCTCGAAGGTCTCGACGGCGCCGCACTTCGTGCAGCGCACTGCCTTGCGCTCCGCACCCCAGCCCAGATCTCCGGCCTGCGCGAGTCCGTCGGCGAGAGTGCGCTCGCCGACGAACCGATCGGTCGGGCTCTCCGCCGCCGCGGAGGCGACCCCGGCGTCCGCCGCGACCTCCTGCTGGCAGCCGCAGTAGTCGCACCGCAAGCGCTTCGAGCCGGGATGCCAGACGACATCGGCGCCGCATTGCGGGCAAGGGAACTTGCGCGCGCGCGCTCCGATGGCGGCGGTCACTGCGGCCTTGGAGCTCGCGCCGGGCTGGGATTCGTTCGGCACCGTGAGCTGCGGCGATCCGGCCGGTGTCAGCTCTTGGCTGCCGGCGGGGGCGGGGGCGGCGCTGCCGCGCCGGCGCCGAATCCGGGGTAGGTCGAGAGCGGCGCCCAACCGGCGGCGCCGGGGCTCCAGGCGAGCGTCGAAAGGAGAACCTGCCCGGCAGCGACCATCGCGTGCAGAGCCTCGTCGGTGTAGGGACCGTAGGTCTTGCCGTCGACGGTGAGCGACCAGCGCGCGGTGACGGCGGGAGGCGGGGGACCTGCGGCGCCCAGCGGGGGCGGAGCGCCCGGGCCGGCAGCGGGGAGGGTCTGCCCCATCGCCTGGCTCATCATCTGCCCCATCGCCACACCGGCACCGAGGCCGACGCCGGCGCCGGCGAGACCGCCTGGATTGGCTGCCGCGGTGCCGATCGCCTCGGCCGCCTGCAACTGTGTGTACTGCTGCATCCGGTCGCCGAGGACACCCAGCTTCGAGCGCTGGTCGATCGCCTTCTCGACCTCCTCGGGCAGCGAGATGTTCTCGATGAAGAAGCGCGAGAGCTCGAGGCCGAAACCGGCGAACTCCGGCGAGAGAACGCCGCGACCGGCGACCGAGAGCTCGTCATAGTGCGCCGCGAGATCGAGCGCCGCGATCTTCGATTCGGCGAGCGCGTCCGAGAGCCGCGACAGAATCGTCGAACGGAGCTGCCCGGTGATCTCGTCGGTCGAGGTCAGGCCGCGGGTGCCGACGATGTTCTGGAAGAAGGTCCTGGCGTCGGAGATCCGCATCGCATAGGTGCCGAAGGCCCGCAGGCGGATCATGCCGAACTCGGTGTCGCGCATCATCACCGGGTTGGTGGTGCCCCACTTGAGATCGGTGAAGAGGCGCGTGTTGAAGAAGTAGACCTCGGCCTTGAACGGGCTCTGGAAGCCGTACTTCCAGCCGCGCAGGGTGGTGAGGATCGGCACGTTCTGGGTCTGGATCTCGTGGCGCCCGGGGGTGAAGAGGTCGGCCGCTTTGCCCTCGTTGACGAAGAGGGCGACCTGATTCTCGCGCACGATGAGCTGGGCGCCCATCTTGATCTCCTGGTTGTAGACCGGAAAGCGCCAGACCAGGGTATCCGTCGTGTCGTCGAGCCACTCGATGATCTCGATGAACTGCGACCCGAGCTGTTTCTTGATGTTGTCCATCAGACCCATCGCCGATTCCTCCGAAAGCGCGAGAATTCTAGCCGAGTTGCCGGCGCCAGGTGAGGTACCCGAGGTCGTGTCGGGCTTCAGTGGGCTTCGCCCCGCACGGCGAAGAGCGCGGCGGCGGGGTCTTCATGCAGCAGAGTGAACCTCTCCTGCCACGCCGACGCAGTCTCCTGGTCGCGCGGCGGCAGGTCGCCGCGGGTCTTGCCGATGAGCAGGTAGTCGACCCCGATCGCCCGCAGGCGGTGGGCGAGGGCCCTTGGGTCGGCGAGCAGGGGACCGACCTCGGTGTAGTTGTCGGGGCCGAACCAGTCGCCGACGACCTCGCCGCGCAGGTGGTAGCGCATCTCCTCGGCGTAGAGCAGGTAGGTCCGCTCCCCGGCGGCGAGCTCTCGATTCAGCCGTTCCACGGTCGCGTAGACCGGCAATTGACGGCGCAGGTGAGCGTCGCGCTGGTCCGGCGTCGTGGGCAGGCGTCCTAGCCGCGTCATCCGATAGCCCGCGTAGAGCCAGGCCGGCGACGAGATCAGCAGGATGAGCAACGCCAGCGCACGTCCCCGCCGCATTCGGGCGAGGAGGCGGTCGGGGAGCCGGTCGGCGAGGCCCGCGGCGATCACCAGCGCGAAGAGCGGCAAGACCGGCACGAGGTAGCGTGCGTCGCCCGGCAGCAGAGGGAGGAGTAGACACCAGGCGGCGCCGAGCGCCGCCAGCGCCCGCGTTCGCCGGTCGCGCAGGACGGCGACGGCGATGAGAGGTACGGCCATCACCACGAGCGGTGAGAAGGGCGGCAGCTCGCCGACCCGCTCGCGGCGGAAGACGACGTCCCACGGCAATCCGAGCAGGCGGCGGAGATAGCCGCTCGCACTTTCTCCCCACGTCGGCGAATGGGCGCTGATGGCCGGCGCTCCGGGGATCGCCACCGTCCAGGCGTTCTCGCCGAAGAGCTGCGGCAGGAACGGGAAGAGCGGATTCCCGGTGAGAGCCAGGATGCGGCCGTACCAGGGCAGGAGGAAGACGGCGGCGACCGCCAGGAAGGTCGCCGCCGCGCGCCATCGCGCGCGACTCCAGGCTGGGTTCGCATCGGCCTGCGGTGGACTCGGGAGGCAGAGCACCGCGGCGGCCAGTGCCGCGAGGAAGAACAGCCCGAAATACTTGAGGTCCGCGGCCGAGGCGCCAAAGAGCGCGGCGAGGACCAGGGCGGTGCGCTCGCCGGTGGCGCGCCACCACGCCACGCACCAGCAGGCGGCGGTGACGAACAGGGCGAGCAGCGGCTCGAGGTAGCCGGTCGTGCCGAGGTAGACGACAATCGGATGGCCGAGCCAGAGGGCCGCCGCGAGCGACGCCGCGACTGCCGACGCGAATGCCGCCGGGTGCCCGCCACGGGGTGCCTCAAGGCCCGTTCCTGCCCAAGCGGCGAGAACGCCGCCGGTCAGGAGGATCGCGAGGAGGGCGACGAAGTGCGTCGAGACATCGCCGGCGGCGAGGAGCAGCGCGGCCGAGAGCGTCTCCGCGAGCTGCGGGAAGACCGGATAGCGCAGTTCGGGAAGGAAGGGCAACTTGCCGGTCGCCGCGAAGGCGTGGGCGTACGGCAGGTGATAGAGCGTTTCGTCGAAGGCCGAGGGCGGATAGAGCGCCAGCAGGAAGAGCGGTGTCAGAAGGAGCGCTCCGCTCGCGGCTGAAAGCGCCCAGGTCCGGTCCTGGAGAGTGGCAGGTCGTCTCGCCGGCGAGCGCTGGACGAGTGCGAGGAGGAACGTCCGCCATTGCCGGCGGCCGGCGACGTGAATCGCGAGCACGGTGACCAGAACCGCCGGCCGGCCGAGCAGACCGAGCAGGCCGAGCAGACCGAACAGATGTCCGAGGACCGCGAGGCCGAGGCTCGGCGCCAGGACCCAGCGCTCGCCGGAGCAGAGGGCCGGCATCCGCTGCAGAAACAGCGCGCCCGCAATGCCAGCAGTCGCTGCCAGTGCGGCGAGGACGGCGAGATGCCCCAGGACGAAAGCTGCCGCCGTCATGACTGCGGAGTCTGTCGGCTGCTCGGGCGCGGTGCAAGTCGCGGTTCGCCCCGTCCTTGACATATCGTCTCGCGAACCGGAGAGAATCATGATCTGCCCGAACTGCCATGCCGAATTTCGCGACGGTTTCACCACCTGTTCGGACTGCGAGATCCCTCTGGTCGAGGACCTTCAAAGTCTCGACCCGGAGGCCGGGCTCGCGGACGATGCGGGGACAAGCGCCGGCGGGCCCGGCGATCTCGTGCCGCTGGTGGAGCTCGGCAGTCCGGAGATGCTGGGGACGCTTCTCGAGCGCCTCGAGGAGGCCGAGATCCCCTACGTCGTTCAGGCCGGGACGGCAGTGGCGCTCGCCTCGGGAGGGGACCTCGAGAGCCCGGGGTTCCCGGATCCCTGGCAGGCACGGGTGATGGTCGTCGGCTCCTTTCGGCCGGAGGCGCGCGCGATGGTCGATGCGATCGTCGCGGAGGCCAAGCAGCAGGCGCTCGCGGCGCGGGCCGCGAGCCTGCCGGGGATGACCTCCTAGACCCCCCTGACTGGATCCCCTCCGCCGCGATAGGATGTTCTGTCCGCTGGCAATTCAGGCTGGCGGGGTACACGGCGCGCGCCTCCCGGGGCGCGCCGCAGGAGACACCATGGCCAAGAGATCCAGCCAGTCCTTCGTGAAGCGGCAGAAGGAGATGGCGCGCAAGGAGCGGGCGCAGCTCAAAAACCAGAAGCGGCTCGAACGCAAGCTGAACAAGGGTGAGGGTGGCGAGGAGGAGATCCTCTTGCCGCTCGACGGTCCGATCCTGCACGAGACGTTTGCCGACGAGCCGGAAGCCGAAGTCGCTGTCGAAGAGACCGCCGCCAAGTCCTGAGGTCGAGGCACCCCCGCTCCCCGGCCCCCCCTCCGGGGGAGGGCAGCGCTGACTCCGCCCGGAGTCTGTGGCATGATCCCTTCAGTTTTTTCAGCAATGGATTGAGGTTTTGAGTTTCGCCCGGCGATCTTCTCCGGGTGTTCTCTTATTGGAGGCCATGCCATGCACCCGAGTCCCCGCTACTGGAAATGGATCCCCGCCCTCGCATTCGTTCTGACTTGGGCACTCGCGTCAGCCGGCTTCGCACAGGCGCCGGCGGCCGCGCCGCAGACCGAGGAGGAGAAGGCGAAAGCCGCTGCCGAGGCGGCTGCCAAGGAGCAGCCGGTGGTCTCGGAAGAGATCACCGTCACCTCTCGATTGCGTGAAGAGTCTCTGCAGGAGGTGCCGTTCTCGATCATCGCCCCCATCGAGGAGGTGCTGCGCTCCCGCGGTGTCGAAACCCTCGAAGGCGTCGCGGCGAATGTCCCGGGCTTTACGGTGCAGAGCCTCGGCCAGGGGCAGAGCCAGGTGGCGATGCGCGGTGTCTCCGCCGGCCAGATCGTTCGCGACCAGCCTGGGGTGAAGGAGCAGGTCGGTATCTACCTCGATGATTCGGTGATCTCGCTCTCGCTGTTCACCCCCGACATCGACATCTTCGACATGTCGCGCGTCGAAGTCCTGCGCGGACCGCAGGGCACGCTGTTCGGATCCGGCTCGCTCTCCGGAACGGTGCGCTACATCTCCAACCAGCCCGAGCTCGGGAGCAGCGATTCGGTCGCCGAGTTCTCGCTCAACTCGCCAACCGGTGGCGACATGGGCGGCAGCGCGAAGGCGGCGGTCAACGTGCCGTTCGGCGACACGGCGGCCATGCGCTTCACCGGCTACTACACGAGCGTCGGCGGTTTCATCGACGCGGTGCAGCCCGACCTCTCGGTGAACGAGAATTACAACAGCAGCGAGAACTTCGGCGGGCGGCTGGCGTTCCGCTTCCAGCCGAACGAGCAGCTGACCATCACGCCACGCGTCACCTACCAGGAGGTCAACAGCGACGGCCGCAACCAGACCGACCTGTTCAACATCCTCGGCAACCCTTACACCACCAGCCGCCCAGCGGTGGATCTGGACGAGCGCGAGCAGTTCAACCAGTTCGACGAGCCGTTCACCGACCAGTTCCTGCTCGCCGACCTGAACTTGAGCTACGACTTCGGTTCGATGATGCTGACTTCGATCACCTCGTACACCGATCGCGACATCCTGGCGGTGCGCGACGCCGGGGCGCTCACCTCGAGCATCACCGGCGGCAGCATCGGCCTGCCGGAGAGCATCTACACTCTCGACTCTCCGCTCGACGACGCGACGACCGCGAAAGCTTTCACCGAGGAGCTCCGGCTCGCCGGAGGCAACGACACGTTCGAATGGCTGGGCGGCGTCTTCTACAGCACCTCCGAGCGCGACTACGCCCAGAGCCTGTTCGTGGGCGGGTTCACCGCCCTCTCGGGCATTCCATCGCAGGGCCTGGCGGCGCCGCTCGATGTGCTCTTCTACTCCGACTTGAGCTACGAGTTCGATCAGCTCGCGCTGTTCGGCGAAGTCACCTGGAGCGTCAGCGAGAATTTCAATCTCACCGGCGGGCTCCGCTACTACGACTTCGAAGAGAGCCGCACGCAGATCTTCGACGGCATCTTCGGCAACGACAACAACGGCACGAGCCTGGTCGAGACCGCGGGCTCGACCTCCGCCGACGGCATCGTGCCGCGCGTGATCGCCGACTTCAAGTTGAGCGACGCGACCTCGCTCAACGCCCAGATCTCGCAGGGCTTCCGGCTGGGGGGCATCAACGACCCACTGAACGTTCCGCTCTGCACGCCGCAGGATCTGGAGACGTTTGGTGGCCAAGACGCCTGGGAGGATGAGACGCTGTGGAACTACGAAGTCGGTTCGAAGTCGACCATCATGGGCGGCAAGGGAACCTTCAACGTCGCGGCTTTCTACATGGACATCACCGACCTGCAGGCGACGGTGACGGCGGGCTCCTGCTCGTCGCGTGTCATCTTCAACGTGCCTAGCTCGCACAGCGCGGGCCTCGAGTTCGAGTTCGCGGCAGCGCCGAACGAACACTTCGATTTCTCGATCTCGGCGAGCTACGCCGACTCGCAGCTCGATTCGACCCTGACCTCGACCGACTCCGCCGGCAATGTTTCGATCATCGCCGGAATCGAGGACGGGAACCGTCTGCCGACCGTGCCGAAGTTCCAGGCGGTCGCGGCCGCCAACTACCAGTGGCACATGCGCGGCGAGTGGCTCGGCTACACGACCGCCACCTACCAGTACGTCGGCTCGCGCTTCACCCAGATCGGCGACCAGGCGGCGGGCTTCGGAACGGTGAACCTGCGGTCGTTCGGCCCGATCGGCATCGGTGGCCCGTTCACCCAGGGCACGTTCACCTTCGACCCCGAGCTGCCGGCGTACGACCTGATCAACCTCCGCCTCGGGTTCTTGAACCAGAGGTGGGACGTCGCCTTCTTCGTCAACAACGTCACCGATGAAGTCGCCCGGCTGGCGCTCGACCAGGAGCGCGGCACCCGGGCGCGCGTCGGCTATCTCACCAACCAGCCGCGCACCTTCGGCATCAACACCCGCGTCCACTTCTGACGATTCTGGATCGCCGGCGAGTCGCTCGCGACTCGCCGGCGATCCCTGCCTTCCTGTAGCCTCGACCGCATGCTTGCCTTCACCCGCGCCGTTCCGGCGTCGCTCGCGCGGTGCGAGCTCACTCACCTCCCGCGCGTCGCGATCGATGTCGGCCGCGCCCGCGCGCAGCACGAGAGCTACGAGAATGCCCTGCGGCAGTTGGGAGTTTCTGTCCACCGCCTGCCCGAGACCGACGACTTGCCCGATTCGGTCTTCGTCGAGGATGCCGCGGTCGTCGTCGACGAGCTCGCGGTGCTGACGCGGCCCGGAGCCGAGTCGCGTCGGGCGGAGATCCCTAGCGTGGCGCAAGCGCTCGCGCCGTACCGTGACCTGTCGTTCGTCGTCGCACCGGGGACGCTCGACGGCGGCGACGTGCTGCGGATCGGCAAGCGCTTCTTTGTCGGCCTTTCTGCGCGCACCAACGCGGCAGGGATTGCGCAGCTCGCGGCGTTCCTGGCGCCGTTCGGCTACAGGGTGGAGGGCATGGCACTCACCGGCTGCCTGCACCTGAAAAGCGCCATCACGGCCATTGGCGCGAGCGGCGGGATCGACGCCGAAACCATCGTCCTCAATCCGGCCTGGGTCGACGTTGCGGGGTTGGGCGCCCGGCGGGCGATCGCGGTCGACCCGGGAGAGCCGATGGCCGCGAACGTCCTGGCGATCGGCAACTCCGTCCTGGTCAACGCCTCCGCCCCGCGCACCGCGGAGCGCATCGCCGCCGCGGGATTCGACGTCGTTCTCGTCGACCAGTCCGAGCTCGCGAAGGCCGAGTCCGGCCTCACCTGCTGCGGCCTCCTCCTCACCTCCGCCGGGCGCAGGAGCCCGCGCTCCGCGAGCGAGTAGAATCGATGCCATGGACTCTGCGAAGAAGTTCGACCCTCGCGGCGAATGGGCGCACCTTCCCGGCGCGGACCTGATTCGCAAGGGGTTGAGCGACCTCAGGCGCGGCGAGGTGTCCGAAGAGTCCCTGCTGGTCGAGATCAGTGCATCGAAGCTCCGGCTGCTGGGCTTCGAATTCGAGTCTCCCCGCCGTGCGTTTCCGGAACACGAGCTCTTCCAGCGGCTGGCTGCGGCGGATCCCGATCGGGCGCACTCGCGCTACAACGCGCTCTTGCGGCGCCTGGCCAGCTTTCACCGCTCGGTGCGATGCGGCCTCTAGTCGATCGCGCCCGGCTCGAGAGCTTCCTCGTCGAGCTGGGGCGCCATGCAGATGCACCGACGCAGCTTTTTCTGGTGGGTGGGAGTACGGCCCTGTTACACGGTTGGCGTGCCTCCACGGTCGACATCGATTTGCGTCTCGAGCCCGACTCCGGTGCAGTTGCGCGGGCAATTCCGGAGATCAAGGAGCGCCTCCGAGTGAACGTAGAGTTCGCCTCGCCGCTCGATTTTCTTCCGCCGTTGCCGGGGTGGAGGGATCGCAGCCGATTCCTCCAGCAACAGGGGAAGCTCGCGATCTTCGAGTTCGATCTCTATTCGCAGGCGCTGTCCAAGATCGAGCGCGGATTCGAAACCGACCTCGTAGACGTGAGGAGCATGCTCGCGGAGGGGCTCGTCGAGCGCGAGACACTGCAGCGCCTCTTCGACGCTATCGTTGGTGAGTTGTTCCGGTTTCCGGCAATCGATGCGGCGGCTCTCGCAGAGGATCTGTCGCTGGCGATGACCCGGGCGAAGGGTCGGTAGCCATGACAATTCGCATCCTGGTCACCGGCGGAACGTTCGACAAGGACTACGACGAGCTCACCGGCGCGCTGTTTTTCCGCGACACCCACCTGCAGGAGATGCTCCGCCTCGGGCGCTCGAAGCTCGACGTCGAGGTGCAGACAGTCTGCATGATCGACAGCCTCGAGATGGACTTCGAGCACCGCGCGCAGGTCCTCGAGGCCTGCAGGGATTCGCCCGAAGGTCGCATCCTGGTCACCCACGGCACCGACACCATGGTCGAGACCGCGGCGGTTCTCGCCCAGGGCCTCGCGGTCGCCGACAAGACCGTCGTGCTGACCGGCGCGATGGTCCCGTTCGCCTTCGGCAGCTCCGACGGCCTGTTCAACCTGGGCAGCGCCCTCTCCTTCGCCCAGATCCTTCCCCCCGGCGTCTACATCGCCATGAACGGCCGCTGCTTCGCCTGGCACAACGTGCGCAAGAACAAGGCCGAAGGCGTCTTCGAGGAGATCCGGTGAAGGTCGGGCGACAGGCCAAGCAGGGTAGTGGAGAATTCTCGAATGACTGAGCAGGGGCCGGAGCGCTATCCAGCGCGGTTCGCGCGGCGATTGACGGAGCTCTATCCGGAGCTCACGTTCACGCGCGCCAAGCGGGTGATCGAAGGCGGCCAGGTGTCGGTCGACGGCCGGCAGCTCTTCGATCCGGGGGCCTACGTGGCGCCGGAAGCGACGCTGGTCTGGGATCCCCATCGCAAGATCGAGCGCCAGGTCGAAGGGCCGAAAGTCGAGCTCCTGCACTCGGACGCCGACGTCGTCGTGGCGGTGAAGCCGGCCGGTCTCCTGACTCAGCCGACGAACGATCGTGAGAAGGACACGCTGCTCGCGCGCGTCTCCCAGGCGATGGCGCGCAAGGCCGGAGGGCGCACCTACGTCGCGGTCGTGCACCGGCTCGACAAGGACAGCTCCGGGCTGGTCGCCTTCGCCACCAGCAAGCGCGGTCTTTCCGCGCTCCAGAAGCAGCTCGAAGACCACAGCATGGGACGCACCTACGACGCGCTGGTCGAAGGGAATCTCGCCGATGAGAGCGGCACCTTCCGCGAGGACCTAGTGGGCGACGGCACGCATCGTCGGCGCTGGGTGGCGCGCCCGAACGAGCGCGGCAAGCCGGCGGTGACCCATTGGGAGGTCGTGCAGCGCTTCGGGCTCGCGACCCAGGTCCGGGTGCGGCTCGAAACCGGGCGCACCCACCAGATCCGCATCCACTTCGCGGCGGCGGGCCATCCGATCGTGGGTGAGCGCGTCTACCGCAAGCGCACCCTTGGCGAGCCGCCGGTGAAGACGCAGCGCCAGGCCCTGCATGCCGCGGAGCTCGCTTTCGCCCATCCGGCCACCGGCCTGCGAATGCGCTTCGCGGCGCCGCCGCCCGACGACTTCCGCGCCCTCGTCGCCGAGCTGCGCAAGCGGCGGCTGAAGCAGTGATCCCCGGACTCGACCGCCTCCTGGCCGAGAGTCTCGGCCGGGGCGAAAGGGTGGCCCGCGCCACGGTGGTGACCGCCCATGGCGGCGCGCGCACGCTCCTCATCTGGCCGGCCGGCCACACCTTTGGTGATCTCGGCTGGCCGCGGCTCAACCAGCGTGTCGCGCTCTACGCCGAACAGCTGTTCGAAAAGGGTCCGCGCGAGATGACCAAGGCGTTCGACCTCCCCGACGGCACCCGCGTCGACGTTCTTTTCGAGTTCCCCCATCTGGCCTAGGTCCCCCGGCAGGAAGTTGTAAAGTAACCTTAAGGTTGCATTTAGAGATATAACGGTTCTATAATGGGCTCATAAGGTGTCTCGCCTACGCGACACCGGCAAAGGAGCCTTCGATGAACTCTCTGCAGCAGCCTGAATCCCAACCGACGGAAAACGCCTCCGACCTCCTCGTCCGCATGAGTCGGCGAGGCATGTTCGCGATGCTCGCGATGGCCCTGGTCCTCGGTGGGACCCTCCTCGGCCAGACTCTGTGGCCGGAAGCCCCGGCGTCGCGCTGGGTGGAGAGGTCGTCGTGGGTCTTTGGGCTCGCGACCGTCCTCCTCTTCCTCGTCCTGCGATGGCCCTTGCGCGGCCGGAGCTTCGATCCACGCTCCCGCGAAGTGCAGGCGATCCTGCAGGACGAGCTGCGCCAGTCGAGCCTCAATCGGGCGGCGCGAGCCGCCCTCCTCGCCAGCCTGGTTGCGCAGTTTCCTCTTGCGTTGCTCTTCATGCTGGCGCGGCTCTCCACGAAACAGGCTCTCCTGGCGATGGCCGAATCGACGGTCATGCTCGGTATGGTCACGTTCATCACGCTCTTCCTGCTCTTCGATCGGGAGTAGGGCGATGGACGACGAAGGACTGAGGAACACGCTCAAGATCCAACGCGCGATCCGCGACCTCACCCAAGCCGACCTCGCCGACCTGGCCGGGGTGACACGCAAATCGGTGAACGCCATCGAGACCGGGCGCATGGTGCCTTCCGTGGTCCTCGCGCTCAAGCTGGCGCGGGCGCTCGCGGTCCCACTCGAGACGATCTTCAGTCTCGACGGGAACTTCGGGAGCCACCCGGCAACGGCTCCGGCGAGCGCCGGCGACGCCGCTACTTGAGGTGAGTCTCGAAGAGCTTGAAGATCCGCTTGTACTCGTCCACCCAGCTCGTCGGCTCGACGAAGTCGTGGGGTTCGAACGGGTAGATGGCGGTTTCGAAGAGGTCGGTCTTGCCGAGCTCGATCAGGCGCTGCACGAGGCGGACTGAATCCTGAAAAGCGACGTTGTCGTCCACCATGCCGTGACAGATGAGGAGCGGCTTCGCGAGACCGGCGGCGAACTCGATCGGTGAGCTCCGGCGGTAGGCCTCGGGGTCGACCTCGGGAGTGTTCAGGATCGCCGAGGTGTAGCCCTGGTTGTAGTGCGCCCAGTCGGTGACCGGCCGCAGCGCCGCGCCGGCGGCGAAGAGCTCTGGCCGCTTGAACAGGGCCATCATCGTCAGGAAGCCGCCGTAGCTGCCGCCGTAGGTGCCGACGCGCTTCGCGTCGACGGCGCGCTGGGCGACCAGCCAGGCGACGCCGTCGGCGAGGTCCTCGAGCTCCGGTTCGCCCATCTGGCGATAGATCGCGGTGCGGAAGTCGCGCCCGTAGCCGGCGGAGGCACGGTAGTCCATGTCCAGCACGACGTAGCCGGCGCGCGTCAGCAGGGTGTGGAACATGAACTCGCGGTAGTAGCTCGACCACCCCTGGTGGGCGTTCTGCAGATAGCCCGCGCCGTGGATGAAGACGACGGCGGGAGAGCTTTCGGCGGGAGTCCACCCGACGGGCGTGTAGACGCGGGCCTGCAGTGTGCCGGAAAAGTGGGTGGACGGGATCTGGACGATCTCCGGGACGCTCCAGGCGACGGCGGAAAAGGCCGGCGACGTCGTCGCGGTCAGGGCCTTCGGCAGGGCCCCGGGGCGCGTCGCCTGAACGAAGAGCTCCGGCGGCCGTGTAGCCCAGGAGTTGGTGAGCAGGAGCAGTTTCTCGTCCGGCGAGGGTAGCGCATAGGTGATGCCGCCGGCGGCCGTCAGCGGCTCGAGACCCGGGGAGTCGACCCGCACGCGGTAGGCCTCGTAGTTGCCGGCGCTCTCGCGGTTTGCCGAGACGAAGAAGCTCCGCCCATCGCGCGCGAGGCGCGGTCGGTCGACCTCGAACGGACCCGAGGTGAGCGCCCGCTTCGCTGCGCCCGGAGACTGCACGTACAGGTGCGAGAAGCCCGAGCTCTCGGAAAGGAACCAGAGCTCGCGGTCGTCCTTCATCCAGCCGAAATCGGTGAAGCGCCAGCCGAGCCAGGCGGGGTCGCTCTCGTGCACGAGCGACTCGACCGCCGGCACCAATGCTCCGGATGCTGGCAGCGAGACGGCCGCGAGCCAGCGGTCCTTGTTGTCTGCGGAGAAAAACTGCAGGGCGACCCGGCTCCCGTCCTCGTTCCAGCGGACCTCTGCGAGGCGAACCGGTCGCGGCGCCGGAGCCGGAGCGGCGGCCTGCGCCGCCGCCGCGGCGCGAAGCTCGGCCAGGGGATCGTCGGCGATGCCGGGAAGGACGGAGAGATCGAGCGCGGCCTGCGTCTGCCGGACCAGGTCGAGCAGGAGGAGCGTGGGAGATTCGGGGGAGCCGGTCCCGACCTTGGGGCGGATCTCCTTCACGTCGACGTAGCCGGACTCGGTGACGAAGACCGGCATCGAGTCCTCCTTGCCCCCATCGGCGCTCTGGGGATCGGCCTTCTCCTCCGGGCGCTGCGCCGCGAGGGCCACCAGCACGTGCGTCCCCGAGGGGGAGAGGTCGGCGCGCAGGATCCTGCGCTTCTCGCCGAGGTAGAACGGCGGTGGCGAGCGCGTCGGATCCGCGACTCGCCTCGCCCGATCGTCGGCCAGAAGCTCCTCCTTGTTCGCCTGGCGCGCGGCGAGCACCTCGAACAGCCGCAGCTGCTGGCCGGTGAGGAATCCCCCGGTGTCGGGAGGCGCGTCAGGGTCCTTCGCCGTGCACAGCTCGGCGAGCGTCGTGTCGAGACCGCTCTCGAGATCGATCGCGTGGAAGGCATCGCCACGCCGGAAGGCGACGCTCCTGCCCGTCGCCAGCACGAGCGGGGCGCTCTCGGCGTCGGTAGTGCGCGTCAGCTGCCGTGCGAACCGGCGGCCACGCTCCTCCACGAAGAGGTCGCCCTCGCGGATGAAGGCCTTGAGCTTACGGTCGCGCGACCAGGAGCCGTCCGGGCCTTCGACCCTTCCGAGCTCCGCGGGTGGGATGCGCTCGGTCCGGCGGCTCGCGATCTCGATGCGATAGAGGTCGACGACGTCGCTGCCCGCACGCCGCTGACGGTAGTAGATCGACTTGCCGTCGGCCGACCAGTAGGGGTCCTCCGGCGGCGTGCCGATCCAGTCACGGGCCATGATCGCCGCGATGGTGAGCTCACTCGCGGGGGCGCCGGCCTGGCCGGCGGCCGGCTCGAGCGCCTGCAGGACCAGAGCGAGACCGGCGAGAAGCGTCGAGGTCGGGAGACGGATGCGCATGCGGCTGGGCTCCTCGGGTTGGCGGCAGCGAATCGTATGCCACCCTGCGTTTTCCATTACGATCTGGAGCGTGGAAAGATCTTCCGATCCGCGGCCGGGCGAGCCGACAGACCTGGCTCTGCGCGACGACCTGACCGGCGCCTGGAACCGCCGCTACCTGCGACAGTTGCTGGACGAGGACTGGGAAGAGCTGGTCGCCTCCCAGGGGACGGTCACGCTCCTCGTGCTCGATCTCGATTCCTTCAAGGAGATCAACGACACGCACGGCCATCTGGTGGGGGACATCGTCCTGCAGCGGGCGAGCCATCAACTGCGCGCGAGCTTCCGCGCCGAGGACCGGCTCATCCGCTACGGCGGCGACGAGTTCGTCGTGGCGCTCTTCGGGGTCGGCGCCGAGGAGGCGCGGGTCCTGGCCGAGCGCGCACGCACGGCCCTCCAGGAGGTCGAGCTTCCGGCGCCCCAGCGTGGCGCGCCGGCGACCCTGCCGGTGTCGTTCAGCATGGGAGTCGCAAGCCACCCGGTGGACGGCGCCTCCGGAGAGGCGATTCTCGCGGTCGCCGACCAGCGGCTCTACGAGGAGAAGCGCGCTCGGCGTGCCGCCGCTCCTGCCTCCGCCGAGCGCAGCCGGAAGCGCATCCTGCTCGCTTCCAGTCTGGCGATCGCGGTGCTCGCCGTGGCCGTCGGGTTCGGGCTTCGTCAACTCCGTCAGGCCCCGCCGCCGCCGGCCGATCTCTCTGGGACGGTCGGCCAGACGCCGCCACCGGCGGAGATTGTGGTGCGCGACGAGGAGGAACTGGCCCGTCTGCGCGAAGAGGTCCAGCGCCTGCAGTCGGTGCTCGCAGAGGCTCGTCCGGCGGCCGATCGGGAGCTTTACGAAACGCGGATCCGCGAGCTCGAGGCGCGCCTCGCCGAAGCCGGCGACGAACGGGCCGCAGCGACCGAGCCCGGCGCGGCAGCGGTGCCCGGAGCCCCGGGAACGGCAAGCTCCCCGGACTCCGGCGGCGCGGTCGAAGGCGACGCCGGAATGCGCATCGGGGAGCGCCGGACGCGCGACAACCTCGTGGCCGCCGCGTCAGCGCTGCCCTCGACGGAGACCTCTGCCCGGCCGACGTCCCCGCCGCCGCCGGCGCCAACATCGGCTTCCCCTGCGGGAGCTGCGCCGGTCGTCGAGCCGCCTCGGCTGGTGCGGGCGATCCGGCCTGCATACCCGCGCATCGCCCGCGAGCGCCGGCGGGCGGCGACGGTGGAGCTCCTGGTGCGCGTCGACGCGGCGGGCCGGGTGCTCGCAGTCGAGGCGGTCGGTCCGCCGGCCGGCTTCGGCTTCGACGAGTCGGCGCGCCAGGCGGCGTTGTCGGCCCAGTTCCGTCCCGGGCGGCGCGATGGTGTGGCGGTGGAGATGGAGACCCGGCTGGCGATCCGCTTCCTTCTCGAAGGTCCGCCGCGGTAAGGCGGTCGCGGCTAAAAGACCGCGCCCAGCTCGCCCGGCAGGATCGTCCGGCACTTCGGGCAGGCCAGCACCCGGCCGCTGCGCGGCAGCGAGGACATGAAGTTCACCCGCGCCCGAAACAGGCGGATGACGAAGATCTGATCGATCTCGGCGTGGCAGCTGGGGCAGCGAAGCGGATGTTCGAGTCCGTAGACCGCGGCAGGCGAGCTCTGCCACCCGGCGGGGGGCGAGCTCGGCATGGCATCGCCGGCGTCCGGCCAATCGGAATCCGGTTTCGGTTCGTCGCTCATGGCGAAGGGATCCTACTTCCGCAGACCGCAGCGCGGCAATCAGCGGCAATCAGCGGTCGTCGGCGGTTCACAGGGCTCCGAGCCCGTTCCTGCGCCGGTCCTAGCCGTCCCAGTCCCAGAAGAGGTCCTTGTTGGTGAGCGCCTCCTCGTCCGCCGCCGCCGCCGCGGGCTCGGCGGCAGTTCCGCCGCGCTCGACGCGCGCCACGACGATCGACTGTTCTTCGAGGTCGACCGTTTCGCGCTCCCAGCTCTCTTCGGTGCCGAAGTGCGGCCAGTTCTTGGGGAAGATCGGGTCGTGCCAGCGGCGCGCCAGCCAGGCGGCGTAGTGCGCCATGCGCAGGCCCCGCAAGGGTTCGATGAGACGGAGCTCGGCGCGATCGAAGCGTCGGAACTGCTCGTAGCTTTCGAGAAAGATCTCGCGCAGCTCGGTGGTCGCGGCGTCGCGGCCGCCCAGCGCGAGCCAGAGATCCTGCACCGCCGGCCCGAGCATGCAGTCGTCGAAGTCGAGCAAGCGCAGCTCGCCGTCGCGATCGAGGACGTTGCCCAGGTGCAGGTCGCCATGCAGGCGCAGAATCGCGGCGCCGCTGGACATCCGGTCGTAGGCGTCGGCGATCGCTCGCCCCGCAGCGAAGTAGCGCTGCGCGAGGCGACGCGGCACCATCGCGCTGCGCTCGAGCCAGTCGAGATCGCGCCGCACGTAGGCGTCGCTCGTCAGGTGCAGCCGGTCGGCGTCGCGGCGCCGGGCGCCAACGACATGGAGCCGCCCGACCAGCATTCCGAGTCGCGCCGCGCCCCGGGCGTCGAGCTCTGCCGGAGCCCGCCCACCCTTGCGATCGAAAAGCGTGTAGAAGATGCCGCCCGCCGTCTTGGCCAGCGTCGAACCTTCGGGGAAGGGGCGCGCCGGGCAGACTGGAATCTCTTCGGCATCGAGCTCGGAGAGGAATCGATGCTCTTCGAGGATCTCTCCCGCCGTCCAACGCTGCGGGCGATAGAACTTCGCCACCACCCGCGACCGGTCGGCGAGCTCCACCTCGTAGACCCGGTTCTCGAATGAGTTCAGCGGATAGCAGAGCGGTCGTACCGCCACTCCGGCCGCCTCGACCGCATCGAGCACACGTTCGGGGGTGAGCGAGAGAAAGAGATCGGATTCTTCGACGGGCTGGGTCACCGGCCCATTCTGTCAGGCGGGATCAGGTCGCGCGAAGCACCAGGAACGTGACGTCGTCCGACGGCGCCGGCGCCGCGGCGGCGTCGGCCCCCGACCAGTCGGCGGCGGCGCGCTCGAGCGCCGCCACGATCTCGCTGGCGCTCGCCCCGTCGCTCGAACTACCACCCGACGCCGCGGCGGCGAATCGCGCCCGCGCTCTCTCGTAGCCCAGGGGCTCGCCGGCCGAGTTGGGCAGCTCGGGAAAGCCGTCGCTCATCAGCAGGACGACGTCGCCCGGAGCGATTTCCAGTCGGCGCTCGGAGTAGGGATAGTCGCTACGCGCCCCGAGAGGCATGCCGGCGAGAGCGACCTCTTCGACTTCGCCGGTGCCGGCGCGCAAGTGCAGCGCCGGCGGCATACCGGCCGACGACAACGTGAGCGTGCGCCCCGCGAGCCTTGCGACCGCGAGCGCCATCGCCATCCGCGACAGTCCCATGCCGTGGACCATGCCGGTGGCGCGGCGCAGAAAGCCGGCCGGAGAGGCGTCGTCGCCGGCCGCCAGGAAGAGGCTCTTGACCACGGTGACCATCGTCCCCGCCGCCGCGCCGTGGCCGGTGGCGTCGCCGATCGCCAGCAGAAGGTCGCCGTTCTCGCCGGTGCGGAAGTCGTAGTAGTCGCCACCGACCTCGGTCGCGGTCGACATCGCGACCGCGAGCTCGAGTCCCGGGTACTCCGGGAGTTGACGCGGCAGCATTGAGAGCTGGAAGAGGCGGGCCTCCTCGAGCTCCTGGCTCTTGCGTCCGTTCTCGGCCTCGAGCAGGCGGCGCTCGATCTCGCGCTCCTTCCCCACCCGCTCCTGCTCGAGCAACCGCGCCTGATGCTCGGCGAGCTGTTCCGCCATGTGGTTGAAGCTCTCGGCGAGGCGCCCGAACTCGTCGCGCGAGCGCACCGGCACGCGCGTCGAGAGGTCGCCGTCGGCGATCCTCGCCGCCCCGGCCTCGAGCTGCTGGACGCTCTTCACCATGCCGCCGGTGAGCGGGATCATGCCGATGGTCGCGATGCCGACCAGGAAGAAGCCGGCCACGAAGTTGAAAGCGGTGGCTTTGCGCAGCTCTTTCATCGCTTGCGAGATCGGCCGCGCGATGCCGAAACGCAAGCCCGAAATGGCATCGCGGCGGGCGACCACGACCCAGTCGTCGCCCGTCCCCTTCTCCGCCGCGGCGACGCTCGCCTCGCCTCGCAGTGCGCCCACCGATGGGAGCTTGCGCAGGATGTCGCCGTCGGCGCCGGTCGCGACGTAGAGCTTGTTTTCATTGTCGATCGCGAACGGGATCTCCCCCTGCTCGCGATCGGTCTGTCCCAGCACCGAACGCAGGATCTCTTTCGCCTTGAGCCGGCCCTGGATCTCGCCGACGACCTGGCCGCCGTCGCTCACCGGGTATGAAACGCCATCCGCCAAAGGGGTGAGCGGAGTTTTTGGTGCGGCGGTGGGCACCGGTGTGGCCGCCGGGACGGGGGCGACCGCAGCAATTGGCGCGAGCGGCGCGGTCGGGGGAGGCGGGGGCGCTGGCGGCGGCACGCCCCGGCTCTCGCGGCGGGCGGCGAAATCGCGCCCGATCTCGGCGCGCACCCTGCTGAGCTCGTCCTGGATCCGTTTACGGTCGGCCTCCGGCAGACCTGCCGGAAGGTGGAGGAGGGTGGCGGTGACGCTCTTTTCGGCCCGACGAAGAGGCTCCCCCGCGGTCACCGGCGCACCTCTACTGCCGCCGCCCCTGGGGACGAAGCGGAAGTCCTCGATGAACGGCAGCGCCTGGGCGAGCCCGGCGAAGACCTGGGGATCGATCCTGCCCTCGCCGTTGCCGTTCTCCGAGCGCAGCCAGTAGGTGGCGGGCAGGCGTGCGAGCGCCTTCACGCTCTGGTCGATCTCCGCCGAGACGCCTTCGACGCGCTGCTCGAGGTCGCGCGCCATGAGCCTGGCCTCGGCCTCGGCGGCCTGGCGCAGGGCGCGGCTGGAGGTGGTGAACGAGTAGAGGGCGAGGAGCGTCAGCGGAAAAGCCGACAGCAGGAGGAAGACCAGGGCGAGGCGGAATCGGAAGCGCACGTCCAGAGTTATACGCCGAACGGGGCGGGAGGTTCTACCTTTTCACCTAGGCAGGCGCGACGAGCGCCCAAGCGGCAGCGCCGCCCGAGGCAAGCGCTGTCAGGAGGCTCAGCCGGGGTGCGGACCACTCGCCCCGCGTCGACGGCGTCAGTTCGAGCTCCGGATCGACGGCGGAGAATCCGGCCGTAGGTCCCGGGCGCTCGCCGGCCGCGGCGAGGAGGCCGGCGGCGAGAAACCCTCCGCCGTATTCGCCCGTCGTGCCTTTTGGAGCGATGACCGGCGGCAGCTGCCGGGACTCCCAGGCGGCGCGCAGAGTGAGCGCCTCGAGCCGGTCTCCCAGGCGGGAGCCGGAGGCGCCGGAGACGATGAGGTCGACCTCCTCCGGCGAGCGGCCGCTGCGGGCGAGAAAGCGGCGCAGCGATCGCCCAAGCCCGGCTTCGCCGCGGCCCCAGTCGTGCGCCTGGGCGGAGGGGTCGAACGCGGCGCCGTGAGCAAGGAGGCGGCAGAGCGGCCTGGCGCCGCGCTCGGCTGCGGCGGCCGCACTCTCGAGAATCACCACCGCGGCGCCCTCGGCGGCGATCATGCCGTTGCGGTGGCGGTCGAACGGCCGGGCGCGCTCTGGTCCGAAGCGGTCGGCGCGCGCCAGGGCGTGGAAGCGATCGAGCAGGGCATGCAGGATCGGAATGTTCTCTTCGACGATGCCGACCAGCACCCGTTCGGCACGCTCGGCGCGAATCCATCGTGCCGCCTCGCCGAGCGCCAGGAGGTCGCTCGCCTCGCGCTGCGTCAGCGTCTGATTCGGGCCGCGGGCGCGGATCACCATCGCCATCTGCGCCGCGCTCGCGCTCGCCACCGACTCCGTGAACAGCGCTGGAGAGGCCTGATCGGGGCCCTGCCCGAGAATCTGCCGCAGGAGCTGCTCGGTCACCCAGGCGGGGCCGAAGGCGGTGCCGGTGACGATGCCGGTCGTCGAGTGGTCGGTGCCCTCGGGCAGGCCGGCATCGCGCAGAGCGAGCTGCATCGCTGCCACCGCCATCCGGGCCGGGGGGCTCATGCGTCGGGAGAGGGCCGGCGGAACGAGCCGCGAGAGCTCCGAGAGGTCGGCGAGCGCTGCGAGTTGCGCGCCGCCGTGGCGGTGAAAGCCGGCAGAGCGGTCGACCTCGGTGAGGCGGGGCTCGCCTGCCCGAAGGCCTTCGAGCAGCGCCGCGCGGCCGGCGCCGAAGGGGCCGATCACCCCGATCCCGGTCACCACGACGCCGGCGGTCATGCCGCTGCGGAGCCGAGGATGACCGCGGCGTTGGTGCCGCCGAAGGCGAGATTGGTCGATAGCGCGTAGCGCGCGCCGGGGACGGGCCGCGGCCTGCCGGTGACCAGGTCGAGGCCCATGGCCGGATCGACGGCGCCTTCGCCCGGTGTCGGATGCACCGCGCCATGCAGGAAACAGAGCATCGTCGCCACCGCCTCGATCGCACCGGCGGCCCCCAGGTAGTGCCCGATGGCGCCTTTCGAGGAGGTGAGAGGCAGACTGGGGAGGCGGTCACCGAAGACCGCGCGCAACATGTTGGCCTCGGCGGCGTCGTTGTGCGGCGTGCCGGTGCCGTGGACATTGACGAAGTCGATCGCTCCCGCCTCGAGGCCGGCGTCGGAAAGCGCCGCCTCGACGGCGCGCGCGATGCCAGCGCCCTGCGGGTCCGGCGCGGTCATGTGATGGGCGTCGCAGGAGGCTCCGGCGCCGAGCAGCCAGCCCAGAATCCGCGCCCCGCGGGCGCGGGCGCTGGCTTCGGACTCGAGCACCAGGACCGCGGCGCCTTCGCCGATCGACATTCCTTCGCGCTCGGCGCGGAAGGGACGGCAGGCCTTCGGATCGACGGCGCGCAGCGAGTTGAATCCGGCATAGGTCAACCGGCAGAGCGAATCGCTGCCGCCGGCGAGCGCGATGTCGATCTCTCCGGCGCGCAGCGCGGCGAGCGCGTTCCCCATGGCGAGCGTCGCCGAGGCGCACGCCGAGGCAACGGTCTGAACCGGGCCGTGGACGCCGTGCGCGCGACCGACGCTTTCGCCCGGCGAGCAGGTCTGCTGCGCGGTGAGCCGGCCGATGCCGGAGGCGCGCTGCGGCTGGCCCATGAGCGCGGCGAAGTAGCTCTCGGATTCGAACATGCCGCCGGTAGAGCTGCCGAAATAGATGCCGCAGGAGAGCTCGTCCAGCCGGGACGGCAGCCCCGCCTGGGTGAGCGCCTCGCCTGCCGCTCCGAGCGCGAAGCGATCGGCGAGCGACAGGCGCTCCCCGCGCGCCGGCGCGAGCACCCTGCGCGTCTCGTCCACTTCCGATGCCAGGTGGGTGCGGTAGCGCGCATGCTCGAAGCGCGAAAAGGGACCGATCGCCGAGGTCCCGGAGGCGAGGCCTGTCCACAGGGCTGCGGTGCCTTCGCCGTAGCCGCTCACCGCGCCGAGGCCGGTGATCGCGACGGGCTCGCCGCGGTCGCGCCCGTGGCTCATGGCGCGGGCGTTTGGAGGTGGCCGTCGCGCAGGGCAGTCTGAGCGAGGCGCTCGTCGAGCCAGAGCGCCAGGGTGCGGACGGAGTGAAAGACGTCGTGGTCGACCTTGCCCTCCGGGATCGCGATCGAGAATTCGCGCTCGATCGCGACCACGAGCTCGAGGGCGTCGATCGAATCGAGGCCCAGGCCCTCGCCGAAGAGCAGCTGGTCGTCGCCGATCGACTCCGGATCGAGTCCTTCGAGCCGGAGCGTCCCGACGATGAGCCCCTTGAGGCGGGGCGCGAGCTCCCCGGAGGGCGCGAGGACCTTGCCTTCTGGGCTCACGCGGTGTCTTCGGTCGGGTAGCCGGCGGTGGCGTCGCGGCGGAAGAGGCGCGTCGAAGGCGAGAAGTGCTTCTGCATCGCGACGAAGAAGAAGAAGATCCGATTCATCGAGCGCGTCCAGAGCCCTGGGTTCCAGTTGCCGGCAAGAACCGTTACGACGGCGCGAAAGATGATCGCCGGCGGCTCGGGCGAAAAAAAGAGGTCGCGGAACTGCGGCGAGTAGAAGCCGACGACGAAACGGCGAAAGGCCTGGAATCGTCTGCTTTGGCGACGCGAGAAGGCGGCGAAGCTGCGCGCCGAAAAGTCGTTCCTGGCGCCCGCCTGATCGAGCGCCATCGCGGCTTCGATCCCCGATTCCATGGCGATCGAAACGCCGCTCGAAAAGACGGGGTCGAGGAACGATCCGGCGTCGCCGGCGAGGATCCAGCGGTCTCCGGCGTAGGTCGAGGCGCTGTAGGAAAAGTCCTTCTCGACCCGCACCGGCCACTCCCGGCGGGCGTCGCGCATGAGCTCGGCCAAGAACGGAGTGTCGTCGAACGTCGCCTGCAGCATCGCGTCCGGAGCGCCGTGCTCGAGTTGCATGTAGCGCTTCATCGGGATGACGACACCGACGCTGGTGAGCTCGGGCGAGATCGGAATGAGCCAGAACCAGCCGGCGTCGGCGCGCGCCACGAGCCGGATGTCGTCCGGTCGGTCTCCTTCGAGACGCGGGACGCCGGTGAAATGCGAGTAGACCGCGATGTTCGCGAGCTTCGGCTCGTCGGTGCGCAAGCCGAGCTTCTTCGCCACCAGGCCGTTCCGTCCGGAGGCGTCGACCAGCGCGCGAACACGCACCTTGCCGCCGCCTTCTGCCGCGGAGAACTCGAGGGTCGCGGCCTCGGAGTCGAACTCGCAGCCGGAGACGCGATGCCCCTCGCGCACTTCGACGCCGACTTCGCGGGCGCGCTCCATCAGAATCGCGTCGAACTGTTCGCGGCAGACCTGGTAGGTCTTGGCGCGGGTGATGCCGCTCGCCGAGGTGAAGTCGACGCCGCGCCCGGTCCGGCCGTCAGGAGTGTAGAGCCGGGCGCCCCATTTAGGCGGGAAACAGGCGGCTTCCATGCGGTCGGTGACGCCGAGGGTGGCGAAGGCGTCGTTCGCGGTCGAGAGGAGCGACTCGCCGATATGGAAGCGCGGAAAGCGTTCCTTCTCGAACAAGACGACGCGATGGCCTTGCTGGGCCAGGCAGATCGCGGCCGAGGTGCCGGCGGGGCCGCCGCCGGCGACGGCGAAATCGAAATCGTAGCTGCTCGCTGAACGGTTCATGGTCGCCTGTGTTCTCTGAAGAGGAGTTCGGAAACCCGCGCTCGGCGGGTGGACAAGTATACTCGTGGCGGTGTTTCACGATCCCATTCTCGCCGCTTTCGACAGCCTGCATGCCGTCCAGCCGGAGCGCCCGCTGGTGGCCTCCTCCTCGCGCCTCGCGACCGTCGCCGAGGTACACCGCCAGGCCGGCGAGCTCGCCGGACGGCTCCACGAGCACGGACTCGTTCCGGGGCGGCTGGTCGGACTGGTGGCCCCGAACGGCCCCGGCTTTCTGGTCGGATACCTCGCCTTGCGTCGCTGCGGCCTGGTGCCGGTCCTGTGCGACCTGGCGGTGCCGCCGTATGCGCTGGAGGGGATCCTGGAGCGCTTCGATGTCGCCGGTTGCCTCTCGCTCTCCGACGCCTGGCCGCGGGGGGGCGAGCATTGGACCTTCGTCACCCGGCTCGGTGCGGTCGTGCGGCACCTCTCCGAGACCATCGGAGCGATCAAGCTGACCTCTGGCTCCACCGGGTTGCCGCGCGGGGTCGTCGTCTCCTCGGCGGCGCTCGTCGCCGACGAGGCGCAGCTCGCCGCCTCGATGGGCCTCACCGCGGAGGACCGCCATGTCGGCGCCATCCCGTTCTCTCATTCGTACGGCTTTTCGAGCGTCGTGTTGCCGGCACTGATGCGCGGCTCCCTGGTGATCGTTCCGGACGAGCGCGCGGTGATGGCGCCCCTCGCTGCGGCGCGCGATCTCGAAGCGACCTTCTTCCCGGCGGTCCCGGCCTGGCTCTCCTGCTGGGCGCGCCTTGCCTCGCCGCCGCCGCTGCCGCCGAGCGTCCGCCTCCTGACCAGCGCCGGTGCTCCGCTCTCTCCCGAGACGGCGCGCGCCGTCCGCGAGCGCTTCGGCCGGCAGGTCCAGGTGTTCTACGGTGCCAGCGAGTGCGGCGGCATCGCCTTCGACCGCGAGGGTACCGCGGCGGAGCGGGGCACGGTCGGCACGCCGGTCGAAGGGGTGACGATCGAGCTCGACCCCGAGACCGGACGACTGCGAGTGAGGAGCGCGGCGGTGGCCGAGGGCTATCTCCCGCAGCCTGCACCGGAGCTCGCCGGCGGAAGCTTCGTGACCGGAGACCTCGCGGCGTGGGACGAGGAGCGCGGCGGGGAGCTCTGCCTGCTCGGCCGGGCCGACGACCTGGTCATCGTCAAGGGCAAGAACGTCCAGCCGCGCGAGGTCGAGAATCTCCTGCGCGACCTCCCGGGTGTGGACGACGTCTGCGTTCTCGGTGTGGATGGACCGGAGGGGCCGCGCACCGTCCTGCGCGCGGTCTTCGGGGCCGCCGCGGCGGCAGTGACCTTCGAAAGCGTCGTCGAGCACTGCCGCGGCAAGCTCGCCGAACACAAGATTCCGCGCAGCATCGTCGTCCTTCCCGAGCTGCCGCGCGACGGGCGCGGCAAACTCGACCGGCGGCAGCTGGCCGATCCAGCACTCTCCTGTTCGGCGGCGTTCGCCGCCGGCGTCACGGGCGGTATGGGCGGTACGGGCGGTACCGGCGGTATCGGCGGCATGGGCGGCAGCGGCCGATGAGCCGCCCGCTGCAGGCGCGCTACGACGTCGTGGTTCTGGGGGGAGCCTTCAGCGGCGCCTCGACGGCGATGCTGCTCAAGCGCGACCATCCGGAGATTTCGGTTCTGGTGGTCGAGAAGTCGAAGCAGTTCGACGCCAAAGTCGGCGAAGCGACGACGGAGATGTCGGCGATGTTCCTCACCCGTCGGCTGGCGCAGTGGCAGCATCTCGAGCTCGACCAGCTGCCGAAAGAAGGCCTGCGCTACTGGTTCGCCAACGCCGATGTGCAACACCACTGGCAGGCGACCGAGGCCGGCGGCTTCGTGCGCAGCGCCGTGCCGTCGTTCCAGCTGCGGCGCGATGTGCTCGACCAGCACCTGCTGGAGGAGGCGGTCGCCGCCGGCGCCGACCTCGTTCGCCCGGCGCGAGTCCGCGAGGTCGAGCTCGGGAGCTTCGACCACCGGGTGACGATCGACCAGGGGAGCGAGACCTTCTCGGTCGCCTGCCGCTGGGTGATCGACGCCACCGGTCGCGCCAACCTCCTCGGCAGAAAGCTCGGGCTGATTTCGAAGAACGAGCAGCACCCGACGGCCGCCTTCTGGGGGCGTTTCAAGAACCTCGGACACATCGACGATCTTGCGGCGCGCGGCCCGGTCGAGTGGGCGCGGCGCAACGTCTCTTCGCGGCGCCTCGGCACGAACCACTACGTCGGACGAGGTTACTGGGTCTGGGTGATCCCGCACGGCCACGGCGAGACGTCAGTCGGCGTCGTTTGGGATCGCCGGCTCCTCGCTCTGCACGAACGTCCGGATCGCGAGCAGGCATTCCGCGATTTCCTCGCCGAGCTCGTGCCGTTCAACGAGCTCCTCCCCGGGTCGGAGCTGCGCACGGAGGACTTTCGCTACTACTCGAACCTGCCCTACGCCACGACGCAGTACATGGGAGAGGGGTGGGCGCTGGTCGGCGACGCGGCGGTCTTCCTCGATCCGTACTATTCGCCCGGGCTCGACCACTGCGCCTTTTCGAGCGAGGCGACCGCCGAGATCGTCGCCATCGACCTCGCGGGGAAGCCGATCGTCGCCCGCACGAAGGAGCACAACGAGACCTTCGTACGCTCGTATTGGCGCTTCTTCGAGGCGATCTACAAGGACAAGTATTTCTACATGGGCGAGGCCGACCTGCTCTCGGCGGCCTTCCTGCTCGATACTGCCCAGTACTACATCTTCGTCGTCATCCCGGCCTACCGCGTCTACGGCCGGTTCTTCTGGATGCCGGTGCTGGGGCCCAAAGAGGCCTACTTCAACTACCGCCTGATGATGTTCTACAACCGGCGCTTCAAGGCGCTGGCCGAGCTGCGGCGCGAGATGGGAGAAGAGGGCAAGAGGAACGCCGGCCGGCGCATCAAGGCCTACTTCGCCCTCGACACCGCGCCGTTCCGCATGGCTCTGCGCGGAGTGAAGCTCTGGCTCTACGCCGAGCTCGACGGTGCGCGGCTGCAGGTCAAGCGGCTCTTCTCCCGGAAGCCCACGGAGAAGTCGCCACCGATGCCGGCACCTGCGACCGAAGATCGCTGACCGCACCCCAGGTGCGCTATGGACAGGTGGCGAACGCGCCGATCTCGAGGATCGGGGCGAACGGCTGGTCGAGCGGATTGATGCGTGTGAAGTCCGTGGTCGAGTAGAGCGTGTCGCGGACGGTGAGGTGGGTTTCGACGTTGGTCAAGCCGCCGGCGAAGACCCAGTAGCGGTCGTTGTAGCCGCAACCGTCGATAACCTTGATCACCAGCTCGACGTTGGCGTCGTCGAAGAACCAGAAGTAACCGGAGTCGGTCGTGAGGCTGACCGCCTGGCCGTCGCCGGTCGCGCCGGCGGCGGTGCGGTAGTCGATCTTGACTTCGAAGCGGCCCTGGTTGAGGCACAGGGTGGTGGTGTCGGCGACGCAGTTGCCCTCAATTTTCGCGGGTAGCGTCGTCGGCGACTCTTCGCCGCTCGGGGTCCTGTCTGGCCCGTATCCCATGGGGTCCTCGCGCTGAAGAGGCGCGCTCCGGGCCCCATGGGAGCCCTCGGTCCAGCCACCCCTCGCTGGCATTCTCGCCAGTGGTGCGAACGGTTCCGAGGCGTCGCAAACTTCAAAGTGCCCGGAGTCGAGAATCGGTTGGAAGTCTTGATTGAGGCTGTTGTGGTAGGTCTTTTCGTCGCCGGTCCAGGTGTCGACCACGTTCAAGGTCACTTCGACGTTGGTGAGGCCGGTGGCGAAGACCCAGAAGTTGTCGAAGCCGGCGAGGCCGCAGGCGTCGATGACTTTGATCACGATCTCGACGTTGGCGTCGTCGAAGAACCAGTAGTAGCCCGACTCGGGCGTCAGGGCGACGGCCTGTCCGGCGCCGCTCGCGCCGGCGGCGGTGGCATAGCTCGCGCGGATGCGGAAACGATTGTCGTTCAGGCAGAGGGTCGTGGCGTCGGCGACGCAGTCCGGCAGCGGGACGCCGAAGCGTCGCGCGTAGACGCCGAAGGAGCTTCCGTCCTGTCCGAAGCTCGCCCAGGTGGCGACCAGCCGGGCGGAACCTGCGAGCGCCGGGGCGATCTGATCGCCGGCCGCCGTCGAGCTCAGTGGGAACTCGACGACGAGCGGAGTGTTCGCGCTGTCGTAGCGGCTGGCGACGACCTGCTTGTCGCCGCTCGCGAGGTTGTGCTCCTGCCAGGCGACCGTGACGGTCTCCTCGCCGTCGGCGACGGCGGCGGGCACCTCATGGCGGCGGGTGACGTCGCTTTGCACCTGGAGCTCGGAGCCGCCCGCTGCGTTGCCGGCGAAGCGCCGCAACGCGATCACCGGCTGCGGGCCGATCGTCGAGCCGATCTCCTGCAGTGCGCGCTGCCAGGCGACCGCGAAACCCCCGCTGGCGAAGCCGGCGACGGCGGGCGACGACTGGTCATAGATCGTGTGCTCGGGTACCGGGATCTCGGGGGAGAGCGCCGCGAGCGCGCCGTCGAAGCGTCGGGCGACGACGCCGAAACCGCTCCCGTCGGCGCCGTCGCTCGCCCAGACGACGACCAAACCAGAGCCGGCGGCGGCGATCGCGGGCTGCACCTGGTTGCCGGAGACGCCGGCGTTCAGGCGCACTTCGCCGGTGACCGCGCCGGCGCCCGATCCCGAGGCCGTGAAGCCACGGCCGTAGATGTCGTTCGTGTCGCCGCCTGCGCCGAGTCCGCTCCACACGGCGTAGAAGTTGGCGCCCGACGCCGCCACCTTGGGCGCGAGCTGGCTACCGGCGGTCGTGACATGGACCTGGAACTCGTTGCCGAGGGGTTGCGCGGTCGCTGCCTGCAGGCGGCGGGCGAAGATTCCGTAGCCGCTGCCGTCCTGGCCGTTCGAGGCCCAGGCGACGAGGAAAGTCCCGGCCGGCGACCAGGCCACCGCCGGGGTGACCTGATCCCCGGCCGTCGTCTGCGAGACGTGAATCTCACCGGTGAGCGCGCTCCCCGCGGCGTCGAACAGGCGGGCGTAGATGCCGGCGCCGCCCCCGTCTTGGCCAGTGCTCTGCCAGACGACGAGGTACGGCCCACCCGGCTCGCCCGCCACGCCGGCCGCGAACTGCGAGCCGGCGGTGGTGGTGTTCACTGCGCGCTCCGGCCCGACCGGCACGAGCTGCGCCGCGAGCGGGGCGAGCGCGGCGAGCGGCGCGAAGGTCCAGAGCGCGAACGCCGCGGTGAGAGTGCTGGTGCGAAGGTGCACGGGCCGCCTTCCTCCCTAGCCGATCTTCCTGCCGTGCTCGTCGTAGCTGTGGACCCCGCGGCCGGTCTTTCGGCCGAGGCGTCCAGCCTGTACGTACTGGCGCATCAGGTTCGATGGCCGGAAGGTCTCGCCGAGAGTGGCGTGGAGGTGCTCGAGGATCGAGAGGCGGACGTCCAGGCCGACGAGGTCTCCCATTTCGAACGGTCCCATCGGGTGGTTGAGGCCGAGCTTGACCGCCTTGTCGATGTCATCCGCCGAAGCGACTCCCTGCTCGAGCATGCGAAAGGCCTCGTTGCCGATCAGGGCGTTGATCCGCGAGGTGGCGAAGCCCGGGACGTCGCGCACGACGACGACCTCCTTGCCCATCCGGCGGCCGACATCGGCGAGGGTCGCGACCGTGGCGTCCGAGGTCTCGAGCCCGCGCACCAGTTCGAGGAGCTTCATCAGATGCACCGGATTGAAGAAGTGGGTGCCGGCGAAACGCTCCGGCCGGCCGGTGGCGCCAGCCATCTCGGTGACCGAGAGCGCCGAAGTGTTGGAGGCGAAGAGCGCCTCGGCGGAGCAGTGGATCGACACCTGCCGGAAGAGCTCGACCTTGAGCTCCATGACCTCCGGCGCAGCCTCGATCACCAGGTCGGCGTCAGCGACCGCCGCCGCGAGATCGTTCTCGAGCGCCAGGCGCTCCTTCGCGCCCACCGCAGCCTCCGCTTCGAGCTTGCCGATTTCGACGCCCTTGTCGAGATTGCGATGGATCGAGCGCTCGGCGGCGCCCAGCTGTTCGGAGTCGACGTCGTAGAGGTTGGTGGTGTAGCCGGCGAGGGCCGAAATGTGGGCGATCCCGCGCCCCATCGTACCGGCGCCGAGCACGGCGATCTGATGGATCCCGGAATGGACTGCGCTGTTTCCCTGCTCGTCGGCCATGCTCGTCTCCATTTCGCTTGCGAGAGGCGGGATCAGGAAACCGGGATCGAACGCATGCCGGTCGAGCGCTCGGCGAGCGTCGACAGCTCGTCGGCGATCGCCAGCGTGTTGCGGGCTGCTTGCTCGGCGAGCCGCTGCAGCTCCGGCGTGGTGCAGAGCCGTTCGAGGACCTTGCGGCCGAGCTCGTGGTGGTGAACCTCCTCGGGTTGGATGAGGTCGCGGTAGAGCGCCGCGGTACCGGTGTCGCCCATCTGCTCGCAGAGCTCGATGAACTGTTCGTTGCGCACCCTGGCGATCGCCTCGCGCGCGAACGGCCCGGCGGCGATGCGCTCGACGGTGCTCTTCAGCCCCTTTACGTACTGGTAGAGGGGGCTGTAGCCCTCGCCGAGCGGATCCTCGTTGGCGACGTCGACGCCCAACTCCGCGAGGCGGGCGACGATCAGCCGGTAGTGCTTCATCTCGTCGCCGCACTGCTGCGCGAAGGCGCTCTTGGCGTCGAGCTCCGGCGTCGTCGGGAGGCAGAAGCCGCCGAGCTCGGCGGCCTCGATCTCGCTCCGGAGGGCGGCCTTGAGCAGTGGCACGATCTCGACCTGGCCCCGGCTCTCGGCTTCGAGCGCTTCGCGCGCGCCGAGCTGGGCGAAGACAGCCTGCATCTCGGCCACCAGGCCGGCGACGAACTCATGGCTGGTCACGAGCGGACCTCCTTCGGATGCGGAATCTCCCTCGCGCCCGTGCCGACGGTGAGCACGAGCTTGCCGAAGGCGCCGCGCTGGGCGAGAAACTCTTGCGCCGCTGGCGCCTCGGCGAGCGGGAAGGTGCGGTCGACGACCGGCCGCAGTGCGCCGGACTCGAAGTAGGGCAGGAGATTCATCAGCTCGGCGAGGCTGCCCATCGTCGAGCCGAGCACCGAGAGCTGCTTGAAGAAGAGCGCCCGCAGGTTGATCTTCGCTTCTGGCCCCGAGGTCGCGCCGCAGAGTACGATCCGGCCGCCGCGTTTCAGGAGCTTGAGGCTGCGTTCGAAGGTCTCGCCACCGACATGGTCGAAGACGACGTCGACGCCCTCGCCCTGGGTCGCCTCGCGCGCCGCGCGGACGAAATCGCCCTGGTTGTAGAGGATGCCGTGGGTAGCGCCGAGCTCCCTGGCGCGGGCGAGCTTCGCTTCGCTGCCGGCGGTGACCAGGATCCGGCGCGCACCGAGTAGCCGCGCGATCTGGATGCCGGCGGAGGTCACGCCTGAACCGGCGGCGTGCAGCAGGATGTCCTCGTGGGCCTTCAATTCGGCCCGCGCGGTGAGCATGTGCCAGGCAGTGAGGAAGCCCAGCGGGATCGCCGCCGCCTCGACATAGGAGAGGCCTGGCGGAATCGGCAGAATGTTCCGCCGCGGTACGGTGACGTACTCGGCGTAGCCCCCGTCGCGGTGCTCGCCCAACAGGCCGTAGTGCGGACATAGATGATCGAGAGCGGAGAGACAGCGCACACACAGGCCGCAGGAGACTCCGGACGCGATGAGGCAGGGAGTCGACTCCGTGAGGTCGAGCACCCCGTCGCCGACGGCCGCGACGTCGCCGGCAACTTCGCTGCCCGGGACGAGCGGCAGCGGGAAGCGATGTCCCGGCACGCCGTTGCGGAGCCAGAGGTCGAGATGGTTGAGCGCGCAAGCGCGCACCCGCACCGTAACCTCGCCCGCTCGAGGTGAAGGATCCGGCCAGTCGCTCCACTCGAGCGCATCGGGCCCACCATGCCGCGCCACGCGAAAGCCCTTCATGCCGCGAAGTCTATCTCCGGCTGAGGCAGGGAAAGCCGTAGACTTGCAAGATGGCGACTTCGTTTCTACATGTCGGCCGCTCGACCTTCATGGTCCTGGTTCTCGCTCTCGTCTCGGCAGCCGGCGCCGGCGCCGATATCGCCGGCAAGCGCACGGTCGATCTGCCCCTGCTCCTTGATCTCCCGGGGGACCTCGCGCCGGTGCGTTACACGCCGGGGGCGCTCGATCGCTCGTCGGCGGTGCAGGCGCGCTTCGAGCTCCTCTGCGAGGAGTTTTCGCGCACCCGCTTCCCGGCGACGGCGATCGTTCTCTATGTGCTCTCGCCAGAGGACTGGGCGGCCGCCGGGCTGACCACCAGCTACGGCGAGCCGGTCGCGCTCGGGACCGATGCGCTGGTGCTTCCGGCCTGGTCCGATGACAGCCTCATCGCCAGTGTTCGTGGCTGGCTCGGCGGCGAGATTCCGCAGTCAACCGGCTTGCCCCTGTTCGCGACGCGCGAGGAGGCGGGCGCACTGGCAGTCTCGGATATCCTTGCCCAGATTGCCGGCGGGCGCCTGCTCGCCAAGCGCGCTCGCCTCGAGGGCGATCGCGCCTGGATCGCGCCGGTGATGGCGCACCTCGTGGCACGCCTCGCCTGGGATCGCTTCGAGCCCGGACGGATGCCCGAGATCGCCGCCCTGCTCGACGCCATGGCGGCCCGCGATGACACTCCCCGCGGCCACACACTCGCAGAGTGGAACGAGGCCCTGCCGCTCCCCGAGCGCGCCTGGTTCGAAACCCGTTTTCTCCGCGGTGCGGACCTCATCGTGACGGCCCGGGGGGCGCGGGCGGTCAGAAAAATGCTCACCCGGTCGAACGTCGGGCTCGAGCCGATCACCGAAGCAAAGCTGTTGCAGAAGGTCCCGGCCCTCGCCGGTTGGCTAGCGCAGAGTTTTCGCAGTCCACAGGGCACCGCGGGCACCGCCCCGCGCCCGGCCTCGAACTGATTCATTCGGCGCCAGCCGCTAGAACGGCTTGATCACCATCAGCAGGGTGAGCAGGACGAGGCCGAGCGCGTTCAGGTCGGCGGCGATCCGTGGGCCCTTGGCGGCGGCGAGCCGGGTGAGCTCCGCCGAAGGCGCCCCGGCAGCAGCCGAGGCCTCGGCCGCGGCGAGGAGCTTGCGCAGGGCGGGGCGAAGGTAGAACAGGCCGTTCAGAAGCAGCAGCAACCAGAGAGCGATCGAGGCCTGTACCCAGCCCGGACGGAATCCCAGGCCGAGCGGGTGGAGAAGGCCGAAACCCAGAATGCCGGCGATGATCGCGCCCGGAATGTTGTAGACGTGCGCCAGGCGCCAGGCGATCCGCAGCGCCAGGACGCGCTCTCCGAGGGTCGACGCCTTGCGGCCCTGGGCGCGCACCACGGCCCCCGCGAAGACCCCTCCAGCCAGCCAGAGAGCTGCCAGCACATGCAGAAAGAGCATCCAGTTGAGCGCCGTCGGACTCATAGTTTCCTCCCCGGTCGACTCTAGCACCGGGGTCCTGAACGAATGCCGGAGCGTCCCACCATGGCTGTGGGGCGGAACTCGAAAGTGCTACCTTTGAAGCCGGAAGGAGCCCCCATGCCACAGCCGCAACCGAAGTTCACCTGGCTCGGTCACGCTACCCTGCGGGTCGATCTGCCCACCGGTGAGACGATGGTCATCGACCCCTGGCTCGCCGGGAATCCGTCCTGTCCGCCTTCCGCCAGGAAGTTCGAACGCCTCGACCTCATCCTGGTCACCCACGCCCATACCGACCACATGGGCGACGCTCTCGGGCTGGCGCGCGAGCACGGCGCGCCGGTGATCTCGAACTACGACCTCTGCACCTACCTCGACGCGCAGGGGGCGCCGCTCACCTCGGGGATGAATCTCGGCGGCACCCAGGAGGCCTGCGGGGTCAGCATCAGCATGGTGCGCGCCGACCACTCCAGCGGCTTCCTGCACGACGGCCTGCCGGTCTACGGTGGACTGGCCGCCGGCTTCGTGGTGCGGGGCGACGCCTGGTCGTTCTACTTCGCCGGCGACACGGCGCTCTTCTCCGACATGGCGCTCATCGCCGAGCTCTACCGTCCGCAGCTCGCTTTCCTGCCGATCGGCGACCACTTCACCATGGACCCCCGCCAGGCGGCGCTCGCCTGCGGCTACCTCGGAGTCCGCCAGGTCGTGCCGATCCACTGGGGCACCTTTCCCATGCTGCGCGGCCGCCCCGCTGCCTTCGAACAGGAGCTTCGCGCCGCCGGCCTCGCGACCGAAGTCGTGCAGCTCGTACCGGGCGCGGTCTGGGAGTGGAGCCCGAAGGCGTGACCCCCTGAGGGGGTGTGCGTCAGCGACGCCCCCGGGAAGGTCCTTGCCGACCGCCTCCTCGCCAAGGCGAGCGCCGAGAGCGACGAGGGCCCACTTCAATCGCCGTAAGGCATCTCCGGAACCCTGCCGGCGAGGCGGGCATAGACCGCCAGCGCGCCGCGATGGTGCCCGGTGTGGTCGATGAGCGCCTCGATGCCGTTGTACCTCTGACGGTTGCCGAGGATCGGATTGTCGGCCATCGGCTGGGCGAGCTCGGCGTCGCTCGACCCCTCCACTCGCGCCCGCATCCGCTCCCAGGCCGCGTCGAGCTCGCGCCGGGCGGCGGTGAGGGAAGTGACGCCGTTGGTGATTCCGATCGCCTTCTCGAAGTCCATGTCCCAGCGGTCTTCGAAGGCGCCTTCGCGCAGCCAGTCGATCGTCTGCGCCGTGTGAGCCACCTGCTGGGCGACAGTCATCGTCTCGGGCGTGGCGCGGAAACCGGAGTCGGCCTCGGAGAGGCAGCGCGTGGTGCGGTTGAAGAAGTGGCGGGTGATCTGGATCTCCTGCAGCGCTTCGGCTTTCAGGCTCATCGTGCGCCTCCTCCAGGCGGTCGCGCGCGAGCGGCAGGCTCGCGGCGCCTTTGGATTCTCTCGCGGTCTTTCTGACAGCGTGCTGTCAGGAGGCCGGCCGGCCGGGAAAATGGTCAGCCATCGGCCGGCGCCTTGAGCAGGAGGACCGGAATGTCGACCGTATGGCGCACCTTGTTGGCGATCGAGCCGTAGACCAGATCGGCGAGGAAGCGGTGGCCGTGGGTGCTCATGGCGATGAGGTCGACGCCCGAGGTCTCGGCGATCTTGACGATCTCGTCGGCCGGCTCGCCCCAGAGGAGCTGGGCCTCGGCCGGGATGCCGGCCGCCGCGAAACGCGCTCGCACCTCTTCGAGATAGGCACGGTCGACCCGCATCTCTTCCGACTCGGCGAGATTCAGGCGCTCGCGATGGCGCGCCATCCAGCCGTCGGCGACGTGGACCAGGAGAAGACTGCTGCCGAGCGGCTTCGCGAGCCTCTCGATGTGGTGCAGGATCGCCTCGTCGGTGCGGCTATTTTCGAGTGTGACCAGGATCTTCTTGTACACGATGCCTCCGAGGGTACACGAAGCGGACCCAGAGCGTGAAGGCCGCGGCAACACCGATGAGGACCCCCATCCAGCCGGTGCCGAGCACTTGCCAGAGCAGGGAGAGATTGAGCCCCGCGATGAGGATGCAGATCGCGTAGCCGAGGACTTTCACCCCCGTAGAGTTGACGAACTCGCCCATCAGGCGGCGGCTGGAGGTGAAGGCAAGGAGCGGGAAGATGGCGAACGACAACTGCATCGAGAGCACCACCTGGGAGAAGACCAGCAGGCCCACCGTGTCCTTGCCGCCCGAAATGGAGATCAGAATGACCGCCGGGACGATCGCCAGCAGCCGCGTGATGAGCCGCCGGAGCCAGGGGCGGACACGGATCTGCAGAAAGCCCTCCATCACGATCTGGCCGGCGAGGGTGCCGGTGATGGTCGAGGACTGGCCGGAAGCGAGGAGCGCCACCGCGAAGGCGGTCGAGGCGATCGGCGCGCCCAGGAGGGGCGCCAGCAGGCGGTGCGCCTCCTGCAGCTCGCTGACGTCGAAAAGACCGGCGCGATTGAAGACCGCGGCGGCGACGATGAGGATCGCTGCATTGACGAAGAAGGCCGCGCCGAGGGCGATCACCGTGTCGGTGATGTTGTAGCGCACGGCCTGGCGCTTGTCGGCGGCGGTCGGGCCGATGTCGCGCGTCTGTACCAGCGCGGTGTGGAGATACAGATTGTGCGGCATGACGGTCGCGCCGAGAATGCCGAGCGCGATGTAGAAGGCCTCCTTGTTCGGCATCGTCGGCACCAGCATGCCGAGGGCGACCCCTCCCCAGTCGGGCTGGGCGAGGACGATCTGCAGCACGAAGCACAGCGCCACCGTGCTCACCAGGGTGAGGACGATCGCCTCGATCTTGCGGAAGCCGAAGTGCATCGCGGCGAGGAGCAGCAGCACGTCGAAGCCGGTGATGATGACGCCCCAGACGAGAGGGACGCCGAAGAGAAGGTTCAGGGCGACTGCCGAGCCGATCACCTCCGCCAGGTCGCAGGCGATGATCGCGATCTCGCAGAGAACCCAGAGGACGATCGAGACCGGCTTCGAGTACTGCTCGCGGCAGGCCTGAGCGAGGTCCCTGCCGGTCACCACGCCGAGCTTCACGCACAGCGACTGCAGGTACATCGCCATCAGGTTCGACAGCAGGATCACCCAGATGAGGGCGTAGCCGAACTTGGCGCCGCCGGCAAGGTCGGTCGCCCAGTTGCCGGGATCCATGTAACCGACGCTGACCAGGTAGCCGGGTCCGGCGAAAGCGAGGAATCGGCGCCACCAGGTTCGGTGATTGGCGAGCGGAATGCTGCCATGCACTTCGGGCAGCGATCGGTGCGGGTCGGCGACGGTGGGCGGAGGCGTGGGAAGTTCCATGATCGGGATCCGAAGTTGGAGGCTTCATCTCTCCAATCTTTGATCCATCAAAATTATCGACCAGATAGGCTCCCGGTGTCAACAGCAGGGGCGGGGCCGGTTTCCGGGCTAGAGTCGGGGGGTGGCAACCTCTACCGTCGAGGACTACCTCAAGGCGATTCTGCTGGAAGAGGAGCGCGAGCCGGGAGTGGCCGTGGCGACCGGAAGGCTCGCGACGCTCCTCGCCGTCACGCCGGGGACAGTCACGGCGATGCTCAAGACCCTCGCCGACAGCGGCCTCGTCGCCTACGAGCCTTACGCCGGAGCACAGCTGACGGCGGCCGGCCGCCAGCTCGGGCTGCACGTGCTGCGGCGGCACCGGTTGATCGAGCTCTTTCTGGTGCAGATCGTCGGGCTCGACTGGAGCGAGGTCCACGACGAGGCCGAGCGCCTGGAGCACGCGGTCTCGGAGCGCCTCATCGAGCGTATGGACGAAATGCTCGACCGTCCGGCGGTCGATCCGCACGGCGACCCGATCCCGACCGCGACGCTCAAGGTCCGCCCGCTCGCCTACGCATCGCTCGCCGACCTCGGAGCGGCCGAGATCGGCGTGCGCTGCCGGGTGGCGCGGATCGCCGACCAGTCGCCGGAGTTCCTGCGCCTGGTGGAGAAGGTGGGTCTGCGCCCGGGCAAGAAAGTCCGCGTCACCGCCCTCGACGTCGCCGCCGATACCCTCGAGATCGAGCTCGATCGCGGCCGCCGCGCTAGCCTGGGGCTGCGCGCCGCCGGCAAGATCTTCGTCGAGCGGGTCTAGCCGTTCGCGCTTCGAACTAGCGGCTGGAGCGGATCTTGCGGACTACGGCGGGTGCCGCCGCCGCCGCCGCGAGCACGGCGAGGAGACCGCCGGCGATCGCGATTTTCTGCTTGCCGTCGAGCTTCTTCCAACGCTTGTCGAGGTCCTTGATCCCCTTGCGGGTCTTCTTCACCACCGAGTTGACGCCCTTGCCGACCGCATCTGAGCTGTCCTCGGCCGCCGTCGCGAGCGTCGCTCGCATGTCCGAGACCTTCTCCGAGAGCGAACCGAGGAGATCGTCGAGCTCGACTCGCAGATCCTCGCGCGTTGCCTGCAGCCTGTCGGCGGCGACGGACGCCTGGTCCTTGGCGACACCGACGAGATTCTTCACTTCGCGCTTCATTTCCATGATGAGAGCTCCTGTGCATTCCAGCGGTTGGGTGACGCGATCGCATGCCAACGCCTGCCATCGGCGCGATGCCGTGCCCGAGGAGGATTGCAACTTTGTTGCCACTCGGAAGCGCCGTACCGCCGCGGCGCGCATGCGACCTCGGCAGGGACTTTCTACAACTTTCGTCGGCTGCGTATGGTGCGGAGCGGCAGAGGAAGACCGGTGGGACGTCCGGCCTAGGTGAGGGAAGTGAAACGGGCGCGCCAGTAAGCGCGGCGGAGGGTCCACTTGCCGACCGTGGGGGTTCGGCGGGCGAGCTCCGGCGGGCAGTCCTCGAGGAGTCCCAGCAGCGACAGGGCGACCGGGAGAAGGAAGACGACCGGCCGGCGGAACGAGAGCGGGACTTCGCCCGCTGCGCGGGCGCCTCGGAGCAGAAGTTGGCGGAGCTCCGCGCACTCGCGCTCGACGGCGGCGCCGATCTCCACCGGCGTGCGGTACTGCAGCGGCTCCGCCAGTTCGCTCTCGGGCAACGCGCAATGTCGAGCCCGCAGGTCGCCCGCGAGCGCCTGCAGCGCAGCGAGGCGCAGGAGCCCGGCACCGAGATCGACGACCGCCGGCGTCGGCTCGGCGCCGAAAAGCGCCGTTGCAAAGGCCTCGGAGAAGCGCTGGGCATGCAATGCAAGGGCCTCGGGCGTTTCCGGTCGGCGCCTGCGCGCGGTGCTGCGCGCGGCCTCGAAAAGATCGTCGAGCGCCTGCCGGGTGAAACCGCGACGCCGCGACTCGGCGGCGAGGCGGTGGGCGAAGGTCTCTCCTGCCGGACCGCCGGTCTCGCCGCGCAACGCGCGGGCAATCGCGAAGGCGATCCGGTCGAGATCGTCGACCCGGGATTCGAGCGTGCCAGGACCGTTGGCAGTCGCGAAGAGCACGTCCGTGAGCGCGAGCAGCACGGCAGCGCGCTCCAGCTCGCGCGTGGGCAGGAGCTCGAGCGCCTTGGCGAAAGTACCGGCGCGTTCACTCGCCGTCCGCAGGCAATCGCGCAGCAGCGCGGTCGGATTGGCGGAGGAAGCGGCCACCGAAAACAGTCGTCCGGCGGGGCTGTCGGCGGTCCAGTTGGGACGATCGAAGAGCGCCGGGCGAGCGCCGGAACTGCGCCGGTGGGCGACGCTCGCGCTTGTCTCAGCAGGGGCCGAGATCATCAGGGCAGGAGTCGGAGCAGATCCCGCTGCGGCGCGCCGCCGGTGACCTCGGCGGCAGTCGGCGTGAGCGCGATGTTGACCTCGCTGCGCACGCCGAACTCGCCGGGCAGATAGATACCGGGCTCGATCGAGAAGCCGGTCATCGCGATGAGCCGGCGCGTGTCGTGAGTCTCGAGGTTGTCCATGTTGGCGCCCTGGCCGTGGTCCTTGATGCCGATCGAGTGGCCGGTGCGGTGGAAGAAGGCGTCGCCGTAGCCGGCCTGGCGGATCACGTTGCGAGTCGCGTCGTCGACCTCGAAACCGTGGACCGGCGTCGCCGGCCAGCGCTCCTGCACCAACCGGATCCCGGCGTCGCGCGCGTCGCGTACGATGCGCCAGATCTCCTCCTGGCGGTCGGTCGGAGCGTCGGCGCAAACGCCGCACCAGGTGATGTCGGCGTAGACGCTCCCGGGGCCCTTTTCCTTGGCCCACAGATCGATGAGCAGAAAATCGCCGCGCCGGATCGGGATCGCGGTCTCGGGCGTGGGAATGTAGTGCGGGTCGGCGCTGTGCGCGTTGACGCCGATGATCGGTTCGGCCTCGGTGTGCAGGCCGGACTGATCGAAGGCCTCGAGGATGAAGCGCTGCACCCGGTATTCGTCGATCGCGCGATCGGCGCCGAGGTGCGCCGACACCAGCGAAAACGCCTCGAGCGCGATGCGGTGCAGGTGGACGTTGGCGCGACGATGCCCTTCGAGCTGGTCGGGGGTCCAGACAGCTGCGAAGCGCTGTGCGAGATCGGCGGCCGAACAGAGCTCGCAGCCGAACGAGGCCAGGAGCTCCGCGGTGCCGGCGTCGAGGCGCGAGACGCTGGGGATCTCGTTGCGCGGGCTGTACTGCGCCGCGAGCCGTCCGCAGTCACGCACCAGAAGCTCCAACTGCTGGCGATGCTGCTGCCAGGTCGTGTAGAGCGCCTTGGTGCCGGGAAGATGATCGAGCATGGCGGGCTCGAGTGTCGAGACGAGCTTTCTCGGTTCGCCCCGGCTCGGTACGACGTAGTAGCAGCGGCGGGACACCAGGCTCTTGTCGGCGAGCCCGAGCAGGTCCAGACTGATCGGATCGTTGGCCTGGAAGACGGCGAAGAACCAGCCATCGAACTCGGCCTCGACGAGGGCGGCTTGAATGTCGGAAATCCGGTTGGCGAGCATCGACACCTCAGCGTCGATCTTATGCGAAACCTGGGCCCGGAGCAGTGAGGCAGAGAGCCACCGGGCTCGACTCCCGTAGAATCGGCCGCGTGATCCCACCCGAGAGAATCGGCCGCTACCGACTCACCGGCGAGATTGGCCGCGGTGCGATGGGCGCGGTCTACCGCGCGCACGACCCGCAGCTCCAGCGTGACGTCGCCGTCAAGCTGATCTCCCTCGCCTACGCCGCCGGACACGGCGACCCGAAGGAGGCCGCGGCGAGATTCGCCCGCGAGGCCCGGGTTGCCGCACGGCTGCACCACCCGAACGTCGTGTCGGTATTCGATTTCGGCGAGGAGGGCGACCAGCTCTTCCTGGTCATGGAGCTCGTCGAGGGCGAGACGCTGTCGCAGCGTCTCGCGCGGGGTGACTTCCCCGGCACCACCGCGGCGCTCGAGATCGTCGCGCAGACCGCCGACGCGCTCGCCGCGGCGCATCTCGCGGGGGTTATCCACCGCGACATCAAGCCGGGGACTCTCCTGCTGCGCAAGTCGGGCACCCTCAAGGTGAGCGACTTCGGCGTCGCCAAGGCGGTCGGCGAGTCGACCGAGCTGACGCGCACCGGCATGATGGTCGGGAGCCCGGCCTACATGGCGCCGGAGCAGGTGCAGGGAATCGAGCTCGACGGCCGGAGCGATCTGTTCTCGCTCGGCGTCGTGCTCTACGAGATGCTGATGCACCGCAAGCCCTTCCCCGCCGACACGCTCACCACGCTGGTCTACCAGATCCTGCATCAGGATCCGTTCGAGTCGGAGACCGTGGCGGGCCGCCTGCACCCGGATCTCATCGATCTGCTGCGCTGGTCCCTGGCCAAGGAGCGCGATGTCCGTATTCCCGACGCGGAGACCTTCGCGACCCGCGCCCGGGCGCTCAAGGCGCAGTTCGCCCGGGCCGGAGCCACCTCGCCGACCGTGCCCATGCGAGGGGCCGCGGCGCCCATGCCCCTCCCGCCCGCGAGCTATTCCACCTCGGCGCCGACCGAGATCGTTCGTCGCCCGCGCGGCGACCGGCGGCGCTGGCAGCGGTGGGCGCCCTGGGCCGGGTTGGGCTTGGTGCTCGCGGCGCTCGCCGTCGGTCTCGTCCTGCGTCAGCCGGCGCCGCCGCCCGACCTGGCGCAGCCGGTGGACGCAAGGGCCACGAACGGCGCCTCCGTCACCGCCGAGCCGCTGACGCCGGCCGCCAGCCCGGCTGGAGAAGGCCAGCCGGCTGCCGGTCCCGTCGATCCCGCCGGCACTCCGCTCTCTGTCGCCGGTCGGCGGGTCGAGCAGCAGTCACCACCCGCCCCGATGCGAACGGAGCGCGCAGCGTCTGCGGCGGCTTCGCTCGCGGCGGCCGCCGAGGGCGCCGCGGCGGCGACTGCCGCCTTGGCGACGCAAGACGCTCTCCCTCCGATACCGCCGGCGGTTGAGCCGCCACCGCCGATCGCCGAGGTCTTCCAGTGCCGCAAGGGTGCCGAGTTTCATGTCGAGCCGGAGGAGGCGCTGGTGACCATCGACGGCCAGCTCCTCGGTCCGGCCGACAATTGGGACGGCGCCGGCGGCGGCGAGACCCACTTCTTCCCTGGGCCGGGCGACTACCTGGTGAAGCTTTCGCTGCAGGGCTTTCGCACCGTCTGGGTGAAGGTCGTCGTCGCGCCGTCGGCCAAGCGCGACGTCGTCGATGTCGACACCGAGCTCGAAGAGATCGATTGAGCGAAGGTGGCAACCTTAGCCATCTCCTGCGGGAGATGAAGCCGGAGCTGCAGGCGGGCACCTATCTCTTCTGCAACCTCGCAGGCGACCGGGTGCCGGAGGGGGTCGTGGCGCTCGCCACCTTTCGCGAGGCCGAAGGGCTCACGCTGGTGCTGCTGGCAGAGGAGGCCGAGCGTCACGGTATCCCCGGAACGTTTGAAGCCGCCTGGATCACGCTGACCGTGCACTCGGATCTCGCCGCGGTCGGCTTTCTCGCTGCGGTGGCCACGGCGCTCGCCGGCGACGGGATCCCGTGCAACGCGATCGCCGCTTTTCATCACGACCATCTCTTCGTGCCGGTGGCGATGGCGGAGCGGGCGATGGCGGTGCTCGAACGGCTCCAGACTACATAGGACTCTGACAGTTTCACGATTCGACTTGAGGCCTTGCTCGGGGTCCTGTCTGGCCCGCTTCCCATGGGTCCTCGCGCTGAGAAGGCGCGCTCGGGCCCATGGGAGCCCTCGGTCCAGCCACCCCTCGTGGGAACATCTCAGAGAGAAGCACTTGGTCTCCCTTGCCGCTCCTTTGAGCCGGTTCGGCAAGGGCTCCGGCGCTCGAGAATTCAAAGTGGGCGACCAAGCCTCACTAGGAGCCAACTTTGAATTCTCGAGTGCCGGAGACCCCTCTGCCACGAGAGATCGACCAGCAGGAAGATCTCGCTAGAAGATCCGCTTGCCCAGCAGACTCGCCGCGAGCTCGACCAGGGTGTTGGCGGTGCGGTTCTCGCGGTCGAGGATCGGGTTCACCTCGACGAGGTCGAGGCTGGTGACGTGCCCCGAGTCGGCGAAGAGCTCCATCAGCAGGTGCGCCTCGCGATAGGTGAAGCCGCCGGGCACCGGCGTGCCGACGCCGGGGGCGACTTCCGGGTCGAGCACGTCGGCGTCGAACGAGACATGCAGGCGCGGCAGACCGCCCAACCGAGCCAGCGTCTCCTCGGCGATCCGCGGCAGGCCGACATGGTCGACCTCCTTCATCGTGTAGACCGTGACACCGGCGTTGCGCATGAGGTTGGCCTCCTCGGCGTCGAGATCGCGAACGCCGATGAGCACGACGTCTTCCGGCCGGATCTTCGCTCCCGGCCAGCCGAGATCGATCAGCCGCTGGTCGCCGACGCCGCAGAGGGCGCCCAGCGGCATGCCGTGGATGTTGCCCGAAGGCGAGGTCTCGGTGGTGTTGAAGTCGCCATGGGCGTCGACCCAGATGACCCCGGTGCGCTCGCGGTGCGAGGCGCCGGTGACCGAGCCCATGGCGATCGAGTGGTCGCCGCCGAGAATCACCGGGAAGGTGCTCGCCGGTAGCGCCAGGAGTTTCGCGATCGTCGCCTCGCAGGCGACGCGGATGGCCTCGAGATAGGCCATGCCGCCGCCCGGTTGCGCATGCTCGACACCCAGCTCCTCGGCGCCCGGTACGTCGACGTCCCCGAGGTCGGTGACCTCGCAGCCGATCGCCGCGAGCCGCTCGTGCAGCCGCCCGTAGCGGATCGCCGACGGCCCCATGTCGACGCCGCGACGCCCCTGCCCGAGATCCATCGGAACACCCAGAATGGCCACTTTTCTGCTCATGAGACCGATCCTAGCAAGCCGGGTCGTGCGCCAGCGGCACAATCGTCCCGCTGTAAGCTCCGAGCATGAGCGTCGAAGAGCATCGGGAGGAGGCGAAAGGATCTGTCCTCGGGTTTGCGTTGCTCACCGTGAGCGACACCCGGGACGAAAGGACCGATAAAGGGGGAGGGTTGCTCGCGGCGCTGGTGGCTGGGGCGGGACATCGCGTGGCCTCGCGTGGCCTGGTGCGCGACGACATCGGCGAGATTCGCGCCGAGGTCGAGGCCGCGCTGGCATTGCCTTCAATCGATGCCGTGCTGGTGACCGGCGGTACCGGGCTCGCCCCGCGCGACGTCACGATCGAGGCGGTGACGCCGCTCTTCGATCGCGAGATCCCGGGTTTCGGCGAGCTCTTCCGGATGCTCTCCTTTGCCGAGATCGGCGCCGCCGCGATGCTCTCGCGGGCGACGGCGGGCCTCGCTTCCGGACGCGCGATCTTTCTCCTGCCGGGCTCTCCGGCGGCCCTCGAGCTCGCGCTTCAGCGTCTGGTCCTGCCGGAAGTCGCGCACCTCCTGGCGCAGGCGCGGCGGTCCGCCCGCCCGACGGGCTAGTTTGCGCTCTTCCCGCCGCGGAGGAGACGCACGACGAGCAGGAAGAGGACGGCGCCGATCGTCGCGATGATCAGGCTGTAGACGTCGAAGCCCTGAAAACCGCCGAAGCCGAGGAGGGTCGCGACGAAGCCGCCGACGACGGCGCCGACGATGCCGACGAGACTCGTGGTGATGCAGCCCAGGGCGTCCCGGCCGGGAAGGAGAAACCGCGCCAGCGCTCCGGCAAGGAGCCCCATCACGATCCAAGAGAAGAGTCCCATCTGGACGTACTCCGGCATGTCGATCTCCTTTCGAGCGGTGATCTGCAGTCTAGCTGAACGCCCGACGCCGGCGTGCCGCGGGCTGGGCTAAGCTTCGAGAAATGGACTCCGACACGCCCGCACCGTCGATTGAGCCCGAACCCACGGCGCCGGCGATCCCGGGGGTCGCGCGCCGTCCGAAGCTCGTCCTGATCGACGGATTTCACAACATCTTCCGCGCTTTCTATGCTATCCGCAGTCTCTCGAATTCCAAGGGCCTGCCGACCAACGCGGTGTTCGGCTTCGTGCAGATCCTGCGCAAGGTCCTGAAGGACGAGGCGCCGGACTTCATCGGTGTTGCGCTCGACATCTCCGACAAGACGGTGCGCACCGAGAAGTACGCCGACTACAAGGCCAACCGCGCCCCGATGCCGGACGACCTTGTGCCGCAGATCCCGTATGTCCGGCGGGCGATCGAGGCGTTCCGCATTCCACGCCTCGAGCTCGACAACTACGAGGCCGACGACGTCATGGGCACGCTGGCGAAAAAGGCGGCGGCGCAGGGCTACGAGGTCGTGCTGGTCTCGGCCGACAAGGACCTGATGCAGCTCGTCGGGCCACATGTGACGCTGCTCCACACCGGGCGCAACAAGCGTTACGACGCCGCCGGCGTGGTCGAGGATTTCGGTGTGCCGCCAGAGAAGGTCGCGGACGTCCTGGCCCTGATGGGGGATGCGGTCGACAACGTGCCCGGCGTACCGGGAATCGGCGAGAAAGGGGCGCGGCAGCTGGTCGCCGAGTTCGGTTCGGTCGAGGTGCTCCTCGACCGAGCCGCCGAAGTGCCGCGCAAGGCCTATCGCGAAGGGCTGCTGGCCCATCGCGAGCAGGCGCTGCTGTCGAAGGAGCTGGTCACCATCCACACCGACCTGCCGATCGAGATTCATCCCGAGTCGCTGCAGCTCGATCCGCCGGACACCGCCATGTTGCGCGAGCTCTATTCGGAGCTCGAGTTCTTTACCTTGCTCGCGGAGCTCGACGCTGCGGTTTCGGCGGACGCGGAGTCGCCCGCCTCCGGCGGTGGCGACGTTTCCGCGATCCCGGCCGTTCTTTCGGTAAAGGAATGGGAGGAGTTTGCGGCGGCGGTGGGGAAGGTCGTCACGGTCGCGCTTTCGGATGCAGCCGTTCCGGTGGCGCTTGCGGTGGCATCGACTTCGGGTGATTGCCGCGGCTGGGTCGACCTGCGTTCGCCGGAGATGCGCGCGGCGGTCGTCGCGACGCTCTCGGCGTGGTTCGCCGATCCTGCGCGCGAGATCGTGGGTTGCGATTTGAAGGAACTCTTGCGGCTTTCTCCCGCTGCCGGCGAGCGCTGTGTGGCGTCGCTCTTTGACCTCATGCTCGTCTCCTACTTGAGCAAGGCGTCGGTGCACGGGCACTCCCTCGAGGAGATCGCGCTCGAGCGCGCCGGATCGAAGCTGCGCACGGCAAAGGAAGCCGGCTTCGACAAGGGGGTCGAGCCGGCGGTCGGGGACGAGCGCGTCGGCCTGTGGGTGGCCGAGCGCCTGGCGCTCGTCGAGCGGCTCGCGCCGGTGCTGAGCCAGGAGCTCGGAAGTGGGGCGATCGCCAACCTCTATTGGAAGGTCGAAGCGCCGCTCATGCCGGTGCTCGTCGGAATGGAAGAGACCGGCATCCGGCTCGACGTCGACTTCCTGCGCCGGATGTCGGCGGAGCTCGCAGACGAGATCTCCGGCCTCGAAGCGGAGATCTACCGCCTCGCCGGCGAGCGCTTCAATATCCAGTCGCCGCAGCAGCTCGGGACGATCCTGTTCGAAAAGCTGAAGCTGCCGGCGGGCAGGAAGACCAAGAAGACCAAGAGCTACTCGACCGGCGCCGAGACCCTCGAGGAGCTCGCCGCGGCGGGTCACGAGCTGCCGCAGTACCTGCTGCGCTACCGCGAGCTCGCGAAGCTGAAATCGACCTACGTCGATGCCCTCCCGCAGATTGTCGGCGGGGACGGGCGGGTCCACACCCGGTTCCAGCAGGCGGTCGCCGCCACCGGGAGGCTCTCGTCGGTGAATCCGAATCTGCAGAACATTCCCATCCGCACGGAGCTCGGGATGAAGATCCGCAAGGCGTTCTGCGCCGCGCCCGGGTCGCTCCTGGTCGCCGCGGACTACAGCCAGATCGAGCTCCGCGTGCTGGCCCACATCGCCGGCGAGAAGGCGATGATCGAGGCCTTCGCGAGCGGCGAGGACATCCACCGCTCGACGGCGGCGACGGTTCTCGGGCTCTCGGTCGACTTCGTCAACGCGGAGCAGCGTCGCGCGGCGAAGACGATCAATTTCGGCCTCATCTACGGCATGAGCGCTTACGGCCTGGCGCAGGCGCTCGGCATCTCAACCAAGGAGGCGGAGCAGTTCATCGCGGTCTACTTCGCCCGCTACGCTGGCGTCCAGGCCTACATGCAGGAGACTCTGGCCGCCGCCGAGCGCGACGGGCGGGTCGAGACACTCTACGGCCGGGTGCGCTACCTTCCCGACATCCAGAGCAAGAATTGGAATCTGAAGGAGAACGCCCGCCGGATGGCGATCAATGCCCGCATCCAGGGGACCGCCGCCGATCTGATGAAGCTCGCCATGATCGCCGTCGATCGCCGGTTGCGCGCCGATCATCCGCTGGCGCGCCTGCTGCTCTCGGTGCATGACGAGCTGGTCGTCGAAGCTCCCGCGGAAGAGGCCGCGGCGGTCGCCGAGCTCGTGCGGAGCGAGATGGCGGGGGTGGCGGATCTCACCGTGCCGCTGGTTGTCGACACCGGCGTCGGTCCGACCTGGTTCGACGCCAAGAGCTGACAGGGAGCGCTGGGAGTCCCAGAGGCACGTCCTTCGCCCTTGGCGGGGCCATGGGTTAGGATTCGCGCCGAAGTCTCGCCATGAACCGACCCCGCTGGAAGTTCCCCCCCGCTGCCCTGGCCGTCCTGCCCGTTCTCGCCGGCCTGGGCGCCCTCTTGGGGCTCTGCTCCGCGCCGGCCCAGGCCCAGGCCGCCTTCTCGTTCTACGGCACGACCGTCGGCGGGGCGACGTTCAATCGCCCGAACACGACGCTTACGCCGACGCCGACGCTCTCCGGCAAGATCGTCCGCTATTCGGGCCAGGCGCTGTTCACCAACTCCAACGGCGCCTGCAGTTTCACCAGCGTTCAGGAGGCCGGCTTCGATGGCACGATCTTCCTCTACAGCGGCGCCTTCGATCCGGCGAGCCCCCTGACCCATCTCGTCGCGGCGAGCGACAACGGTGTCCAAGGCGTCCATTTCTCGTCGATTGCCAACGTGGCGCTCTCGGGGAACCAGAGCTACTACCTGGTGACCGCGGGAGCGGAACCGGCCCTGCAGGGGACGTTCACCTCCTTCGTCTCGTGCACCGGCGCGACCCGGATCCTCGCCGGCGACGGTTCGATGCCCTCTTACGACGGCCGTTATGGCGAGCTGCGCAAGGGCCGCTTCCGCATCAGCGCCACCTGGAAGAACTTCGCCAACGTCACCGGCAACGCCACCTTCGTGCCGCTCGGCTCCGAGGATTCGGGCATCCTCTGGTTCTTCACCCCGGCGAGCTTCGAGCTGATGATCAAGATCGTCGACGGCTGCTCGCTGAACAACCGCTACTGGGTTTTCCTCGCGGCGCTGACCAACGTCGAGTTCCACGTCACGGTCTACGACACCTGGACCGACACGACGAAGCCGTACGACAACGTCCTCGGCGTCTCGGCCGCGGCGATCACCGATACCAACGCCTTTCAGACCTGCCCCTGACCCGGCTTGAGCGCGGATACGACAGCGTCTCCGCCGCCGGTCACCCGCCGCGAGATCCTCTCGTGGGCGATGTTCGATTTCGCCAACTCGAGCTACACCACGGTCGTGGTGACGGTGGCGTTCAGCGTCTATTTCACCCGCCTGGTCGCGGCCGGCCCCGAGGCCGACGCCTGGTGGGGCGCCGGGATCTTCCTCTCGAACCTGATTGTCCTTCTCCTCGCGCCGATCGTCGGCGCGATGGCGGACGAGTCGGGGCGCAAGAAGGTCTTTCTCTTCGTCACCTACCTGTTTTGCGTCGGCGGCACCGCGGCGCTCTGGTTCGTGGACCCCGGCGAGATCCAGCTCGCCCTGGTTCTGTTCGTGATCTCGAATATCGCCTTCTCCTTCGGCGAGAACCTCACCGCCGCCTTTCTGCCCGAAATCTCGACTCCCTCGACAGTGGGGCGGATCTCGGGCTTCGGATGGGGCCTCGGCTACTTCGGCGGGCTGGCTTCGCTGCTGCTCATCAAGCCGATGATCGACGGCGGTTTCACGGTCGAGAATCTGCCCCGCCTGCGGCTGGTCTGGCCGTTGACGGCGCTGTTTTTCCTGGTCGCCGCCTTGCCGACTTTCCTCTTTCTGCGCGAACGGGCTCCGCGCCGCAGCGAGCCGCTGCTCTACTACGCCCGCCGGGGCTTTGGCCGGCTGGCGACGACGGTGCGCTCGATCGGGCACTTCCGCGAGCTCGCCAAGTTTCTCTTGGTCTTCTTTGTCTACTCCTCGGGCCTCATGAGCATCATCGCTTTCGTGGGTGTCTACGCGGAGCGCACCGTCGGCTTCACCGCCAGCGAGCTCATCTTCCTGTTCCTCGTGGTGCAGATCTCTTCGGCCGGCGGGGCGTTCGCCTTTGGCGCGATCCAGGACCGGCTGGGAGCGCGGCGGACGATCCAGGTCTCGCTCCTGCTCTGGATCGCCACCTGCATCGCGACCTATCTGACCTCGACCAAGCTCGCCTTCTGGGCGATCGCGGTCACCGCCGGACTCGGCATCGGCTCGCTGCAGTCGGCCTCGCGGGCGCTGGTGGGAATGTTCGCGCCGGTTGGCAAGAGCGGTGAGTTCTTCGGGCTGTGGGGACTGGCGGGCAAGGCTGCCTACGCTTTCGGTCCGCCGGTTTTCGGGCTCATCTCCCTAGCGACCGGATCGCAGCGGGTGGCGATTCTCTGCACCGGGGTCTTCTTCGTGCTTGGCCTGCTCGGAATGTTTCGGGTCGACGAGCGTCGCGGGCTGGCCGCCGCCGCGGCCTGGCGCGAGCCCGCCTGACGGTGAGCTCCACCGGCCCTGCTGATCCCTCTCGCCCCTCTCGCCCCTCTCGCCCCTCCAGCCCCTCCAGCCCCTCCAGCCCCTCCAGCCCCTCCAGGATACGCGCGGGGGTCGATCGGGTGATCGGACTTCTCTGCCGACTGATTCTGGCGGTCTTCTTTCGCCGCATCGAAGTCGTCGGGGCAAACCGGGTGCCACGAGGTGAAGGCCGGGCCCGCCGCGTGCCGCTCGTGGTCGTCGCCAATCACGTCAACGGCCTGGTCGATCCGATGTTTCTCCTCGGGCCGCTTGGGCTGCCGGCGCGCATGCTCGGCAAGAGCACGCTGTGGAAGATCCCCGTCCTGGCGCAGCTCTGCGATCTTGCCGGAGTCATCCCGGTCTATCGCCGTCAGGACGAGGGCGCGGATACCGCAAAGAACCTCGAGACCTTTGCGCGCTGCCACGAGGAGCTCGCCCGCGGCGGCATCCTGGCGATCTTCCCGGAAGGTATCAGCCACGACGAGCCGCAGTTGCAGCCGCTGAAGACCGGCGCGGCGCGCATCCTGCTCGAGGCCGAACGCCGGTTCGGCCCCCTGGGCAGCTGCATCCTGCCGGTGGGGCTCCTGTTCGAGGAGCGCGGGCGCTTCCGTTCCCGCGCCCTCGTCGTCGTCGGCGCGCCGATCGATCCGGCGGAGGAGATCGAGCTCGCGGCGCGCGACGAGGCGACCGCGGTTCGCTTGCTGACCGAGCGGGTCACCGAGGCGCTCGAACGCGTCACCCTCAACTACCGCAGCTGGGAGGAGTCGCGGCTGGTCGAGCGCGGCGCACGGATCCTGGAGATCGCGGACCTCGAACTGCCGCGCGAACGCCGCCTCGCGGCGGAGTTCGACGCCCGGCGGTCCCTCCTCGACGGGCTCGATGCGCTGCGGCAGAGCCACCCGCGAGAGGTGGCAGCGGCGGTCGAGGCGGCGCGGGACTACGACCACCTCCTGGGCCTCGCCGGTCTGCGCGACGAACAGGTGATCGCGACCTACCCGCTCGACCGGCTGTTCACCGCCCTGGCGAAAATCGCCTTCAGCACCTTGGTCGCGCTGCCCGTCGCGATGGTCGGCGCGCTTCTGAACGCTGTTCCGTTCACCGTCGTCGAGCTCGTCTCGCGGCGCTTCGACGACGAGCCCAACCAGATCGCCACTTACAAAGTCTTCCCCGGCATCGTCGCCTATCCGGCGAGCTGGGGAATCGCAGCGGTTCTCGCCTGGTGGCTCTGGGGATTCACTTCGGCGCTGGCCATGCTCGTCGTGGCGCCTCTCGCGGGCTACATCGCGGTGCGCCTCCTCGAGCGCCAGGAGTCGCTCTGGCGCGAGAGCCGCGCCTTTCTTCTCCTGCGCCGCCGGAGCCGGATCGCCGAGGAGCTCCGTGAGCGGCGCGCCGAGGCAGGGCGCCGGATCGAAGCCCTGGTCGAGCTCTGGGTAGAGTCTCAGGCCTTCGCGCCGGACAGCAGACGCTCGTAGTCAGCTTCGTCGTCGACGTCCATCTCGGCGTCAGGGAACGTGACGAGACGGAGTTGGGCGCGCTCCGCGCGCAAGATCTTCTTCGCCCCTTCGTCGCCGCGGAGCTCTTTCAGCGAAGAAAAAAAAGACCGGTAAAGGAAAGTAGGGGGGCCGAACGCCCCGGGCCAGGACGTGGCGGCGAGGCCGGTTTCGGCGCCGGCCGCGAGGATCGCATTGAGGTGCTCGACGGTGATCAGGGGTTGATCGACGAGAGTGAGCAGGATTCCTTCGATGGAGTCGGCGCCGTTGGCCGCGGAGTCGTGGGCCTCGATGGCACGAAGCGCCACGTGCAGCGAGCTCGAGAGCCCGGCACCCGGATCCGGGTTCACCGCCAGCGCGACATCGGTCGCCTTCATTTGCCAGCAGCTTTTTTCAACCTCCAGGCTGACGACGACGATCCGCGGGCTGCACGCCGTCGAGCGCAGCGTTTCGATGGCATGGTGGAGGAGGGTCGTGCCGCGGAAGGGGAGGAGAGCCTTCGGACGTCCCATCCTCCGCGAGCTGCCGGCGGCGAGCAGGACGCCGGCGACGGTCACGGCTCGCGGTCGACGATCGGTTGTGGCGCCGCGCACTTTGCGTCCGCAGGCGGACGCGAGAGCGGCGTGGCGTTCGCTCCGCCCATCGCCGCCTGGATTTCGGCGACGATCGCGAGCGCCACCTGTTCGGGCGCCCGGCCGCCGAGGTCGAGGCCGGCGGGGCCGTGCAAGCGAGACCGCATCGCCTCGTCGAGCGCCATCCCCTGCATCGCGAGGTCGGCCACCAGGCGATCGCGCCGGGTTGCCGGGCCGAGCAGGCCGACGTACGGGGCCGCGGAGTCCAGAAGCGCGGCCAGCCAGGCGAGATCGTCGAGATAGTTGTGCGTCATGACGACGACGGCAGTAAACGTATCGATCGTCACCGCTGTGGCGAGATCGCGCGGCCCGACGGGAGCGAAACGCGCGAGTCCAGCGAAGCGCTCCTGGGTGGCCGCGGTCGGCCGCGCGTCGAGCACGATCGTCTCCCAGCCGAGCTCGTCGGCGAAACGGGCCAGCGGCACGGCGTCGCGCCCGGCGCCGGCGAGAACGAGGCGGGTGGGCGGAACGATCGCCTCGCGCAGCAGCAGCTCGCTGCCCAACCGAGTCTCGATCTCGCCGGGGCTCCGCTCACGCGCGACTCGCTCGAACGGCGCGAGTGGAGAGGGCGCGTCGGTGGCGCCGGAGAGCGACTCGAGGAGAACTGTGATCTTTCCGCCGCAGCCCAGGCCGAGGCCCCAGAGGATTTCGTCGGGTGCCCGCAGATCGTAGGTGGCGAGCGTGGGGTTGCCGGAGGCGAGAACGGCTGCAGCGCGCTCTGCGAGGTCCTGCTCCAGGCAGCCGCCCGAGAGGACGCCGGTGAGCCCGCCGTCGCTCTCGATGAGCATCCGCGCCCCCTCGCGGCGGTAGGCGGAGCCCTCGACGGCGACGACCGTCGCGAGAACGGCGCTCTCGCCTCGCTGCCGCAGCGCGCGTGCCCGGGAGAGGATCTGGCGCATCTCCTTCATCGCTGTCGCCCGTGGCTCACGGAAAGTCGGACGGTGAAAGGCCGAGGTCGACGATGCTGCAGCCGTCGATGGCGGGGATCCCAAGCCGCTTCGCCTCTGCGAGGACCGCTGCATCCGCGGCGCCGGGGTTGAACCAGACCTCGCGCGCGCCGGCGCGGGCGATCTCCGGCAGCATCGCCAGCGCCACGGGCGGCGGCAGGTAGACGCTGATGCGCTCGACCGGGTGGGGCAATCCGGCGAGCGACGGGTAGGCGGCGATGCCCTCGATCTCGGACTCCTTCGGATGGATCGGCAGGACTTCGTAGCCGGCGGCGCGATGCGCCCGCAGCGACTTGTTGCCGAACTTGGACCGGTCCTTTGAGGCTCCCAGGATGGCGACGCTCTTCATGGCGCGATTATGCTCCGCCGCCGCTCCCGGCGGGAAGCCGCGCGAGAAGCGCCCGCGCTTCGGCCGCGCGCGGGTCGCCGGGGGGGGCCATGGCGAGGTAGCGGCGCAGGTGCCCGGCGGCGTCGGCCCCACGCCCGGCCTGACCGGCGAGCAGGAGCGCGAGATTGAGCTCGCTGCGATAGAGCGCCGGATCGAGCGCCAGGGCCTGGCGGTAGGCGGCCTCCGCCTCGACCACGCGGCCGAGATCGTCGAGGGCGATGGCGAGCGTGTTGCGCGCGGTGGCGTCGCTGGGCAGGAGCGTCGTCGCGGCACGGGCATGGCGCTCGGCATCCTCGAAGCGCCGCTCGCCGAGCGCCAGGTTGGCCAGATTCCGGTGCGCGAGGGCGCGCGCTTCGAACGCCGCGGCGCCGGTCGTCGTGGAGGCGGCGGCGAGCTCGAGCTGGTCGCGCGCCTCGTCGTGCCGCCCGCCGAGCGCCAGGATCTGCGCCAGACGGACCTGCAGGCGCACGGAGACATCGGGCGCGCTGTCGGTGGGCGCGGAGCCAGTGGAGCCAGCGCCGGCGTAGCGAGCGAGCGCGGCGCGCAACTGTTGCTCGATGACCCGTTGCACGAGGCGATTGCCGGGATCGGCGGCGAAGACCTCGTCCAGGGCCTTTTCGGCGCCTGCAACGTCGCCGCGGTGCCACTGCGAGTCGATCGCCCGCAGCTGCTCGTGAAGCGTGATGCGATCCCGCGGGTCTTCGGTGGCCGCGCTGGCCGCGCTCTGCACTCCCGCCCCCGGGCCGGAGAGATAGCCGAGACTGCGCAGGTTGGCGGCGAGGGTGGAATCGACAGCGGCAGCCGTCCCCTCCGCCGGCGCCGATTCGCCGGCGCGGAACTCGTCGAGCGCCCGCGCCAGGGCGCCCGCCTCGGCCGGCGAAGTGGCGGCGAGGTCGCGTTTTTCGCCCGGATCGGCCACGAAGTCGAAGAGCTCGCCGCGCTTGCCGACGATCCACTTGAAGTTGCCTCGGCGCGTCGAGGCGAGCGGCGTCCAGCCATAGAGATGGTTGGCGTAGAGCGACTCGGCGTAGAGCGTCCGCGCCCGCGCACCTGCGTCACCCCGGATCTCCGGCCCAAGGTCGACGCCGTCGAGCTCCGCAGCCACGGCGAGTGGGGCCTGCGCCGCGAGGGTGAGGAGCGTCGGCGCGAGATCGACTTGACTCACCGCCGCGGAAAAGCGGCGCGGGGCGAGATCCGGGGCGGCGAGAATCCACGGAACGCGCAGCGCGGCCTCGTTGAGCAGGATGCCGTGCGTCGCCTCGCCGTGCTCGCCGAGACTCTCGCCGTGATCGCCGATGACGCTCACGACGGCGCGCGCCCCGGGCCGGAAGCGGGTGCTTTCGAGCAGGCGCCCGACGGCGGCGTCGGCGGCCGCGATCTCGCCGCTGTACGGATCGTCGGTGAATCGTGCGGCAAAAGGCTCTGGCGGCAGGTACGGGTCGTGGGGTTCGAAGAGGTGAACCCAGAGGAAGACCGGGCGCTCGGCCGGCTGTTCGGCGAGCCAGGCGAGGGCCCTGCCGACGGTCTCCTGCGCCGGCCGCTCTGCCTTCCAGATGGAGGTCGGACCGCCGCTGTCGGCGGTGACCGCGGTGCCGGCGGTGTCGGCGACATGGTCGTCATAGCGGTCGAAGCCGCGGTCGAGGCCGAAAGCGCGATGGAGGACGGCCGCCGAAACGAAGGCGCCTGTGGCGTAGCGGCCGGCGCGGAAGCGCTCCGCCAGGGTGGGCAGCTCCGCCGGCGAGACAGCGAGCCTCTGTTCGCCGTTCCAACGCAGACCGGTCCGGCTGGGGAGTCGCGCGGTCAGCAGCGAAGCGTGCGCCGGCAGGGTCATCGGCGCGACGGCATAGGCGCGTTCGAAGAGGACGCCGCGCGCCGCGAGGGCGTCGAGATGCGGGGTCGCGCCGCTCGAGCTGCCATAGGCGCCGAGATGGTCGGCGCGGGTCGTGTCGAGAGTGACGAGCAGCACCGAGGGCGGCGGGGCGTCGCTGCGGGAAGGGGCGTTGTTGCCTGCCGGGTCGCCGCCGCAGCCGGCTGCACAGAGGCTCGCGGGGAGGCACCAGCGGAGGAACCAGCGAACGCCGGGCTGTCTCACGGCGGCGTTCCTCCGGCCCCCCCCAGGGTAGCGAGGTCGGCGCGGGCGTCGCGGTCGGCGGGGTCGATCGCCAGCACTTCGCCCAGCAGACGCCGGGCTTCGCCGTAGTCTCCCTGGGCGTGGCGCAGCATGGCGAGAGCCTTGCGGGCTTCGAGATGACGCGCGTCGAGGTCCGTGGCGGTCACCAGGTCGTCGATCGCCGCGATGCCGTCCTTGCGCGACAGTGCCACGACCGCGCGCTGATAGAAGGCGTCGGCCATGCCGGGATCCCGCGCCACAGCCTCGTCGGCATGGCGCGCCGCCTCCTCGATCCGGCCGAGCTGCAGCAGGGCGCGGGAGAGCAGGACGCGCAGCCGACCGCTTTCCGGGTGCCGGCCGAGCTCCGAAGCCACCAGGTCGGCTGCGGCCTGCGGCCGGCCGAGCTCGAGCAGCCGCAGGGCCGCCGTCTCCGCGAGGTACGACGAAGAGCCGGCGATGCGCATCCCTTTGCGGTAGGCCGCGAGAGCTTCGTCCTTCTGGCCGAGCGCGTCGTAGGAGGCGCCGAGGTACTGCCAGGCGAGCGCCGCTCCCTCGGACCCCTCCCTGGTGGTCGTTGTGGGGCGCAGCGCCGCGATGGCCGCCCGGAATTCCCCCTCGTTGTACAGTCGAAGACCACGCAGTACCGGCGCGATACCGGCTACCTTGTCGCGCGGATCGGCGAGTTGGGAGCGATCGGAGATCGGCGCCGACGTGCCGAGATAACCCAACGCGCCGAGCGCCGCGATCGTTTCGGCATCGGCGGGCGCCGGCGGCGCGAGCGTTCGATCGATGGCGGCAAGGCTGCGGCGCATCGCCGCCAGCGGCCGGCGCTCCGCATTCGATAGCTCCTGGCGTTCGCCGGGATCCCGCTTGAAATCGAAAATCTCCGGGCGGAGGCCGTCGATGAGATGCAGATCGCCGGCGACAATGGACGCGAGATCGCTCCAGCCGAAATGAATGAGCGGGTACATCGTCTCCCCGTAGATCGCCCGGTCCGCCGGCACGTCCGAGGCAAGCAGCGAAATCCCCGGCAGAGCCTTGCCTGGCGGGAGCTCGAGCAGATCGAGGACGGTCGGAACGACGTCGATCAGGGCGACGTTCCGCGCCACGCGCTCGCCGGCACGCCGCGCGCCGGGGAGCTTGACCACGAGCGGCACCTGGAGCTCTTCGCGGTAGAGCAGCAGGCCGTGCTCGTCCTCGCCGTGATCGCCCAGTCCCTCGCCGTGATCGGAAAGCAGAAAAACCACCGCCCCGTCATAGAGCCCGCGGCGATCGAGGTCCGCGAGAAACTTTCCGACCAGTTCGTCCGCGGTCGCGATCTCCCCGTCGTAGGGATCCGGATGCCGCGAGCGCCAGGGCTCGGGGGGACGGTACGGCGAGTGCGGCTCGTAGAGGTGGAGAAGGAGGAAGAACGGCCGCTCGCCGACACTGTCGAGGAATCGTGCTGCGGCCTCGACCGCGACGCCTCCGGCGCGCTCGGCGGTGCGCGCGGTCGCGCCGCGGGAGGCGAACGGCAACGGCTCATCGAAGAGATCGAAGCCGGCCGCGATGCCGGTGCGTCGGGCGAGCACTTCCGCGGAGACTGCGGCGCCGGTCGCGTAACCGCGTTCGCGCAGGCGCTGTTGCAGGAGGGGGGTGCGCGACGAGTCGATCGTGAATCCGATGTTGTCGCGCACGCCGTGGGTCGGCGGAAGCTGCCCGGTGAGAAGCGAGGTGTGCGACGGCAGGGTGAGCGGGACCTCGGCGAAGGCGTTTTCGAACAGCAGACCATCCCGGACGAGGCGGTCGATCGCGGGGGTAGCGAGGTCGGTACGGCCGCTGTAGGCGGGCAAGCGGTCCGAACGCAGTGTGTCGATCGCGATCAGCACGATCGGTGGCATCGCGACGGCCGGGCTGGACGTCGCGTCGTTTCCTCTCCGGCAGCCCTGCCCCAGCAGAGCCAAGGCGGCGAGCGCGAAGTGCGGAAGGGCGCGACGGTTCGACACGGCGACATTCTCTCAAAGACAAGGCCCCCGGCGGTGTGCAACCGCCGGGGGCCCGGGAAAGACTTGCTGTGCGGGTGCCTTACTTCCTAGAAGCGCACACCCAGCGAGACGAGGTAGGTACGGGGTGCCTGCAGGTCGTTGACCGACAGGGGCTTGCCGAAATTCGGGCCCTTGCGCCAGTTTGCAACATTCGTGGCGCCAGCCGGCCTCTCGACCGGGGTGGTGGTGAAGGGGTCGAACGGCAGCAGGGTCGGGTCGTTGCGGCTGGTGAAGACCGCCTGGTTGACGCGGATGGCACCGTCCTCGTTGAACACGTTGGTGATGTCGAACTGACTAAAGAGCTCGACGGCCCCGAAGAACAGCGAGTAATTGATCCCGAGGGAGGTCGAGCTGATGTCGTCGGAGGTGAAGGCGCCACGATCGGAGAAGAAGTACGTCACCTGCGACGGCGGCGTAACGTAGCCCGGGTTGGTCACGAAGGCCCGGGTGCCAACGTTTCCGCTCGCCGAATAGTTGAAGCCCGAGTTATAGAGCTGCCGCGCACTGATCGCCAGACGCTGGCGGTCGGTCTTGAAAGCCTCCCAGATCGCGAACAGCGCTGCCTTGTGGGTCTGGTTGATCAGCAGATCGCCCTTGGGGGCGTTCCACCGCGCTTCCTTGTACTCCGGATAGCTCTCGAGGACCGAGGTGACGGGGCCGGAGCCCTGGGTCTCGCCTTCAAAGTTGCCCTCGGCCTTGGAAAGGGTGTAGCCGCCGCCCACGGTGAGCCGGTCGGTGGCCCGGAAGTTGAACGACGTCTGGAGGCCCATGTAGTTGCGCTCCAGATTGCCATTCTCGTTGCGAATGATGCCGAGATCGACCAGGTTGCCGTTGGCGTTCAACACCTGTCCGGTTTCGGTGTCTCTCTGTGTGGCGTAGAAGTTGTTGAAAGTCCTGTAGACGAGGTCGGCGCGGACCGAACCCTTGTTGGTGAAGCTGCGCACGAAACCGACCGAAAGCTCATCGGCGTAGGTCGATTTCACGCCCTCTCCGACGATCAGTCCACCGCCGGGGATGTTCACGCCCTGCAGAAGGTCACTGTTATTGATGCCGCCGACCGAGTCGAACCAGGCGAAGACCCCGGCGAGAGCGTCCTCGCTCGACGTCAGCGGCTGGCCCGGCAGGTTGAAGCTGGGTCCGAGGTAGCTCCACTGGAAGGACGCTGGCGAGCCCGCGGACGAGCCGGAGTCGCCGACTGTATTGGCGATCGCCGACACGTATCGTCCGAACGACCCGTTGAGGAGCCAGCGGCCTTCGCCGTCCGGATTCCAGTTCACGCCGAGACGAGGGCTGAAGGCGTCGTCCTTGGTGATCGTCGTGCCCGTGGCGTCCTTGCCGTCGTTCTTGTCGTAGCGCAGGCCGAGGTTGAAGCTCAGGTTGTCGCTCAGCCGCCAGCGATCGTTCACGAACAGCGAGTTCGTCTTGAAGTGGGTCCCGAGGCTGGTGGACAGAATCGGGTAGTAGGTCAGATAGGCGCCACCACCATCGTTCTGGTTGATGATGATCGGGTACACGACGTTGTTGACGAACAGCGAGTCGTCAGAGGTGAAGACGAAGTTGGTCGCCGACTGGTAGTTGTTGCTCGTCCGGATGTCGTCGAAGCTGTCGAATCCGGCCACCAGGTCGTGCGATCCGGTGCCCGTGGTCGACAGGAAGTAGCTCGCCTTGAGGAGGTAATCCTTGTTGGCGCGCTCGTCGCCGCCGTCGGGGCAGATGCCGCAGAAGTAAGGCTCGTTGTAGATGATGCCGTTGACGAATTCGATGATCGGCGTGCCACCGGCGCGCGACGGATCCGTTCCCCCAGCGGGCTCGAACTTGAAGGAGCGCTCCGAGTACTGGGCCTCGATGAAGAAGTTCGAGGTCAGCACGCCGGAGTAGTTGACCGCCAGCAGCGTGTTCGGGAGACTGCGGGTGTGCAGGCCATCGAGGTCGACAAGGTAGTTCAAGAGGCCGCCGTGGCCGGTCAACTGATCCTGTTTGACGTCGATGTAAGAGCCGGTGATGCGGTGATTGGAGGTCGGCGAGAACGTGAGCTTGCCCTCGTAGCGCTCCTGCTCGTTGGTCGCGTTGTAGGGAAGGTTCAGGATCGAGGTCGCCGCCGCTGCATCCGTCTTCAGCTGACGCCCGGCGAGGAAGAACCAGAGCTTGTCGCGCACGATGCGTCCGCCGAGGGTCGCCTCGTAGACGCCACGGATCTTGTCCTCGGGCTCGGGCGAGAAGCGGTTCTCGCTGTTCCAGCTCTGATTGGTCAAGCTGTCCCGGAAGCTGCCATGAAAATCGTTGCCGCCCGACTTCGTCACCGTGTTGATGACGCCGCCGGAGAAGCGGCCATACTCGGCCGAGATACCGGAGGTCGACGTTGTCGTCTCCTCGATGGCGTCTTCGATGAACAGGGCGTTCGGCTGGCCGCGGACGTTGTCGTTCACATTCACGCCGTTGATCGAGTAATTGTTCTCCCAGGATTGGGCGCCGGAAAGGGTGATCGCGCCGCCGGGTCCGGTCGACGCCGCGCCAGGTGCGAGTGCCACCGCGGCGAGTTGCGTACGGCCTCCGGGCAGCTCGTCCAGGATGTCCTGCGAAATCGTGGTTGCGTTGGTGTTGTCCTTGGAGATGACCGTCACGGCCTCACCGGTCACTTCGATCGTCTCGGAGACCGCCGCCAGGGACATGTTGACGTCCAACTGCACGGCCTGCGATGAGGCGAGCCGGGAGTTGCGGCTCTGCGTGTCGAATCCTTCCATGGTGTAGGTCACGGCGTATTCGCCCGGCGGCAGGCTGGGCACGACATAGTCGCCGTTCAGGTCGGTCACAGTCATACGCACGCCCTGCAGTGCCGGCGAGGCGATTTCGACCGTCACGCCCGGGACGCCATTGCCTTCCGAATCGGAGACGCGGCCGGAGAGACGGCCGGTCGGGATGCCCTGCGCCATGGCGAGGCCCGCAAAGGCCACGCCAGCGAGCAGGGCCAGTCCGACTACCTTTTGGAACTTGTTCATCGAGATACCCCCTTCGTAGTTGCTGCCGCGCCCTCCGCGTACACCGCGGGTGCCCGGCTGCAGGGGTCTATCGCTAGATCGGTGCCAATTCCGGAGCAGGCGGGAAGGAATGCCTTTAACTGTTGCAACGGCGAGGCTTGTGCTCGTTTTCTGTGCCTCCTGGAGGCTTCTGGAGGGGCGAATTTCTTCAGCTCTGTGGGCTCGGCTCCAGTCCTTTGGATCGGCTCGTCGGGGGGCGGAGCTGGCGCTCCTCGCCCACCCGCCGCGTCACGCCGCTGCCGTCGAGGTGCTCGAGAAGGGGAATCGCCCACTTGCGGGAGAGGCCGAAGCGATCCTTGAAATCGGCGATTGAGAAGCGCTCCCAGCCGGTGGCGCGCAAGTCGGCCTCGAGCCGGGCGATGGCGGCGCTGGCGAAGATGAGGCCCGCAGAGAGCCGGACGAGCTCGTGGCGCTTGACCAGGTGTTGAATCAGGCCTTCGACGATCTGCGGCTTGGCATCGAGGGCGCGAGCTACCTCGCCGGGCGAAGGCGGTGCGAGCCCCGCCGCGGTGTAGCGCTCGACCAGTGCGCGCGCGAGCGGCGAAAGCGCCGCCGGCGGCTCGGCGGTGCGCCCGGGAAAGCGCACGTCGCCCGCCGCCAGGTCGAGGTCGCCCGCCGCCTGGAGGCGGGCGAAGTAGAGCTCCGCGAGCGCCCGCGCTGCGGCAGGCAGGAGGAGCCGGGCCGCCGCGGTCTTCCCCAGGCCCAGCTCCAGAGGGCGCTCCGCGAAGTAGCGGGCGAGCGCCGCGCGGGCGCCCCGGCGCACGCTCTCCAGAATCTCCGGCCGCAGGAAGCGGGCAGGCGAACCGGCGGAGCTGCGGTCGTCCGAAGCCTCCAGGCGAAGTCGCACGAGCTCTCCGTCCGCTTCGAGTCCAGCGAGGAGACCCGCTGTATGAGAGGCGCTCCGGCCGGTGCGCGCGGCGGCGGCGGCCACGGTGAGCCCGCGCTCGGCGGCCTCGCCGGCCCACGCCAGGAGCGCGGAGCGTTCGTCGCCGGCGAGCGCAGCCAGGCGCTCGGAGGGATCGCCGCGGCGCTTGCGCCGCCACCAGGGATCGAGGATCGTGCCGCCGCCGATGGTCGCCGCTGGAGAGGGGCGGCGGACGACGATGCGGTCGCCGCGGACCGCGACGACGGGAGAGGCGAGTGCGATCTCGACCAGGCCCGATTCGCCGGCAGCGATCCCGACCTCGGCGATCGCTCGCGCCATTCCGACGATCTCCGAAGCATAGAGATGGACCCGCACGGCGACGGAGTGGAGCGGACCCTCGAGTCTGACGGGAGAGCTCGCGAGCATCTGCCAGCGCACCAGGAGACGCCGCGTGGTGCGCAGCGCGCCGGGCGTCGCGAGCTCCATGCCGCGCGCGAGAGCGGGCAGGTCGACACCGGCGAGCTGCACCGCTGTGCGCTCGCCGGCGGTGGCCGCTCGCGGCCGGCCGTGAACCTGGATGGCACGGGCGCGGGTGGCGAGGCGCGCGGGCAGAAGCTCCAGGGAGTCGCCCGGGGCTATCGTGCCGGAGATGAGAGTGCCGGTCACGACCACGCCCTGGCCCTTGAGCAGGAAGGCGCGGTCGACGGGCAGGCGCGCGGGATCGAGGTCGCGGTCCAGCGGCTCGAGCGCCGCGGCCGCCTGTTCGAGCGCCTCGCGGAGCGCCGGCACGCCGGCGCCGGTCAAGGCCGAGACCGGCAGGATCGGAGCGCCGGCGAAGCGGGTGCCGGCGAGGAGCTCCGCGAGCTCGAGCTCGGCGAGCTCGGCGGTCTCGGCGTCGACGGCATCGATCTTGTTGAGTGCGACGACGAGCCCGGGCAGCTCGAGCAGCTCGGCGATCTCCAGGTGCTCGCGCGTCTGTGGCTTGATGCCCTCGTCGGCGGCGACCACCAGAAGAAGAAGTCGCACGCCGCCAAGGCCGGCGAGCGCGTTGTGGAGAAAGCGCTGGTGGCCGGGGACGTCGACGAAGGAGAGCTCGATTGCGTTCCCGGCCGCAGTCCCCGCGGCACTGCCCACAGCGGGGGCCGGCGGAAGGTGCGCGAAGCCGAGATCGAGGGTGATGCCGCGCCGCTTCTCCTCCTCGAGGCGGTCGCAGTCGATGCCGGTGAGCGCGCGCACGAGCGCGGTCTTGCCGTGATCGACATGGCCGGCAGTGCCGACGAGAAGCGATCTCATCGCTTCCTCCTCATCGTTCATCGGGCCGGCAGCTCGATGGTGAAAACGGTGCCGCGCGGGAGATTGTCGGCGACGCGGATCGCGCCGTTGTGGTCGCTCACGATGCGATGGACGATGGCGAGACCCATCCCCGTGCCGCGCTTCTTGCGCGAGAAGAAGGGCAGGAAGAGCTTCCCGCGGTCTTCCGTCGCGATCCCGGTGCCGGCGTCGGCGACCTCCAGAATCAGCCGCTCTCCCCGGCGCTCGCCGCGGACCGCGACGTCCCCGGGCGGCTCGGTCGCCTCGAGCGCATTGTCGAGGAGGTTGATGAGCACGCGCCGCAGCTGTTCCGGATCGACCCAGATCTCGCCGATGTCCGGCGCGAGCTCCGTGCGGATGCCGACCCCGGGCTTGACGTCGCGATAGAGCGCCACCACCTCCGAGACCAGGCCCTCGATGGCGGTGGCAGCGAGCTGGGCTCCGGGCATGCGGGCATAGCGCGAGAACTCGTCCACCAAGGCCTGCATCTTGCCGACCTCGCGGACGATGGTCGCGACGCTCTCTTCCAGCAGCTCGCCGATCTCCGGCGCCCCTTCGCGATGTTTCACCCGCAGGCGCTCGGCTGCCAGGCGGATCGGAGTGAGCGGATTCTTGATCTCGTGGGCGATCCGCTGTGCGGCTTCGGTCCAGGCGGCGAGCTTCTGCGCCTTGATCAGGTCGGACAGATCCTCGAGCACGACGATCTTGCCGGTCTCGCGCCCGGCGCCGTCGCGCAGGTCGGAGACCTTGACCTCGAAGGTCCGGCGCTCGCCGCCGAGGACGAGAGAGACTTCGGCCGCTTCGCGGGAATGGTCCTGGCCGGTCTCGATGAGCTGCTCGAGGCGCGAGCGCTCGGAGCCGCTCCAGGCTTCGGAGAGCTTCCGGCCGATCAACTCGCCCTCCTTGCGGGCGAGCAGGCCGAGGGCGGCGGAGTTGGCCGAGAGCACCGTGCCGTCGCTCGCGAGCGCGATCACGCCGGCGGCGAGATTCTCGAGGATGGCGCCCACCAGCGCGCGCTCTTCGGCGAGCCCGAGGTTCGCCGCCACCAGCTCGCGGTGACTGCGCACGATCTCCTCGCGGTTGCGCCGCAGCTCCTGCGTCATGCCGTTGAACGACTCGACCACGGTCGCCATTTCGTCGTCGGCGGCGACCTCGATCTGGTGGTCGAGATCGCCGCTCGCGACCCGCCGGGTGCCCTCGGCGAGCGCCTGGATGGGAAGCATCAGGCGGCGGGCGAGAAAGAGCCCGACCCAGGAGGAGGCGAGCAGGATCAGCAGCGTCACCAGTACGAACATCAGCCAGTAGCTGGCGGCGAAATCGCGCTTCTGCACCTGCAACTGGCGATAGGTCTGGTAGGACTGGATCAGCTCTTCGCTCTGACCGCTGGTCACCGGATCGAGGAGCGTCCCTGCGACGACAACCGGGCGGCGCGTGCCGCCGGGAGCGGCACCGACGGCCGCGGCGAGGATCAGGCGGCCGCGGTTGCCCGCCGGGAGCAGGACCCGGTTCGACCGCCCGTTCTCCGCCGCCTCGAGGAGGAAAGCGCGCCCGACCTCCGGCAGGTCGTCGAGCCCGGACTGCGGGTCGATCACGGCGTGGATGAAGTCGGTTTCGAGGTAGACGCCGAGGAAGGCGACTCCGGACTCGTCCCGCCATTGCGCCAGCCGCGTCGCCAGAGTGGCGCGCGATGCGGTCTCCTCGAGGCTCATTCCCGAGAGCCGCCGCGCCACCCGCAGGGCCTCGCGGTAGTTGCGGTCCCCGATCTCCTGCTGCAGCGACTGCGCGACGGCGCTGCTCTGCTCGAGGACCGTGCGCAGCGAACTCGAGAACCAACGCTCGATCGAGCCCTGCAGGAGCTCGCTGGCGTAGAAGAAGAGGAGCAGCACCGGCACGAGAGAGAGGCCGACGTAGGTCGCCACCAGCTTCGTCTTGAAGCGCGCTCCGAGGGCGCGCTGGCGGCGCTCGAGCCAGAGCCGCACCATGTTGCGGGCGAGGACGAAGAGGATGACCAGAATGAGCAGCGCGTCGGCGTAGACCAGGACGAACAGCAGCACTTTGTTGGTGACCAGCACCGAAGGAAGGTCCCGGCCGCGCTGGATCAGGTAATAGATCAACGTCAGGACGGCGAGCACCAGGACGAGAACGGCGGCGACATACCGGCCGTCCTTGCGGTGCTGCTCGAAACGCTCGCGCAGGTCCACGTCGGCCTCAGGGTTCCGGCGAGCGCAGACGGACCTTGTTGGATTCCTTCCAGGCGGTGGAGCGCTGGTACGGGATGAAACCCAGCAGTGCCCCCGGTCCCAGGTCGACGCGTATGCGGACGAGGAAGCGGGAGTTGTCGCGGTCGCCGTCGAGGGTGAAGGCGGGGAAGCTCTCGAAGACCGTCATCGCGCGCTCGAGCTCGACCTCGTCGCGCACGGTGCGGCTCTCGATGAGCCGGCCCCCCTGCTTGGTATTGACCAGGTACTCCCGGGTCACCGCGTTGTACATCGCGACCACTTCGAGGACCGTGGCGTCGAGACCCCGGTCCCACCAGTGCTTGCGATCCCGCTTGAGCTCGAGCTCGTAGACGAAGCTCGTGGGCAGGCCGGAGGCGATGCGCTCGCGCGTTTCTGCATCGAGTCCGTTGGCGAGGTGGAAGCCGACCAGCACCTGGCCGCCGTTCAGGGTCACCTGCAGCTCGTCGAGCACGGGCTCGCCGGAGACCGCCACCGCGAGAGCGAGGATCAGGAAGCTGGACCAGGCGAACATGCGCCGTCAATCTACCATCCGGTGACGATAGACTGGGCCACGGCCGGACCTGCTGCACCCGGCGAAATCGAACTCCAGATGACCGACAAGATCCCACAGGTGCGCCCTCTGGCGAGCAATCGCCGGGCGGCCTTCGACTACTTCATCCACGAGCGGCTGGAGGCGGGGATCGTCCTCTCCGGCACCGAGGTGAAGTCGGCGCGCACGGGGAAGATCCAGCTCTCCGACGCCTTCGTCGACTTCAAGAGCGGCGAGGCGTTCCTGGTCGGCGCTCACATCAGCCCCTATTCGCACGGCAACCGCGAGAACCACCTGCCGGACCGCCCCAGGAAGCTCCTGTTGTCGCGGCGCGAGATCGACAAGCTCGCCGGGCGCGTGGTGATCAAGGGCTACAGCGTCGTGCCGCTCCAGGTCTACCTGCGCGGCAGCCGCATCAAGGTCGAGATCGGCCTCGTCCAGGGCAAGAAGCTCTACGACAAGCGCGAGACCGAACGCACCAAAGAGCTCGACCGCGAAGCCGCCACCGCCATGGACCGCGCCACCCGCGGCCGCGGCGACCGCTGGTAGACGGACCGCCGCCATTTCCGCCCGGTGTTAGAGTCGCGCGTCCGTATGGATGCGATCGTCGTTCGCGGAGCGCGCGAGCACAACCTCAAGAATCTGCACCTCGAGATCCCCAGGAACAAGCTGGTGGTCATCACCGGCGTTTCGGGCTCGGGCAAGTCGTCGCTCGCCTTCGACACCCTCTTCGCCGAGGGGCAGCGGCGCTACGTCGAATCGCTCTCCGCCTACGCCCGGCAGTTCCTGCCGCAGGTCGAGAAGCCGGACGTCGACGGCATCGACGGCCTCTCGCCGGCGATCTCGATCGAACAGAAGTCGGTGTCGCGGAATCCGCGCTCGACCGTCGGCACGGTGACCGAGATCCAGGACTACCTCCGGCTGCTGTTCGCTTCGATCGGCGTCCCGCACTGCCCGAGCTGCGGCGAGGAGATCCGGCCCCAGACGGTGCAGCAGATGGTCGATCGGCTGTCGGCCCTCCCCGACGGCACCAAGCTCCTCCTCTACGCGCCGTACGTGCGCGGCAAGAAGGGCGAGTACAAGAAGCAGCTCATGGAAATGGCGCGGCAGGGCTTCCTGCGGGCGCGCATCGACGGCGAGACGTTCGATCTGTCGAAGGCGATCCCGGCGCTCGACAAGCAGAAGAAGCACGCGATCGACATCCTCGTCGACCGGTTGGTGGTGAAGCCCGGCCTCGACAAGCGGCTCTCGGATTCGCTCGAGACGGCGCTCAAAGTGGGCAGCGGCCTGGTCGTCGCCGCCCCCGAAGGGCTTCCGGAAGAGACCCTGTCGCAGAACTTCTCCTGTGCGACCTGCGGCACGAGCCTCTCGGAGATCACGCCGCGCCTGTTCTCGTTCAATAGCCCGTACGGCGCCTGCGCGACCTGTTCCGGTCTCGGCACTCTCATGGGGGTCGACCCGGAGAAGGTCGTGATCGATCCCCAGCGCTCGATCGACGCCGGCGCCCTGTCGCTCTTCCAGCCCGGTTCGAAGTCCTGGCGCCTGCGCATGATCGAGACCCTGGCGAAGGCGATGGGCTTTTCGCTGCGCACGCCGTGGAACCGGCTCTCGGCCAAGGCCCGGGCGGTCATCCTGCAGGGCAGCGGCGAACAGGAGCTCGAGTTCGAGTTCAAGGGCAAGAAATCGAGCTACAAGTGGGAGGGCAAATACGAAGGCGTCGTGCCGATGCTCGAGCGCCGCTATCGCGAGTCCGAGTCCCAGGTCGTGCGCGGCGAGATCGAGAAGTTCATGTCGGTGCGCCTGTGCCCCGACTGCAAGGGGCGGCGGTTGCGCCCCGAGGCGCTGGCCATCACCGTCGTCGGCCACGCCATCGACGAGCTCACGACGATGCCGGTGGCGGAGCTGCGCCGCATGGTGCCGACCCTCAGGCTCTCGGATCGCGAGCGCTCGATCGCCGCCAAAGTCCTGCAGGAGGTCGGCGACCGGCTCGGCTTCCTCGACGATGTCGGGGTCGGCTACCTGACGCTCGACCGCTCCTCCGCCACGCTCTCGGGCGGCGAGAGCCAGCGCATCCGTCTCGCGACCCAGATCGGCTCGAAGTTGATGGGCGTGCTCTACGTGCTCGACGAGCCGTCGATCGGGCTCCACCAGCGCGACAACGACCGCCTCATCACGACACTCAAGGGCATGCGCGATCTCGGCAACACGGTCTTGGTCGTCGAACACGACGAGGACACCATTCTGGCGGCGGATTGGGTGCTCGACCTCGGCCCTGGCGCCGGCATCCACGGCGGAGAGCTCGTCGCCTGCGGGACGCCGGAGCAGGTCGCCGAGGCGCCGGACTCGCTCACCGGCAAGTACCTGCGCGGTGAGCTGGCGGTGGCGGTGCCGAAGAAGCGCCGCGCCGGCAACGGCAAGAAGCTGGTCATCGAGGGCGCGCGGCACAACAATCTCCGCGCCCTCGACGTCGAGTTCCCGCTCGGCGCCTTCACGGTGGTCACCGGTGTCTCCGGCTCTGGCAAGAGCAGCCTGGTGAACGACATCCTGCATCGCGCCCTGGCGCGGCACTTCTACGAAGCGTCGGAGCTCGCCGGAAAGCACGATCGCCTGACCGGAGTCGAGCACCTCGACAAGGTGATCGCCATCGACCAGAGCCCGATCGGCCGCACGCCGCGCTCGAATCCGGCGACCTACACCAACGTCTTCGGGCAGATCCGCAATCTCATGGCGATGACCCAGGAGGCGCGCGCTCGCGGCTACAAGGCCGGGCGCTTCAGCTTCAACGTCGCCGGTGGACGCTGCGAGGCCTGCGGTGGCGACGGCCAGATCAAGATCGAGATGCACTTCCTGCCCGATATCTACGTCACCTGCGAAGTCTGCGGCGGCAAGCGTTACGACCGCGAGACGCTGGCGGTGCGCTACAAGGGTCTGAACATCGCCGAGATCCTCGACCTCACCATCGAGCAGGCCTACGAGGTCTTCCGCAACATTCCGGCGGTCGAGCGGATTCTCGCGACCCTGGCCGAGGTCGGTCTCGGCTACCTCCACCTCGGCCAGTCCGCGACCACGCTCTCCGGCGGCGAGGCGCAGCGGGTGAAGCTCGCGACCGAGTTGAGCAAGCGCTCGACCGGAAGAACCCTCTACCTCCTCGACGAGCCGACCACCGGCCTGCACTTCGACGACGTGAGGAAGCTCCTGCAGCTGCTGCACCGCCTGGTCGACCTGGGCAACACGGTGATCGTCGTCGAGCACAATCTCGACGTCATCAAGACCGCCGACTGGCTCGTCGACCTCGGTCCCGACGGCGGCTCCGGCGGCGGCGAGCTCGTCGCAGCGGGCACGCCGGAGCAGGTCGCGAAGGTCAAGGCGAGCTACACCGGCCAATACCTCGCCCGCTCCCTCGCCGCGCGGACTGCGCCAGCTCGCAATTAGAAGCCCCCTGCTCCCGGGATGAATAGGCCTCAGCACGGTTACCGAACGGTCGCGACGGCGCGCGGGTCGAGCGCGCGCGCCGGGGTCCTCGAAACCCTGCACGGCGAGGTCCTGACGCCGGTCTTCATGCCGGTGGGCACCCAGGCCACGGTGAGAGCGCAGCTACCGCAAACGCTCCTCGACTCGGGGGCGCAGGTGGTGCTCGCGAACACCTATCACCTGATGCTGCGTCCCGGGGTCGAGGTCCTGCGCCGCATGGGGGGCATCCACCGGTTCATGAGCTGGCCGCGCGCGGTGCTCACCGACTCCGGTGGCTACCAGGTCTTCTCTCTCCCCAGCGCGCGGACCGTTTCGGAGGAGGGAGCCACCTTCCGCAGCTACGTCGATCACCGCACCGTGCTGCTCTCCCCCGAGTCGAGCATCGAAACCCAGATCGCCATCGGCGGCGACATCATGATGGCCTTCGACCACTGCGTGGCATCGACAGCCGACCTCGCCACCGCACACGCGGCGGCCGAGCTCACCGCGCGCTGGGCGGTGCGCTGTCTGAACGCTCGGCGGGCTGCTCGGGAGACTGCGCGAGGGCAGTCTCCTCAGGGCCTCTTCGGCATCGTCCAGGGCGCGCTCTTCCCCGACCTGCGGCGCGAGTGTGCGGCGCGCCTGGCCGAGATGCCGTTCGATGGCTACGCCATCGGTGGCCTGGCGGTGGGCGAGGGTCGCGCAGAGCGCGAGGACGTGTGCGCGCTCACCGTCGAGCAGATGCCGCAGGACAAGCCGCGCTACCTGATGGGCGTGGGCACGCCCCTCGATCTCCTGGAGGCGGTGCACCGTGGAGTCGACATGTTCGACTGCATCATCCCGACGCAGGTGGCGCAGCGCGGCGGGGTATTTACTTCGCGCGGCTACCTGCAGATGCGCCGGACCGTTCACGCGATGTCCGACCTGGCGCTCGATCCGGACTGCGACTGCCCGACCTGCCCGCGCCACTCCCGCGCCTATCTGCACCATCTGATCAAGGTGCGTGAGCCGCTCGGCTGGCAGCTTCTGGGTCAACACAATCTGCACTTCTACCACCGCCTGATGCGCGACATCCGGGAGAGCATCCTGACGGACAGGTTCGCAGCCCTGTACAGCGCAAGGCGGGACGCGCTCAGTGCCGACGACCTGGACAACCCCGTGCGGCGGTCCCGCGTGCGAACGGTCCCGGTATCGAAGGCAATGGCGGCATTGGCCAAAGGTGCCTACGCTGTGCACATGGCGCCCGCGGGCTTCGCGAGCATTCGCCACGTTGCCTCGGGCGAGATCATGCACGCGCGCACCCCACCCATGGAGGAGGCCCGCTGCCTGTACGTCGAGCAGTCGGGCCTGCGAGAGCGGTTGCGCCTGCGCGATGGCGAGGATCCAGCGGCCGCGGAGCCGCTGGTGGTCTGGGACGTGGGGCTCGGCGCCGCGGCCAATGCGATGGCGGCGATCCACTGCTACGAGGAGGCCGCCGCGAGCGCGGATATCGGAAGGGGCGGCGGGGTCCGCGGCCTCCGCGGGCTCCGAATCGTCAGCTTCGAGACCGACCTCGACCCGCTCCGCCTGGCGCTGCGCAACCACCGCCACTTTCCGTACCTGCGCCACGGCGGGCCCGCCACCTTGCTCGCCACCGGTGAGTGGACGTCGCGCACGCACGCGGGCCTCGAGTGGCGGCTGCATTCAGGGGACTTCGCGGAGACGGTAGCGCGGGCGCCGTTCGCCCCGGACCTGGTGTTCTATGACCTCTTCTCGGGGCCGACGCACCCGGAGGCCTGGACGCTGTCGATCTTTGAGCGTCTGCACGTCGCCTGCGACGGGAGAGCCGTCGAGCTCTTTACTTATACCGCCTCCACGGCGGCGCGCGTCGCCATGCTGGGCGCGGGCTTCTGGGTTGCCAGGGGGCGCCCCACCGACGGCCGGCCCGAGAGCACGATCGCGCTGACGGCCTCTGCGGTCGATCCCCTCGCGCAGGTCGCCGGGCGGCGCCACGATCTCCTGGGCCCCGAGTGGCTCGAGCGTTGGGGCCGCTCGCAGGCCCGCTTCCCGAGTGACGTCGCCGTCGGCGAGCACGCGGTGTTCGCACAACGGATCCGCGAGCACCTGCAGTTCCGCTGAAGCACGAAAGCCTCGAGCGGGCGTAGGATTGCCCTGTGACCGGGGCCGCGACCTTTGCCGATCGGCGGCGGCTGCTGCAGCTCGAGACGCTCTACGATCTCGCGCTGAAGCTGCATGCCGAGCGCCAGGAGCAGGAGCTGGTCGACGAGCTCCTCGAGCGCGTCTGCGCGGTCCTGGATCCGGCCGTCGCCGTGGCGGTGACGCGCGAGGCTGCGGCCGGCAGCCGCGCGCTCGCCGTCGTCGGCTGGCCCGACGACCGGCCGACCGGCGCCGAGTTGCTCGCGCAGCCGGTCTGGCGCGAGCTCCTGGCGGAAGGGCAGACCCTGGTGCGCCGGCAGGGGGTGTTCGCCGGCGTTCCTTTCCGCGAGCTGATCGCGACCCCCCTGGGCTACCGTGGCGTCTTTCTCGGCTATCTCGCTCTCCTCGACAAGGAGGAGCGCGGCGGCGGTGAGGGTGGGTTCTCGCTCGAGGACCGCCGTTTTCTCGAGTCGGTCGCCGCCCTCGCCGGCGTGGCGCTCGACGGCGCCCGCCAGATGGAGCGCCTCGAGACGCAGAGCGAGCGCCTGGCCGAAGAGAACAAGGTTCTCCGCGGCCAGCTCGCCTCAGAGCTCGAGGGGTCCGGCATCGTCGCCGCTTCGCCCGGCATGCGCCGAGTGCTGGAGCTCGTCGAGCGCGTCGCGCCGCGCAGCGTGAACGTGCTGGTACGCGGCGAGAGCGGTACCGGAAAGGAGCTGATCGCGAAGCTCCTGCATCATCTGTCCGGCCGGACCGGCTCGCTCGTCGCCATCAACTGCGGCGCCCTCCCGGAGTCGCTGCTCGAGAGCGAGCTCTTCGGCATCGAGGGCGGCGTCGCGACCGGGGTGACGGCGCGGCGCGGCAAATTCGAGCTGGCTGACGGCGGGACGCTCTTCCTCGACGAGATCGGCGACATGGCGCCGGCGCTGCAGGTCAAGCTCCTGCGGGCGCTGCAGGAGCGCGAGATCGTCCGGCTGGGCGGCGAGCGCCCCATTCCGGTCGACGCCCGGCTGGTGGCGGCGACCCACCGCAGCCTGGAGGAGCTGGTCGCCGAGGGGCGCTTTCGCGAGGATCTCTACTACCGCATCAAAGGTGTCGAGCTGGAGCTCCCGCCGCTGCGGCAGCGACGCGAGGAGATCCCGCTGCTGGTGCGCCATTTCGTCGAGCAGTTCTGCCGCCGCGAGGGCATCCCTGTGCCGCAGATCTCGCGCGATGCTCTGGCGCAGCTCCTCGACTATGACTATCCGGGCAACGTCCGCGAGCTCGAGAACCTGATCGCGGGCGCGGTCTCGCTGGCGGATGGCGTCGTCGAAGCGGCGCTCGTGCGCTCCCTCCTGGGCAGCGAGAGCCGGGGTGCCGGACCCGAGGCGCTCGATCTGGGAGCGGTGGAGCGGCGGCACATCGAACGGGTGCTCAAGCTGGCGAGCGGCAACCGCAGCGCGGCCGCAAGGCTCCTGGGGGTCGATCGCCGGACACTGCACCGCAAGGGTTTCTGACTTCGCAGGTAGAAATATCTTGTTTTCAACGTTTTACGTCATGCGGGACAAAAAGACCTATAAGGGACAAATTAGCTCATTCGCTGATCTTCCGTGACTCTTCGGCGTTTGGCGCGGTGGAATCGAATGCGTGCCCTCAGGGTTGCGACATTGTGTCCCAGGTCGAGAATCCGAAGCGTCCCAGAGCCCCGCTTCACCGGCCGGGCTAAGTTCTTTCACGACAGCAGCTTGAAGCGTCCTTGGCAGAGCCGAACCGGGGCTGGCAGCAAGGTTGCCTCTGTCCGTCCGTACCAAGGAGATTCCTCATGCTACAGTCCGCCGCCAAGTCGATAGATGTCCGTGCGTTGCCGATCGAGTGGATCGCCGGAACCGTCGCTATCGGGTGTGTCACCTGGCTGCTCGCGACCGACCGCATTCCCCCGGCGCTGGTCTATCTGGTGCAGCTCTTTCTGAGTTTCTGAGAGCGAGAACCTGATGCCTGGACGGTCCCGGCTGCGGGAGGTCAAGTTGACCCTCCCCATGGCGCCTGACATGGAGGTCGTGGCCAGTCAGGCCGCGAGCTCCCTGGCGGCGTTCATCGGCATGAGCCCGGACCGCGTCGACGAGGTTCGCCTGGCCGTCGTCGAAGCCTGCATCAACGCCTTCGAGCACAGCCACTCCGCGGAGCGCAAGGTGGAGATCACCTTCTGCCTGATCGGCGAAAAGGAGCCGGACTGCCTCGAGATCAGCGTCCACGACCGCGGCGTCGGCTTCGCTTTTTCCGAGGTGGAGGAGCCGAAGATCGAAGCCAAGCTCAAGGGCTCGCGCAAGCGCGGCTGGGGCCTTAAGATCATTCAGGGGCTGATGGACGAGGTGCGGATTCTCTCGGGCACGAACGGCACCACCGTCGTCATGAGCAAGTCACGCTAGGGAAGGGACGGGGAACGATGACCGAAGCGCTCAAACTGACCATCGATCGCCGCGACGCTTTCGCCGTGATTCAGACCGAGGGCTACATCAATAACCAGGGCGGCGAAGAGATCGCCCGCGCCGCCTACGAGTTGCTGGAGTCGGGCTACACGAGGCTCTTGCTCGATCTGACCGGGACGAAGATCATCAACTCGATCGGGATTTCGATCCTCATCGAGATCATCGAGAAGATGCTCGAGGTCGACGGAAAGCTTGCGTTCTGCTCCCTCACGCCGACGATCGAAAAGACCTTCCACATCATGGGACTCGCGCAGTACGCCTCGATCTACCCCGACCAGACCACCGCGGTGACGCAACTCGCGCCGTGAATGCCGGCGGACCCTCTCTCGCCGCCCTGAATCGGCGCGCCTCGGACAATCTGGAAGGCGCGCTCCTCGCACTGGCACGACGCGAACCGCAGGGCCGCGAGCTCGTCGAACAGTTGCTGAGTTTGCTCGATCGCGCGACGGGATCGGGGGGCGCGGCGCTCTACCTCCAGAAGGATGGCGGCTTCCGCCGTGAGCTCGCGACGGCCGGTTCGGCGCACGAGGAGATCCTGTCCGCGGCTCTCGGCGACGGTCCCGGACAGCTCGAGTTCTGCGGCGGCCTGGTGCGGTGGAGCGGCACGACCCGGGATACCGGTGTCGCGACGCCGGCGCTCCTCCTCGCGCTGGTCACGGCGGCGCGCGAGTTGGTCCTGCGCGGCCAGCTCAAACGTCAGGATTTCGAAGCGAAGTCCCGCGGCGTGCAGCTCGAAGCGCTCTACGACGTCGGCCTCGCCATCGCCTCGACGCTCGACTTCGAGCGTCTTTGCGAGGAGATCCTCATGCGTGCGGTCTCGCTCTCCGACGCGCGACGCGGGGCGCTCTACCTGAAGCAGAACGGCCGGCTCGATCTTCACCGCGTCTTCGGCGGCGATGCCCAGGCGCGCCTCGACCCCGAGGACGACGAGACCCGGGAGTTGCTCAGGGGCGTGCCGCGCCCGACCTGTTGCGTGCTGCCCGGGGCGCTCCATGTCCTGGGTGTGCCGATCGCCGTCGACGGAGTGCCGAAAGGGCTGCTCGTGATCGGTGACAAGGAGAGCCGTCAGGGCGTCGGGCCGTTCTCGCCGGCCGATCGGCGGACCCTGGATCTGCTCGCGAACCAGGCGGCGATTGCGCTGGAGAACGCCGACCTTCATCGTCAAGCGCTCGAGAAGGAGCGCCTCGAGCGCGAGATCGAGCTCGCCTCCGAGATTCAGCGCCAGATTCTGCCCAAGGGAACGCCCGACATCCCGGGTTACGAGTTGGCCGGATGGAACCGGCCGGCGAGGCATATCGGCGGCGACTACTACGATTTCTTCCCATTCGCCGGCGGTCGCAGCTGGGGGCTGGTACTGGCCGACGTCTCGGGGAAGGGAGTGCCCGCGGCGCTGCTGGTCTCGACGCTGCATTCGGCGCTGAGGCTGCTTCTCGACCGCCTCGAGCTCGGATCGGACCTGTTCGCCCGGCTGAACGACCATATCCTGGCGTCGTCGGCGGCGAACAAGTTCATCACGCTCCTTGCCGCCCGCCTGGAAACCGAGAGCGGCGAGCTGCACTACCTCAACGCCGGACACAACCCGGCGATCCTGGTGCGCGCGCGAGGTGGTGTCGAGAAGTTCGGGCCTGGCGGCTTGCCGCTAGGTCTGCTGCCCGGCGTGAGCTGCCGCACCGAGCGTGCGGTGATCGAGCCCGGCGACCTTCTTTGCCTGTACAGCGACGGCATCACCGAGGCCGTCGGACCGGACGACGTCGAGTTCGGCTTCGATCGCCTGGCGCAACTCCTCGCCGACGCCCGCGAGATGCCCCTCGACGATCTCATGCGGCGCATCGACGACGAGGTCAGCGCGCACGCCGGCGGCCTCGCTCAGGGCGACGACCAGACCGTGCTCCTCCTGCGCCGGTCGGCGACGCAGGATTCCTCTGGCTGAGGCTAACCGCGCGCCTCGCGCGACGGGGTGAGCTCGCCGACGGCGCTCAAGCGCAGCGCCGGAGCGACGGCCGGCGCTCGATGGGTGGCGGGAATCCACAGCGCCCGGTCGCGCGCTGCACCGTCGACCGCGGCGAGCAGGTCGAGGAGTTTCCCGGTCCAGATGAGCGGCGGCAGGGCGGCCTCGAGCGCGCCATCCGGTCCGATCCGGCGGACGCTTCTCGCCACGCCGCGGAACGGCAGGCCCGGACCTGGCAGGCAGCGCAGGTTCTCGATCGATCCGATGCGGATCCCGCCTGCCGAACGTCGCAGGAGATCGGCCTCCGCCTCTTCACCTGCCAGCCATTGTGGATGCCCCGGAGTGGCGTCCTCGCCGGCGACGCCGTGGCCGGTCGACAGGCGGCCGCAGCGCGCCGCGAGCTCGAGGTCGAGGACCGGTCCGGCGAGCTCGCCGTCGTGCACGAGCTCGCGCCGGCGCTTCAACACGCCGTCATAGTCGAACGGAAATCCGAGCGCCATCGCATCGCCGGGCTCGTCGACCAGACGCACGACGGAGGAGAGGGATCGTCGTTCGGCGGGATCAGCGAGCGGTCCCTGCCCGGCGACGAAGCGTCGGCCGGAGAAGACCTCCCTCGCCACGAGCTCGAGCAGCGCCACGGCCGCTTCGGGCGCGAGCACCGCTGGCGCTCCCGGCTCCGGCACGGATTCCGAGATCTCGCTCGCCTGCAGGCCCTGCGCGCGCGCGATCAGCGCTTCGATCTCGAGCGCCTGGAGCGTGCGACTCGACGCCGCCGCGAAGCCCGAGCCGGGTCGGCGGCCGGTGCGCGCTTCGAGACTGATCTCGGTCGTGCTGGCGGCCCGGGTCGGCCGGCCGGTCGCGGCGACCACGAGATCGAGCTCCGACCAGGAACAGTGCAACGTCGACCGCTTGTCCGCGTGCGCCTGCAGCCTCTGGAGCGCCGCCGCTGGGGCGAGGGCGGCGATTTCGGCGTCGTGGATCCCGGCCAGCGCGGCCGGCGGAACCGGCTCCTCCGAGCCGCGCGGCCACTCCCAGTCGGGTGATATCGACGCCGCGCGCGCGACGGCGAGCGCCTGGCGCAGGGTGGCCTGCAGCTCGCCGACGTCGCTCGCCTCGCAACGGGCAAGGCCGGTGCGCCGTCCTTCGCGCACCCGGACGACCACGACGCGCGAGGCCTGAACTTCGGCGCGCCGGCTGCGGGTACTCTCGGTCGCCAGGCTCGACGAAGTTTCAATCCAGCTGACGATCGTGGCGTCGGCGGGCGAGAGCCGAAGGAGGTGTTCGCTGCGTTCAACGACTTCGGCGAGCGGCAGTCTCCCTGGGTTCACGACCCCATCCTAGCAATCGGAGCCCGGGCTTGAACTCCACGGCCAGGAGTCAGAGTATGCTCTTGAAGATTCGGCAGATAGTCAGGTACGGCGAAAGGCTAGGCTCGGGGTGGCGGAGCTCGGAAGCACCGGGCGCATCGTCGATCGACTCGATCTTTCTCGCAGGCAGTCGCTTCCGTACTGGGATCGGAAGTGAACGACATCGGAGGTCTTGATGAACAGACGTTCCAACTGGAAGGCCCTTTTCTATCTGGCCGGCTTTGCGGTGCTGTGCGCCGCGCCGGCGCTCGCGGTCAACTCCGCGCTCGGCGGCGGCGGGCAGGCAGTCGCTCCCGCCGCTGCGCTCGATTCGCTCGCCTCGGTGGAAGCGCCGCTCGCGGGCGTCAACTGGATCGACCACTTCGACACCTACGTGACCGGCAGCCAGATGCACCTTCAGGGCGGGTGGAAGGGCTGGGACAGCTCTCCTGCCGCCGGCGCCCTCACCTCGAGCACCCAGGCGCGGAGCCCGCTCAACTCGGTCGACGTTCTGGCCGGCACCGATCTCGTGCACGAGTACACCGGCTACACCACGGGGACGTGGACCTACACCGCCTGGCAGTACATTCCGACCGGCATGACCGGGAACCAGTACTTCATCCTGCTCAACACCTACGCCGACGGCGGCCCCAACAACTGGTCGACCCAGGTCTGCTTCAGCAGTGCGACAGGCACCGTCGTGGACGACATACCCGGCGACTGCTCGACCGCTTCGACCGTCAGCATCGTCTTCGACCAATGGGTGGAGCTCCGGGTGGTGATCGATCTCGACACCGACACCCAGACCTTCTTCTACAACGGCCAGCCGGTCTACTCGGACACCTGGACCGGCCACATCAGCGGCGGCGGGGTCGCGAACATCGCCGCGGTCGATCTGTTTGCCAACGGCTCGACCAGCGTCTTCTACGACGACATCTCGCTGTCGAACATGCCGTTCATCGACGGTTTCGAGGGTGAGAGCACCGCGGAGTGGCACCTGACCGTGCCCTGACCGCGCGGCGAGACGTCGCAACAGCCCGAGCCGGGTGGCGCTGACTGCCTCTCGCTGCCCGTGCTCAGGCTAGTCGCCGGATGCCGGTCTCTTCATCTTCTTCGAGCCATGGCTTGAACTTTGCAGCTTTCGACGGCGAGAATGCACCCGAACGTGTCCAGGATCCGACGATCGAGCTCGACCCTCCAGCGCCTCGCCGCCCTTTCGGCGTTCGCGCTCTGCTACCTGCCCCCAATGCCAGCAAGCGCCCAGGACGATCCCTCGGCCGCAAAGCGGCGTCAGATGGTCGACGTCGTGCGCGGCCGCGGAGTCTCCGACTACCGCGTTCTCGACGCGATGGGCCGGGTGCCGCGCCATCTTTTCGTCCCCGAAAAGGTGCGGCCGCAGGCCTACGAAGACTTCCCTCTGCCGATCGGCTCGCAGCAGACGATCTCGCAGCCCTACATCGTGGCGCTGATGACCTCGCTGCTGGATTTGAAGGGCGGCGAGAAGGTGCTCGAGATCGGCACCGGCTCCGGCTATCAGGCGGCGGTGCTGTCGCAGGTCGCGGGTGAGGTCTACACCATCGAGATTCTCGGCCCGCTGTCGGAGAGCGCGCGCAAGACGATCGACGGCCTGGGCTACGACAACATCCTCTTCCGGGTCGGAGACGGCTACGCCGGCTGGCCGGAAGCGGCTCCGTTCGACGGCATCCTGGTCACCGCGGCGCCCGAGAAGGTGCCGCAGCCGCTGCTCGATCAGCTGAAGGTCGGCGGCAAGCTGGTGATCCCTGTCGGCTCTTTCTTTCAGGACTTGCTGGTCTACACCCGCACGGCCACCGGCATCGAGCGCAAGAACGTCGCCCCGGTGCGCTTCGTGCCGATGACCGGCGAAGCCCAAAAGCCTCCGACACCGCCTCCGACTCCGCCGCCCACTCCGCAGTAGACGCCTCTCCAGGTGACCCGGATCCTTGCAGGAAGCCCGTCCTCCGGCGCCGCGGATCCGCGCGTGGCGGCGCGCTGGGACGAAACCGCCCAGGTCCGCGCCCGGAACCACCTCCAGGGCTGGCTCGACTCGCAACTTCTCTTCGAGGAGGTCTTCCAGGCCCGCGTCTCGGGATCGCCGCAGGCGAACTGGATCGAAGGGCTGATGCGGCGTGGCGGCATTTCCACGGGCGGCCGCTGGGCGAGCCTGGGGTGCGGCACCGCCGGCGAGGAGAAAGTCGCCGCTCGGCTGGGATTTTTCGATTCGCTCATCGGTTTCGACGCCTCGCCGACGTCGCTCGAGCTTGCCCGCGAATCGGCGGCTGAGGAGGGACTGCAGCAGCTCTCTTTCGCGCCGATCGATCTCGACAACTTCACCCTGCCCGCCGGGGCGTTCGACGTCGTGCTGATGAACATGTCCCTGCATCACGTCCGCGAGCTTCCGGCGGCGCTCGAGTCCGTGCGCAACGCAATCGCGCCGGGCGGCGCCCTGCTCCTCAACGAGTTCGTCGGACCGCGCCAATTCCAGTATCCCGAGGCGCAGGTGGAAACCGTGCGCGCCCTGCTCGCGGCGCTCCCGGAGTCCCTGCGGAGGGCGTCGAACAGCGGCCTGGTGAAGCAGGAGTACGTCCGCTGGCCGGTGGAGCTGTGGAGCCGTGTCGACCCCTCGGAGGCGATCCGCTCCGATCTCATCCTGTCCGAGCTCGAGCGCTGCTTCGAGATCACGGTCCGCGTCGACTATGGCGGGACGGTCCTCAATCTGCTCCTCGAGCTCATCATCCACAATTTCGATCCGCTCGACGACAAAGACACCGCGATCCTGCGTCTGCTCGCCGCCTTCGAATCGGTGATCGTCGACTCCGGATTCCTCGCCAGCGATTTCACCGCGATCGTGGCCCGTCCGCTCGAACGAGTGCGCGGGGTTCCTGCGGGCGGATTCGTGCCGGCGACGCGCCTCGGCACCGTCGCGCTCGACTCTCCACGCGGCGCCGGTGCCACCGCGCGCGAGCTCGCCGCCCTGCAGGCGGAGCTCGACGCCATGCGCTCCTCCCGCGGCTGGCGGCTCGCACAGGCGTTGCGCAGTCTCGTCGGCCGGCGCTGGTAAGGACCGGCCGACGCGCCCCCTCCCCCCTCCCGGTGCGCAGCTCAGCCCGGCAGAGCGGCGCCAAGTTGCGCGCGCAGGTCGAGCTCGGAGGAGAGTGCCAGGGTGTCGCGGCTGCGGAGAAGAACCAGGAGGTCTTCCACGGCGCCACCCGAGGCGAGCTTGGCGCGCGCCTCGGCGAGATCGGCGTTGCCCACCGCGCTCGCCAGGGCGGCGAGCGCCGGTTCGACGAGGTCGGGCGGGCGAAGGCTCGCGCCCGGCTCGGCGACCACGGTGAGATTGCAGATCGCCGGCGTGGAACCGCGCTCGGAGAACCAGCAGACCCCCTCTTCCACCAGGTCGATCAGCACGTGGAAGGTGCCCAGGGTCTGCGGCAGGTCAACCTCGACGAAGAGAGTGAGCTCGGCTCCCGGCAGGACGCCCGCCGGAAGCTGGACGCCGCGCAGCTCGCCCAGGACCCTGCCGTCGCCGTCGAGCAGACGCACACCGAGACGGAAGGAGCCGGCACCGGGACCGCCCCAGACCGCGAGTCCTTGGTGGCGCACCGTCACCGGCAGCAGCACCCGCTCGCCGGGGCGTCCGCTGAGCTCTGGCGTCCGCGGCCGGATGTCCGCGCGATGGCGCAGCGCCTCGTAACCGCCGGCGCGCACGATCTCGGCGCCTTTGAGGTCGCAGGAGAGCGCCCGGAAGGCGCGCTCGCCGCCGACAAGCGCTGCGAGCTCCGCGCTTCCGGGCAGGAAGCGCTGCGAAGCCCCGGGAGTGTGGGTGACCACCCACTCGATCGGCACGCCGATCCCGGCGGCGATTTCGCGCGCCTCCGCGAGCTCTTCGTCGGAGTCGTTCCATTCGAAGAGGATGTACTGCCACCAGATCTCGAAGCGGTCGCGCGTCCCGGCGGCCGTGGCTTCGGCGACCATCTGGCGCATCGCGCCGAGCGCCTTGTCGAGCTTGCCGCCGACGCGGTAGCGCGCGTAGCTCTCGGCGCGGGCACCGTCGATCGCGAACAGCATCCGGTCCACCAGGCGCTCGGCGACGACCTCGCGCACCCGCGCCGCCGTGAGCGCCAGGGCGTTGGTGCTGATGTGAATCGCGAGCTGCGGCCGGTTCTGCCGTAGCCAGCGCAGCAGGGGGAGCGCGTCGGCGTGCAGGAACGCCTCGCCATAGTTGTAGAACAGCACCTTTTCGAGCGAAAGCAGCTGCTCGAAGATGGCGATCATTTCACGGAGCGTCAGCGACCCGGTCCGGTCCGCCGTGTAGCGCGGGTCGGCGCCGAACTCGGTCACCGGACAGGCGGGGCACTTGAGGTTGCAGTGCGACGTCGGCTCGAGCTGAAGCATCCGCGGCAGATGGCCGAGGGCGGTGTCGAGCGGTGTCGCGCGGTGCACCCGCAGCGGGCAGTCGCCGGAGATCGCCGGACACCAGCGATCCGGCCGGGAGGCGAGCTGCCACTCGCGGATCTCGAGGAACATCGGGCCCGCCAGAATTTCAGCGAGCGGCTGTTTGCGGATGTTGCCATAGACCCGCAGACCGACCGAGTCGGCGCAGGAACAGACCACGTCGCCGTTGGCGAGCACGCAGACCTCTTCGAAGACGGCCTTGCAGATGAGCGGCGCGCTGGTGTCACCCGATTCGCGGCCGGCCGGCGGCGGCAGTTCGCCCGCCTGGCGCACCCGGAAACGATGGTCGGCCACGGCCTGGCGCGCCTGAAAGACCCAGCGTGCCGGTCCCGTCTTCTCCTTGCCCATGCCTGTGGTCTCCGCAGAGCGGAAGATAGCAGGAGCGGCGGAGGGTCAGCCCCAGCCCTGGCGGGCGATCCAGGAGTCGCTGTAGATCGTCGAGAGGTAGCGATTGCCGGAGTCGGCGAAGAGGGTGGCGATCCGTGTGCCGGTGCCTGCGCCGGCGGTCGCGGTGAGGCGGGCGGCCAGTTGTCGCACACCCCAGAGGGTCGCGCCGGAGGAGCCGCCGGCGAAGATCGCTTCGCTGCGCGCGAGCCCGCGCGCCGCGAGGATCGCGTCGCGGTCGGTCGCCTGCACCATGTCGTCGAGGCGCTCCCACTCCGGGCAGCCGATGATCTCCTCGTCGCCCAGCCCCTCGACCAGCGTCCGGCTCGGCGTCACCCGGCGACCGAGCTTGAAATGATCGGTGAAGACCGAGCCGGCGATATCGACCGCGAGCACCTTCACCCGCGGGTCCTGCTCCTTGAGATACCGCGCCACACCGGAGACGGTACCGCCGGTGCCGATGCCGGCGACGAACCAGTCGATGCGCCCCTCCATCTGGCGCCAGATCTCCGGACCAGTCGAGCGGTAGTGCGCCTCGTTGTTGGCGCGGTCGTTGTGCTGGTCGGGGAAGAAGGCGCCGGGGATTTCGGTGGCCAACCGCCGCGCCATGCGGTTGTAGCTCTCGGGATGGTCGGGAGGCAGGTCACCGTCCACCAGCACGAGCTCGACTCCCATGGCGCGCAGCGCGTCGATCTTCTCGGGGCTGGTCTGCTTGCGTACCACCATGACGCAGCGCAGCTCGTGCTCGATCGCCATCATCGCCAGCCCCATCGCGGTGTTGCCCGATGACGCCTCGATGATCGTACCGCCGGGGGCGAGGCGGCCATCGGCGAGCGCCCGCTCGACCATGTGACGGGCGATCCGGTCCTTCACGCTGCCCATCGGATTCATGTACTCGAGCTTGGCGTAGACCTCGCCCGCGAAGCCGGGCACCGCGCGGCGCAATCGCACCATCGGCGTCTCGCCGACGGCATCGGAGACCTTGTCGAAAACTCTTTCGGCGCTCATCGGGAGCGAGGATAGCAATCCCGCTCCCGAGGCGGGCGGTCTCCTCGGCGGGCTAGCGCCGGATCTTGAAGTCGGCGACCGGCGCGCGGGGGCGGCGGAACGGTCGGCGAGTCGTGAAGGGCGCATGGTGACCTCCGCGCCCATGGCATGCCGGTTGCTTCGTGCTCGTTGCATCGCACGCCGCTGCGTCCGGATTCGTGCGCCGGAGCGACGGAACTCCAAAGGGAGCCAGTCATGTTGCCCTGGACCATCGCTTTCCTCCTCATCGCTCTCGTCACCGGAGTGCTCGGCTTCGCGATCGTAGCCGGCACCGCAGCGCTCCTTGCCAAAGTCGGTTTCTTCGTTTTCCTGGTGCTCTTCGTGGTCTCTTTCGTCGTCGGCCGCAGGCAGCTGTGATTCGAGCAGCGGCGTGGCGACCGGGAAACTGACAGACTCGACCCAGCCAAGCGGCCCCGCGACCTCCGGGGCCCCGGGGGCTGCGGTCTCGATGCGGACGCTACGGGCCCTCGACGGGGCTCCGGAGGTGGATCGTGAGAGCCTTTCGCCACGAACGACTCTTCACCGGCTCGCTGCTCCTGGGCATCTCGGCGGTCATCGCCCTGATGATCGCCAGCATCTTCGTCACCAGGAACACCAGCGACGAACAGCGCGACGCGACCGCACGGGTCCTCCATACCCTCGACGTGCTCGGCCATGTGGACGAGATCCATGCGCTGGTCGCCGAAGCTGAAGCCGCCCAGCGCGGCTTCATCCTTTCCAACGACGCCGACTATCTCGAGCCCTTCGCGGTCGCGGCGCGCGCCACCGAGAGCCGCATCGACGATCTCGAGAAATTGACCGCCGACAATCCGCCGCAATTGGCGCGAGCGCAGCGCTTGCGCGGGCTGATTCGGGAGCGGCTCAAGCAGATGGACGCAGTTCTCCTGATCAGCAAGGAACAGGGGCTGATGGCGGCGCGCCAGGCGCTGCTCTCGAGTCGCAGCAAGGAGTCCATGGTGGCGATTCGGGAGGTCGTCCTGGCGCTCAAAGGCACCGAGAGCGAGCGCCTGACCAAGCGCCTGCGGACCTCCGATGTCGGCTATGACCGCTCGCGGAGCCTCAACCTGGTCGCGGGAGCGCTTGGCCTGCTGGCGCTCGGCGCATTCGTCTATCTGGTCGACAAGACCCTGCGCGCCCGCGAGGCGGCCGCCGAGGAGATCGCCCGACAGCGCGAAACGCTGCGGGTGACCCTGGCGAGCATCGGGGACGGTGTGATCACTACCAACACGTTTGGAAGGGTGGTCTTCCTGAACGCGGAGGCCGAGCGGCTCACCGGTTGGGAAACGGGTGAGGCGGCGGGCAGGCGCCTCGAGCGTATCTTCAACATCGTCCACGAGGACACGCGTCAGTCGGTCGACAATCCGGCGACCAGCGCCTTGCGCGACGGGGTCCTCGTCGGCCTGGCCCATCACACGCTGCTGGTCGGCAGGGATGGCGTCGAGCGGCCGATCGACGACATCGCCGCACCCATCCGCGATTCGCAGGGAAACGTGGCCGGCGTGGTCCTGATCTTCCGTGACGTCAGCGAGGATCGTGCGGCGACCCATCAGCTGCGCAAGCTCGCCAGCGAGCTCTCGGAAGCCGATCGCCGAAAGAACGAGTTTCTCGCCATGCTGGCGCACGAGATCCGCAATCCGCTCGCGGCGATTCGGAACTCGGTGGCGGTGCTGAAACTCGCCGGCCGCGAGCCGCAATCTGCTGTCGCCGCGCAAGGAGCCATCGACCGCCAGATGGAGCATCTCGTGCGGCTGATCGAGGACCTCCTCGATGTCGCCCGGATCAGCCGGGGCAAGCTCGAGCTTCGACGGGCGCGCATGGATCTGCGTCAGGCGCTCGATCAGGCGCTCGAGGTCAGCCGGCCGCTGTGCAGGGACAATGAGCAGGTGCTGGATGTCGAGATTCCGCAAACCCCTCTTTACGTCGACGGCGATGCCGTGAGGATCACCCAGGCGATCTCGAACTTGATGAGCAACGCCTGCAAGTTCACCCCTCGCGGCGGCAGGATTCGGGTTTCGGTAGGGGTCGAGGGCCGCCATGCCATCGTTCGCATCCGCGACAATGGCATCGGCATAGCGCCCGAGCACCTTCCGCGCCTGTTCGACATGTTTTCGCAGATCGATATCAGCCTCGAGCGCACCCAGGGGGGGCTGGGCATCGGCCTCAATCTGGTCAAGCAGCTGGTAGAGATGCACGGCGGGCGTGTGGAAGTGCGCAGCGAAGGGGTCGGGACCGGGAGTGAGTTCATCGTCCATTTTCCGGTCGTCGGAGAGACCGACGGCGGAATCGTCGCGGTTGCAGCCGAACCCGCGGCGCAGGTGCGGACCGACTCCGCGAGAGCGGCGGGTGACCTCGCCGCACCGCCGCCCGCTCCCGGGAAGGGCCGCCGGATCCTGGTCGTGGACGACAACGTGGATTCGGCAGACTCCCTCGCGATGCTTCTGCGCCTGCTGGGTCACGAGGCGGAGGTCGCACGCGACGGCCTGGAGGCGGTGGAGACGGCGCTGCGCACGCGTCCCGACGTGGTCCTGCTCGACATAGGTCTGCCGCGCCTGAACGGCTTCGAGGCCGCGCGGCGCATCCGGCTTTCGCCACATGGGCGCGAGATGAAGCTCATTGCGGTCACCGGCTGGGGCCAGGACGAGGACCGCAACCTGTCGCGCTCCGCCGGTTTCGACGAGCACCTCGTCAAGCCGGTCGACATCGACCGGCTGGCCGCGCTGCTCGAGGACCTGGCGAGAGCTCTTCCCGCTGGTTGAAGCGGAAGGTTCTACAAAGGTTGGCGCCGCCGGCGTCCACCGCTCTCCTTCGGCGTCCCAGCGCGTTGCAGACGTTGCGCCGAGCCCCTTTCGCAACTGGCACTTCTCTTGCTCTCCAAGTCGGCGAGGCTCGCAGCGGATTCAACCAGGCTTTCCGCTCGCCGCTGGTGGGTAACATTCCGCTCTGAGAGCTCATCCGACAAGGAGATCACCATGACACTCAAGACACTCGCAAAGATGGCGCTGGTCGGTGCGGTACTGATCGGCGGCAGTGCGGCCAATGCCGCGGACAACCAGGCTGACTGGACGACGACGCTGAACGTCAAGCTTCTGCTGCTCAACAAGCTGGGCACCGACAGCCTGCACATCGACGTCGATGCCGTCGCCGGAGCGGTCACGCTCACCGGCACGGTCGCCAAGCGCGAGACGGTGGAGCTCGCCGAAACCGTCGCCAAGTCCGTCGCCGGCGTGAGCGGCGTCAAGAACGATATTCGTCTCGAAGCCGATGTGGCGAATCCCAGCAAGACAAGCGTAGCGGCAGGAGAGGCCGAAGCCGAGCTCGAGGATACCTTGCTGCAGACCAAGGTCAAGCTCGCGCTCGTCGAGAAGATGGGCGCGGATGGCTTCAAGGTCAACACCGATGTCGCCAGCGGCGTGGTGTCGCTCGATTTCGGCGGCGACTTCACGGCGGCGCGACGCCAGGAGGCGGCCAAGGTCGCCAAGAGCGTCGAGGGCGTGACCAAGGTCGTCTCGGTCGACAAGAAGTAGGCCCGGCTTCAAGAACGAGAAGGACATAGGGCCCGCTCGGGGAGACCCGGGCGGGCTGACTGTTCTTTCGGAGCCGTCAGGATTTGGCGTCGGACCGCGAGGTCGCCCTGGAAGGCGCTCCCGTCCAATGGCCCGAAGCCTGGTACTCGCGCAGCCGCGAATAGAGCGTCTTGGTGCTGATTCCCAGGACGGCAGCCGTCTTCGACTTGTCGCCGCCGTAGCGATCCATCGTGGCGAGGACGAGCAGGCGTTCGGCATCGGCCAGCGGCATTCCCGGCTCGAGCGTGATGCCCCGGACGGCGAGTCGCTCTGCCTGCTTCGCTCCAGCGGCGAGCGCCGGCAGGTCGGCGAGAGCGTCCGGGGTGATCTCATCGTCGGAGAGGATGAAGGAGCGTTGCAGAACGTGCTTGAGCTCGCGGATGTTGCCGGGCCAATCGTGGGCGCGGAGCAGATCGAGCGCCGCGGGCGAGATCTTCTTGCTCGCGCCTTCGGCGCGGTTCATCTCGGCGAGAAAATGGTCGATGAGGAGGGTGAGGTCCGCACCGCGCTCGCGCAACGGCGGCAGGCTCACGGGAAAGACCTTCAAGCGGTAGAGAAGGTCGCTGCGAAATTTTCCCGCCGAGACGGCGACGTCGAGATCGTGGTTGGAGGCGGCGACGATCCGCACGTCGACCTTGATCGGACGGTCGCCCCCGACCCGGGAGAAGGCGCCCGTCTCGAGGATGCGCAGGAGCTTCACCTGCAGATCGAAAGGCATCTCTCCGACTTCGTCGAGGAACAGGGTGCCGCCGTCCGCGCGTTCGAAGTGGCCGCGATGGACGCGATCGGCGCCGGTGAAGCTGCCGCGCTCGTGGCCGAAGAGCTCGCTCTCGATCAGGTTGGCGGAGATCGCGCCACAGTTGACCGAGACCATCGGCCTGGCGCTGCGTCGACTGAGCTCGTGCACGGTCTCGGCGACCAGCTCCTTGCCGGTCCCGCTCTCGCCCAGGATCAGGACAGAGGCGCTGGTCGGAGCGACGCGTGCGATCTGATCGAAGAGCCTCTGCATCACCGGCGACGCGCCTACCATCGAGCCGAATCGGCCGAGTCCGCGAAGCCGCTCGCGCAGTTGGCGAATCTCGCCGCGAAGCTGCTGCCGGCCGGAGGTCTGCAGCAGGACCGTGCGCAAGCGGGCGATATCGAGCGGCTTGACGAGATAGTCGACCGCGCCGCGCCGCAGCGCGTCGACCGCGGTCTCCACCGACGAGTGTCCGGTGACGACGATGACATCCGGATGAGCGGCGGCGTCGCCCTCGAGCGGGATCTCGAGCATCTCGAGGCCGCTGCCATCGGGCAGGAAGAGATCGACCAGGACGAGCTCCGGCCGGAACGAGGCCACCAGAGCTCGGGCCTCCGCGAGGCTCGAAGCTGCGGTCGCCTGGAAGCCTTCGCGTTCGATGACCTCGACCAGGGCGTCGCGGGAATCCGGATCGTCCTCGACGACGAGGGCGCGCAGCTGCGCGGTGTGGGCTTTCTGGGCGTCGATCATCGGAGAAGGAATCATACGGGATCGGTCGGGGGCGCCGGCGGACTTCCTGCGCGGGGCGGGATCAGATGGAAGTGTCAGATCCACCTTTCCGGCCGAGGGGTGTGAGCCGCCGTTCGACGATCTGCTGGATCTCCCCAATGGCGCGACGGAGGTTCGCCAGGTGGCGCGCCCGTCTCTCCTCGTCGTTGGGGCCGGGGGGGCTCGCGGTGAGCCTGTCGAGAAGCTCGACATTGAGCGCCAGATTGTTGAGCGTACCGTTCAGGTCATGGGCGATGCCGCGAAGCGATTCCTCAATGGCGACGATAAGAGCCTCGCCAGTGGCCGGATCGGACCGCTCCTGGGTTGTGCTGCCTTCGGGCTCGGACATCTTCCCTTTCCGGTCGAACGTCGCAACCGAGGGGATTGTGCGAAGGTGGCGACGTTCCTGCGACATCCTACTTCGGTTTCAGCCACCCGATCACGACTCCGACCGCGCCGAGGACACTCTGCGCAGCGAACGCCGCCGCAGCCTGGATCAGGCGCAATCTGCGACCAGCAGGGGAGTAGACTCGCGGCATGGATAACGCCGTCGGTGTGGACTCGGGGCGCTCGCGATGGGGCTCCACATGGGTCCTCCTGGCGGTCCTGACCGGTGTCGCAAGCTACCTCTGCTGGCGGGTGCTGCAGCCATTCGCAGCGGTCATTCTCTGGTCGCTGGTGCTGGCGCTCATGTTCGCCCCCATGAACCGCAAGCTCCTGGCGCTCACCCATCGACCCAATCTCGCTGCCGGCGTGACGCTGATCGTGGCCGTCGTTTCGGTGCTTCTGCCGGTCGGCTTCCTGTCTCTCGCCGTTGCCGGCGAGGTCGCCGACCTCATCGATCAAGCACCTGGCAAGTGGAGCGAGTGGGCAAATGATCCTGAGCTGCAGGCCCGTGCCGGTCGTTGGCGCGCCGATCTGGGAGCGCGGTTCCCGGTCGTGGAGCGCATTGACGGCGAGCGCGTCCGGGCGAGTCTGACGCTTCTCGGCGAGGCCATCGTCAAGCGCTCCGTCGGCTTGGTCGGGAGATTTCTGCAAGGGGTCGTCGAATTCATCTTCATCTTGTTCAGCCTCTTCTATCTGCTGCGCGATGCCGAGAGATTCGAAGGTGCTCTGCGCGGCCTGTTGCCGCTTTCGAAGCAGCAGAGCGACCGATTGATCGCCCGGACCGTGGAGGTTATTCACGCTTCCGTGTTCGGAGTGATTGCGATCGCATTCCTGCAAGGGGCCTTGGGGGGTGTGATGTTTGCGATTCTGGGCCTGCCGTCACCGATTTTGTGGGCAGTCGTCATGGCCTTCTTCGCCATGATCCCGATGGTCGGCGCCGGAGCGATCTGGTTGCCGGCGGCGATCCTGCTCCTCGTCACGGGCCACAGCGGGAAGGCGATCGCACTCTGTGCCGTGGGCGCTCTGGTCATCGGCACGATCGACAACGTCCTGCGGCCGCGCCTGGTGGGCGGGCGCAGCGGTCTGCACGACCTGGTCGTCTTCTTCGCGGTTCTCGGGGGTCTGAAGGTCTTCGGAGTCGTCGGTTTGCTCGTCGGTCCGGCCGTCTTTGCCGTCGCCTGGTCGCTGCTCGAGCTGTTTCGCGAAAGCGCCCGGGAGTCATCGAGCGACGCTCCTGCAGCCGGCTCGGCATCTGGGTAGTTTCTACGGAGTTCGCGATCCGGGTCGGGAGTAGAAATTGCGCTTCACGGCGGTGCCCGCAGACCACTAGATTCTTCCTGCGGCGAGGACGATGGGTGAGTTCGCTGCAGGCGCCGTGGCCGGGACCGCACTCGGCCGGGATTCGTCCCGCTGTGATTTCGCGCCTCGTCCAGCCAGGCGCGCTCAGTTGCTGCCCGCAGTCCGTTCGGGCGGTGGCGACTCTGGCGAGTGAAGGGAAGAATGCCCAAGGCTCTCGTGAATCGGGCGGTACAGGTCGCTCTCGCCGCAGCCATCCTGACCCTGCTCGCCGCCGGGATCGTCTCCCATCGCGGGCTGGTGCTCTCCGAGGACAGCGAGCAGCGGGTGCGGCATACGCACGAGGTTCTGGAGAGCCTCCAGGGCCTGCTCGCCGCGACCCAGAGCGTCGAGTCGAGCGCACGTGGATTCGCCCTGACCGGCGAGGCGTCCTATCTCACGACCTTCCAGTCCGGAGTCGAGCGGTCCAGTCAAGACGCGGACAATGTGCGCCGGCTGGTAGCGGACAACCCGGGACAGCAGCGGCATCTCGCAGCGCTCGGGAGTCTGGTCGAACAGAAGATCCAGTTCGGCGAACAGGTCATCGAACTGCGCCGGCGGAGCGGGCTCGAAGCGGCAGCCGCGGCTGTCGGGACGGGAACCGGCCAGCGTCTCATGCAGGATCTCGAAGCGGTCGTCGGCACTCTGCGAGACGAAGAGTGGCGTTTGCTGGCGCTGCGCAGCGCGGATGCGCAGCTGCGCCTGCGCCAGGCGAAGTCCGTGCTGATCTTCGGTGACCTCGTGGGCCTGCTGGTCGTCGTCGGCGCATTCGTGAGCGTCCAGCGCGACAGCTCGCGGCGACGGGCAGTCGAGGAAGAGCTGCGGGAGAGTGAAGAGAAATACCGGATGCTCCTCGACGGCGTGCGGGACTACGCGATCTTCATGATCGACCCCAAGGGCCTCGTGCTGAGCTGGAATGCCGGTGCCGAGAGAACCAAGGGCTACCCGGCCGGCGAGATTCTCGGTCGCAACTTCGCCTGTTTCTTTCCTCCGGAGGATGTCCAGCGCGGTTGGCCGGAAGAGCTCCTCCGGATGACCGCGGCGAGCGGCAGGCACGAGGAACAGGCCATCCGCATGCGGCGAGACGGGTCGCAGTTCCTGGCCCATGTCACTCTCGCGGCGTTGCACGACCGGGAAGGCAAGCTGCGCGGGTTCTCCGAGATCAGCCACGATCTCAGCGCGAGCAAGGAGTCCGAGGCCAGGTACCGCGGGCTGCTCGAGGCGGCGCCGGACGCGATGGTGGTGGTGAACACCGGCGGGGAGATCGTCCTGCTGAACGTCCAGGCGGAAAAGCAGTTCGGCTATCGCCGCGACGAGCTCGTCGGCCAGCCGGTGAAGCGACTCATTCCGGAAGGCTTCGCCGAGCGGCTGATCGCCGACGGCACGCGCACGGCGGCCGAGGCGCTCGCCCAGCAGATCGGCACGGGCATCGAGCTGATCGGCCGGCGCAAGAACGGCAGCGCCTTCCCGATCGAGATCATGCTCTCGCCTCTCGAAGGCGCCGAAGGGATCCTCGTGACGGCGGCCATCCGCGACATCAGCGTCCGCAAGGCCGCCGAAGAGCATCTGGCGCAGATGGAGGGCCGCTACCGCGGGCTGCTCGAAGCGGCGCCGGACGCGATGGTGGTGGTGAACACCGGCGGCGAGATCGTCCTGCTGAACCTGCAGGCGGAGAAGCAGTTCGGCTACCACCGCGACGAGCTCGTCGGCCAGCAGGTGAAGAACATCATCCCGCAGGGTTTCGCGGAGCGGCTGATCGCCGACGGCACGCGCACGGCGGCCGAGGCTCTGGCGCAGCAGATCGGCACGGGCATCGAGCTCATCGGCCTGCGGAAAGACGGCACGGAGTTCCCGATCGAGCTCATGCTCTCCCCGCTCGAGGGCGCCGAGGGCATCCTGGTGACGGCGGCGATCCGCGACATCAGCGTCCGCAAGGCCGCGGAAGCGCACCTGGCGCAGATGGAAGGCAGGTACCGCGGGCTGCTCGAAGCGGCTCCGGACGCGATGGTGGTGGTCGACACCGGCGGGGAGATCGTGCTGCTGAACCTGCAGGCGGAAAAGCAGTTCGGCTACCACCGCGACGAGCTCGTCGGCCAGCAGGTGAAGAACATCATCCCGGAGGGTTTCGCGGAGCGGCTGATCGCCGACGCGCTGCGCTCCGCGGAGGTGGCTCTGGCGCAGCAGATCGGGACGGGGATCGAGCTCTCGGGCCGGCGCAAGAACGGCACGGAGTTTCCGCTCGAGATCATGCTCTCCCCGCTCGAGGGCGCCGAGGGGATCCTGGTGACGGCGGCGATCCGCGACATCAGCACCCGGAAGGCGGCAGAAGCACAGCTCCTGCAGAAAGTGGAAGAGCTGAAGCGCTCGAACGAGGAGTTGGGACAGTTCGCCTACATTGCCTCTCATGACTTGCAGGAGCCGTTGCGGATGGTCGCCAGCTACACGCAGCTTCTGTCGCGACGGTACAAGGGGAGGCTCGATTCCGACGCTGACGAGTTCATTGCCTTCGCGGTGGACGGCGCCAGCCGGATGCAGCGGTTGATCCAGGACCTGCTGACTTTTTCGCGGGTCGGGACGAAGGGCAAGGACCTGATCGAGACCTCCAGCGAGAGAACCCTGGAACAGGCGCTGATCAATCTGCGTGGCACCATCGAGGAGAGCGGAGCAGAGGTGACCCACGATGCCCTGCCTACCGTCCTGGCGGACGAGACGCAGCTCGTTCAACTGTTTCAGAACCTGGTCGGCAACGCGATCAAGTATCAGGGGCCCGGAGTCCCCAGAGTGCACGTCTCTGTGGTCAGGGATGGCGACCAGAAGTGGATGTTCTCGGTGCGCGACAACGGTCTGGGAATCGATCCGCAGTACTTCGAGCGGATTTTTGGCATGTTCCAGCGTTTGCACAAACGAGAGGAGTTCGCCGGCACGGGGATCGGCTTGGCGATCTGCAAGAAGATCGCCGAGCGGCACGGCAGCAGTATCACGGTTGAGTCACAGCCAGGACAGGGTTCCACCTTTCGCTTTTCCTTGGCGGGAAGTGAAAGCGAGTCCTGAATGCCCTTCGAGGAGAGGCTATGCGCCTAGATGTTCTACTGGTCGAGGACAGCCCGGGCGATGTCCGGTTGACCCAGGAGGTCTTCCGTGACGCCAATATGTCCGCTCATCTGCCCAACATGGCCATCCACCTGCACGTGGCTGCCGATGGCGTCGAGGCCATGGCGTTTCTGCGCCGCGAGGGGGCGAACGAGCTGGCTCCGCGCCCGGATCTCATCCTGTTGGATCTGAACCTGCCGCGGATGGATGGTCGCGAGGTCCTGGCCCACATCAAGGAAGACCCAAGCCTCAGAACCATTCCCACGGTCATCCTGACCACCTCCGATGCTGAGGCTGACATTGTGAAAAGCTACCAACTGCAGGCGAACTGCTACCTCAGCAAGCCGGTGCAACTGGACGCGTTCGAGAACCTGGTGCGGAGCATCAACGACTTCTGGCTGACCAAGGTCAAATTGCCGCAGCAGAGGCCAGGCGATTGAGCAACACCATCAGAGAGAAAACTATGCCCCTTCAGGTTCTTTTGGTCGAAGACAGCCCTGGCGATGTCCGGTTGACGCAGGAAGCCTTCCGCGACGCCAACCAGTCGGTTCGCCTGCACGTGGCCTCCGACGGTGTCGAAGCCATGGCTTTTCTGCGGCGCGAGGCGGAACACCACGATGCGCCGTTCCCGGATCTGGTTCTGCTGGATCTCAACCTTCCGAGAATGGACGGCCGCGAGGTCCTGGCCCAGATCAAGGGGGACGATCGCTTGAGGGTGATTCCGACTGTCATCTTGACCACTTCCGAGTCGGCGGCGGACATCGCGAACAGCTATCAACTCCAGGCGAACTGCTATCTCAGCAAGCCCGTGGAGTTGGATGCCTTCGAGAGCCTGGTGCGGAGCATCAACGATTTCTGGCTGACGAAGGCCAAGCTGCCGCAGCGGCGAGAGGCCGGGTGACCAGGAGCTCGCTGCGGCGACTCCTCCTCATCGAGGACAACCCGGGGGACGCCCGTCTGCTCCGCGAGATGCTCGACGAAGAGGGCTTGCGCGACGCCGAAGTGGCGCACGTCGAGTGCCTGCGAGACGCCGAGAGCTACCTTGCGGAGCATGCGGTCGATCTCATCCTGCTCGACCTGGGTCTGCCCGACGCCCAGGGCCTGGAGGCGGTACGGCGGGCCCACACCGCCGCGCCGCGCGTTCCCCTGGTGGTGCTGACCGGCCTGGACGACGAGTCGCTGGCTCTGGAAGCGTTGCACGAAGGCGCGGAAGACTACCTCGTGAAGGGCCACATCGAGACCCGCGGACTGTTGCGAGCCTTGCGCTACGCCATCGAACGCAAGATCCTCGAAGAGGCGCTGTTCGCTGAGAAGGAACGCGCCCAGGTTTCGCTCAAGTCCATCGGCGACGCGGTGGTCTGCACGGACATCGCGGGCAGGATCACCTTCCTCAACCTCGTCGCAGAGAAGGCGACGGGCTGGTCCTTCGGTGAAGCGGCGGGCCGTCCCATGGCCGAGGTCCTGAGGATTCTGGACGGCATGAGCCGGGAGATCTCCCGCAATCCGATGCCGCTGGCGGTGGACCTGGACCAGACCATGCACCTGCCGCCGAGCTGGATTCTCATCCAGAGGGACGGAATCGAGATTCCGATCGAGGGCTCGGCCGCCCCGATCCATGACCGCGAAGGGAAAGCTGCCGGGGCGGTCGTCGTTTTTCGCGACGTGAGCGCCGCTCGGGCGATCGCGCTGCAGATGACCCATTCCGCCGAGCACGATCTCCTCACCGGCCTGCCCAATCGGATTCTCCTCAACGACCGGGTTGGCCAGGCGATCGCCCAGGCGCCGCGGCACGGGAACAAGGTCGTGGTGCTCTTCCTCGATGTGGATGGCTTCAAGCACATCAACGATTCGCTGGGGCATTCGATCGGCGACAAGCTGCTGCAATCGATCGCCAACCGTCTGGTGGCCTGTGTGCGCGAGACGGACACGGTCAGCCGGCAGGGAGGCGACGAGTTCGTCGTGCTGCTCTCGGAAGTGGAGAAATGGGAGGACGCGGCGATCACCGCGAGAAGGATGCTGCAGACACTCGCAGAGCCGCACTCGATCGATCTTCACGATCTGCACGTCACGGCGAGCATCGGCGTGAGCGTCTTTCCCGACGATGGCCTGGACGCAGAGACGCTGATCAAGAACGCCGATACCGCCATGTATCAGGCGAAGGCGAACGGTCGCCAGGGCTACAAGTTCTTCAAGCCGGCGATGTACGAGCGCGCGATGGAGCGCCAGTCGATTGAGGAGGGTCTGCGCCGGGCCCTGGAACGGCGCGAGCTCACGCTGCACTACCAGCCGAAGGTCGACCTCGGCAGCGGGCGGATCACCGGCGCGGAGGCGCTTCTGCGCTGGACGCATCCGACACGCGGGTCGGTCGCTCCGGAGCAGTTCATTCCGGTTGCCGAGGACTGCGGCCTGATCCTGGAAATCGGCCGTTGGGTTCTGCGCGAGGCCTGTGGGCAGGCCCGCGCCTGGGTGGATGCCGGCCTGCCCTTCGCGACGATGGCGGTCAACATCTCGGCGATCGAGTTCGGCGACGAGCGCTTCCTCGACAGCGTCTTCGCCGTCCTGGAAGAGACCGGGCTCGAACCGCGCGCGCTCGAGCTCGAGCTGACCGAGAGCGTGCTGATGAAACGCGCCGCCTCGACCCAGGCGCTGCTGAAGACGCTCCGGGCGAGCGGAGTCCAGCTCGCGGTGGACGACTTCGGGACGGGCTATTCGAGCTTGAGCTACTTGAGCAAGTTTCCGATCGACTCGCTGAAGATCGATCAGTCCTTCGTGCGTCAGATCTCCACCACGCCGGACGAGTCCAGCATGGTGAGCGCCATCATCAGCATGGCACGGAGCCTGAAGATGCGGGTGGTCGCCGAGGGCGTCGAGTCCGCGGAGGTGCTGGCCTTTCTCCAGGAGCAGGAGTGCGACGAAGCTCAGGGATTCCTGTTCAGCAAGCCACTTCCGCCGGAGCAGTTCGCCCGTCTGCTGGCCACTGGAATCGCCTTCGCGGTGCCGTCGCGTCGTGCTGCGGTCCGGCGCCGCTCACGGATGGTCGGACCGGGCGCGACACGCTTCGACCTGCTGGCGGTTCAGGCGAGCGCTCCGGAACAGCTCGAGCCTGCGCCGGCGGTGCAGCCGAAGCAGTGACCGGCGGTGGCGATGGCGCCGCCGGCGAGATCGCCGAGTCGGGAGAGATCCCAGATCGTTCGGCAAGTCGTTCCCTCGGCGACCGGCAGCGGCAACTGGAGCATCAGGTTGAAGTCGCAATCGTAGAGGTCGCCGTTCCAGTCGACGCTCACCTGGGAGCGGCACATCAGCCCCTCGACCGTCGCCGGGTTGAAGCTTTGCAGGAGCAGAGTCCGGTAGCTCTCGGTCTTGCCCAGCCGCGCCAGCTGCTCGGCGAAGCGGCGGATCGGCATGTTGGTGATCGTGAGCAGGTGGTGGAACTCGATGCCGAAGCGTTCGCCCAGCGCGCGTTTGTAGTCGAGCTCGAGAGGTGCCTGCGCCGGTGGCAGCGCGGGGCCGAGCGGGTTGTAGACCAGATCGAGGCGCAGCGTCGAGCCCGGTTTGCCCGGTTTCCCATACCCGAGCGCGTTCAGCCGCTGCAGAGCTGCGATGCTGTCTTCGAAGGTGCCGTGCCCGCGCTGCTGGTCGACGTTTCCCGCGCTGTAGCAGGGGAGACTGGCGACGATCTCGACCTGCTCCGCGGCGAGAAAACCGGCGAGGTCTTCGTAGCCTGGCAGTTCGAGGATGGTGAGATTACAGCGGTCGATCACCCGCCGCCCCATCCCGCGCGCCGCGCTCACCATGCGGCGGAATTCGGGGTTCATCTCGGGCGCGCCACCGGTCAGGTCGAGGACCTCGACCCCAGGGCTCGCGGCGAGCAGCTCGAGGAGGCGGTCGGCGACTTTCGCGGTCAGAGCTTCGGTGCGCTTCGGCCCCGCCTCCACGTGGCAATGGTGGCAGGCGAGATTGCACAGCCTGCCGACGTTCACCTGCAGCGTCGTCACCCGGTCGCGGGCGAGCAGGCCCAGACCATTGTCCCGTAGCGCGAGATCGAAAGCCGAGTCATCCGCATCGGGCGGCAGAACGGGGAGCTTCGAGAGGGGTGTAGCGTCCATGGCGTCGTATCCTCTCAGATGGAGCAGATCCTGTCGGTGGCGCAATCCATCGCCTCCGACAGCGATCTTCCTGGAGGCAGACCGATGGAGGATTTGCCGCTGACCGCGGAGGGTCGATGACCATCGAGTCGGAAGAGGCGGCAAGCCCGGAAAACGGTGGGGAAACTGCAGTCCGCCTGCAAGGCTGGCTGAAGCCAGTCCTGTTCTTCGCCGTTCTGGCGGCGATCCTGGTCGCCGCCAAGGTCTTCGGTCTCGGCGATCGGCTGGTCGAGCTCCGGGCCTGGATCCTCGGGCTGGGACCGCTCGGTGCGCTCGTTTTTGTGCTGATCTACGGGGTCGCGACGACCGTCGCCCTGCCCGCATCCGTGCTCACGGTCGCCGCGGGCGCCATGTTCGGATCGGTACTGGGGGTCGCGCTGGTGAGTGTCGGCGCGACGCTGGGCGCCGCCGGCGCCTTCGCCCTGGCGCGCTGGATGGCGCGCGATTCAGTCTCCCGCTGGCTCGAAGGCAACCAGAAGTTCCGCCGGCTCGCCGGCTTGACCGAGCGCCACGGCGCCATCATCGTGGCGATCACCCGGCTGGTGCCGATCTTCCCGTTCAATCTGCTCAACTACGGTTTCGGCCTGACGCGGGTTCCGTTCCGGACCTATCTCTTCTGGTCGTGGCTCTGCATGCTCCCCGGGACGGTCCTCTACGTCGTCGGAGCGGACGCCCTCACCCGCGGCCTCTCCGAGGGGCGGGTGCCGTGGGCGCTGGTCGCCGCGCTCGTGGTTGCCATAGCGATTCTCGTGCTGCTCGTCCGCTACGCCCGTCGCATCCTCGCGCAGCGCGAGGCCCAAATAACTGGTGACAGTTTACAGATTTCAGCCCCGGCGTTGCGCGAAACCCAGCGCGGTTCGGGCCGGGAAAATCGGTAAACTGTCACCAGTTATTCAAAGAGGAGGAACAGATGTCCACCGAAGCGAAATGCCCATTCCACCACGCCGCCGGCACTGGAAAGCCGAACCAGGACTGGTGGCCGAACCAACTCAACCTGAGAATCCTGCACCAGCACTCGTCCCTGTCCGATCCGATGGGCGAGGGCTTCCACTACGCTGAAGAATTCAAGTCCCTCGACCTGGCGGCCGTGAAGAAGGACCTGCTGGAGCTGATGACCGACTCGCAGGACTGGTGGCCGGCGGACTTCGGCCACTATGGACCGCTGTTCGTTCGCATGGCCTGGCACAGCGCGGGCACCTACCGCATCGGCGACGGCCGCGGCGGCGCGGGTAGCGGCGACCAGCGCTTTGCCCCGCTCAACAGTTGGCCCGACAACGTCAACCTCGACAAGGCGCGCCGGCTGCTTGGACCGATCAAGCTGAAGTACGGCCGGAAAATCTCATGGGCCGATCTCATGATCCTCACTGGCAACGTCGCGCTGGAATCGATGGGATTCAAGACCTTCGGTTTCGGCGGCGGGCGTGAGGACACCTGGGAGCCGGAAGAAGTCACCTACTGGGGCTCCGAGACCACCTGGCTGGGCGGTGAAAAGCGCTACTCCGGCGACCGGGATCTCGAGAATCCGCTCGCTGCCGTGCAGATGGGGCTGATCTACGTCAATCCGGAAGGCCCGGACGGCAACCCCGATCCGCTCGCTGCGGCGCGGGATATCCGCGAGACCTTCGCGCGCATGGCGATGAACGATGAAGAGACGGTTGCGCTCATTGCGGGCGGTCACACCTTCGGCAAGTGCCACGGTGCCGGCGATGCGTCACTGTTGGGTCCGGTGCCCGAAGGCGCCGGCATCGAGGACCAGGGCCTTGGCTGGAAGAGCCGCTTTGGCACGGGCAAGGGCGGGGACCAGATCAGCAGCGGTCTGGAGGTCACCTGGACCAGCACGCCGACGAGGTGGAGCGGCAACTTCTTTTGGAACCTGTTCGGCTACGAATGGGAGCTGACGAAGAGCCCGGCCGGTGCGCACCAGTGGGTCGCGAAGGGTGGTGCCGGCGCCCGCACCAATCCGGACGCCCACGACCCGTCCCAGCGTCACGCCCCCACCCGGTTCCGCATCCCCGACAACACGTCGTAAAACGTCGGAATGACGAGCAGCGTCAGGAATGTCGACGTGATCACGCCGCCGATGACCGCCCGGCCCAGTGGCGCGCGGAAGTCCGCGCCCTCGCCGATGCCCAGCGCGACCGGCACCATGCCGGCAATCAGCGCAAACGTGGTCATCAGGATGGGCCGCAGTCGCTGCCGCCCAGCCTCGATGATCGCCTGCTGCCGCGGCATGCCCGTGGCCTCGGCCATCTTGGCGACGTCAATGAGCAGGATGGCATTCTTGGCGACGATGCCCATCAGGAGAATGACGCCGATCAGG